>JAUYCF010000112.1 GCA_030692355.1 Thiobacillus sp.
ACCCGTCTTTTACCCGCTTGACCGCCAGCGCTTTGAACTCGGCGGTGTACTCTTGTTTCGGTATCTTCTTCATCTTTCCTCTTCCCAAGTTAACGTCAATACTACGTCACCCTTGGAAGACGAAATTTCGGGGGAAGGTCACATGGCGCCGCGGCATCATTCGTGCGGACACTCAGTAAAACCACGTAGCGGAGCCGTGGCAAGAAGGAAACAGGGATGTGTTAGGGGAAAAACGGCTTCGGCCCGGGGCGTGCGTGGTTGTTGCCGATTCACAAGCCTCTTGAACCCAGATTGTTCATTAGACGATTGATGGTGCGTAGGGTGCACTCCGTGCACCTTCGGGTGTCAATCGGTGCACGGAGTGCACCCTACGCAAAGCATCTCGCCCGAATGAACAATCCGGGTTGAATCTTGCCAGGGACCTGTGGGAGGGCCACCCTCGCCCCGATTTTCGGGCTCAGGGTTTGCAGCAAGCGGCCATGTTGAGCAGGTCCGCCAGGTTGGCGGCGCCCATCTTGTGCATGACATGGGTACGGTGGACTTCCACCGTGCGCGGGCTGATGCCCAGTTCCCGGGCAATCTCCTTGCTGGTGAGACCGGACGCAATGAATGCCATGCACTCGCGTTCGCGTGAACTCAAGCGCGCATAGTGCTGCTGGATGGCCTGGGTGCGGCCCTGTGTCTGGCGCCATTCCAGGTCCAGCGCCAGGGCCCGCTGCACCCGTTCGAGCAGTGCGGCGCCCTGTATGGGCTTTTCCAGGAAATCCACGGCGCCGGCCTGCACCGCCCGCACGGCCATGGGGATGTCGCCGTGGCCGGTGAGAAAAATGATGGGAATGGTCAGGCCGCGCGCGTTCAGCGCCGCCTGGACTTCAAGCCCGGTCATGCCCGGCATGGCCATGTCCAGCAACAGGCAGCCTGGGCGGTCTGCCTCATAGTCCGCCAGGAAAGCGGGGCCGTCGGCATGAGCCGCCACCTGCAGGCCGGAGGTCTCCAGCAACTGGACCAGGGCATCGCGCATCGCGGCGTCGTCGTCGACTACGAATATGGTCTGGTTCATGGGGCGAAGGGAAGAACGAAATGGAAAATGCCGCCGGGTGTGCGGGGCTCGACCCACAGCCGGCCGCCGTGGGCCTCGATCAGGCTGCGGCTGATGCGCAGCCCCACCCCCAGTCCATATTCCTTGTGGCTGGCCAGCGGCTCGAACACCTTGTCGGCCGCCGCCGCATCGATGCCGGGGCCGCTGTCGATGACGCTGACCTGGGCCATGTCCTCGAACCGCCGTGTCGTCACGGTGATGCTGCCGTTGCTCATGTTGGCGTCGCGGATGGCGTCGATGGCGTTGCGCAACAGATTGAGCAGCACCTGTTCGATGTGCACGTCCACCGCCAATACCGGCGGCAGCGTTGCCAGATCGAGCGCGATGTCGATCCCCCGGGCACGCGCCTTCGGCGCCATCAGGGTGCAGGTGCTGCGCACCACGGCATTCAGGTCCGTGGGCACCGGGTCGATCCGCCCCCGACCCACGAACGCGCGCAAATGCCGGATGGCTTCGCCGGCGCGCAGGGACTGCTGGCTGATCCGTTCCAGATTGGAGGCCAGCTTGCCGTGATCCGCCGGCGTGTGAAGCAGGATCTGTTTGCCCGTTTCGGCATAGGTCGCGATGGCGGCCAGCGGCTGGTTGAGTTCGTGGGCCAGCAGGGTCGCCAGCTCGTTGGCAGTCTGCAGGCGTTGCAGGCGGGAGGCTTCTTCCAGCGTTTCCCGTGCCCGGTATTCGGCACGGCGCTGTTCGGTGATGTCGATGCCGGTGCCGATAAGGTATTGAACCCGCCCCGCCTCGTCCCGCAGCACCGAATTGCACCAGCTGATCAGGTGCATGGAGCCGTCCCGGTGAAGCCAGTGGTTTTCGTGCTGGATATGGTCCTCGCCGGACCGCAGCCTGTCGTTGACGCGGCGCATCCCGTCCTGTTCGTCGGCGGGAATCAGGCTCTGCCACTTGGTGGTGCCCATGAACTCGGCAAAGTCATGGCCCGTCGTGGTGTTGCAGGCCGTGTTGAACCGGACCACCCGCTCTTCGGTGTCGATCACGAGAATCAGGGCGCCCACGGTATTCAGGATGGCGTCGACGAAATTGCGCTCGTGTTGCAGTTGCGCGCTGTTCTCGCTCACCCGCTGCGCGAGATGCGTCGTCATGTTGCGCAGTTCCAGCTCGGCCCGCTTGATCTGCGTAATGTCGGTCAGGCTCAGCACCACGCCGCTGATGCGGTTGTCCGCGGTCCGGTAGGGCGTGATGCGGCGCAGGAACCATTGCGCGTCGTCGCGCGACACTTCGCGCTCGCTGGGTGCCAGATCCTGCAGCACCCGGTCGATATCCCGCAACAATTCCGGATCCTCGAAACGGGCGGTAATGTGGTCGATGGGACGGCCGACGTCGGTGGCGATCAGGTTGAACAGGCGGGTGGCGCTGGGCGTGAAGCGCTGGATGGTGCGGTCGACCCCCAGAAACAGGGTGGCGTTGTCGACGCTGGCCAGCAGATTGGTCATGTCGTCGTTGGAATTTTCCAGCTCGTCGACCTTGTCGCGCAGCTGGGCGTTGACCGTGCTCAATTCCTCGTTGAGCGACTGCAGTTCCTCCTTCGAGGTTTCCAGCTCCTCGTTGGTGGACTGCAGTTCCTCGTTCATCGACATGACTTCCTCGTTGGAAGCCTTGAGTTCCTCGTTGCTGCTCGCCAGTTCCTCGATGGTGCTCTGCAGTTCCTCGCGCGAGGTCTTCAGCTCGTACTCCAGCTGGCGCACCAGCTGTTCGTCGGTCCTTGCCCGCTCGTCGCCTGCGTCCGCGAACTGGGGCACTTCCGGCTCATCCTGGAAAATGACCAGCAGCAGCCTATCGTCCGCCAGCTTGCCTGGCAGCGGTTGAACCGAAAGACGCACCAGGACGGCCTGCCCTGCGCGCTTGATACGAATGCCGCCGATGTCGACCCGCGCCCCCTCGTTGATGGCCTTGACCGCCGCGGCGCGGATACGCGGCCGCAATGCGGCAAGGGCCAGGGTCAGCAGGTCGTGCGACGGCGGCCCGCCGGGCTGCTGCAGATACAGCTGCGTCGGCCCCGAGTAATGCAGCACTTCATAGCGCCGGTTGATCACCACGGCGGCCGGCGCGTACTCCTCCAGCAGGATCTTGCGGGACAGGTCGGCCAGGTTTTTATGCGGGGCCGGAACCGGCGACAGCGCGAGATGCTGTTCGTCCGGCCGCTTGCCGGCCTGAACCGGAAAGCCGGCGCGGGACGGCTGCATCGCATGTGCACGCTGGAAGATGCGCCACTTCTTGGAGACCGGCCGGAATAGCTCGGTCTGCCGGCCGATGCTCTCGGAGGGGCCGAGGATCAGGTAACCGCCCTCGTTGAGGGCGAAATGGAACAACTGCAGCAGCTTTTGCTGCACCTCGGGCTCCAGGTAGATCAACAGATTGCGGCAGCTCACCAGATCCAGCTTGGAGAAAGGCGCATCGGCCAGGATGTTCTGCGGCGCGAACAGCACGGTTTCCCGCAGCTGTTTGCTCACCTGCCAGTAGTGGGTATCGGCCCGGGTGAAAAATCGCTCCAGCTGCTGGCGCGAGAGGTCGGCTACCAGCGCGTCCGGGTAGATGCCGCGGCGGGCCACTTCGAGGGCGCCCTCGTCCACGTCGGTGGCAAAGATCTGTATCGGGCAGGCCTTGCCCGTCGCGGCGATGCGCTCGATGAGCAGTATGGCGATCGAGTAGGCCTCCTCTCCGGTGGCGCAGCCGGGCACCCACACCCGTACCGGCGTGTCCGCATCACGCGCCTCGATCAGTTCGGGCAGCACCTGGGTTTCCAGCACCTGGAACATTTCGGGATCGCGAAAGAAGCTGGTGACGCTGATCAGCAAGTCCTTGCCCAGCTGGGCGAGTTCGTCCGGCCGCTCGCGCAGCAGCGCCAGATAGTCGGCAAGCCGGTCCAGATGGCTGAGCCCCATGCGCCGCAGCACGCGGCGCAGCAGCATGCGCTTGCGGTAGGCGCGGAAATCGAACTTGGTGCGCGCCCGCAGCAGGGCCAGCACCTGGGCCAGGTCGTTCTCGGCGGCGGCCGGTTCGGGCAGCGCGGCGGCTCCGGCAACGAAGTGCCGCACGTATTTGATCAGCGCTTCCGGCATCTGGCCGGGCGGCAGCACGTAGTCGGCCAGCCCGGTGTCGACGGCGGAGAGCGGCATGCGGTCGTACTCGGCGCTGGACGGCTCCTGCACCATCGCCATCCCGCCCTCGGACTTGACGGCTTTGAGCCCCAGCGAACCGTGGCTGCCGGTGCCGGACAGGATGATGCAGATGGCGCGTTCCTGCTGGTCCGCGGCCAGCGAGCGCAGGAAGGGGTCGATGGCGGTCTGGCCAGCCCCGTGCTCCGGAGGCGCGCTCAGCTGGATGATGCCCTGGTGCAGGGTCAGGTAGTGGTTGGGCGGGATGACGTAGACATGGTCGGCATCGAGGCGTTGGCCGTCCCTGGCTTCCACCACCGGCATGGCGGTCTGCTTGTCCAGTAGCGGGGCCATGAGGCTTTCGTGCTTGGGGGCGAGGTGGGGGATGAGCACGAAGGCGAGGCCGCTGTGCGCCGGCATCGCCTGGAAAAATTGCTTGAAAGCCTCCAGGCCGCCCGCCGAGGCGACCATTCCCACGACTGCCTGGAGCGGCTGCGCGGCGGATTCCGTGTTCTCCGTATTGGGTGACGGCGCCGCAGCCTCCCTGCGGTCGGCGGCGAGATTGGCGTGCTCGGCCTCGTCCTGGCCGGGTTTTTCCTGAGCCTTTTTGACGGGCATAAACTCAGGAAGCGGAATCGTGAAACATCAAGGCCATCAAATCTCCCCGGCAGCCAGATCTGGAACAGGTGCTCGTTATCGTCATGAACAAGCCATGCCAACAGCGTGGATAGTAACAAAAAAGAATTCATGCGCGGGATCGATCCGTGCCCGCATGTGGAAGCGGGCGATGTCGGAAAAGTGTTGCCGCAAAGAGGCGGCCGTGGTTGTCCCCTTGCGGCAACCGCAACGCACGGCCGACCTACAGGCCTGCGGGGAATGAAACTACAGCGGAATGTGGTGCTGGCCGACGCTCACGCGCTTGGCCTGCGGGCCTTCGGCGGCCATCTCCTCGATGAATTTCACCTCGTCGCCCGCCTTGACCTGATCGAACGTGGTATTCACCAGGTTGTCGGAGCTGAAATACAGCTCGTTGAAAATGCTCTTTCATCCGTTGGCGACCGTACGTAGGGTGCACTCCGTGCACCTTCGGGCGTCAATCGGTGCACCGATTGACGCCCTACGCAAAGCGTCTCGCCCGAATGAACCGTGCTTATCCAGTTGTCACACACAGCCCACGAATAGACTGTCGTTGCGAGGAGCGTAGCGACGCGGCAATCCAGAAAGGCCCGCTGAATCAAAGCGCTGGATTGCTTCGCTTCGCCCGCAATGACAGGCTGCCATGGCTGTGGGTGACAACCGGATAAGCACGGAATGAACAATCCGGGTTGGAAATAACCGAGCTTGTCGTAGTCGTCCGGGATTCATGTCGGCGCGCTAATGCAGCTCTTCGTCCCGATCATGATGGAAGACCACTTCCCTCAACTCGACCCCGGCCGGTTTGCCCAGTGGCTGCCCGTGCACATCCACCGCCTGAAAAAGCCACCGCCCATCCGACAGCCAGCAGTAGCCGAACTGCTCCCGATAAAAACATTCTTTGGGTTCCATGGTCCCCGCCTTTCTGCCGGACCGACATCCCTTTGAGTCTGGCATATTATGAAAATGCTGCCAGCCGCCATGAAGGAAACGCCGATGAGCCCGGATGCGCTTTGCCTGTTTGCGCTTGACGCCAGCCGCCCCTTCGGCGAGCGGGTGGCGACGGCGCTGGGTGTCGCATTATCCAGCCACGAGGAACGCGAATTCGAGGACGGCGAGCACAAGGCGCGGCCGCTGGAAAATGTGCGCGGCAAGGACGTCTACGTGATCCATTCGCTCTACGGCGAACCGGGCATGAGCGCCAACGACAAGCTGGTCCGCCTGCTGTTTTTCATCGGCGCCCTGAAGGACGCCTCGGCCGGCCGGGTCACCGCCGTCTGCCCCTTCCTCGCCTATTCCCGCAAGGACCGCAAGACCAAGTCGCGCGACCCGGTCAGCAGCCGCTATGTCGCCCAGCTGTTCGAAGCGGTGGGCACCGACCGCATGGTGACGCTGGACGTTCACAACCCGGCCGCCTATCAGAATGCCTTCCGCATCCCGGCCGAGCACCTCGAAGCCCAGGGCCTGTTCGTCGCCTGGTTCACGGCGCACCTGGAGGACGAACCCATCGTGGTGGTGTCACCCGACGCCGGCGGGGTGAAGCGGGCGGAAGCCTTCCGCCAGGCTCTCAGCCAGACGCTCGGCCGCCCCATTGCAGCCGCCTTCATGGAAAAGCGCCGCAGCGAAGGCGTGGTGTCCGGCGAAGTGGTGGTGGGCGACGTCGGTGGCAGAACGGCCATCATCGTCGACGACCTGATCAGCAGCGGCACCACCCTGGCGCGCGCCGCCGCCGCCTGCAAGGCGCTGGGGGCAAACCAGGTGTACGCGGCAGCCAGCCACGGCATGTTCGTCGGCGCGGCCGACGCGGTGCTGGCCGACCCGGCGCTGGACAAGGTGCTGGTCACCGACTCGGTTCCGCCCTTCCGCCTGCCGCCGGCACTGCTGGAAAGCCGGGTGAACGTACTGGCATCCGCCCCGCTGTTCGCCGAGGCCATCTACCGCCTGCACAGCGGCGGTTCGCTGGTCGAACTGCTGCAGGTATGAGGTGCGTGAGGGTGGTATGAGGTGCGTAGGGTGCACTTTGTGCACCGATTGACGCCCGAAGGTGCACGGAGTGCACCCTACTCCAAGCATCTCGCGCCCTATAGAACAATCTGAATGCCGCTGTTCGCCGAAGCCATCTGCTGCCTGCACAGCGGTCGATTTGCTGCACGCCTAGGTGTCCGCAGCATCGGCGTGCCGTTGCGCCCATTCAAGATAGTCCCCCGCCGTGGCAACCCATTTTTCCGGCCGATGCCGCCCGTCGTCGCGCAGGTGCCACAGGGCGAGCTTGGCGCGCAGCATCGCCCGGCAGCTCTGGTAGAAGTGCAGCAGGCCGGCGGGCGGCGCATCGCCACTCGCCTCGCCATATTCGTCCAGCAGCCAGCGGGCCACGTGCGGCGCGTGCAGCCGCTCGCACTCCAGCGCCAGATAACCCAATTCGTCGGCCGGGTCGAGGATGCGGTACTCGCGCTTGAATTCCAGGCAGTCGATGACGACCGGTTCGGCCAGCAGGCATACATGCTCCGGCCGCAGATCACCGTGGCCCTCGACGATGCGGCCCGCCTGCACGCGCCGGTCGAACAGCCCGGCGTGCTGTTGCAGGAAATCGAGTTGAAAGCGGGCGAGCCCCGCCGGCACGTCCCGGGGCAGGCCGAATTCCGGGCTCACGAGTTCGCGCAGATTGTCCTCGATCCGCCCTGCCAGGGATTGCCGATACGCCTCGGGCGCGAGGGGTTCCGCGGGGAGCGCGGCGTAGAAACGGGCAAGCCGGCGGGCCAGTTGAACGATTTCCGGCTGCCTGACCGCCCCGCTGCGGAGCAGATGGTCGAGCATGCGGTCCGCCGGCAGCCGCTGCATCCGCACCAGCCAGTCGACCGTCTCCCCTGCTCCGCCCAGGCTCAGGCGGCCCGCCGCGTCCAGCACCAGCGGGACCACCCCCAGGTAGACCTCGGCGGCCAGGCGGCGGTTGAGCCGCACTTCCACTTCGCAGTCCAGGCGCCGCGCCTCGACCGTGCTGAAGTCGAGGTAGTCGTAGCGCACCGGTTTTTTCAGCTTGTAGGCATGGGTATCGGTGAGGAAGACCCAGGACATGTGGGTCTCCACCGCTTCCACCCGCGCCGGCGCCTCGGGGTAGGCAGCCGGGCGTCCCAGGAAATCGAGCTTGGCTTCGAGGCTGGCGGCCTGCTCCGGCCGGGTTGAAACGTGTGGAGGGCGGCTTTTGTCCATCGATCAATGATAGGCGAGCCACGCGCCGGGAAATGGGGGCGGCCTTGCCAGGAAAACCATCTGCTATACATTCAAGGGTACTTCTATAAATTCTGATTTCGTCATTCCGGCGGTGCATGGTTGTTGCCGCTTTAGCGGCTTTACAACCATGGCCTACCCCTTGCGGGTGTACGCCGGAATCCAATCAAATCAAGCATCTGGATTCCGGGTCAAGCCCGGAATGACAATTTATAGAAGTGCCCTTAAATAGATAGTGGTTTTAGGCAAATCGTCATATCTCCATGCGACACCAAACCAGCAGGAAACGCCATGATCCGTAATCCCATCGATGTTGCCAGCCGCGTCAGCCCACGCTTGTCGGCACTGCTCGGCAGCCGGGTCGACAATCCGGAATGCGAGCAACCCGTCACGCTCATGGCGGTGCGCCGTTTTCTCGCCGACCTGTTGCCGGACGACTTCAAGGAGGCCGAGCGACTGCATCACTTCGATGTCGACATATCGATCCTCGACGAACTGGATGCCCTGATCGAGGAGTTCGACGGTGCCGCACTGGCGGTCGATTTTGTGCAGGCCAGGGCCAGCGAGTCCTTGTCGCGTGCGATTGAGGCGGTGGTCGGCGACGAGAACCGCGAAAATCCGCCCACGCTGGCCACCGTCAGGGATTCCATCCTGGCCGGCCTCGGCGCGCGTCTGGTGGGCGACGGCGAACTGGAGGACGACGAGGACGACACGCTGCTGGCTGAAATCGACGCGCTGATCGAACAATTTGGCGAAGACACCCTCGCCGAAGAGCTGCTGCGCTATGAATAGCCATCGCGCGGCCCTGATCGATGCGAAGGAACATTCAACATGTTGAGGTATCGACGTTCAAGACGTGTCCTGGCGCTGTTTCTGGTGGTGCTGGGCGGCGTGATGATGTTCCTGGCGCCCGAGGTGTGGGGCGGCCTCGCGGTGCTTGCGCTGGGCGTGGTGATCGAGCTGGTCGGCATTGCGCTGGAACGCAAAGCCTGATGCCATGAAAAAAGCCCTGATTATCAGCGCCGACCATTTCGAGGATTCCGAACTTTTGTTTCCGTTCTACCGGTTGCCATCGTCGGTTTGGGGAACCTGGGGCGCCAATGCAATTCGCCGCCGCGGAAAAGGAATGGATGTAAGCATGTTTTTTTTGGCTCTTTACCGTTGTTTGTTGGTGTCGGCCAGCCCTGTAGGAGCGGCTTCAGCCGCGATGCGGGCGGTAGCCCGCAAAGGTGGCGCGGCAAGACCCTGGCGAGCATTTGCTCTTTGCGCCTTGCGGCGCATCGCGGCTGAAGCCGCTCCTACGGGGCCGCCTCGGGATGCTGCAGGGTATGGGTTTTATCGGAGGGGCAAAACATAACTTCAACTGCTAACAGTGACATAGCCTTTTTTGATGTCATCAACAGGAGCACAAAATGAAAACCCGATTCACTGATTTCCACCCTGTCAGGCGCGACCGCATGGTGCAGGAAACCCGGCATGACGCCTACAAGGCCAGGCACAAGCTGCCGGAACCCACGGTATGCCCGCAATGCGGCGCCGTGTTCCACGAGGGCCGCTGGCAATGGCTGGCGAAGCCTGCCGGAGCCCACGAGGAAATGTGCCCGGCCTGCCACCGCATCCATGACGCGTTTCCGGCCGGCTATGTGACCGTAAGCGGACCGTTTTTCAAGGATCACCGCGAGGAGTTGCTGCATCTGGCCAGGAACGAGGAAGCGCGGGCCAAGGCCGAGCATCCCCTGAAGCGGATCATGAAGATCGAGGACCAGGACGACGGCGTCCAGATCACCACCACCGAGATCCATCTCGCCCGCGGAATCGGCGAAGCGCTGCATCATGCCTACCAGGGCGAACTGGAATACCACTACAACGAGAAGGAGAACCTGCTGCGCGTGGTGTGGGAACGCTAGTGTAGTGTTGCATTCTGTTTGGAACTTATAGCCATGTAATAA
The DNA here is from genome assembly GCA_030692355.1 of Thiobacillus sp. Taxonomy (GTDB): domain Bacteria; phylum Pseudomonadota; class Gammaproteobacteria; order Burkholderiales; family Thiobacillaceae; genus Thiobacillus. Next base: position 10,014 of record JAUYCF010000112.1, read on the forward strand.
CGGCCTCGTAGGTCGGGTTTTAACCCGACATGTCGGGCTGAAGCCCGACCTACAAGGGATTGCACATAAACCTCGTAGGTCGGGTTTTAACCCGACATGTCGGGCTGAAGCCCGACCTACAAGGGATTGCACATAAGCCTCGTAGGTCGGGTTTTAACCCGACATGTCGGGCTGAAGCCCGACCTACAAGGGATTGCACATAAGTGCCGTCAAGAATGCAGCACTGCCTCCCGGACTTGAAGGAAATCGGCTGCAAATCCGTCTGCCGGTTCACTGTATCCTGAAACGGGCTCTCAAAGGAGCCTGTTTTTTGTCGCGTAGATTACTATCCGATACATTGAGGTCGTTATAGAGACCTCTGCAAAAGCTGTCATTGCGAGGAGCGCCTTTAGCCGCGAGGCCACTGGCCGTGGCGGGACATGGCAATCCAGAAACCAGCGCTAAATCAACCCTCTGGATTGCTTCGCTTCGCTCGCAATGACGGCCTTTTCGACTTATGCAGGCCTTCCTTGATACCGATATATATCCACCCATGAAATGGTCCATCGAACAAAAGGTGTTTACCGGCTTTGCCGTTGCGCTGGCTATTTTTGCCATCATCGGCTGGCTTGCCTATCAGTCGACGGTAAGCTTCATGCATGCTTCCACCCAGGCCGCGCGCAGCCAGGAAACCATCACGGCCCTGGAAGAAATCTTTTCCCTGGCAAACCAGGCGGAAACACGGCAGCGCATGTACCTGATCAGCGGCGATGAGCGCCACCTCGCCCCCCGGCGTGCCTACATCGACCGCATACATGTCCTGTTCGGCAATGTCCGCGATGCCACGCTGGACGATCCCGGCCAGCAGGCATTGCTGCGCCAACTGGACCAGCATATCGAAACCCGTCTTGCGCTGCTGGAAGGCGTATTGAAGGTGCGCCGCGAGCAGGGCTTCGAGCAGGCGCGCCTCAAACTGATGGCCGGCGACGGTGAGCGTGAAATGGATGCCATCCGTGACTCGGTACGGAAGATGCAAAACGGCGAAGCCGCCCGTCTGCAGCAATGGGTGGACACCTCCCGGCAAAATGCCGACCGCATGCTGATCACTTTCTTTGTGGCGCTGGTTTTTGTCGCCCTCTTCTTCAGTGTGCTGTTCGCGTTCATCGCTCGCGAAATGGCGGCACGCAAGCGCAGCCAGGATCAACTCGCCAGGCAAGCCGAGCAACTGCGTGAAGGGGAAGCCCGGTTGCGCGCCGTGGTGGATACCGCGGCTGAGGGAATCATCGTCATCGACGAGCAGGGCATCGTCGAAAGCTTCAATCCGGCGGCGGAGCGCATCTTCGGCTTTGTCAGAGACGAGGTCGAGGGCCGCAACGTCAGCATGCTGATGCCCGAGCCCTATCGTCAGGAACACGATGGCTACCTGGAACGTTATCGCTCAACCGGCGAGAAAAAAATCATCGGCATCGGGCGCGAAGTTCTTGGTCAACGCAAAGGGGGCAGCGTATTTCCGCTGGAGCTCGCCGCGGCGGAGATGCATGTTGGCGGCCGCCGCAAATTCACCGGCATGGTGCGCGACATCAGCGCGCGTAAACAGGCGGAGGCGCAGCAGGCGCGTTTGATGCACGAACTGGAAAGTGCCAATGAAGAGCTGAAGAGCTTTGCTTATGTCGTGTCTCACGACCTCAAGGCGCCGTTACGGGCCATCGGCTCATTGGCGGACTGGATTTCCACGGATTACGCGGACAAGATCGATGACGCGGGCAAGGAACATATGCGCCTGCTTGTCAGCAGGGTCCACCGCATGGACAGGCTGATTGACGGAATTCTGCGATATTCGCGGGTGGGCCGGGTGACCGAGGCGATCGTCGCGGTGGACCTCAACCGGCTGGTCGGGGAGGTGATCGACCTGCTTGCTCCGCCGTCCAGCATTACGGTCAGCGTCGAAAACCCCTTGCCGACCGTCATGGCAGAGCCGACCCGCATCCAGCAGGTGTTCCAGAACCTGCTCTCCAACGCCATCAAATACATGGATAAACCCGATGGCAAAATCCGTATCGCCTGTGGCGCCGAGGGCACGCAATGGAAATTCAGCGTCAGCGACAACGGCCCCGGCATCGAGCCGCGCCATTTCGAAAAAATCTTCCAGCTGTTCCAGACGCTCGCCCCGCGCGACCGGGTGGAAAGCACCGGCGTGGGCCTGGCGCTGGTCAAGAAAATCGTGGAAATGTACGGCGGCCGTGTCTGGATCGAGTCCAAAACCGGGGAGGGAAGCACCTTTTTCTTTACACTCCCCAACACTGCTGCAACCGCAAGCTCAAGCAAAGGAAAAAGAACGTGAAGTTCATCAACAAACCCATTCTCCTGGTGGAAGACGATCAGGTGGACGTCATGACGGTCACGCGCGCCCTGAAGGAGATCCACGTGACGAATCCGCTTGTCACACGGGAAAACGGAGAGGAAGCCCTGAATTACCTGCGCGACCCCGGCAGCGAGAAGCCGTGCATTATCCTGCTCGACCTCAACATGCCCATCATGAACGGCATCGAGTTCATGCAGGTGGTGAAGCACGATGACAAGTTGAAAGCCATTCCAGTGGTCGTGCTGACCACGTCCGAGGAGCAACAGGACAAGGTGAACAGTTTCAATCTGGGCGTGGCCGGCTATATGGCCAAACCGGTGGATTACCGGCAGTTCGTCGAAGTCATGCGGACCATCAACGCCTATTGGACCGTCAGTGAAATGCCCTAGGGAAGCGCTGATTAATTCGTCATTGCGAGGAGCGTAGCGACGCGGCAATCCAGAAATGTCTGCTTAACCAATTCGCTGGATTGCTTCGCTTCGCTCGCAATGACGGCCATATTGAATTGTTCAGCGTTTCCCTAGCATGGGCGCGCTTCGGGAGCATTGCTCGTTGTTTAACGACAGGATGGACGGGTTGTGACCAAGCCGAAAGTACACGTACTCATCGTCGAAGACGACGCGGTGGACCGCATGGCCTGCCGCCGCGCGCTTGCGCGCGACCCGGACTACGAATTCGTGTTGCTGGAGGCAGAAACCGGCCGGGAGGGGTTGCAGCTTGCCCACGCACACAAGCCGGACTGCGTTTTGCTCGACTACCACTTGCCGGACCTGAATGGTTTGGAGTTTCTGGCCGAACTGGCCGACGACACGGGCGCGATCCCGGTGCCCGTGATGATGCTGACCGGCACGGACAACGCGGCAGTCGCGGTGGAGGCCATGAAGCGCGGCGCGCAGGATTACCTGATCAAGGACGTGGACCGGCAATACCTCGAATTGCTGCCCACTGTCATCCAGCGTGTGCTGCGCGAGCGGAGGATGCTGACGGAAAAGAAGCAGACAGAAGACCAACTGCTCCAGGCCGAGGCCAAGTACCGCTCCCTGGTCGAGCAGGTTCCGGCGATCACGTATGTCGCGTCTTTGAGCGAAACCAATCCGATCCTGTACATCAGCCCCCAGATCGGGAAAGCGCTGGGCTTTTCCCAGGAAGAATGGCTGGCTGATCCCGAACTTCACGTCAGGCAGATTCATCCGGACGATCGCCCGCGCGTGCGCGATGAACTGGCGCAAAGCCGCCTCAAAAGCAAGCCGCTGCGCTGCGAATACCGTCTGCTTTCCCGTGCCGGAGAGATTTTCTGGTTCCGCGACGAGGCCAGCGTGGTGCAGGATGCGTCGGGGCGCTCGCTGTTCCTTCAAGGCATTTTGGTGGACATCACCGAAAGCAAGCGGGCCGAAGAAGAACGCCAGGCATATCGCGCCCACCTTGAAGCGCTGGTGGAACAGCGCACCGGTGCACTTGAGACAGCGAACAAGCAGCTGCGCCATGAGCTCATCGAGCGCAGTCGGACGGAAGAAGCCCTGTTCAAGGAAAAGGAACGTGCCCAGGTCACGCTCGAATGCATCGGCGACGCCGTCATTACCACCGACGACGCCGGCAGGATCGAATATCTGAATCCTGTCGCGGTACAGCTCACCGGCTGGAGCGCCGCGGAAGCGCAAGGCCAGCCGCTTCAGCACGTGTTCAACATCATCAACGAAACCACCCGGGCGCCGGCGGAAAGCCCTGTGGCCCGCTGTCTGCGCGAAGGTCGCAGCATCGGCCTGGCCAACCACAGCATTCTGGTGCGCCGCGACGGCAGCGAGTTCGCCGTCGCCGACACCGTCTCGCCCATTCACGACCGGGAAGGAAAAGTGGCCGGTGCGGTGATGGTGTTCCGTGATGTCACCCAGGCACGTACGCAGGCCCAGCAACTTGTCCATCAGGCCACTCATGATGCGCTCACCGGCCTCGCCAACCGGCGCGACTTCGAGCGGCGCCTGCAGCACGCCCTGGCAAACGCTCTCGCGGACGGCGGCGAGCACGCCTTGTGTTATCTCGACCTGGACCGCTTCAAGGTAATCAACGACACCTGCGGCCACGCCGCGGGCGACCAGTTGTTGCGCCAATTGAGCGCCATGCTGCAGGAAAAAATGCGCAGCCGGGATACGCTGGCACGTCTCGGAGGCGACGAATTCGGCCTGCTGTTAGAACATTGCCCCCTGGGGCAGGCATCGCGCATCGCCGAGGAGCTGTTGCTGGCCGTGCAGCAGTTCAAGTTTGTGTGGGAGGGAAAAGTTCATGGCGTCGGCGTCAGCATCGGCGTTGTCCCGATCACCGCCGCCAGCGAAAACCTGTCCGCCGTGCTGAGCGCTGCCGATGCGGCCTGTTACACCGCAAAAGGGAAGGGGCGCAACCAGGTTTATGTTTATCAGGTCGATGATGCCGGCCTGGCGCAACGCGGCAGTGAAAAGCGCTGGGTGGCGCGCATCGCCCAGGCGCTGGAAGAAGGCCGGTTCGGGCTGTACTACCAGCCGATCGTCACGCTGGTGCCACAGGTCAGCCAGCTTGCCCATTACGAGATCCTGGTGCGCATGCTGGAGCCAGACGGTCAGCTTATCGAAACCGCTGCCTTCATGTCCGCAGCGGTACGCGGCAATCTGATGCCGGCCATCGACCGCTGGGTGGTGCGCCGGGTCATTTCCTGGCTGGCCGCCCTGCCGCCTGGGAGCGAACAGCGGGCCGCCCTCTATTCGATCAACCTCAGCGCCGCCTCGCTGGCCGATAACACCCTGCCGGATTTCATTGGGGAGCAACTGCTCCTGAATCAGGTTCCGGGGAGTGTGCTGGGTTTCGAGATTGCGGGCATGACAGCCATCGCGAACCTGGCGCAGACAGCCCATTTTTTTCATGAGATTAAAAAGCTGGGTTGCCGGACCACGCTCGACAACTTCGGCGGCGCCATGTCCTCCATCGCAGGTCTGAGCGCGCTGCGGATGGACTACATCAAGATCGACGGGACCTTCGTAAGAGACATCGCGCAGGACCGCGTCGCCCAGGTGTTGGTGGATGCCTTCAACCAGGTGGCGCACGAAATGGCCGCCAAGACCGTGGCGGGGTGGGCGGAGAACCCGGCCATCCTGGGCAGCCTGGTGGAGATCGGCGTGGACGCCGCGCAGGGCTACGCGATCTCCAGGCCGCGGCCATTGGAAGAATTGGGAAATGAACTAATGGTCATGGCGAACCACCGCCCCGAATCATGAAGGCTCTTTCATCGTTATTTGCTGGCTGTTGGCCAGATCCCTCGCAAGGTTCAGGATACCTGGCTGAACTTTGTGGGAGGCCCGCCCCGGGCCGAATGAGGCGGTGAAGACGGCGCGGCATTCGCGGCGGGGGCGCCCCCCCTTGCAGGAGCGGCTTCAGCCGCGATGCGGGCGGTAGCCCGCAAAGGTGGCGCGGCAAGACCCTGGTGTCTGCCAGCCCTTGCAGGAGCGGCTTCAGCCGCGATGCGGGCGGTAAGCCCGCAAAGGTGGCGCGGCAAGACCCTGGTGTCTGCCAGCCCTTGTAGGAGCGGCTTCAGCCGCGATGCGGGCGGTAGCCCGCAAAGGTGGCGCGGCGAGACCTTGGCGCGAGCATTTGCCCTTTGCGCCTTGCGGCGCATCGCGGCTGAAGCCCCTCCTACGGCTGTGCCTGCGGGATGCCGAAGGGTATGGGCTTCATCAGAGGCGGCAAAACATGACTTCAACAACCAACAGTGACATAGCCTTTGTTTTTCTTCGCGTCCTTCGCGGATCAAGTTTTCTCAAGGGCGAAGTCTGATCATTACCTGATCACCTGCGAGCATGGCGGCAACCGCATTCCGCCCCGCTTCCACGCCCTGTTTGCGGACTTCGAGGCATTGCTGCACACCCACCGCAGCCACGATCCCGGTGCGCTCGCCCCGGCACGGGAATTGGCCATGGCTTTGGCAGCGCCCCTGTTCGTTTCTACCACCAGCCGCCTGCTGATCGACCTCAACCGCTCCATCGGCCACCCGCGCCTGTACTCCGGGGCCACGCGCAGCGCGCCGCCTGCAGCCCGTCGCGAGATACTGGAATGGCCCGCACTGCGCGGCCACGTGATCGAGGCTTTGCGCCTGGCAACGATTGACGCCAATTGAACGCAGGCGACCGCCGCAAAAACCGACAGTGCTATCGATAAAACAATAGCCTGGATCGCAATCCGTAGATCGAATCATTCCCCGGCTACAATCGAGACCATGAGTCTCCATCGCGTTTATATGGCAATCATTGTCCTTGCGGTGGCGGCAGCCTTGGGCGCCTTTCCGTCATTGCGCCCCGGCCCCGCCTCGCCGATCCGGATCGGCATGCTGCATTCCCTCAGCGGCGCCATGGCCATGAACGAGCGCCCGCGGGTTGACGCGATGCGCCTGGCGGCTGAGGAAATCAGTGCGGCCGGCGGGCTGCTTGCGACAGAAGGATTCGCGGCCAGGCCATGAGCACGCTCCCCATTTCCTCCCGCCTGTTGCTGAGCTACCTGCTGGTGGCCGTGCTGCCGCTGGCGGGGCTGGCCGCTTTTTATCTGTCCTCGTTCGAAACGGCGCTACGCGAAACCGTGTTGTCCAACATGGCCACCATCGCGGACAAAAAAGCCGAGCAAATCGATCTCTACATGGCCGAGCGGCTGACGGATGCCCGACTGCTCAGCCAGAGGAACATCGTCCGCAATGGGGTGGTTACGCTGGCAGATGCTTTTCGCGCGGGCGGGCTGGACGCCCCCCTCCATCGCTCCACCGCTCGCCAGCTGCGCGATACCCTGAGCCCGCCCCACGAAGCCGACGATTTTCACGATGTGTTGTTGATCGACCCAGCCGGCAACGTGGTGTTCTCGGTCAGGCAAGAGCAGGATCTGGGCACCAGCCTGAAGGATGGTCCCTACCGTGATACCCAGTTGGCAAAGGGATTCGAACTGGCGGTACAGACCCTGCAAACCCAGCTCACCCGTTTTGCGTTTTATGCGCCATCCGGCAATCGGCCGGCGGCTTTTCTGACGGTGCCCATGCTGGAAAATGGTGTGCTGATCGGCGTGCTGGCCTTGCAACTGGATTTGGACAAGCTGGAATCGGTCACAGCCGACCGCACCGGCCTGGGCCGAACCGGTGAAACGGTGCTGGCGCAGAAAGACGGGGACGATGCGTATTACACCGGTCCGCTCAGGCATGTCGAGGACGCGGCCTACCGCTACCGGGTGCCGCTCCGGAAGGCGGCTCTGCCGATGCAGAAGGCCCTGGCCGGCGACCATGGCCAGGGCGTCATTCTCGACTATGCCGGCATTGAAGGCGTGGCGGCGTGGCGCTACCTGCCTGCCCTGGGCTGGGGCATGGTGGTCAAGATCGACACCGCGGAGGCGCTGGCGCCGACTGCCCAATTACGTCGTGTCACGTATCTCGCGCTGACGTTGTTCCTGCTGTTTTCCGGCGTCGTGGCCTACTTTCTGGGGCGGGGATTGTCACGCCCGATCCAGCACCTCACCCGGGTGGCCGGCCGCATCGCCGCAGGCGATCTCTCGCAGCGCGCCCCCCAGGAAAGCATCGATGAACTGGGCCGGTTGGCCCATGCCTTCAATCATATGACGGATGCCCTGGCAGATGCACGCAACAACCTTGAGGCCCAGGTCGAGGCACGCTCGCAGGCGTTGCGTGAAATTTCCGCGCTGCAGAACGAGATTCTCGATAAAGCCGGCGCCCTGGTGGTGGTGCTCAACCGCGAAGGGCGCATCCGCCGCTTTAACCGCGCCTGCGAAGAGTTGTCGCAGTTTTCGTTTGCTGAAGTCGAGGGGAAATTTGTCTGGGATTCCCTGTTGCCGCCGGAAGAACACGTCGAGCATGAAACGGCATTTAGCGCCATCGCCCACAATACGCATGCCCCGCACAGTACTTATAGCAACTGCTGGGTCGCCCGCGACGGGACCCGGCGGCTGATCGAATGGTCGAATTCCATGTTGCTCGACAAACAAGGCGAGATGGAGTTCATTGTGTGCGTCGGGACTGACGTGACCGAAAAACAATTGGCCGAGGCGACGCTCAAGGAAAGCGCACGTCGCCTCAACGAGGCACAGCGCATCGCCCAGGTCGGCAGTTGGGAGCTCGACCTGACCAGCGGCAAGCTGACCTGGTCGGACCAGATATTCCGCATCTTCGAAATCGACCAGACGGCGTTCGACGCCTCCTATGAGGCTTTCCTGAAAACCATTCATCCGGAAGACCGCGAATGGGTCAACCAGGCCTACACCGACTCGGTGGCGGCCCGCACCCCCTACGATATCGCCCACCGGCTGCTGATGCCGGATGGCCGCATCAAATGGGTGAACGAACGCTGCGAGACGCACTACGACGAACAGGGTAAGGCATTCCGCTCCACGGGCACCGTACAGGACATCACTGAACTCAAACTGGCTGAAGAATCGCTTCGGCTCTTCGCCAGCGTGTTCGAGCAGAGTGGCCAGGCCATTCTCATCACCGACAGCGACAAGCGCATCCTGGCCGTGAATCCCACGTTCACTCACCTGACGGGATACGCCATCGACGAAATTCGTGGCAAGAACCCCAATGTCCTGGCTTCCGGACTTACGCCTGCCGAAACCTATCAGGCCATGTGGACGGGATTAAATGAGGCTGGCTACTGGCAGGGCGAGATCGTGGACCGACGCAAAGACGGCACGATTTATCCGATGTGGATATCGATTTCGGTGGTGCGCGGCGTCAAGGGCCACATCACCCATTACATCGCCAGCTTTACCGACATCAGCGAGCGCAAGCTGGTCGAAGCGCATATCAGCCAGCTGGCCTATCACGACACCCTGACGGGCCTGCTCAATCGCTTCAGCCTCAGAACCCAGATGGAACAGGCGCTGACCATGGCGCATCGGGACCATCGCGCACTGGCGGTGATTTTCCTCGACATGGATCGCTTCAAAACCATCAACGACACCCTCGGCCATGCCGTTGGCGACAAACTTCTCATCACGGTTGGGCAGCGTCTGCGCGAGAGCGTGCGCGAGAGCGATATCGTGGCCCGTCTGGGCGGCGACGAGTTCGTGGTGGTGCTGACCGAGGTGGAAGATGCCACGGCCGTCGCCCGTTTGGCGGACAAGATCCTGCATGTGCTGGCGCAGCCTTACCTCATCGGCAAGAACGCGTTGCATTCGGCGGCGAGCATCGGCCTCGCCCTTTACCCGGACGACGGCGAGGACGGCGAGACCCTGATGAAAAACGCCGACACCGCCATGTATCACGCCAAATCGCAGGGCCGCAACAATATCCAGTTCTTCACGGCCGAGATGAATCAGGCCGCGCTGAAACGCCTGATGCTGGACCAGGACTTGCGGGTGGCGGTGGAAACCCGGCAGTTCGAGCTGCACTACCAGCCCCAGCTGGACAGCCACGATGGCCGCATCGTGGGCGTCGAGGCACTGGTGCGCTGGCATCATCCGCGTGACGGACTGATATCGCCCGCGGAATTCATTCCGGTTGCCGAGGAAACCGGCCTCATCCTGCGACTGGGCGAGTGGGTTCTGGACGAGGCCTGCCGCCAGCTCCGCGCGTGGCGGGATGAGGGGCTGGCGGACGTGACCATGGCGGTGAACCTGTCGGCACACCAGCTGCGGTCCCCTGTTCTGCTGGCGCAGGTTGCGCACGCGCTGGAAAAACATGGGCTGACGGGTGCCAGCCTGGAGCTTGAAATCACCGAATCGGCGGCCATGCACGACCCCGCCGCCAGCATCCGCCAGCTCAAGGCCCTGCGCGGCCTGGGCGTGCGCCTGTCGATCGACGATTTCGGCACCGGCTACTCGTCGCTCAGCTATCTCAAGCTGCTGCCGATCCACACCCTGAAGCTCGACCGATCCTTCGTCCGCGACATCGAGACCGACAGCAACGATGTCGCCATCTGCACCGCCACCATCGCCCTGGCCCATAACCTGGGGCTGGCCGTGGTCGCGGAAGGCGTGGAGACCGAGGCGCAGCGGCTGTTGTTGACCTCGCACCAATGCGATTTCATGCAGGGCTATCTGTTCAGCAAGCCCCTGCCGGCAGCGGAGGCGCTGGCATTCATCAAAGGGCGAAATGTCCTGTAGGAGCGGCGCCCCCGCCGCGAATGTCAGCGCCGTACCAGCGCCCGCATTCGGCCCGGGGGCGTGCCTCCCACAATCCCCATCCTAGGTTTGATCCGCATTCAAATAATTTGTCACCATTGAATGGGGGCTTGCTATCCTGAACATTGAAACGGGTTTTTATCCCGGATGGTTCGTTCGGGCGAGATGCTTTGCGTAGGGTGCACTCCGTGCACCTTCAGGCGTCAATCGGTGCACGGAGTGCACCCTACGCGCCATCAATCGTCTAATGAACAATCCGGGTTTATTCAATCACACTTGCACAGGAGGTTCGATGGCCGCACTTGACCAGTCCCAGCTAGATCAACTTACCAAAAGGCTGAACGAGGACAACCAGGCGCTGTTGCACGAAGTGCGTGACGAACTGGAAAACTCGGGCGATCAGCATCGCATCGACCTGCTCAACAGCGAGCCGGGCGACGCCGGCGACGAGTCGATGGCCAACGCCCTGGCGGACTTCAACGTGGCGATCCTGGACCGCCATATACAGGGCATGCGCGACATCGAGGCCGCGTTCCAGCGCATCAGGGACGGGGCATACGGCGTCTGCACCGACTGCGGGGATGACATCGGCTTCGCCCGCCTGCAGGCCTACCCGACCGCCAAGCGCTGCATTGCATGCCAGGAAAAACGCGAACGGGAGTACGCGCAGGAAGGTCACCCGAAAATGTGATCCGGCCAAGCATGATCGACCGAAGTGGAAATTGCGCGATGCCGGAATTGAAAGACAATCTGCCTCAACTGATTCGCAGCCTGCATGATCCGGCCTGCTACGACCATGCGGCAGGCCCGGTCCGGATGATCGAAACCCATATCTCCTGGGTCCTGCTCACCGGCGAATTCGCCTACAAGGTCAAGAAGCCGCTCGACCTCGGCTTCCTCGATTTCAGCAGCCTCAGCAAACGCCTGCACGCCTGCTGCGACGAAGTGCAGCTCAACCGGCGGCTCGCACCCGAAATCTATCTCGACGTGGTGCCGATCGCCGGCACCCCGGCCGCCCCGCGCGTCAACGGCAGCGGCGAGACGTTCGAGTACGCGGTGAAGATGCGCCAGTTTCCGCCCGACGCCACGCTCGACCGGCTCGACGCCGAAGGCGGACTGACCGCGCACCACGTCGAAGCCATCGCCACCACCCTCGCCCGCTTCCACCGCGAAGGCTGCGCGCGCGCGTCGGCAGACAGCCCATGGGGGAGCCCGGAGAAAGTCTGGCAGCCGGTGGCGCAGAACTTCGCGCAGATTGCAGCGCGCCTCGATGATCCAGCCGACCGGCAAAGCCTCGACGCCCTGCAGCGCTGGAGCGAGGCCGAGCACACCCGGCTCGCCCCGCTGATGGCCGCGCGCAAGCGCGACGGTTTCGTGCGCGAATGCCACGGTGACCTCCACCTCGGCAACCTCGCCTGGGTCGACGACCAGCTGCTGGTGTTCGACTGCATCGAGTTCAATCCCGAACTGCGCTGGATCGACATCCAGTCCGAAGTCGCGTTCTGCACCATGGACCTGCTGCAGCGCGGCCACGCCGACTGGGCCTGGCTCTTCCTCAACGCTTGGCTGGAACAGACTGGCGACTACGCAGGGCTCGCGCTGCTGCGCTACTACGCGGTGTATCGCGCGCTGGTGCGCGCCAAGGTGGCGGCCATTCGCACCGCGCAGACCGCCGGCCCCGAACGCGACGCCGCGCTCGCCGGGGTGCGCACGCTGCTGGGCCTGGCCACCGCGCTGACGCGCCCCCTGCCCGTCCGGCTCGACATCACCCACGGCCTGTCGGGTTCCGGCAAGACCACCGTCACCCGGAAACTGATGCAGACGGCGGGCGCGATCCGCCTGCGCTCCGACGTCGAACGCAAGCGACTGGCCGGGCTCGACGCCCTGGCGAAAAGCGGTTCCGGCGTCGGGCAACAACTCTATGCGGCCGACGCCACCCGCCACACCTACGACCACCTGGCGCGGCTGGCGGGCGAGACTCTCGACGCCGGCTGGCCGGTGATCGTCGACGCCACCTTCACTTCGCGCTGGCAGCGCGACCTGCTGCGCGAAGCGGCGCGCACCCGCAAGGTCGAATTCCGCATCCTCGATTTCCCCGTCCCCGTCGCCACCCTGCGCGAACGCATCGTCCAGCGCTCACGTGAAGGCAAGGATGCCTCGGAGGCCGATCTCGCCGTGCTGCAGCATCAGCTCGACACCGAGGAACCGCTCGGTGCCGACGAGCGGGCCGACAGGCTGCCGGGAAGCGCTGGTTAATTTGTCATTGCGAGCGCAGCGAAGCAATCCAGCGTATTGATTAAGCGGGCATTACTGGATTGCCACGTCGCTGCGCTCCTCGCAATGACAAGTTATATTATTCAGTGCTTCCCTGGCATCGACATGTAGTTGCGGCAAGCCGCAGACGGCGGGTGCCCGGTTTCCGGCATGACGAAATATCCCGGATGGATGATTCCTGCGCGTATGACGGCGTGCGCCCACCCGGCTGCCTTGACGGCAATGCACGGGATAAGACACCATTTGCGATGACCGGACGGCGCAGGCTCATCCGGCACGGCACCCAATATAATAAACACCCTTCATGAGAAGAGCGGGCATGCACAACGAAAACAGCGGGAAAGCATAAATGCAGAGAATCTTCTCCCCCGCCATTTTCATGCTGAATCGCCTGAACTACACCAAGAAGTTCACGCTGCTATGGGTGGTGTCGCTGATTGCGATTGGCGTGGTGGTGTACAGCCTTTTCGTCAATCTGGCCCGCGTCATTCAACCCTCGCAACAGCGGCTGGAAGGCCTCGCCCTGATCGAGCCGGTCACCCGTACCACGCAGGCCCTGCAATTGCACCGCGGGCTCTCGGCCGCCCTGCTGGGCGGCAACACATCCATGCGCGACCGGCGCGCAGCCCAGGAAAAGATCGTCGCCGATACCCTCGGGACGCTGGAAGAAAAGCTTTCCCCCAGCCTGACCGAAACCAAAGACTACCGCCGCATCCGCACCGACTGGGCACGGCTGCAAAAGGAAGGCCTGGCGTTGACCATGGCCGACAATCTTGCCGCGCATACCAGGCTGATCGAGCATCTGCAATTCTTCGAACAGCTGGTTTCCGAGGAGCACCTGCTGGTCATGGACACGGATATCGCCGCGTATTATCTGGTCGACATCGCCACCAACAGGCTGACGCAGGTGCTGGAACAGCTCGGCCGCCTGCGCGCCTACGGCACGGGCGCACTGACCCGACACGCGCTGACCGGAAAGCGGCTCGACGAGGACCAGCGCGTCGAACTTCGGGTGATGATGGCCAGGCTGGACGACGCGCTGCGGCATTTCAACCTCGGCATCGACAGTGTCGGACGCCACAATCCGGCCATCCACGGCGCGCTCCTGGCGGTATCTTGGGATGTCGACAATTCGGTCCGGATGGTGACCCGGCTTGTGGCAACGGACATTCTCTCCGGCCGTTTTGCCCTCCCCCCTGAAACCTTCCTCAATGCCGCCACGGAACAAATCGACCGCAGTTACGCGCAACTGTACGATGCCCTGCTGCCGATGGCCCGGAACCTGGCCCAGGCGCATATCGACCGCGCCAGGCAGGAGCTGTTCGCCAGCGTCGGCATCTCCCTGCTGGTGTTCCTGCTGGCGGTCTATCTGTCGGTCAGCTTTTATTATGCGATTGTCGGCAGCATCCAGTCGATCGCCCACGGTGCGCGCGTCTTTGCCGGCGGCAACCTGGACACGCGCATCGAACTCGATACGCGCGATGAGCTCAGCCAGGTGGGCGACAGCTTCAACGAAATGGCCGACGGATTCAAAGCCCTGCTTGAAACGCACCGCGAAGGCGAAGCGCGCCTGCGCGCCATCATCGACACCGCACTGGATGCCGTGGTGCAGATGAACAGCGAAGGCATCATCATCGGCTGGAACGGCCAGGCGGAAAATATTTTCGGCTGGACACACGGGAATGCGCTCGGGCGGCCACTCGATGAAACCATCATTCCGCCCCAGTATCGCGAGGCCCATGCACAGGGGCTGAAGCATTTCCTGCGCTCGGGCGAAGGACCCATCCTGAATTCGCGGATCGAACTTGTCGGGCTGCATCGCGACGGCCATGAGTTCCCCGTCGAATTGGCCATCGTTCCGATCAAGGCGAAGGGCGCACACGAATTCAGCGCTTTCATCCGCGACATCACCAGCAAGAAGGAATCCGAGGAGCTGATCTGGAAGCAGGCCAATTTCGACACCTTGACCGGCCTGCCCAACCGCCACATGTTCCACGACCGGATGGTGCAGGAAATCAAGAAGGCGGATCGCACCGAACTCGAAATAGCCCTGCTGTTCATCGACCTCGACAAATTCAAGGAGGTCAACGACACGCTGGGGCACACCATGGGCGACATCCTGCTGCAGGAAGCCGCGCGCCGCATTGGCGGCTGCGTGCGCGAGACCGACACCGTGGCGCGCCTGGGGGGGGACGAGTTCACCGTCATCCTGGCCGAGATTGGCGATACCGGCAGCGTCGAGCGGGTCGCGGAAAACATCCGGCAAAGCCTGGCCAAGCCGTTTCTGCTGAAAAACGAAATGGTCTATATATCGACCAGCATCGGCATCACGCTTTATCCCAACGACGCCACCAATGTGGACGATCTGCTCAAGAACGCCGACCAGGCGATGTATGCCGCCAAGAACGAAGGGCGCAACCGCTTCAGATATTTCACCCCGGCCATGCAGCAATCCGCCCAGGACCGGCTGCGCCTGACCAACGAATTGCGCGGCGCCCTGCAAGCCAGTCAGTTCAGGATCTACTACCAGCCCATCGTCGAGCTGGCTACCGGCCGTATCCACAAGGCCGAAGCGCTGATCCGCTGGCTACACCCGGAGCTCGGCATGGTCAGCCCGGCGCAGCTTATCCCGCTGGCCGAAGAGAGCGGCTTGATTGTCGAAATCGGCGACTGGGTATTCAAGGAGTCGGCGCGCCAGCTGAAACACTGGGAAGCGTTGTACAACAGCAGGCTTCAGGTCAGCGTGAACCTGTCGCCCGCGCAGTTCGGCGGCGTTGCCGGTTGCCTGAACAAGGCATGGCTCGTTTATTTGCAGGAACTGGATCTGCCTGCGCAAAGCCTGGTCGTCGAGATCACCGAAGGCTTGCTGCTCAATTCCGAAACCGGTGTCACCGACGAGTTGCGCGGATTCCATGACGCGGGCATTCAAATCGCGATCGACGACTTCGGCACCGGCTATTCGTCGCTGTCCTACCTGAAGAAATTCGATATCGATTACCTGAAGATCGACCAGTCGTTCGTGCGCGATCTGGAGATCGACCCGAATGACCGGGCATTGTCCGAGGCCATCATTGTGATGGCGCACAAGCTTGGCCTCAAGGTGATCGCCGAAGGGGTGGAGACGGAAGCGCAGCGGGCGCTGCTGACCCAGGCGGGCTGCGACTATGCGCAAGGATTCCTGTTCTCCCGGCCGCTGCCCGCCGATGAATTCGAGGCCTTGCTGAAGACGCAGCAGCCCGGCTGCATTGCTCAGGAAAACCGGACCTGATTCCCGTCCGAATCGTAGGCCAGATACTTGGAGACCGCGCCATTCAGGATGGAATCGACCATCTTTTTCAGGGGCGTCTGCGCGTCTTCGGTGCTCGGCATGACGCCCGCACGCCCGGCCAGGCAGGCGACAAACACGATTTTCCAGTCCAGCCCGGTCTTGCGTGACTCCTCGACCAGATCGGAAAAATCGCCCAGCTCGTCCAGCGCTTTGTCGGTGCACATTTTGGGGGTCAGTACGCCTCCCTTCCCGGCTTTGAAACGCTGCGTCTGGGCTTCGGTATAGCCTTCGGGCAGCTCGGATTGTGTAAAAACGAAAAGAAGCCGTTGCGGTTCCGGCTGCTGCCTGGCGGCGTTTAACAGATCCGGGTAGTTTGAGATGTTCATGCGGGTTTTCCTTTGTTTTCGGATTACCGGAATATAAACGCCCCCGACAAAATTTGAAATCCATATTGGCGTCGATGAGCGAATTCGGGTCGAATGCAGGCAACGATCCCGCGAAGCTTTACCCGACGGGTGGTCTGGTTACTCCTCCGCCCCGGGATGCGCGGGGCTCACTCCGGCCGCCGCCAGGTAATCGCGCACATGGCGCAGTTCCTGTTTGGTGCAGGTAGAACTGTTGTGCGGGCGATGGATGAACCCCTCCACGCCGTTCAATACCACGCGGAAGCTCGCGCCATGATGCGGCTCAACCCTGGCGCCCAGGTGCGTCAGCATCGACTCCACCTCGCGCCAATGGACGTTGCCGCTCACCGGGCCTTCAAAAATGGCATGTAGCAGGCTCTCATATTTGTGACGCATGGCGGCTCCTCAAGGAACGACGCTTTCAGGATAGAACCCGTGCAGCCGCAACGCGAATCGCTTTGCGGCGCCTTCAAACCAGGCTGGCTGCCAGGTGTTCGCGCAAAAAGATTTCAAGCTTTGCCGGCGCCAGCGGCCGGCTGTAGAGGAAACCCTGCACTTCCGGACATCCCTCGTCACGCAGAAACGCCAGCTGTTCCTGCGTTTCCACCCCTTCGGCGATGATGCCCAGACGCAGGCTGCGTGCCAGCTGGATCACCGCACGGACAATGGCGGCATCATCCGGGTCGAGGTTGACGTCGCGCACGAAAGCGCGGTCGATCTTCAGGCGGTCGACGGCGAAGCGCTTGAGATAGCTGAGCGACGAATAGCCGGTGCCGAAATCGTCGATCGACAGCCGCACGCCAAGCGCCTTCAGCCTCCGCACCGATTCGAGGTTGTTTTCCACATCCTGCAGCAGGATCGACTCGGTCAGTTCCAGTTCCAGCAAATGGGGCGGCAGGCCGCTGCGGTCGAGCGCGGCCGCCACGGTTTCGATCAGGCCGGCACGCCGGAACTGCAGGGCGGACAGGTTGACCGACATGGACAGTTCGGGCCATCCGGCCAGCCGCCAGACCTGCGCCTGACGGCAGGCTTCCTCCAGCACCCAGGCGCCGATCGGAACGATCAGGCCGCTGTCTTCCGCCACCGGAATGAAGCGGGCCGGCACCACCTCGCCCAGCTCCGGGCTTTGCCAGCGCAGCAACGCCTCGACGCCAACCACCCTGCCGCTGTCGATCTCCAGTTGCGGCTGATAGTGCAGGGAAAACTCGCCCCGGAAAAGCGCCTGGTGCAACCGGTTCTGCAGCAACAGGTGCTCGTGCGCCTGCCGGTTCATCTGCGCGTCGAAAAAACGGTACGCGTTGCGGCCGCTGTCCTTGGCGCTGTACATCGCCGTGTCGGCCTTTTGCAGCAGGCTGTCGAAGTCGCTGCCGTCCTCGGGATAAATGGCCACGCCGACGCTGCAGGAGGTATTCAGCATGTGACCGCAGATCTCGACCGGCTCGGCCAGATGGCTGAGGATGTCGCCGGCGATCCGTTCCACCGTTTCCAGGCAAGGGATGTCATTCAGCAGCAGGATGAATTCGTCGCCGCCCTGGCGGCAGATGGTGTCGCTCTCACGCATACAGCGGGACAGGCGCGTAACCGCCTCCAGCAGCAACTGGTCGCCGGCCGCGTGCCCCAGCGTGTCGTTCACCCGCTTGAAGTTGTCCAGGTCGAGGAACAGCAGCGCCACCCGTGACCGGGAGCGTGCCGCCATGGCCAGCGCATGCGCGAAGCGGTCGCGCAGCAGGACGCGGTTGGGCAGGCCGGTCAAGGCATCGTGGTGGGCCAGGAACTCGATGCGTTCCTCCGCCTGCTTGCGTTCGGTAATGTCCTGGCAGGCGCCATACAGCCGGTGCGGCTGTTGCGCATCCTCCGATACCACCGCCATGGAATAGGCCCGGATATGCCGTATGGCGCCATCCTTGGCGAGGATGCGCAGCTCGCATTCGCTGCGCTGCCCCGGTACAAGATGAGCGATATTGCGATCGAATTCAGGCAGGTCGTCCGGGTGCACATGGCCGCGCCAGCAACCCTGATCCAGGATCTCGTCCACCGAATAACCAAAGATCCGGTCCGATGAAGCGGTCGCCCATTCGATGGCAAAATGACCATCCTCCGTCCGCACGCACGAATACAGCAGATCCGTGGCCATGCTGCAAATCAGCCGGTAACGCGCCTCGCTGTCCCGCAACGCCCGTTCCATGCGCTTGCGTTCGCTGATATCCAGGAAATTGACCACCGTTCCCACCAGTTCGCCGTTGCGGTAAATGGGGTGCGACCAGTACTCCACCGGGAAGCTGCTGCCGTCCTTGCGCCAGTGCACCTCGCTATCCACGTGCGTGGGTTTACCCTGCAGGGTGGCGCAGCGAACGTGGCAGTCTTCCCTGGGATACGGCCGGCCGTCCGGATAGGTGTGATGGATGAGGCGATGCACGTTGTTGCCGAGCATTTCCTCCTGCGTGTAGCCCAGCATGTTGAGGCAGGCCGGGTTGACGAAGGTGCAGAGGCCCTGGGTGTCGACCCCGAAGATCGCCTCGGACGATGAATCCAGCAGCAGGCGGAAGCGCTCCTCGCTTTCGCGCAGGGCTGTCAGCGACGCGCGATGGTCGATGGCAAGGCCGAGATCGATGGCCAGCTTTTCCAGCAGCATCACTTTCTCAAGCCCGAATACGTGCGGTTCGTGGCTATAGACATTGAGTGCGCCCACCACCTTCCCGCCGACCCGCAACGGCGTGGCGGCCGACGAACGGTACCCCTGGGCGCGCGCATGCTCCCGCCACAACGCGAATCGCTGGTTGATTTCGGTATCGTTGTTGACCACCGTGGCGCCCATGCGGATTGCGGTGCCGGTCGGGCCCCGCCCCTGTGGCGAGTCGTCGCAGCGAACCTCCGCCTGGGCGGGATCGTCCCGGGCAAAGCCGGCCTCGGCCACCGGACGCACCGTCACACCGTCCTCATCCACCAGACCGACCCAGACCATGCGGAACAGGTCGCCCCGGATCAATTCCTGGCAGACGCGCAACATCAGTGCCTGATCGGGCAATCCCGCCATGAGCATTTCGTTGATCGCCGCAATCGTCTGCAGAAACAGATTGCGCCGCTGCATGACCCGTGCCGGCGCGTGGGCCTGCCCCCCCCCTCCGGCGTGCGGCGTGCGGCCAGCCTTCTCCGCTTTCTTCAGCGCGCCGGGGTCACGCCCCTCCGCCAGCAGGGCCTTGGCGGCGCTGCGCCGCTTTCTCGCCTCGTCGAGCGAAACCTCCGGATACACCCCCAGCGCCAGGGTCTTGCGCTTGCCGTCGAAGCGGTAATCCAGCCGCCAGTAGCACGAACCGTCCTGCCGCAGCAGCAAATACATGCCGCCGCCGTCCGCCAGCTTGACCGGCTTGTCGACGGGCCTTGCCTGGCGGATACGGCTATCGGTGAGCGGGGCGGTAACACGGGCCATGACGGCGGAGTATGGGTATCGGGGTGACGGCATCCTACCCGGCAAGTGCCGTCAAGCGCACCGTCAATAATGTCCGGTACGGCTGGTACGAATGGCTGGGGAAGCCCCCATGATGGGCAATGTTTTTATCTTTGGGAACGCTGATTAATCCCGGATTGACCATTAGCCGATTTAAGCTCGTAGGGTACGCCGTGCGCACCATGGAGCGTGGATCGGTGCGCATGGCGCACCCTGCTGAACAGCTCGCGTGCCCAATGGATAATCCGGGTTAATTCATCATTATGGCCGCCATTGCGGGCACCCAGAGGGCAAAAACTCGCACGGCAATCCAGCATATTGCTCAAGCGGGCATTTCTGGATAGCCCTGAAGGACTTCGATCCACTATGGGCTGAAGCCCATATGGAATCGCATGCCGCGCCGCTGCGCTCCTCGCAGCGTCCGCCCGGTGGGACAGGCGATAGCCGCACCAGGCAGGCGGCTGCGGCAACTCGCCATGACCGTTGGCAGAAGCGGACGGCGCGACTGGCGCAAGCCGGCCCTCCACTGCCACGCCACACTATTTATCGCGGTACTACGCGGGCGTTCTCGCCGCTGCCTTCGACACGCACGCGCATGCCTTCCCGCAGGCGGGCATCCATCGGCTGCGTGATCGTGACGCGCCCACCGGTCACCATGTTGACGGTGATCCGCTGCGCATCCCTTTTATCGATTTTGCTCTCGGCATAGGTGCCTGCCACACCGCCCAATACCGCACCCGCCACCGTGGCGGTGGTGCTGTCGCCCACCCCCGCGCCAAGCAGGCCGCCCGCAACCGCACCCACGGCCGTTCCCACCCCGAGCTTGTACTTGTCATCCACCTCGATGTTTTGAAGCTGGGCAATGGTGCCGTCGCGCTCCGACTGGCTCGTCACCACGCTACCCGTCTCGCCATATTTCGTCCCGCCCAGGCTGCCCATCTCGGCACAACCTCCCGCCAAGGCCACACACAACAGCAATGGCACTGCAATTCGCTGATTCATGGTCAAACTCCTTCTTGATGTTGGAGCATTTAATATAGGAAACAATTGAACGACAGAACGCACCCACGCCCGGAGGCTTTCCGCCGGCCGGGTGCGAGGCCCGGTATGCTTCATGGCTTTCAACCTGAATCCCCCGGACGCCCTGCCCCCTCAAACCCACGCGTACAGAAAACCCCGCTCATGAACGATCTGGCACAACAACTCGGTGAATCCTTCCTGGCCGCATCCTGGCTTCCCCAGGTGCTGACGGTGATTGTCGCGGTCATCGCCATCAATATCGGCGCTTACTACCTGCTGCGCCATATCGAGAAGATCGCCGCGCGCACGCCGGCCAGCTGGGACGACGCCCTGATCAAGTCCGCCCGTAAACCCCTGACGCTCATCGTCTGGGTCACGGGAGTGGCCTTCGCCCTTCAGATCGTGCACGAGCACAGCGGCGCACCGGTTTTCACATTTGCCGTTCCCACCCGCAACACGGTCATCGTCGCCGCGCTGGCCTGGTTCCTGTTGAAGCTGATCCGCCACGCCACCCACACCATCATGAGCCGCAGCGCGGCGATGGGGGATGCGCTGGACTACACCACGCTCGATGCCCTCTCCAAGCTGGGTCGCTTCTCGGTCGTCATTATTGCCGCCCTGATCATCCTGCAAACCCTGGGATTCAGTATTTCCGGCGTGCTGGCCTTCGGCGGCATCGGCGGCATTGCCGTGGGATTCGCCGCCAAGGACATGCTGGCCAACTTCTTCGGCGGCCTGACCATCTACCTGGACCGCCCGTTTGCGGTGGGCGAATGGATCCGCTCCCCGGAAAAACAGATCGAAGGCACGGTGGAATACATCGGCTGGCGCCACACCCGCGTGCGCGCCTTCAACAAGAACCCGATCTACGTGCCGAACGCCCTCTTCACCACCATCGTGGTGGAAAACCCAACCCGCATGACCAACCGGCGCATCAAGGAAACCATCGGCATCCGCTATGCCGACCTCGACAAGATGGCCCCCATCGTGGCCGAGGTGAAAGCCATGCTGCAGGCCCACCCCGAAATCGACCCCAACGCCACCCTGATCGTCAATTTCAACGAATTTGCTGCGTCGTCACTGAATTTCTTTATCTACACCTTCACCAAAACCGTCGAGTGGGTGCACTTCCACGAGGTCAAGCAGGATGTGCTGCTGAAAGTCGCGGCCATCATCCAGTCCCACGGCGCGGAAATCGCCTTCCCCACCCGCACCCTGCATATCGAATCCAGCCTGGGTGAAGCGCAAATGACCGATTAGGAAAACGCTGGCTTATTTTGTCGCCGCAAGGTTCGCACAGCCGTGGCGACCCACGGTGCGCAGGGCGCACTCCGTGCACCGATTGGTGCCTGAAGGGGTACGGAGCGCATCCCTATCTCCAAGCATCTCGCGCGCAGCAGAAGCCGTGGCAGGACGCCGAGGCCATTGTGGCCGGCCATGCGCCGGGCAAGGGAAAATACCAGGGCATGACCGGCGCGCCGCACAGCAGGCGCAAGCAGCCTTCCTTGCCAGGACGGGTTCTCCCCGCTACTGCGCCCTTGCGTCATGACGCAAACGCTGGACGCGGATATCATAAAGTTGTAGCCTCATTAACTCCATTTATGAAAAAGGATCTCTCTCATGGCACGCACTGACCGGTTTAGACAACAACACAACGAATTGTTGGCCTTGGCAACCGACCTTCAGGCGCAACTGAGCGAAGACGCCCTGTCGAAGGACGCCTCCGCGGCACGTACTTGTTTAAGCAAGCTGATGGGGAAACTCACGATGCACCTGACCACCGAAGACAAGGTGTTGTACCCCGACCTTGTAGCCCACAAGGATCCTGCCGTGGCTACGCTGGCGCGTCGTTTTGCGGTTGAAATGAAGTCCACCACGGCTGCCGTGGTTGCCTACAACAACCGATGGGCAACACCCAGTTCGATCAAGGCAAACGCGCGGGCTTTCATCAAAGAAACCAAAGACGTCATCGGCATCCTTGCGGATCGCATCAAACGGGAGAATCAGGAGTTGTATGCTGCGGCGGATCGCTGTGAAGGCAGCGCATTCTGAATTGACGAAATGGGCAAAGCCGCTTGGCTACACCCATCCCTACCGTTCTATGGACCGTGCTTATCCGGTTGTCACACACAGCCCACGAATAAGCTGTCGTTGCGAGGAGCGTAGCGACGCAGCAACCCAGAAAGGCTCGCTGAATCAAAGCGCTGGATTGCTTCCCGCCGCGCTACGCTCGCGGTCGCAACGACAGGCTGCCATGGCTGTCTGTGACAACCGGATAAGCACGAAAGCATCAATAGCTGAACGTAACGGCTAGTACCAATTGCAGGCCTTGTTGCATTCCGGCAGCCCGAAATCAGTAACGCTGCGTCAGCGTCATCGTCTGGCCGTCGCGCTTCATTTCCATCCGGTTCAGAAAACTCATTCCCAGCAACGGCACATCGAGGCCGCTCTCCACCACCATGCCGTCCACCTGGTTAAGCGTAATGCTGCCAACCTTGACGGTGTTGAACTTGACCCGCCAGGCACGCACCATGCCTGCGGCGGTGCCAACACCGACGGCCTGCCCGGCCTTGTAGTCGAGTCCGATGCGTTTGGCCTCGGCGGCATTGATGGCGATGGTGGTGGCGCCGGTATCGACCAGGAAACTCATCGGGTAGCCATTCAGCGACCCGGCGGCCGCGAAATGGCCGCGCGCGTCGGCGGTAAGCGACACGCTCTGGCGTTCGGCCGTCGCTGTACCGCCGGCAAACGATTGCCCCATGCCGAGGGTGCGGCGCTTGCCGTCGACATCGAAACTGGCGCCATCCGAATCCGCGGCGAGCAGCTTCACGCCCTGAACCGTCTGCCCCACACTCAGGATGCGCGACGTGCCGCCGTCGATGCTGACGATGGCCTTGTCCTTGAACAAGCCCATCACCGACACGCTGGTCGCCCAGGCCGCCGTGCACGCAAGCCAGCCTGCCGCTATGATGAGCGTGGTTGTTGCCGCTTTAGCGGCTTTACAAACACGGCCTGCCCCTCGCGGGTAGGGCATGGTTGATTTATATTTATGAGCCATCATGGATCCTGTTCTGATTTTTCGTCATTTCCCGATCGAAGGGCCGGGATACTTCACCACGTTCCTGGATCGCCACGGCATCCCCTGGCAGCTGGTGCGCATCGACGCCGGCGACGCCGTGCCCGACAAGCTTAACGGCATTTCCGGCATCTGCTTGATGGGCGGGCCGATGAGCGTTAATGACGATCTGCCATCGATCCCGCCTGAACTGGCCCTGATCCGCCAGGCGGTCGCGGCGGCCATCCCGGTAATCGGCCACTGTCTTGGCGGACAGATGATGGCCCGCGCGCTGGGCGGAACGGTCGGCGCCAATCCAGTCAAGGAAATCGGCTGGGGCGACGTCCGCATCACCGACGCCGACGCTGCGCGCCCCTGGCTGGGCGATGCCGCAACCCCCATGCCGGCCTTCCACTGGCATGGCGAAACCTTCACGCTGCCGCCGGGCGCCACCCGCATCCTCGAAAGCGCCTGGTGCGCCAACCAGGCCTTTGTGCTGGACGATCGCCATATCGGCATGCAATGCCACGTCGAAATGACGCCCGAACTCATCGCCAGCTGGTGCGAGCACGGCGCCGACGAAATCGCCGCCAGCGACAGTCCCGGCGTGCAGTCGCCCGCAGACATCCAGGCGGACTTGCCCGCCCGTATCGCCCAGCTTCACCAACTGGCCGACAAAGTTTATTCCCGCTGGATTCAAGGGCTTAGGAAATAATCGCGCCACCTTCCCGGAAAGGCGCTAACGGCCGCATCGCGCGGCGTAGGATAATGACCGGCGTTGCATCCAGCCTGCAAAGCCTCACCTGATTAACGGAGCCCCCATGTCAAACGTCGATTACGCCAACTTCGATTTCGGAGAACGCCTGAACGGCTTCATCCAGGAAGTGATGAATTACGGCGGCGTGCCCCGCACCGAAGCCGATCTCACCGAAGGCCAGAAAGTCTTCGTGCGCGCGGTCAAGCGCGAGAAGGTCAAATACGCCGACCCCAACCGCCGGGGCTATCCGCACAACCTGC
This sequence comes from Thiobacillus sp., assembly GCA_030692355.1. GTDB lineage: Bacteria > Pseudomonadota > Gammaproteobacteria > Burkholderiales > Thiobacillaceae > Thiobacillus. Next base: position 34,965 of record JAUYCF010000112.1, read on the forward strand.
TGGAACAGATGGAGTCTTTCACCCGCACCATCGGCGACCTGCACAACTCCTATTTCGATGCAGGCATGCGCAGGGTCAGCGACTGCCTGTACAACCGCTGGAAAATGCTCTACGAAGAAACCAAAAAGCTGGCCGCAGCCGGGGGCGACACCCAACCCGCCTGGGTGGACGTCATCAGGACGGAACAGACCGATATGCCCGCTTTTTTCGACGCATAAACCCTTGTTTCACTTGAAAAAAGCCCGGTTTGCCCGGGCTTTTTCGTCATCGCCGCCCCATATCAAACCCGCTTATCCTCAAATAAAAATAAAGGATTATTCAGGTGCCAACCCCGGTGCTATGCTGCCCGGACTCTAATACCCCCACACAGTCCAAGGAGACAGCATGTCCAAACTGGTACGCCCCCACGGTGGCGGTGAACTCAAACCCCTGCTGCTGACGGGCGCCGCACTCGCCGCCGAAAAAACCCGCGCCGCTTCGCTGCCCAAGGTAAAAATGAGCTCGCGCGAAACCGGCGACCTCATCATGCTGGGCATCGGCGGCTTCACCCCGCTGGAAGGCTACATGACCCATGCCGACTGGGAAGGCGTGTGTGACGGCTACAAGATGGCCAGCGGCCTGTTCTGGCCGATCCCGGTCACCCTGTCGACCGATGACGAGGCCATCAAGGCCGGTGACGACGTCGCACTGGTCGATGCCGAGACCGGCGACATCATGGGCACCATGAAGGTGACCGAAAAATACACCATCGACAAGGCCCACGAGTGCATGCAGGTCTACAAGACCACCGACATGGAACACCCCGGCGTCAAGATGGTCATGGCCCAGGGAAAATACAACCTGGCCGGCCCGGTCAAGGTGCTGTCCACCGGCAGCTTCAAGGAAGAATACGGCGATCAGTTCATGACCCCGGCCGAAACCCGTGCCGCGTTCGAAAAAATGGGCTGGTCCAGGATTGCCGCCTTCCAGACGCGCAACCCGATGCACCGTTCGCACGAGTACCTGGCCAAGATTGCCATCGAGACCATGGATGGCGTGCTGGTTCACTCCCTGCTGGGCGCGCTGAAGCCGGGCGACATCCCTGCCGAAGTGCGTTCCGAAGCCATCAGCGTGCTGGTCGAAAACTACTTCGCCCCCAACACCGTGATCCAGGCCGGCTACCCGCTGGACATGCGCTATGCCGGTCCGCGCGAAGCGCTGCTGCACGCGCTGTTCCGCCAGAACTACGGCTGCTCGCACCTGATCGTCGGCCGCGATCATGCTGGCGTGGGCGACTACTACGGCCCCTTCGACGCGCAGAAGATCTTCGACGAAATCCCCAAGGGCTCGCTCGAAACCGTGAACATGAACATCGACTGGACCTTCTGGTGCAACAAGTGCGGCGGCATGGCCTCGCAGCGCACCTGCCCGCACACCAAGGACGATCGCATCCTGCTGTCCGGCACCAAGGTGCGCTCGATGCTTTCCGAAGGTCAGGATCTGCCGGTCGAATTCAGCCGTCCCGAGGTCGCCAAGGTGCTGCAGAAGTACTACGCTGGCCTTTCCGCGGAACAGAACGTCAAGATCGAGTTGAAAGGCCACTCGGCTGCATGATTTTTCCATCCGGCAGCAATGCCGGATGGAATGTGCCCTGCTCGCAGCAGCTGTCGACAGGGAAAAGATTTTAGGACACGAGCCTACCGGAAGCGGATTCGCGATACGCCCCGGCCAAGGACGGGTTCAGTTCTAATCGGACCGCGACGTACGCGGATTGTTAGCTAACTTTAGGAGACTGTAATGCCAACCTATGTTCGTACCGACAAGTGCGACGGCTGCAAGGGTCAGGATAAGACCGCTTGCATGTACATCTGCCCGCACGATCTGATGAAGCTGGACAAGGACGGTTCTGAAACCGGCCATGCCATGCGCGCATTCAACCAGGAGCCCGAGCAGTGCTGGGAGTGCTATTCCTGCGTGAAGATCTGCCCGCAGCAAGCCATTGAAGTCCGCCACTACGCCGACGTCGTGCCGCTGGGCGGCATGGTTCAGCCGCTGCGTGGTTCCGACTCCATCATGTGGACGATCAAGTTCCGTAACGGCGTGTTGAAGCGTTTCAAGTTCCCGATCCGCACCACGCCCGAAGGTTCCATTGACTGCTACGGCGGCAAGCCCATGCCCAAAATGGCTGACATCACGTCCACGGGTTCGTTCACCCGGGACATGATGGGTGGTTACCGTGCCGGCAACCCTGCCGAACTGATCCGTAAGTAATTTAGAGAGGTAAACGAAATGGCTGGAGAATTTGGTAATCCCGAAGTAGTCCAGGAGGAAGTAGACATCCTCCTGATCGGCGGTGGCATGGCATGCTGCGGCGCCGGTTACGAAGTCATGCGTTGGGCAGATGCTGCCAAGGCAGAGATGGGCATCGACCTGAAGATCAAGCTGGTCGACAAGGCCGCGATGGACCGTTCCGGCGCTGTTGCGCAGGGCCTGTCCGCAATCAACACCTACATCGGCTCCGAGCAGGATCCCGCCGACTACGCCCGCATGGTCTCCAACGACCTGATGGGCATCACCCGCGACGACCTGGCCTACGACCTGGGTCGCAACGTGGATGATTCCGTGCACCTGTTCGAAGAATGGGGCCTGCCGATCTGGAAAACCGACGAGAACGGCGAGCGCCATGACGGCGCCCAGGGCCTGCCCACGCTGAAAGACGGCGGCAAGCCCGTGCGTTCCGGCAAATGGCAGATCATGATCAACGGCGAATCCTACAAGTGGATCGTTGCTGAAGCCACCAAAAAAGCGCTCGGCATGGATCGCATCGAAGAGCGTATCTTCATCGTCAAGCTGGTCAACGACAAAAACGACCCGAGCCGCATCGCCGGCGCTGTCGGTTTCTCGACCCGCGACCACAAAGTTGTCGTGTACAAGGCCAAGTCCATTCTGCTGGCCGCTGGTGGTTGCGTGAACATCTTCCGTCCGCGCTCCGTCGGTGAAGGTACCGGCCGCGCCTGGTACCCGGTGTGGAACGCAGGCTCGACCTACGCGATGGCTGCCGAAGCCGGCGCCGAGCTGACCATGATGGAGAACCGCTTCGTTCCCGCCCGCTTCAAGGACGGCTACGGCCCGGTTGGCGCCTGGTTCCTGCTGTTCAAAGCGCAAGCTGTGAACGCATACGGCGAAGTCTACATGGTGAAGAACAAGGAACTGCTGAACGACTACCCCCCCTACGGGCAGGCAGCCGTTCCCGCATCGTGTCTGCGTAACCACCTGATGCTGAAGGAAATGAAAGAAGGCCGCGGCCCCATTTACATGGACACCGTGACCGCTTTGGCAAAACTGCGTGAAACGCTGACCCCGCGCGAAGTGAAGCACCTGGAAGCAGAAGCCTGGGAAGACTTCCTCGACATGTGCGTCGGCCAGTGCGGTATCTGGGTGGGCGAGAACATCGAGCCGGAGAAGAAGAACTCCGAACTGATGCCGACCGAACCCTACCTGCTTGGTTCGCACTCCGGTTGCTGCGGCATCTGGGTGTCGGGTCCCGAAGATCTGGGCGCACCGACCGACGAAGGCCACGCCGACGCGGACAAGATCCCGGCTCACCTGCCCAAGGGCTGGAACTGGGGCTACCGCTCGATGACCACGGTCAAGGGTCTGTTCACCGCCGGCGACGGCGTGGGCGCATCCGGCCACAAGTTCTCCTCCGGCTCGCACGCCGAAGGCCGCATGTGCGCCAAGTCCATGGTCAAGTACTGCATCGACAACAAGGATTGGAAACCTGAACTCGACACCTCCGTCGAGCAGCTGGTGGAAGACATCTACAAGCCGGTGCGCACGTACCTCGAGCACAAGGACTACACCACGGCGATCGACGTCAACCCCAACTACATCACGCCCAAGATGCTGCAGTTCCGTCTGCAGAAGATCATGGACGAGTACGTTGCGGGTGTCGCGACCTACTACACGACCAACGCCAACATGCTGGGCGTGGCGGAAGAAAAGCTGAACATGCTGAAGGAAGACGCTGAGAAGATGCGTGCGAAAGACCTGCACGAACTGCTCCGCGCGTGGGAAAACTATCACCGTATCCTCACGGCCGAAGCCCACATGAAGCACATCCAGTTCCGTCAGGAAAGCCGTTACCCCGGCTTCTACTACCGCATGGACAAGAACTTTGTCGATGAGGAAAACTGGCATTGTTTCGTGAACTCGATCTACGACAAGAACTCCAAACAGTGGAACTGCTTCAAGCGCGCCCACGTGGATCTGGTCGACAAGTCCAAGCTGTTCAAGCCCGCTGCTCACTAATTCGCAAGAATTAGCCAAGTAGCAAGCTCCGGGCGCCGCTGTTTATAACGGCGTCCTTTAAAACCGGGCGCCATCAGGCGCCCGGTTTTTTTCCACCCTCAATAACAGTGAGACAGACAAGGTTTAGCATCCAGCCGAAAGCGCGTACCCTACGCACTCCCGTCTGTGTGTTGGTTATTTTTGAAGTGAGGGGCCGAGCCCCACGAGGTTGAACCATGAACGAAGCCGAATTTAAAGACATGATCGAAGACTCCCCGTTTGCGGGCAGCCCGGTCAAACCCATCATGCTGACGGAAGACGCGGCGCTGCAATTCCGTTGCCATCGCAACGTCAAGTGCTGGAATGCCTGCTGCAGCAACATCGACATCCCGCTCACGCCCTACGACATCCTGCGCCTGAAGAAACGCCTGGACATGTCTTCCGGCGAGCTTCTCAACCAGTATTCGGTGCCGTTCGAGATGGACAAGGACGGCATGCCCGGCGTCAAGCTGAAGCCCGTCGAGGGCGGCACCGCCTGCCAGTTCATGACCCCCGAAGGCTGCGGCGTCTACGAGGACCGCCCCACCGCCTGCCGTTACTACCCGGTCGCCCTGCTGACCATGCGCCGCTCCGACGAATACGTCGACCGCAGCGCCTACGCCATGGTCAAGGAGCCGCACTGCCTGGGTCATTTCGAGGACAAGACGCAAACCATTGAGCAATACCGTGCCGAACAAGGCGTCGCCGAATACGACGAGAAGGCCCATGCCTGGCGGCAACTGGTTGTCAAACGCAAGTCGGCCGGCCCTTCCATCGGCAAGCCCTCGCCGATTTCCAACCAGCTGTTCTTCATGGCGAGCTACGACGTCGACCGTTTCCGTGCGTTCGTCATGAGCCCGAGCTTCAACGACACCTACAACATTCCGGTCGAGATCATGGCGGCCCTGATCGCCGACGACGAGGCCCTGCTCGACTTCGGCATGAATTTCCTGCGCCATGCGCTATTCGGCGAAGATTTTGTCGAGCAGCACCCGGGAGCGTACGAAAAACGTCTGGCGCGCAAGCGCGCCCTGGCCGAGCAGGAAAAAGAAGCCGGATTCCAGAAGAAGATGGAACTGGAAGACGACAAATATTCAGGCGAACACTGAACGCCGATGCGTTTGCTTGCTCTAACCCTGCTCGCGCTGCCGGCCCTGCTGTCCACGGGGGCATCGGCACAGGCCACGCTCAACAAGTGCATCGACGCGCAGGGCAAGGTCACCTATTCCAACCTGCCCTGCCGCGATGCACGGGAGGCCCGCAAAGTGGAAATCGATCCTGCGCCGATACCCGATCAGGCGCGTCCAGCACCCGTCCCGGTCGAGCCAGAAGCACCCAAGGCAGTTCCTCCATCCAATGAGACCGCCACCCTGCGCCTCGACACCCAGCGCACCAGCGGCAAGCCTGCTGCACGTCTCTCGGCGCGCCAGTGCGACGCGCTGACCGACAAGCTGGGACGCGTGTTCGACAAAATGGATCAGGCGCGCCGCAAGGGCTACACGCAGGAACAGATGAATACGTGGAACCAGGAAGTCAAAGACCTCGAACGCCAGAAACGGCAATCCGGCTGCTTTTGAAAGTCACTTCGGCCATGAACGCCCGCACCCTCGACCCTGCGCACCACCTGATCGAAAAAGAACCGTACTACGAAGCTGTCGGCGACGAAATCCAGCTGTTCGAGGCGGCCTGGCGGCAGCAGATTCCGGTGCTGCTGAAAGGCCCCACCGGCTGCGGCAAGACCCGTTTCATGGAACATATGGCGTGGCGTCTCAAGCGCCCGTTGATCACCGTGTCGTGCCACGACGACCTCACCGCTTCCGACCTGGTCGGCCGCTATCTGGTCAAGGGCGGCGAAACCGTGTGGGTCGACGGCCCGCTCACCCGCGCGGTGCGCGCAGGCGGCATCTGCTACCTGGATGAAGTCGTCGAAGCGCGCAAGGACACCATGGTGGTGATCCATCCGCTGGCCGACGACCGCCGCACCCTGCCGATGGAAAAGCTCGGCCTCGAAGTCGAGGCCCCGCCCGAATTCTGCCTCGCCATTTCCTACAACCCCGGCTACCAGAGCGTGCTCAAGGATTTGAAGCAATCGACCCGGCAGCGCTTTGTAGCACTGGAATTCGACTACCCGTCGGCCGAACTCGAACGCCGCATCGTCGCCACCGAGTCCGGCGTGTCCGACGCCGTCGCCGACAGCCTGGTGCGCTTCGCCCAGATGACGCGCAACCTCAAGGGCAGCGGACTGGAGGAAGGCGCCTCGACGCGGCTGCTGGTGCATGCCGGCAAGCTGATCGCCGACGGCGTCAATCCGGTGACGGCGTGCAAATCGGCGGTCGCGCAGGCGGTCACCGACGACGCCGACATGCTGAAAGCCATACAGGAACTCTCCTCATCGATTTTCTGATGGGCACCTGATGGCGCAGCCACCGCTCACCGCCTCCGAAATCGAGGCCAGCCTCCACGTCTGGCTGGAAACCGAATTCACCTATTTCAAGGTCGAGCAACTCGCCATCGAGCTTGAACCGCTGACACGCGACGAGCAGGACTTCATCCTCGGCTGGATCCGCCGCATCGCCTCGACCCACATCACGCTCGCGTGGCAGTTCGGTCGCCGCGCACCCGCGCTGCTTCCGCGCATGGAGCGGCGCCTGCTCGAAGCCTGGGCGGTGCATACCTGCGACGTATTCGACCGCACCGGCCTGCAGAACGCGCTCAGGGTGATGGAACAGGTCGACAGCTTCGACGAAGTGCGGCATCGGCACGACGCCGCCGGGGCGCTGTTCGACGACATTGCGCCGGTGCTGGGCAATTTCGTCTGCGGCCTCTCCGGCCGCCGGTTGCGCATCGAGGAAGGCGACGCCGCCTGGACCGACGGCGAGCGTATCGTGCTGCCGCCGCTGATCGCCGCACTGCCGAATCTGGATGACAACTTTCAGCTCGCCAAGATCACCGTCGCGCTGTTGTGGGCGCAAACCCGCTTCGGCAGCCTGCGCGTCGACCACGCCGCGATTGCCGCCGGCTATGCCGATCCCGAACGCGCCCTCACCCGGCTTTACGCGCTGGAAACGCTGCGGCTCACTGCGCGCATCGCACGCGAATTGCCGGGACTGCACCGCGAGATGCAGCGCCTGCGTGCGCAACTCGACCCCGAACTGCCGCCCGCCTGGCAGCGTTTCGAAGCGGCGCTGGCGGCCGACCAGGCAACACTCGATGACAGCCTGGCCCTGCTCGGTGCCGCCTACGACGAAGCCGGCTGTCCACAGTGGAGCGACCAGGGCTGCCTGCGCCCGGATGCGATTGCCGCCGCCCGTGCCGCCCGGCTGGACAAGGAAAAGGCGCGGCTGCGCATCAAGCTGGCCGAACTGCTGGAAGAGCACACGGCCGCGCAGCCCGATCCGCTGTCCGCCACTGAAACGCCGCCCGCGCTGGACGTGACGCCGCGCGACGAAAACGGCCTGCTCGACTTCGACATCACCCTCGACGATGCTCCGATCGCGCCGCCCGAGGGCGTCAAGCAGCTGCTCACCTCGGTCTATCTCGACTTCGGCGAAATCCCCCCGGAATACCTCGTCCCGGCGGGCGACGGCGAATACGATCCCAACCGCGTATTCGACCAGCCGGAAGACCCGGACGCCGTGTGGCAGGGCACCTATCACGAGAAAGGCGCCGTGCTGTATCCCGAGTGGGATCACGGCCGTCAGCATTACCGCAAGAACTGGTGCGTGATGCGCGAAAAAACCGTCCCCCCGGTCCACGACACTTTCCATCGCGATACGCTCGACAAATATGCCGGCGTGGTCAAGCACCTGCGCAGGAAATTCGAGGCGCTGCGCGACGAAAACCGCCTCGACAAGCGGCAGACCCAGGGCGACGAGGTCGACCTCGATGCGCTGATCGAAGCACTTGCCGACGCGAAAGATGGCCGCGAGATGAGCGATCGCCTGTTCGTGCGCCTGCACCGCGCCGAGCGCAACATCGCGGTAGCATTTTTAGTGGACATGAGCGGCTCGACCAAAGGCTGGATCAACGAGGCCGAGCGCGAAGCGCTGATCCTCTTGTGCGAGGCGCTGGAACTCTTGGGCGACCGATACGCGATCTACGGCTTTTCAGGCACTACGCGCAAACGCTGCGAGCTGTTCCGCATCAAGACCTTCGACGATCCCTACGGCGACGAAGTGAAGGCGCGCATCGCCGGCATCCGCCCGCAGGAATATACCCGCATGGGTTTTGCGCTGCGTCACATGACGAAGCTCCTGAACCAGGTCGAAGCCAAAACCCGCGTGCTGATCACGCTGTCGGACGGTCGCCCGGACGATTATTTCGATGTCTACCGCGGCCAGTACGGCATCGAGGACACGCGCATGGCGCTGCTGGAAGCGGCGCGCACCGGCATTCATCCGTTTTGCATCACGCTCGACCGCGACGCGCGCGACTACCTGCCGCACATGTACGGCGCGGCGCGTTACGTCATTCTGGATGACGTGCGACAATTGCCGGTGAAAGTCACCGACATTTATCGACGCATCACGACATGATCCCGGACGAACTCAAAACAGGATTTTTCTACAGCAACGGCGCTTACGGCCGCAGCTGGGGCGTGCGCCAACTGACCGAAATCGCCGTCGACGCCGAAACCGGCAAAATGGTTTATCACTTCAAGGGAATCGCCGGCACCTGCCGCCGCAAGAAAGGCCATTGCAGCCCGGCGGAATTCGCCCGCTGGGCGAAATATCAGGTGGCGCTGCTGGAAAACGACTGGAAACGAGTCGGCGGCGACGCAGCGCCAGCCGAGTCGCAGGCAGCTTAAGCCGCGGGGGGGGTGGCAGCAGGCAAAGCCGCCGCAGGTTCGTCTTCCTCCAGCACCACGGCTGCCTGCGTGCCCAGGTAGTCCATCACCGCATAGGTGAGCGCCGTGCAGCCGGTGCCGTCGAGCGCAGAAATCGCGAACACCGGCCCGGTCCATTCGTAGTCTGCCACGAACTGGGCCACCACGGCCTCGCGTTCGGCCTCATCCACCATGTCGATCTTGTTCAGCACCAGCCAGCGCGTCTTGTCGTAGAGCTTCTGGTCGTACTTGCGCAGTTCCTCGACGATGGCGCGCGCCTCGTGCACCGGATCGCCGGCTTCCCAGCGCGGCGAAATGTCGACCAGATGCAGCAGCACCCGCGTACGCTGCAGATGGCGCAGGAACTGGTGACCCAGGCCCGCGCCTTCCGCCGCGCCCTCGATCAGACCCGGAATGTCGGCGATGACAAAACTGCGTTCGCTGTCGACCCGCACCACGCCCAGGTTGGGCGCCAGCGTGGTGAACGGATAGTCGGCCACCTTGGGGCGCGCCGCCGACACCGCGCGAATGAAAGTCGATTTGCCCGCGTTGGGCATACCCAGCAAGCCGACGTCCGCCAGCACCTTCAGTTCCATCTCCAGCTCCCATTCCTCGCCCGGTTCGCCCAGCGTGTGCTGGCGCGGTGCGCGGTTGGTGCTCGACTTGAAATGCAGGTTGCCCAGCCCGCCCTTGCCGCCTTTGGCCAGGCACACCGTCTTACCATCCGCCGCCAGGTCGGCCACCACCTCGCCGCTGTTGATGTCGGTGAACACGGTGCCCACCGGCACGCGGACAATGAGGTCATCGCCGCCCTTGCCATAGCACTGCGCGCCGCGCCCGCCTTCGCCTTTTTGCGCCTTGAAGACGTGCTTGAAGCGGAACTCGACCAGGGTATTGATATTGCGGTCGGCCACCGCGATCACGCTGCCGCCGCGACCGCCATCGCCCCCATCGGGGCCGCCGAACGGGATGTTTTTCTCGCGGCGGAACGAAGCGCTGCCGTCACCGCCCTTGCCGGCGATGACCTGTATTTTGGCTTCGTCGATGAATTTCATATTGAATATCCTGGAAACAAAAAAGCCCCATCCGGCGGACAGGGCTTTTTGGCGAACGAATCGGAATCAGTTCAAATCAACTCAGACCGTCGAGCCAATCACACTGCGACTGCGACCGGCTCGATGCGAACCGTGCGACGACGGGCAGCGCCCTTGATCTCGAACTTGACCGTGCCGTGCGCCTTGGCGAACAGGGTGTGGTCCTTGCCGATGCCGACGTTGTCGCCGGGATGGAACTGGGTGCCGCGCTGACGCACGATGATGTTGCCTGCCAGAACCAGTTCGCCGCCGTAGCGCTTCACGCCGAGACGTTTCGACTCCGAGTCGCGGCCGTTACGGGTACTGCCGCCTGCTTTCTTGTGTGCCATGGTATGAGCTCCTTATGCCGTAATGCCGCCGATTTGCACTTCGGTGAAGTGCTGACGATGGCCCTGGCTCTTGCGATAATGCTTGCGACGGCGCATCTTGAAGATCTTGATCTTGTCGCCGCGGGCCTGGTTCAGCACAGTGGCCGTAACCGTGGCGCCGCGAAGCATGGGCGCGCCCATCTTGATGTCGGCACCATCGCCTACCATCAATACCTGATCAAAGGTGATCTCGCTGCCGATCTCGCCGTCCAGCTTTTCAATTTTAAGTTTGTCACCGGCGCTCACGCGATATTGCTTGCCGCCGGTTTTGATGACTGCGTACATGGGGGGTCTCCAACCAATACGAACCCAGGAAAGCGCAGAAGTTTATCGGTGATGCCGAAACAAGTCAAACCATTTGGCAGGCTATTTGGAATACGCAGCTCGCGCACATGCCTCGCGTGCACGCATTGCGATGAAAAAGTCCGGCGGGGCTGCTACCATTGCGGGCTTATCCAACAACAAGCCTGAATCGTGTCCCTGGAGAGCCTGCAATCCTTTCTGGCGGACGACATGCACGCCGTCGATCATGTCATCCGCCAAAGCCTGTATTCCGACGTGGTGCTGATCCGCCAGGTCTCCGAATACATCATCAACAGCGGCGGCAAGCGCCTGCGCCCTGCGCTGGTGCTGTTGTCGGCCGGCTGCTTCAACTATTCGGGACGCGCGCATCATGAGCTTGCAGCGGTGGTTGAATTCATCCACACCGCCACCCTGCTGCACGACGACGTGGTCGACGAATCGGAACTGCGGCGCGGCCGCGAAACCGCCAATGCCCTGTTCGGCAACGCCGCCAGCGTGCTGGTCGGCGACTTCCTCTATTCGCGCGCCTTCCAGATGATGGTGGCGATCGACAACATGGAAGTCATGCGCATCCTGTCCGACGCCACCAACACCATCGCCGAAGGCGAAGTGCTGCAGTTGCTCAACTGCCACGACCCCGACATCGACGAAGAGAACTACCTGCGCGTCATCCGCTACAAGACCGCCAAGCTGTTCGAAGCCGCGGGCCGCCTGGGCGCCGTCATCGGCGGCGGCACCGAAGAGGAGAAAGACGCGCTGGGACGCTACGGCATGCACCTCGGCACCGCCTTCCAGCTGATCGACGATGTGCTCGACTACTCCGGCGACTTCCTCAAGACCGGCAAGAACATCGGCGACGACCTCGCCGAGGGCAAGCCCACCCTGCCGCTCTTGTACGCGATGAAGCACGGCACCCCGGATCAGGCCGCCAGCATCCGACAGGCCATCGAACACGGCGGCCTCTCCGAATTCCAGAGCGTGCTCGCCGCCATCAAGGACACCAATGCCCTGCAATACACGCGCGAAACCGCACAGCGCGAAAGCCGGATGGCCAATTCAGCAATTTCTTGTCTGGCGGATTCAAATTCCAAGGCAGCTTTGTTACAATTGGCGGCTTTCGCGGTTGACCGAAGTTTCTGACCGCGCAGTTTTTTGAATTTCCCGGTAGTTCTTCAAAATGGGTTCAACACTGAACCCGCCATCTGCCTCGGGGCGTAGCTCAGCCTGGTAGAGTACTGCGTTCGGGACGCAGGAGTCGGAGGTTCGAATCCTCTCGCCCCGACCACTTTTTTGTCATATCCGTTCGAAGCGCTGCAGTCCAACGCACCCCGGGGATTGGACATCCATCCGATGGCGATGCTCCGTCATTCCCAAAATGCCATTACCCAAATCCGATCATGCAGCGTGCTCAAGCCCTGATTGTTTCCATCCTGCTCTCGACCCTGTCGGGGTGTACTGTGGTGACGGTTGCCGATGCTGCGGTCACCGTGGTTGCAACAGGGGTCAAGGTGGCCGCTAAAACAGTCGGAGCCGTTGCCAATGCGGTGATTCCGGATGAGGACGACGAGAAGAAAGACTGAGTGATGCCATCATGCTGCAATTGCCAGGCGCGAAGCATTCCAAACCTTTCCAATCCAGCTTACCGGGCGCTCATGCCAACGCCTGGCAAAGATATTTCTGAATACCGCTGAACACCTTGCCGATCTCCTCCGGCTTGCCGAGGTCGGCCACGGCATCGTCGAGTCGTAATATTTCAGGCGCAGCAGCGGCCTCAGCTTCGCCCGGTCGAGTTCCTGTTTACAGACCTAATGATTTCAGCATGATCTTGCACTACCAGCCTGATCAAGTCTGAATCCACATCACGCCCAGTACTTCGCCTTGTCCGGCAGCACCCACCGCACGCCGCCGCGCGGGTCTTCCTTGTCGCCCCGGTAGCGGGGGATCAAATGAATATGCAGGTGCGGCACGCTCTGGCCGCCGGCCTGGCCGTGGTTGATGCCGATGTTGTAGCCGTCCGGCTGGTGGTACTTGTCGATGAGATCCCTGGCGTTCGCCAGTGCCTTCAACAGCGCGGCCTGCTCGGCTTCGGTGGCGTCGAACAGGGTGGCGAAGTGGCGGCGCGGGATAATGACGCTATGGCCGAGCGAGACGGGAAAGCCGTCGCGGTAGACGACGGTCAGATCGTCCTCGGTCATGATGCGGTTGGGATCGAGATGGCAAAAAGGACAGGGTTTGCTGGTGGGTGCGGTCATGCCTTGGGCGTGCTCGTGTTGTTTACGGAAAACGGTGATGGTCTGGCGATCCCGGCGCGCATGCCGCCTTGAAAAAAATGCGGGTTGCGGGCGAAGCGGGTGCGTATGCGCGATCCATCCGGTGGCGATGCATTGCCGCGGTGAGATCGGGTGTCATGCCGGGCACCTTCCTTGCTGTCGTACCGAGTTTAACTCATGCGGCAGCGGGCTTTCAGGCGGTACCGGTTTCCGCCGGGGCGGGATTTCGGGTTTCGGGGGCATGCCGGCACCCATCGCAAAAAGAAGTCGTGGCGCCCCATCCGAAGCTGGCAAAGCCTGCAGAGCCGCAGCATGCGATGCCGCATGACCTTCGGGCCAGCCAAGGCGGCGCCTCGAAATCAACCGGTAAGCCATTGATTCAAAAAATATTATGGATTGCTTCGCGGCACCCGTCCTGACGAGGAATGAATCGTCGTGCATCCAACCGGGCCAGGATTCGGGTAAGGTGTCACTTCCCGGCATCGACAAAATTGGGTATCTGCCCTGAAGGCACGGAAATTGGTGCATTGCCAGCAAGTGGTTTCTTCAACAATAATCCGAACCGGGTTTCCCCCCATTCACCCCCTCATCCACCAAGGAGCTTTAAAACATGAACAGAAAAGAACTCGTCGACGCACTGGCCGCCAAGACCGAATCCACCAAGGCGGATGCCGAACGTGCAGTCGGCGCGCTGATCGACATCATCTCGGGCACCCTGAAAAAGGGCGACTCGCTGACGCTGGTCGGCTTTGGCACATTCGAGGTGCGCAAGCGCGCCGCACGCATGGGCCGCAACCCAAAGACCGGCGAAGAGCTGAAGATCAAGGCCGCCAAGGTCCCCGCATTCAAGCCGGGCGCAACGCTCAAGGCTGTTGTGAACGGCGTCAAGAAATAAGCTTGCCATTGAGCTTCCCGTAGCAACGGGAAAGCCTGGCCGGGCACTGCTCATGCGGCAGTGCCCGGTGCAACACCCCTCCATCGATCACAAAAAATACAGCCGCGATCTTGAGGCGATGCGATATCGCATGCAGACATCGTGCGCCCAATCTGCGCCCACGACATGGTTCGCTGCCCGAATTGACACAAAATCCGTAAGGATTTCAAAGCGGTCGATGCGGCTAGAATGGCGTCTTTGCGCAGGAGTTCCCATGTCCGAACCCGTTGTGTATGACCGCAATCCCGCCGAACTCGAGCTTGAACCCGGCGAATACTGGTGGTGCTCGTGCGGCCGCTCGATGACGCAACCGTTCTGCGACGGCTCGCACGAAGGTACCGACATGGAACCGATGTCGATCGTCATCGCAGAAAAAACCACGGTGTGGCTGTGCAACTGCAAGCACACCCAGAGCAAGCCGTTCTGCGACGGCTCGCATAACGACCTGCCCGACGATATTTTCTGAGTCGCCCTACCCACCCCGTTGGATCCACCCCGGCCAGCTCAACGAGATCAGGGCGGCATAACCTCGACCTTCTCCAAACACGCCCACAAAGCCCCTACCGATCCTGGGCTGGGATCATGGCCTGGAGACCCGTCTGATTTCTTTAGGCATTGCGTCTGAAATCCCGGGGCAGTTCAGGCCCATACTTCTCATGGCACCCACCAGTAACGCACGATGTGGAAAAAGATCGGCGCCGAGAAGCTGAGCAGCGAATCAGGGGACAGACACAATGCTGTTCACTTAACAATCACCGGTGTCCAGTCCTGACGGATATTCATAATTTCATCGCCCTTGCGCAGCGGATGTAGCTTGGTTCGTCGCTTGACCACGCGAGGATTTGGTCGTCCTTTTGGACTGGTCAGCCTGCCGCTGGCTGCGGCTTCAATCAACGCCAACCACCACTTCTGGAAGCCCTCTGGGGGGAACGGCGCCGCTGTCTGGGAGTTTGCGGCGGATCAATGACAGGCTGTGTTTGAAGCTGAGCGTATCAGGCGTTCGCTGGCGTGAGAGCGCTGCCTCCAGCATCAGTTTGCGCACCACATGGTGGGCTAACAACAACCCCCAGAACTCCTGGCGCACCAACTCTGGCGTTTTGCTACGCAGCACAATGTCTGCGCCTTTGAGCGTGGTCTTGATTTCGGCAAATGCGGTCTCGATGCTCCATCGCTGAAAAGGGCCATTCAGCATAAGGAAGCTTTAATGCTAGACCTGACCCCTGCTCCGCTATGACCCCTGCTCCGCATTTGTCATAACTCAGGGATCAATCAGGGTTACCGTTGCCGTTGCAGCGCCGCCTTTTCCATCCGAAATGGTGTAGCTGAAGCTGGTGCTGAGGAAGGCGGTTTCAGGGGTGAAGATCAGGTTGCCGTTCCCTTGGGAGATCGATCCAGTGTCCGGCTGGGTGTATGACACGATGCTCAGCGCATCGCCATCCGGATCGCGATCGTTCGCCAGCACGTCAAGCAACGTGTTCCTGGTGGACGGAACGACAAAGGTGTCATTCATCGCAATCGGGAGCTGGTTGACGGCCTGGACGGTTATCGTGACCTGTGCGCTACTGCTCGCGCCCTCCGGGTCGGCTATCGTATAGGAGAAAGTATCCTGTCCAATGAAGCCGGGCGCTGGGGTGTAACTGACCCTGCTGCCGCTGATGCTGGCGCTGCCGTGGGCGGGCGGTGTGACCGAAGTGATGGTCAGCTCATCCTGATCCGGGTCGCTATCGTTGGCTAGCACGTCCAGCATCGCCGTTTCGCCACGATTGGCCGTAAAGGCATCCGCCTGGGCGACAGGCGCGCGGTTGACATACTGTTTATCGCCGCTTGCTACACTAATCTCGCTGTCCTGCTGGCGATAAACGTCCACACTCTGTTTGTGTGGCGTAGTGTTGTGCAAGGCACGACGCAACCACGCGGGTTCGCTGTCGATGTATTCGCGTACCCATTCCACCTTGGCGGGCTTCGCCGCTTTGGGTTCTGGGGTCGGTTCTGGGGTCGGTTCGGGAGGCGGAGCGGTGGCCGCTACAGTTTTTTCGGTGACACTGATGAACTCAAGGTCTACCCGCCGATTTTTTTGGCGTGAGTCCCCCGTGTTGGGGTAGCGTGGCTCGGTTTCTCCCTTGCCTTCTACAATCATTACTTCATCGGGAAGTTTGCCGGTTTCGACCAGATATTTCTTCACCGCCAGCGCGCGCATCTCGGAAAGTTTCTGGTTGTGCTCATCGGAGCCCAGATCGCAGGTGTGGCCAATGAGGCGGATGTTGCCGGTGTATCCCACCGAGCGAAGCGTCGTGATGACCGCGTCGAGAGCGGCCGTGGCTTCGGGCGTCAGCTGGGATTTGTCAAGTTCGAAGAATGCATCGGAAAGCATGGTGGCAGTGGTTTTCACCATCTGCTTTTCGCCTTTAGGCGCGTTTTCAGCAGCAGGGCGGATCGTTGCCGCAGTCGCTTGTGTGGTTACGTCCTCCGGCTGGGTCTGGGCTTCAACCAGACGATAGGGGCGTTCCGGACGATGGCTCTTTCCACCCAGTTCATGGCGGTACATAAGATAAAGGCGCTGGTCGCTGCGATTCTGTTCCAGTGCCCCGGATTTTTGATAAGCCTCAGCATTAACCGAGAAGCTGTGCGGCGTGTTGGCGATGAATTTTTCCATCATCACGGACAGGGTGGTCTGGTGGTTTGAGTCCTTTCCCCATTCGTAATCCAGGCCCCCACTCAGGCGGATGAGGGATTCGTTGTAATAGCGCCCAATGCGTGCCCCCACACCGTAGTCATAGGGCCGTTCATAAAGGTGCAAATAGGTCGTGGTGGCAATGTTCTGGGTGTACTGGCGCCCATCCAGCTCGGTGCCAAAAACCGTATCGCTCACGGTCGAGACTGTATCGCCGATAGCGCGCCGACCGGTCAGCGCCGTGGAAACATAAGCGCCGAAAAACAGGTTTTCCTGTTCAACCCCCCCGCCCAGTGTGAGTTTCTGGTCATGTTGAATGTTCTGGTCCACAGCCGCGAAAAACTTGCGCACGCTCTGGCTGGTTGGCTTTCCCTTTGCGCCGTCCTGCGTCCAGTGGTAGTTCAGTTTAAGCCCACCCGCCGACCCGCTGGCCCATGCCTCGCCGATCCACGCGGCCAGACTGTCTTCCGAGAAGACCCAATACGCCTCGCCACGAAGCTTGGTCTTGCTGTCATAACCGATGCCGATGCGTCCGTTGCTGCCGACGTAGGCAAGATCCCCTCCCTCGGTCTGCTGCTCAAGTCGTTCCGCCGCAGTGACGAAAGGAGAAGCAATCGCCAGTCCGGCGGCGACAAGGGCAAGATGGGATTTTTTGATATTCATAAACACTGCTGTCCGGTTACAACGATGGGTTGAGTCACTTAAGGTCAAGAACGGTAAGGGATTCAGGGTGAATGGCGATGTGGATTTTAAATGTAAAACGGAATTCCGCGCGATTGTCTGGGGTAGCGTACCCGCAGCAGCACGATTATTTTCCTTGCCCGGCTATGAATATCGTGTCTGAGCCTGGCCCCTTTGATTAAGTGCGTGGCGTCCATTTGAGCCCTGCCCCTTGATTCACTGTGCCAGTGTTACCTCAATGAGCCGTTGACCCCTTTAGCTCACGCCACCCCGGCCCCGACCGGAAAAACAAACGGGGTCAGTTCACCCCTTTTGATCAGCGGGCAAAAAATCAGGGCTCGATAACGAGAGGATTTTCTTCGCTGACCTTGCCAAGAAAGTAATTCAAAAGCAGCTTGTGGTCCCTGGATAAATTCTCGAAAGACAAACCGATCTTGCGCTGCCCGTCGTCCCCGGGCGTATTGTGGCAAAGCTTCGTCACGAGGTTCAGATTGCAGCGTTCGCCTTCGACCTCGATCGGAAACGCCAATTCGAAAAGGCTGCCAATAACTCCCAGGGAACGGGGGGATAAAACCATGGCACCGTCGACGCTCAGATCGATGATGGAGACCTGAAGCGGATTGTTCTCGCCCCGCGGCGAAATCGTCCCAGGCAAAGCGGTTTTCATACGCATCGTTTTGCGCACCTTCTTCGCTTTTACCGTAGCCGGGTAAGCAAAGAGCGCATGGGCAAAAGGTGCCTTGAAGACATTCAAGGCCGGCGAAGTGAAGGAGAAATCGCTCTGACCCGTGAAGCCTTGAATCAGGTATTCCTCGCCAATGGCGATTTCCGTCTTGAGGCTGTCCATGCCGCTGGGCGTCAACATCACGCCCTTGCCTTCGATGGCCGCGACGAATTGCGCCTCGTGCACCGTGGCGCCCGCGCCCGTTCTCTGAATTTTCAGAAAAAGCCCCGGGCGCAATCGCAAGGTTTTAAGGCTTACTTCAAGCAGCGGATCGCTATTTGAATCATCAGACATTGGAGGCCTCTTTGAAACGCAATTAAAGGAAGACTGGCTCCTTAACGGGCTGCTGACAGCGATCTTGAGACAGCCGTGCGCGCCCTCACTTGCTCACTTGGGAATCAGAGGACAGACCACGGTTTCGACAGCACCGAAAGATCTCATCACGCAAAATCGTCTGTCCCCTATTGTTCAGATTCGTTGCTCTGTGCACAGGGATGCTTCGATGAATCCCGGTATCCAATGGAAGCAGATGTAATGCAGGCCAAGCTGAATTCCGGGCGCCCCGATTCCCTGGAAACATCAACAATGGCATATACCGTGGCGTCTGATCTCACGGAAAACTCATAGCGAATGGGCACTTGCCCGACGACTACGGCCGGGTGTACCTCAAACGTCTCGCCGACAGCTTGAATCACGGCCGGATTCGAGACATACCCGGCCAGATCAAGCGGGGCGATACCGAAGCCCGGCATTGCCTGTGCCGTCCGTGTTCAGTCTTTCCTCTTACCGACAGCTCGTGGCTTGCTTGCTTTCTTCGCCCCAGAATATGGGTTGACCTCTGCTGCATCCACTGTATTAGTCGCATGAACCTCCACTTTATTAAGGCCCACTCTTGCAAGGCTAACAATGGCGCTAGGCAGCGTTTGCTCAGGCGTTGGCCCCATCATCCCTAATCCGAACTGAAACTCCAGGTTCAGGGCATAAATGCCCTCATGGAGATCGTTGTGTTTAATCAGGATTTCAGTGAGATCCCTGGCTGAATACATGGGTTGTTGCGACATTGCCTGTTCTCCATTCTGACGGACCCTCAATAGAGGTATCGATTGTGCCAATACCGTCCCGAACGATGGTGACGTTGAAAGTATTGTGGGTGGCTGCGTGATCGTCTACGCCTGCCACCATCGCGCGGATAGCGTCGCGCACGAACTCGTTCAGCTTCATACCACGCTCCACGGCTGCCATAGCTGCATCACGATGCAGATCGGGCCCGATTCGAATGTTGAAGGTTCCACTGTATGGTTTGTTGGGCGAGCGGCCAGTCTGCTCGCAAAACGCCAGATACCCGTCCACAGCTTCCAGGAAAGCGGTCTTAATCTCAGAGACAGAGGAACCGTCATACTGAATCAAACTATCGATGTGCAGCACCTTGCCGAACAGCAAATCGTCTTCCTTGCTGTATTCGATCGTTCCCTGATAGCCTTTGTATTCGAGAAGATCACTCATGTTCAATCATTCCCCACGTCCGTAATTTCTTCCGTATTTCTCGCACTTGATAGGTCTTCAGAACCCCGTCAGGGTGTGGCCGATACGTATAGATCACCCTGTCCGGGTACGCGCCAATAACAAAAGTCTTGTGCGAGGACCCACCGGTCGTTTCCTCGAGACTGAAACCCAAGTGCCCCATCAGCGTCTCCAACTCATCCCAGCGGAAATCAGTCGCGGGGGGATTCGCCAGAAATCGTCTAAGCAGTTTCTCTTTTCTAGACACACGAGTTTCCGTTTTTGTTTCAAATTATGCAACTAAAATATAGTTGCACGTTATGGTTCACCTGAGATCTGTTGCTGTCAAGCACCTCCACGTCGCAAGGATGCAGTAGCACCACCCAACAAAAAAGGCGCAGTCCCCTGCGCCTTTTTTCCATCTCAGCCGGTCAATCCCAGCTCAACGCCCCGCCCGTCTGGTACTCCGTGACGCGCGTCTCGAAGAAGTTCTTCTCCTTCTTCAGGTCGATCATCTCGGCCATCCAGGGGAAGGGATTGGTAACGCCGGGGAACATTTCGTCGAGGCCGATCTGCTGGCAGCGGCGGTTGGCGATGAAGCGCAGGTATTCCTTGAACTGGGCCGAGTTCAAGCCTAACACGCCGCGCGGCATGGTGTCTTCGGCGTAGCGGTATTCGAGCTCGACGCCCTTCTGGATCAGGCCGGTGATTTCGGCCTTGAACTCATTGGTCCACAGGTGCGGGTTTTCCAGTTTGATGGTGTTGATAAGGTCGATGCCGAAGTTGCAGTGCATCGACTCGTCGCGCAGGATGTACTGGTACTGCTCGGCGGCGCCGGTCATCTTGTTCTGGCGGCCCAGGGCGAGGATCTGCACGAAGCCGACGTAGAAGAAGATGCCTTCCATGATGCAGGCGAAGACGATCAGCGACTTGAGCAAATCCTGGTCGGCCTGCGGGGTGCCGGTCTTGAACTGCGGGTTGGTGAGCGTGTTGATGAAGGGGATGAGGAATTCGTCCTTGTCGCGGATGCTCTCGATCTCGTGATAGGCGTTGAAGATCTCGCCTTCGTCCAGACCCAGCGATTCGACGATGTACTGGTAGGCGTGGGTGTGGATCGCCTCTTCGAACGCCTGGCGCAGCAGGTACTGGCGGCACTCGGGCGCGGTGATGTGGCGATAGGTGCCGAGCACGATGTTGTTGGCGGCCAGGGAGTCAGCCGTGACGAAGAAGCCGAGGTTGCGCGTGACCAGGCGGCGCTCGTCTTCGGTGAGCGCGGTGGGGTCTTTCCACTGCGCGATGTCGCGGCTCATGTTCACTTCCTGCGGCATCCAGTGGTTGGCGCAGGCGTCCAGGTATTTCTGCCACGCCCATTTGTATTTGAAGGGGACGAGCTGGTTCACGTCCGTCGCGCCGTTGATGATGCGCTTGTCGGATGCCCGCACGCGTTGCTGGCTGGATTCGACCGGGCGCGGCGCGAGGTCGGCAACCTCGGCAGCCGCTGCGGATTCCTTGCGCAGGAAGGCCGGCACGTCCATGGGTTTGGCGGCGGGGGTGAAGTCGTCTTCAAAATTCAACATCGTTTTTTTTCTCCTTTGGTTTTCCCAAAGTGGGCTGGGCCCACACTGCTTTTAATCTGGTGGCGGGCAGCGCCCGCCATGAATCGCTGAGTAATTTGATATGGCCGTCATTGCGAGGAGCGCAGCGACGCGGCAATCCAGAAATGCCCGCTTAATTAATGCGCTGGATTGCCGCGCTGCGCTCGCAATGACGAATTATTCAGCGGTTCCCTACCCCTTTACTGGCACGCCTCGCATTCCTCGAACCCCACATCCCCCGGCCGCATGGTGCAGGCGCGGCCTTCGATCTCCGCCTCCGGCAGGTTGGCGGCAGCCTTATTCATCGCGCTGCTGCCGCCGCTGCTCATCGCCCCCGCCCCGCCGCTCGACGACACGGCGTTCAGCTCGCCGCCCTTGCCGGTCGATTTCTCGGCCGAGGTGGCGCTCAGGGTGCGCAGGTAATAGGTGGTCTTGAGGCCGCGAATCCACGCCAGTTTGTAGGTTTCGTCGAGCTTCTTGCCGGAGGCGCCGGCCATGTAGATGTTGAGGCTCTGCGCCTGGTCGATCCACTTCTGGCGGCGGCTGGCGCATTCGACCAGCCACTTGGTTTCCATCTCGAACGCGGTGGCGTAGAGGGTGCGGATGTCGGCCGGGATGCGATCGATCTTCGCCAGGCTGCCGTCGAAGTACTTGATGTCGGCGACCATGACTTCGTCCCACAGGCCGAGCTTTTTCAGGTCGTTGACCAGGTACTTGTTGGCGACGGTGAATTCGCCCGACAGGTTGGATTTGACGTAGATGTTCTGGTAGGTCGGCTCGACCGAGGCGGAGACGCCGACGATGTTGGCGATGGTCGCGGTCGGCGCAATCGCCAGGCAGTTGGAGTTGCGCATGCCGTGCTCGCCGATGCGCGCACGCAGCGCGTCCCAGTCGAGGCTGCTGCTCGTGTCCACTTCCAAGTAGCCGCCGCGCTCTTCGGCCAATAATTTCAGCGAATCCTGCGGCAGGATGCCGCGGCTCCACAGGCTGCCTTCGTAGCTGGAATAGCGACCGCGCTCGGCGGCGAGTTCGGTCGACGCCCAGAAGGCGTAATAGGAGACCGCTTCCATCGAGCGGTCGGCGAATTCCACCGCGGCGTCCGAGGCATAGGCCACGCGCAGTTCCTGCAGCGCGTCCTGGAAGCCCATGATGCCGAGGCCCACCGGACGGTGCTTGAGATTGGCATTGCGCGCCTTGCCGACGGCGTAGTAGTTCACGTCGACCACGTTGTCGAGCATGCGCATGGCGGTGTGGATGGTGGCCTTGAGCTTGTCCATGTCCAGCTTGCCATCCTTGAGATGGTTCACCAGGTTGACCGAGCCGAGGTTGCACACGGCGATTTCGGTTTCGCTGGTGTTGAGCGTGATCTCGGTGCACAGGTTGGAGCTGTGGACGACGCCGACGTGCTGCTGCGGGCTGCGGATGTTGCACGGGTCCTTGAAGGTGATCCAGGGGTGGCCGGTTTCGAACAGCATCGACAGCATCTTGCGCCACAGCTGGTTGGCGGGAATGCGCTTGAACACCTTGATCTCGCCACGGTCGGCGCGCCGCTCGTATTCCGCGTAGGCCTCGGCGAACCTGCGGCCGTACAGCTCGTGCAGGTCGGGCACGTCGTTGGGCGAGAACAGGGTCCAGTCGCCGCCTTCCATCACGCGTTGCATGAAGAGATCCGGAATCCAGTTGGCGGTGTTCATGTCGTGGGTGCGGCGGCGGTCGTCGCCGGTGTTTTTGCGCAGTTCGAGGAATTCCTCGATGTCCATGTGCCAGGTTTCCAGATAGGCGCACACCGCGCCCTTGCGCTTGCCGCCCTGATTCACCGCGACGGCGGTGTCGTTGACCACTTTCAGGAACGGCACCACGCCTTGAGATTTACCATTCGTGCCCTTGATGCGGGCGCCCAGGGCGCGCACCGGGGTCCAGTCGTTGCCCAGGCCGCCGGCGTACTTC
>JAUYCF010000031.1 GCA_030692355.1 Thiobacillus sp.
CCTGACTAGCGGCTACGCCGCGCTCGGTGACCAGCTTGACCGCTTCAATCTTGAATTCCCGGCTGAACTGCCGTCTTGTAACCATGAATCACCTCCGATTTCACACCTTAACAAAGTGTCTTTGAAATCGGCAGCAGCTCATTGGGTTGGCCTCGCCGTGATGGTCGGGGCGGTAGTTGCTGGGTTCGCCACTGTCCGCAAGTTCTTCGTGCCCCCACAAGCGGCCCTTCTATAGGCCCGCCCTAGAGCTCGAAAATGTCTTTGTGGTGGTTTACCTAAACATCCTCGCTGTCTGTGTCGCCTTGGTTAGCTTTCGGCTTGTACCTAGCATGTAGGCGGGGTCCGCGAGTGACCCGCCACAAATCGACCAAACATCCTGCCCGTTCCTAGTCAACAGCATCTGCCGCAGGCAGTCATGGACGGGTGTAATAGCAGCCATCGGTAACCGCTTAGCTACTCAGAATGGAATTTTCCAGGAATAAACCATAACTCTGCCGAATGGCAGAGTTATGGTTACAGAGACACAGGCCCACAGCGGGTCTGAGTGTGTTGGTGGTGGAGAGGAGGAGGATCGAACTCCCGACCTCCGCATTGCGAACGCGGCGCTCTCCCAGCTGAGCTACCCCCCCACATAAGGAGTCGAATTATAGCTTTAGCGATGCGGTGCGGGAAGTGCTGCGCGGCGCGCGGCGAGGCGTTGGGGAAGATTGGGCAAGAGACGGGCGGCGAGCCAGCCGAGCAGGGCGCCGCCGCTGTTGGCCAGCGCGTCGAGCAGGTCGGGCTGGCGGGCGGGGGTGAGGCCTTGCAGCAGTTCGATGGCGATGCCGAAAAGCACCACGGCGATCACGAGTTTCCAGCGGTTCCGGATGACGAGTTGCGCCCACCAGAATGTCAGCACGGCATAGCCCGCCAGGTGGACGATCTTGTCGGCGTGGCCGCCGCTGGTGTCCAGCGTGGGCGGCATCAGCGAGACCGCCAGGGTGAGGGCGATGCCGAGCCAGCCGAGCACCCGCCATGTTTGCTCGATCATGCCCGGCCCGGTGCGGGTTGACGCTGCGCCCAGCGCAGCATGATGACGCCGGCAACGATCATCGGCAGGGAGAGCCACTGCCCCATGGAAAGCCCCAGTCCCAGCAGGCCGAGGAAGCTGTCGGGTTCGCGGGCGAATTCGGCGAGGAAGCGGAACGCGCCGTAGCCGATGAGGAAGACGCCGGAGATGGCGCCGACCGGGCGCGGCTTGCTGGAGTACAGCCACAGGATGGCGAACAGCAGCAGGCCTTCGCCGGCGAACTGGTAGAGCTGCGAGGGGTGGCGCGCAATGCCGTCGCCCGCCTGCGGGAACACCATGCCCCACGGCAGGTCGGTGGCGCGTCCCCACAGTTCGCCGTTGATGAAGTTGCCGAGCCGTCCGGCGGCAAGGCCCAGCGGCACCAGCGGGGCGATGAAGTCGGTGACGGCAAGCCAGCGCAGCTTGTGCCGGTGCGCGAACAGCGCCATCGCGATGATGACGCCGAGAAAACCGCCATGGAAGCTCATTCCGCCTTCCCACAGTTTGAGGATGTCGAGCGGGCTGGCGAGGTATTCCATCGGCTTGTAGAACAGCACGTAGCCGAGCCGGCCGCCGAGGATGACGCCGAGCACGCCGTAGAACAGCACGTCGTCGAGCATGTTCACGGTCCAGCCGGACCACGGCCGATGCGCGATGCACCAGCGCCCGAGCAGGATGACCTGCACGAAGGCGATGAGGTACATGAGGCCGTACCAGTGGATGGCGACGGGGCCGAGCTGCAGGGCGACGGGGTCGAATTGCGGATGAACGAGCATTTATTAGGGGCCAGGAATTAGGAATTAGGGGCTAGGGGGTTGGCGAAGCGCGCGGGTAAAATATCCGGCTGATTATAGATTGCCTGAGTGACCATCATGCCCGACTACCGTTCCTGGACCACCACCCGCGGCCGTAACATGGCCGGAGCCCGTGCGCTGTGGCGCGCCACCGGCATGAAGGATGGCGATTTCAACAAGCCGATCATCGCGATCGCCAACTCGTTCACCCAATTCGTGCCGGGCCACGTGCACCTGAAGGACATGGGCCAGCTGGTGGCGCGCGAGATCGAGGCGGCGGGCGGTGTGGCGAAGGAATTCAATACCATCGCGGTGGACGACGGCATCGCGATGGGGCACGGCGGCATGCTGTATTCGCTGCCTTCGCGCGACCTCATCGCCGACTCGGTCGAGTACATGGTCAACGCGCACTGCGCCGACGCGTTGGTGTGCATTTCCAACTGCGACAAGATTACGCCGGGGATGGTGAACGCCGCGCTGCGGCTGAACATCCCGACGGTGTTCGTTTCCGGCGGGCCGATGGAAGCGGGCAAGGTGGTGTGGGAGTCCAAGGTCATCAAGCTCGATCTGGTCGACGCCATGGTGTCGGCGGCCGACGCGAGCTTCAGCGACGAAAAGGTGGACCAGCTGGAACGTTCGGCCTGCCCGACCTGCGGCTCGTGCTCGGGCATGTTCACCGCCAACTCGATGAACTGCCTGACCGAGGCGCTGGGGCTGTCCTTGCCCGGCAACGGCTCGCTGCTCGCCACCCACGCCGACCGCAGGAACCTGTTTCTCGCCGCCGGCCGTCTGATCGTGCGGAACGCGCGGCGTTACTACGACGACGGCGACACCAGCGTGCTGCCGCGCGCGATCGCCAGCTTCGACGCGTTCGAGAACGCCATCGCGCTCGACATCGCCATGGGCGGCTCGACCAATACCGTGCTGCACCTGCTGGCCGCGGCGCACGAGGCGGGCGTCGATTTCACGATGAAGGACATCGACCGCATGAGCCGCCGCGTGCCGCACCTGGCTAAGGTGGCGCCGTCGATCCAGACGTACCACATGGAAGACGTGCACCGCGCCGGCGGCGTGATGGCGATCCTCGGCGAGCTCGATCGCGGCGGCCTGATTCACCGCGACCTGCCGACCGTGCTGTGCAAAACGCTGGGCGAGCAGATCGACACCTACGACATCCGCCGCACCACGAATAAAGATGTGAAGGATTACTTCCGCGCCGCGCCCGGCGGCGTGCCGACGCAGACCGCGTTCTCGCAGGACCGGCGTTTTGCCAGGCTCGACGACGATCGTGTGAACGGCTGCATCCATGACATTGAGCACGCCTACTCGAAAGACGGCGGGCTGGCGGTGCTGGTCGGCAACCTGGCTACCGACGGCTGCATCGTCAAGACCGCCGGGGTCGACGAACACATCCTGAAATTCTCCGGCCCGGCGCGCGTGTTCGAATCACAGGACGCCGCGGTCGAGGCCATCCTCGGCGACAGGATCGTCGCCGGCGACGTCGTGGTGATCCGCTACGAAGGCCCGCGCGGCGGCCCCGGCATGCAGGAAATGCTGTACCCGACCAGCTACATCAAGTCCAAAGGGCTGGGCAAGGCCTGCGCGCTGGTGACCGATGGCCGCTTCTCCGGCGGCACCTCGGGGCTGAGCATCGGCCATGCCTCGCCGGAAGCGGCCGAAGGCGGCACCATCGGCCTGGTCGAGGAGGGCGACACGATCGAGATCGACATCCCTGGGCGCAGCATCAAGGTCGCGGTGAGCGACGCCGAACTCGCGCGTCGCCGCGCCGCGATGGACGCCAAGGGCGCGCAGGCGTGGAAGCCGGTCAACCGTGTGCGCGCGGTGTCGGCCGCGCTGCGCGCCTACGCCGCGATGACGACTTCGGCAGCATTTGGCGCGGTGCGCGACGTGTCGCAGGTCGAACATCCGACCGCGGCGCAGGCGCACGCCGATCCGCTGGCGCGCTTCGCCATCCCCGGTGAGCTGGTTTTCCGCAGCGGCGCCGGCGGCCTGACCTATGTCGACATCGACAACCACGGCGGCTGCGCGACGATTTGTCTGCAGGGCGCGCATGTGGTGAGCTTCCGCCCCAAGTCGCAGCAGAAACCGGTGGTGTGGGTGTCTGACGCCGCCAAGTTCGCGCCGGGAAAATCCATCCGCGGCGGTGCGCCGGTGTGCTGGCCGTGGTTCGGCGCGCACGCGTCGGAGGCGAGCTATCCCGCGCACGGTTTCGCGCGCACCGTGGCCTGGGAAGTCACCGGCACGCGCCGCCGCAACGACGCCAAAACCGAAATCACGCTGCAACTGGTCGACACCCCGCAGAGCCGCGCGCAGTGGCCGCATCCCACCCGGCTGACGCTGACCGTGGTGGTGGGCGACAAGCTTGAGATGCAGCTGGCCACCACCAATCTGGGCGATGCGCCGGTGCAGATCGGCGAGGCGCTGCACACCTATCTGCACATCAGTGACATCGGCGCGGTGAAGGTCAGCGGCCTCGAAGGCAGCGACTTCCACGACAAGGTCGACAACTTCGCGCGCAAGCAACAGCGCGGCGACATTGCCTTCGACGGTGAAGTCGACCGTGTCTACGTCGACACGCCCGCCGACTGCGTGATCGAGGACGCCGGCCTCAAGCGCCGCATCCGCATCGCCAAGGCCGGTTCGCTGTCCACCATCGTATGGACGCCGTGGACCGAGAAGGCCGAGAAGATGGGCGACATGGGCACAGGCAAATCCGGGTCCGGCTGGCGCGAAATGGTCTGCGTCGAATCGGCCAACGCGATGGACAACATCGTCACCGTGGCGCCGGGCGAGACGCACACGCTGGCAGTGACGTATAGCGTGGAAGCGTTTTAAATTCTTTTATCCGCGAATACCCGAAGGGCATAAAGGACGCGAAGGAATGCAAAGGAAAACCCAAAGAGCTGTTATGGGAACGCTCGATAATTCCTCCCTTGTCATTGCGAGCGAAGCGAAGCAATCCAGAAGGCCCGCGAAATCAAAGGATTCTGGATCGCCACGTCGCTTCGCGATGACGGAATTGTTCAGCGCTTTCCCGGTTTGATCTTTGGGGTTTAACTTCTCGTCTCTTCGCGCCTTTCGCGGATAACCGTTTTTCAACAAGGAGCAAGCATGCGCGTGATTCTGGTGGCCAACCCCAAGGGCGGCAGCGGCAAAACGACGCTGTCGACCAACCTCGCCGGCTATCTGGCCTCGACGGGCGAGCGCGTGGCGATGCTGGACCTCGACCGGCAGAAATCCGCCACCCACTGGCTGGCGATGCGCGACATGGCGCTGCCGGACATCGAATTGCTGCGTGAGGGGCAGAAGCAGGACAGCGACTGGCTGGTGATCGACTCGCCCGCCGGGCTGCATGGCAAGAACCTCGAACGCGCGCTGAAACTCGCGCACAAGGTGGTGGTGCCGATCGCACCCTCACTGTTCGACATCCGCGCCAGCCAGGATTTTCTGGCCGCGCTGCATGCCGAAAAGGCGGTGCGCAAGGCGCATGCTTTCGTCGGAGTGGTCGGAATGCGCGTCGATCCACGCACCCGCGCCGGGGTGACGCTGGAGCAGTTCATGCAACAGCAGGATCTGCCGGTGCTGGCATTCCTGCGCAACACCCAGCACTACGTCAACGCCGCATTCGAGGGCAAGAGCCTGTTCGACCTGCCGCCTCATATCGCCGGGCGCGACATGGAGCAGTGGCAGGAACTGATCGACTGGCTGGGCCGCTGATCCCGCTGTGGGAGGGCCGCCCTCCCACAAATTCAGTGCGTGGTCGGCTTCATCAAATTGGCCACCTGCGGCTTGACCACGCTTTTGGTCGACGAGCATGAGCCGTCTTCCTGCACGCCCAACTGGCGCTCGGCTTCGTTCAGCAGGTTGATCACATCGACGTAGAACTTGTCGTTTGCCATCATGCGCGCGGTGCGGCCGCCATCGTTGACGGCGAGAACGTCGGCGCCATTGTTGATCAGCCATTCCACCACCAGGGCGTCACCGCCGCCGGCCGCCAGCATCAGCGGGGTGATGCCGAAGAAGATGCGTGCGTCGAGCGTGGCGCCGGCATCGGCCAGCACTTCGATGACCTCGACGTAGCCGCGCTCGGTGTCGCCGTTGTAGGCGGCCTTGGCGAGCGCAGTCCAGCCCTGCGGCGATTTCGCGTTGACGTCGGCGCCGGCCGCGATCAGCACCTGCACCGCCGCGACGTGGCCGTCGCGGGCGGCGTGCATCAGCGCGGTTTCGCCGGCTTCGTCGGTGGCGCCGTGGGCCGCACCGGCCTCGAGCAGGCTTTCGAGTTGAGCGGCATCGCCCGACCGGGCGGCAGCGAATAATTCCTGGGACATGGTGCGCTCCTGCGTTTGGATGAGTGTGCGGCAAGCGTACAATTGTTGACTGATTTAATCAACTATTAACCGCCGCGCATTGCTCATCATGTGTCGCGCCGGGGGAATTGCAGGGATACATGGCTTTACACGTTGCCATTTGGAAAAACCCGCGCCAGCGCGCGCGATATGGCCAGGGCGTGGCCCCTGAGCCTGTTCTGTGGCGTCGTTTTCGCCCTGCCCGGCTACGCGGTCTGGTGCATGGGACAAGCCGAATCTGGCAATGGCGCTGACCTCGGGCTTCCTGTTCGTCGCGTCGGTGCCGATGCTGCTTCACCGCAAGGTCGATTTCGCCACGGCGCTGGTCGCCAGCTTCATGGCGACCCGGCATAACTTTCGGGTGCTGCTGTGGAGCGTGCCGATCGCCGGCCTGACCGCGGTCGGCGCGGCGACCAACTTCATTGCCATGGCCGTGATTTTCCCCTGGCTGGGGCACGCCAGCTGGCATGCCTGCCGTGGGCTGATCGAGCACGAATAAAATACCGTGCACGAATAGGTAGCAAATAACCATGCCCACACCTTGCGCCGGAAGGATTTTCCCTTAATATTGCGGACGTGATGATGTAATGCACGCCCAACCTGACTTCTACGGAGACTGTAATGATGATGAAATTGATGATGACCGCAGCGGCTGCTGCGCTGCTGTTGTCCGGCGCAGCTTCCGCCAGCCAGGCGTTGGCGCAGAAGAATGCCTGCCTGGCCTGCCATGGCGTCGACAAGAAAATCGTGGGACCCGCTTTCAAGGAAATCGCCAAGAAATATGCCGGCGATAAAGGCGCGCACGACAAGCTGGCGGCCAAGGTGAAAGCCGGCGGCAAGGGCGTGTGGGGCGAGATTCCCATGCCGCCGAACCCGGCCGTCAAAGCGGAAGAGGTGTCCAAGATCGTCGACTGGGTGCTGAGCCTGAAGTAATCCGACTGAAGCATCAAGCAAAGGCCGACCTCGTGTCGGCCTTTGTCGTTGTGGCAGGCGTGTTTCAGTCGCAAATTTGTTATTGTTGCGGGCAATAACAATTCAGGGGAGCACAGGTGGCGATTCGTCCTTATTTCTTCATCGCGGTCGCCGGGCTGTTTCCGCAGATTGCGCAGGCAGCCGAGCCCGGCAGGATCGACGCCTTCTTCGGTACCCTCAACGCCTATCTCGCCAGCGTTATTTTCTACGACGTCTTTCCCGGCGAGCCGGTGATGCCCTTCATCGTCGCCTGGCTGATCGTCGGCGCGGTCTATCTCACCTTTCGCTTCAGCTTCGTCAACCTGCGCATGATGGGCCACGCGTTTTCCGTGCTGCGCGGCAAATACCGCACCGCCGACGACAAGGGCGAAGTCAGCTCGTTCCAGGCGCTGACCACTGCGCTCTCCGCCACGGTGGGGCTGGGCAACATCGCCGGGGTGGCGATCGCGATTTCCATCGGCGGGCCGGGCGCGACGTTCTGGATGATCGTGGCGGGCTTTCTCGGCATGACCACCAAATTCACCGAGGCCACGCTGGCGCAGCGCTACCGCGAAGTGCGCCCGGACGGCCGCATCATGGGGGGGCCGATGGAATACCTGTCACGGGGCTTCGCCGAATTCAACTTGCCGCGTACCGGCAAGACCCTGGCCGGGATGTTCGCCGTGTTCACCGTGCTGGGCTCGTTCGGCGCCGGCAGCGCGTTCCAGGTCAGCCAGTCGCTCGGCGCGGTGCAGGAAGTGCTGCCCTTCTTCCATGAAGTGCCGATCGCCTACGGCCTGATCATGGGGCTGGCGGTCGGCGTGGTCATCATCGGCGGCTTGCGCCGCATCGCGCACACTGCCGAGGCGGTGGTGCCGACCATGATCCTGGTCTATCTGGCGGCCTGCCTGTGGATCATCCTCGGCAACGTCGAGCAGGTGCCGCAGGCGCTGGCCAAAATATTCATCGAAGCCTTCTCGCCGATCGCGGTGGCGGGCGGCATGGTGGGCGCGCTGGTGCAGGGCTTCAAGCGCGCGGCGTTTTCCAGCGAGGCCGGTCTCGGTTCGGCCGCCATCGTGCATTCGACTGCTTCAGTCAAGTACCCGATACGCCAGGGCATGGTCGCGCTCTATGAGCCTTTCATCGACACCATCGTCATCTGCACCATGACCGCGCTGGTCATCATCATCACCGGCGTCTACAACGACCCCGCCACCCTGGCGCTGCGCGAGGCCAGCAAGGGCGCGGCGCTGACCTCGGTGGCGTTCGCCACAGTATCCGACTGGTTCCCCATCATCCTCACCGTGTCGGTGGTGCTGTTCGCCTACAGCACCATGATTTCGTGGTCCTACTATGGCGAGCGCTGCTGGGCCTACCTGTTCGGCGAGCGCGTGTCGATGGTGTACCGCGTGCTGTTCCTGCTGTTCATCGTCGTCGCCTCGGTGGCGAGCGCGGCCAACATGCTCGACTTCACCGACCTGCTGGTGCTGGCGATGGCCTTCCCCAACCTGATCGGGCTCTATCTCCTGAGCGGCAAGGTTCGGGCGATGCTGACGGATTACCAGATGCGGCTGAAGAGCGGTGAGCTCGATCGCGAGAAGCAGCCGGGCTGAGATTTAAAGCTGAACCACAGAGGCACGGAGACACAGAGAAAAAACAGGATATTTCGGCCACTGTCGGGTGAAATCCTGACCCAACACCACCCATGGGTTTAATGGGTTTCTCCGTGCCTCTGTGCCGCTGTGGTGCAGCCGTTTTTCAGCTTATTTAGAACTCGAATTGAAGCGGTACAGCTGGCGCTCGGTCAGCACCGCGTCGAGCGGCATGTCCCAAGGCTCGTGCGGCAACGCGTCCACCCGCTGGCATTCGTAGGCAACGCCCACCAGGCGCGGCTTGCGCCACACGCGCCGGTGCCGCATGAAGGCCAGCGTCGCATCGTAAAAACCGCCGCCCATCCCGAGCCGGTTGCCTTCGAGGTCGAACCCCACCAGCGGCATCAGCAGCAGGTCGAGTTGGCGTGCGCGCAGCGGTTTTGCATCGATGGGTTCGGGGATGCCAAAGCGGTTAGGCGCCATCCGCGTGTTGCGCCCCACCCGTCCGAACTGCATCACCCGCCCGCGCCGCGGCAGCATCGGCAGATAGCACGCGCGGTGCATCCACAAGGCCTGGTTGAGCAGGGGGTGAACGTCGAATTCGCCGCCTTGCGGAAGATAAAAGCCGATCCGTTGCGAACGCAGCAACAGGCCGTGGCGCAGCGCCAGCCGCAGGGCGGCGCGCGCGGCCTTGCGGCGCTCGGCCGGCGTGTACGCATTGCGCGCAGCCTTGAGCTGACGTCTGAGGGTGTATTTGTTCATGAAAAGAAGTGTTCCCCGCCTGTGCCGTGCTGACCGCAGACTCTTGAACCTGGGTCCAAGACGGCCGCGCTCAAAGATGCTTTGGGCACATGAAACGTGTCACGCGCACACCCGCATCGGAATAGATCGCAGCCTTGCAC
Organism: Thiobacillus sp.; assembly: GCA_030692355.1. Classification (GTDB taxonomy): domain Bacteria; phylum Pseudomonadota; class Gammaproteobacteria; order Burkholderiales; family Thiobacillaceae; genus Thiobacillus. Next base: position 9,655 of record JAUYCF010000031.1, read on the forward strand.
GTATGCATTGGTTCAGAGAAATTGCAACCAGCCTCGAACACCGCAGGGAACGACGCCAGTTTAGAAGAGTTTGTCCTGATCTTCCAGCACTGAATCGAGCAGCGCGTTGCAATGCGTCAGCCGTGCGCGTATTTCCTCGCTTCGGTTGCCGCCACCCTGGTTCAGCAGTTCGTGCGCCAGATTGAGCCCCGCCATGATGGCGATGCGCTCGGCGCCGATCACCTTGCTGCTTTCGCGGATTTCGCGCATCTTTTCGTCCAGATAATCGGCCGCCGCAAGTAGCGCCGATTCCTCCTCGCGTGAGCACGCCACCTTGTAGGCGCGGCCCAGGATGTGGATTTCGATCGAGCGCGGGCCGGCCATCACTCGTCCTCCGGCAGGGTGTCGAGCAGCGTTTGCAGGCGCGCTTTGGCGGCCTCCAGCCGGGTCGTCAGCTGCTTGTTGTCCTGTTGTGCGGCCAGCACCTGCTGGCGCAGGGCGATGTTGTCCTGCCGCAGCGTATGGCACAGCTCGGCCACCTGGCGGATTCGGGCTTCGAGGGTATCGAGTTCGGCATGCATGAGCGGGACTATAGCACCCGCAAGGGGTACGCCGGTGGGTGCCCCGCTGCTGCGCAGCGACCCTTCCGCAGCACCCGCAAGGGGTACGCCGGTGGGTGCCCCGCTGCTGCGCAGCGACCCTTCCGCAGCACCCGCAAGGGGTACGCCGGTGGGTGCCCCGCTGCTGCGCAGCGACCCTTCCGCAGGGGGCGATGCGCGGGCGGTCAATCGGGCAATTCGGTGGTTATAATGCGCGGCTTCAGGTGCCGACGCGGCTTTCCGCCGCCGAGGATAAACGGGAAACAGGTGCGCGGCGATTCGCTGCCATGCCTGTGCTGCCCCCGCAACGGTAAGCGCTAAACGGTTCATCACACTGCCACTGGGTTCGCCCGGGAAGGCGATGCACTTCAAGCGCGAGCCCGGATACCGGCCTGAGCCCTGTCGTTATCGCGGCAGCGGATCGTGCAACGCGCCTGCGGGGAAGCTGGCGCCCAAACCGGACCTTCATCATGCGTCAACCCCCTCTCGCGCTTGCCCTGGGCGCTGTCTTCATTTCGTCCGCCCATGCGGAAACCCTGCCGGAATTTGTCGGCGAAACCATTGTCGTGACGCCTGCGCGCACGGCGCAAACCGCGGATGAGAGCCTGGCTTCGGTCACCGTCATCACCCGTCGGGACATCGAGCGCAGCCAGGCCAACGACCTGATGGCGCTGCTCGAACAGCAGATGGGCATCCATGTTTCCCGCACCGGGGGCGAAGGCAAGAGCACCGCCGTCTTTGTGCGCGGCGGCGCCGCCAAGCATGTCCTCGTGCTGGTCGACGGTGTACGCGCCGCTTCCGCGACCACCGGCGAGTACGACTGGAATGCACTCTCGCCGGAACAGATCGAGCGCATCGAGATCGTGCGCGGCCCCTTCTCCAGCCTGTACGGTTCCGATGCCATCGGCGGGGTGATTCATATTTTCACCCGTCGTTCCGCAGGCCCCGGTGTCAAGCTGACCGCGGGCAGCCGCGGCACCCGTGCCCTCGATTTCAGCCTCGGCGGCGGCGATGCCTGGCGCTACAGCGTGGAAGCCGGGCGCGAAAGCACGGACGGCCTGCCCACTTTTTCCACCGACAGCACCGCATTCGGCTTCAACCGCAATCATCTGGCGCTTGGCGTCGATGGCCGCCTGACATCCGACCTGGCGCTGGCCGCCAGGCTTGCCCAGTCCTGGGGACGCAACGAGCAGGATGCCAACACGGGCGACAACGATTACAGGAACCGCACCGCCAGCCTCAAGCTCGACCACCGGATCAGCGCACAATGGCGGCACAGCCTGATCCTGGGTAACAGCCTCGACAGCTACACGTCCTACAGCCCCTTCGTCCCCGCCCGCATCGAGACCCGCCGCGACAGCCTGTCCTGGCAACACGACCTCTCGTTCGAGCCTGGACAGCTCAGCCTGGGCCTCGACTACTGGAAGGATCACGCCAGCAAGGACAACAGCGGTCTGCTCGACGAGCGCCTTGAAAACACCGGCCTGTTCGCGCAGTACCGCTTTGCGGCCCTGGGCGGAGAGGCGCAGATTGGCGCGCGCCGCGACAGGCACGACGCCTTCGGCAGCCAGGACACCTGGAACCTGCGCTGGGGGCGCGAGCTGGCGCCGGGCCTGCGATTCACGGCCGGACACGGTACCGCCTTCAAGGCCCCCACCGTCAACGACCTGTACTGGCCCACCAGTGTGGACGGCCCCTACAGCTACACCATCGGTACCGACACCTATAGCGACACCTACACGACGGGCGGCAATCCGGACCTGAAGCCGGAGACCTCGCGCACCAGCGAGCTGGGCCTGAATTACCGGCAGGCGGGCTGGGGTGCGGCGGTGAGCCTGTATGAAACGCGGGTCGATGACCTGATCGAGTGGAAGCCGACCGTCATTTCCGGCGGGGCGGGGCCGGGCATCACCACCACCTACGACTGGCAGCCGGAAAATGTCAGCTCGGCGCGGATGCGCGGAATGGAACTCAGCGGGCAGGTGCGCTGGCTGGATTGGGACTGGCGTGCAGGCCTGGCCCGCGTGCTGGCCGTCAATCTCGCCACGGGGTTGCAGCTGGACCGGCGCCCTGAAAACAGCCTCACGCTCAGCGCCGCGCGCACCTTCGGCAGCCATGGCCTGCGCATCGAAGGCAGCGCCTATTCGCAGCGCCTGGATGTGAATGGAACGAAACCGCTGGCCGGCTACGGTCTGGTCAACGCCGCCTACGAATACGCGCTGAACCAGGACACCCGCCTCGGGATCCGCATCGACAACCTGTTCGACAAGGACTATGCGCTTGCGCGAACCAGCACGCGCTTCTACGAAACGCCGGGACGCAGCCTGTTCGTGAGCCTGCGCTACCAGCCGGGCAAGTAGGAAAAGGGGCGGACGATTCCGCCTCGCCTCCAAATACAATGACCCCCAGCGCTGATAAAGGAGCCGTCATGCTGAACCTTACCCGCCGTCAACAAATCGCGATCGGCCTCGCGCTGACCCTGTTGATGCTGCTCACCCGCAGCCACCATTGGGCTGGCCTCCATTCCCTGCCCGACGCCTCGTGGGCGATCTTTTTCCTGCTGGGCGTGTACGTGCGGGCGCTGTGGGTGGTTCCCGCGCAGATCGCCGCCAGCGTGGGCATCGACTACGCCGCCATCACCTGGGGCGGGGTGTCGGATTTCTGCGTGTCGCCGGCCTACTGGATGTTGCTGCCGGCCTATCTCGTGCTGTTCGCCGGCGGCCGCTTCTATGCCCGTCGCCATAGCCTGTCGCTGCTTGGCCTCTTCAGGCTGGTCGGCGTTGCACTGGCGGTCGTGGTGGTCGCCGAGCTGCTCACCAGCGGCGGGTTCTACTTCTTCTCCGGGCGCTTTGCCGAGCCGACGCTGGCCGGCTTCATCCCGCGCTTCGAGCAATATTTTCCGCGCATGCTGGGCACCTTCGCGCTGTATCTGGGCGTGGCGGCGGCCGTGCATGTGGCGCTGGCGGCACTCCGGCGCGACGACGGCCCGCGCACCCTGATGGGTACGCATCGTGAGCGCTGAAACCGATTCGCCCGGGCGCAGCGCGCGCCATGCCGCGCGCATGGCGCGCAAGAAAGCGCTGATCGACGCCGCGGTTGCCGCTGCCACCGACGAGCGCGGGCTGCTCATCGTCATCACCGGCAACGGCAAGGGCAAGAGCACGTCGGCTTTCGGCACGGTGGCGCGCGCCCTCGGCCACGGCATGAAAGTCGGCGTGGTGCAGTTCATCAAGAGCCGCACCGAT
>JAUYCF010000062.1 GCA_030692355.1 Thiobacillus sp.
GGCGGCGACGCGTGGGTGGTGAAGGCGCAGATCCACGCCGGCGGGCGCGGCAAGGCGGGTGGCGTCAAGGTGGTGAAACGCCTGGATGACGTGCGCGCGATGGCCGCATCGCTGCTCGGCAAGCAACTGGTGACCAGCCAGAACGCGCCCGAGGGCCAGCCGGTGAACCTGGTTCTAGTGGAAGAGACGCTGCCGATCGCGCGCGAGTTGTATCTCTCCCTGCTGGTCGACCGTGAAACCGAACGCGTCGCCATCGTCGCCTCCGCCGCTGGCGGGATGGACATCGAGGAGGTGGCCCACGCCACCCCGGAAAAGGTGCTCACCGAGACCTGCGATCCGCTGCTGGGTGTGCAGGATTTCCAGTGCCGCGCGCTGGCCTTCGCGCTGGCGCTGACGGGTGAGGCCTTCAAGGATTTCTGCCGCCTGCTGCCGCAGCTGTATCGCGTGTTCGTCGCCAACGACTTGAGCCTGCTCGAAATCAATCCGCTGGTGGTGACCGCCGACAATCGCGTGCTGCCGCTCGACTGCAAGATGAGCGTCGACGACAACGCGCTGTATCGCCGCAAGAGCCTGGCCGAGTTGCGCGACGACAGCCAGATCGACGCCAAGGAAGCAGCGGCCAACGCGGCCAACGTGAACTACGTCGCGCTCACCGGCAGCATCGGCTGCATGGTCAACGGCGCCGGCCTCGCGATGGCGACGATGGACCTGATCCAGCTCGAAGGCGGCACGCCCGCCAACTTCCTCGACGTCGGCGGCGGCGCCACCCCCGAGACGGTGGCGCAGGGCTTCAAGATCATCCTGCTCGACCCCAATGTGCGCGCGGTGCTGATCAACATCTTCGGCGGCATCGTCCGCTGCGACGTCATCGCCGAAGGCATCATCCAGGCGGTGAAGGAAGTCGGCGTCAAGGTGCCGGTGATCGTGCGGCTGGAAGGTACCAATGCCGAACTGGGCCGCAAATTGCTGGCCGAATCGGGGCTGGCGATCATTGCGGCGGAGAGCCTGACGCACGCAGCCAAACTTGCCGTGGAGAAGGCAGCATGAGCATCCTCGTCAATAAAAATACCAAGGTCATCTGCCAGGGTTTCACCGGCAAGCAGGGCAGCTTCCATTCCGAACAGGCGATCGCCTACGGCACCCAAATGGTCGGCGGCGTGACGCCGGGCAAAGGCGGGCAGACGCACCTCGACCTGCCCGTCTTCAACACCGTGCGCGACGCGGTGCGGCAGACTGGCGCGCAGGCGACGATGATCTACGTGCCGGCCGCGTTCGCCGCCGACTCGATCCTGGAAGCGGCCGATGCCGGCATCGAGGTCATCGTCTGCATCACCGAGGGCATTCCAGTGCTGGATATGCTTCAAGTTAAAACAGCGCTGAACGTGAAAGCCGCACTGCGTGCCAACGGCGCCAAGCTGATCGGTCCGAACTGCCCCGGCATCATCACCTCGGGCGAATGCAAGATCGGAATCATGCCCGGCGTCATCCACCAGAAAGGCAGCATCGGCATCGTCTCGCGCTCCGGCACGCTGACCTACGAGGCGGTGCACCAGACCACACGGCTCGGGCTGGGGCAGTCGACCTGCGTCGGCATCGGCGGCGACCCGATCAAGGGGCTGGACTTCATCGATTGTCTCGAACTGTTTGAAGCCGACCCGGAAACCTCCGCGGTGATCCTGGTCGGCGAGATCGGCGGCAGCCGCGAGGAAGAAGCGGCCGAGTTCATCCGCTCGAACATGAAAAAACCCGTCGCTGCCTACATCGCCGGGCGCACCGCGCCCAAGGGCAAGCGCATGGGGCACGCAGGCGCGATCATCGCCGGCAGCGCCGGCACGGCGGATGCCAAAATCCGCGCGCTCGAAGCCGCTGGCGTAGTCGTCGCGCAAAGTCCGGCCGGGCTGGGCGAGGCGGTGCAGCAGGCGCTGGCGGCGCGATGATGCCCACCCAATGAAACTCGGCATTGCCCAACTCAATCTCACCGTCGGCGACATCGCCGGCAATACGGCCAGACTGCTGGACGCGGCCCACGCGGCGCATGCGGCCGGTGCGGCCCTGCTGCTCACCCCCGAGATGTCGATCTGCGGCTACCCGGCCGAAGACCTGGTGCTGCGCAGCGATTTCACTGCAGCGTGCGCCGCGGCAGTCGAGCAACTGGCAACCGATGCGCCGCCCGGACTGGCGCTGATCGTCGGCTACCCCGAGCGCAGCGGCGACGGCCTGTTCAATGCCGCGGCGCTGCTGCGCGGTGGCCGAATCGAGGCGGTGTACCGCAAGCACCACCTGCCGAACCACTCCGTATTCGACGAGCAGCGTGTGTTCGATCGCGGCGACGCATCCTGCATGTTCGCTTGCGGTGGCCTCTATTTCGGCCTCAACATCTGCGGCGATATCTGGGAACCGGGGCCGGCAACGCGCGCGATGGAGGCCGGCGCCGACTGGCTGCTGGTGCCGAATGCCTCGCCTTACCATCTCAACAAGGAGCGCGAGCGCGTTGCCGTGGCACGTTCGCGGCAGGCCGAAACCGGCCTGCCGATCGTTTATGCCAACCTGGTGGGCGGGCAGGACGAACTGGTGTTCGACGGCGCCTCGTTCGTGCTGAATGGCGGCGGCGAGGTGGCGGCGCAGTGTCCTGCCTGGCAGGAAGGGCTGTTCTATCTCGAACTGGCCGGCGGCACCTGCACGGGACCACAGCATGTTTTGCCGGGCGAGGAGGCCGCCGTCTACGATGCCCTGGTGCTGGCGGTGCGCGACTACTTCGGCAAGAACGGCTTCAAGGGCGTGCATCTGGGCCTGTCGGGCGGCATCGATTCGGCATTGACGCTGGCGATCGCGGTCGACGCGCTGGGCGCGGACAAGGTGCACGCGGTGATGATGCCGTCGGACTACACCGCCTCGATCAGCGTCGAGGATTCGCGCGACATGGTCAAAAGGCTCGGCGTGCGCTATTCCGAAATCGCCATCCGGCCGATATTCGATGCCTTTGTGGCGCAGCTGGCGGGCGAGTTCGCGGGGCTGGCGGCCGACACGACGGAAGAAAACCTGCAGGCGCGCACGCGCGGCACGCTTTTGATGGCGCTTTCCAACAAGTTCGGCACGCTGGTGCTGACCACCGGCAACAAGAGCGAAATGGCGGCCGGCTATGCCACCCTCTATGGCGACATGGCGGGCGGCTTCGGCGTGCTGAAGGACGTGGCGAAAACGCGGGTGTACCGGCTGGCGAATTACCGCAACAGCCTGTCTGCTGTCATCCCGCAGCGCATCATCGACCGCCCGCCGTCGGCCGAGCTGCGCCCCGACCAGACCGACCAGGACAGCCTGCCGCCGTACGACGTGCTCGACGCCATTCTGGAAGCCTACGTCGAGCGCGACCTGTCGGCGCGCGACATCGTCGCGCAGGGATTCGATGCCGCCATCGTGCGCCGCGTCATCCGCATGGTCGATCTTGCCGAATACAAGCGCCGCCAGGCGCCGCCCGGCCCGCGCATCACACCGCGCAATTTCGGCAAGGACCGGCGCTACCCGATTACCTCGAAATACCGACCCGAAGGAGACCTGCCATGAAAAAAATCGAAGCCATCATCAAACCGTTCAAGCTCGACGAAGTGCGTGAAGCCCTGTCCGAAATCGGTGTGACCGGCCTCACCGTCACCGAGGTCAAGGGCTTCGGCCGCCAGAAAGGCCACACCGAGCTGTATCGCGGTGCCGAATACGTGGTGGATTTCCTGCCCAAGGTGAAGCTGGAAGTGGTCATCGCCGACAGCCTGCTGGAGCGCGCGATGGAAGCGATCATTGCCGCCGCGCGCACCGGCAAGATCGGCGACGGCAAGATTTTCGTCAGCGAGATGGAACAGGTGGTGCGCATCCGCACCGGCGAATCGGGCGAGGCCGCGATTTGAGCCGGGCAGCGCATGCTGCCGCTTGGCTAGCGTTTGGGGTGCAAGCAGGCGGGAGCATACGGCTTGACCGATTACCCTTAAAGGGTATTATTGCCGCATGGAAAAGCGCAAGCCGCATTACCTGCTCGCCGATATCAAGGCGCAAATGACCACGGTTTCTGAAATGAATCTCACCGTTTCAGCCAAGCTTGGGATACGTCAGGCAGGCATGGCCGCTGCGGATGCGCTTGCCGTGGTGTGCGGGCTGACTCCGGCGAACTTCTACAAGAGCATGACCACGCATCACGACCACACCATTTGGCAGGACGTGTACCACGCTGCGTGGAACGGCAAGACGCTGTATGTAAAGTTTCAGCGCGTGGGCGTGTATTTCGTGATTTCGTTCAAGGAGCAATGAACATGGCGAGCAAATGGCATAAGCAGCCCTGCCCGATCTGCGGGAAAGGCACACTGCACGACCAGACTCGAAAACAGCAGATCGAGTATCGCGGCAAGTCTTATGAATACACAGAACAGGGCGCATTCTGCGATCACTGCGCAGATGGCTTTGCAGATCATGACGCACGCGAAGAGGCGGCTTGGCTCGCCTTCCGCGACCAGACGGATGCGGAAGAAGCCGCCGCACTGGCGCATATCCGCAAGAAACTCAAACTCACCCAGCAAGAAGCGGCCATCCTGACAGGCGGCGGCAAAAACGCGTTCTCACGCTACGAGCGCGGCGAAGCGCGGCCCTTGGCAGCGGTCGTGAATCTGTTCAAATTGCTGGACAAGCACCCCGAGCTTTTGAAGGAAATCAGGCCGCGTTGAGACAATCTTTTTTATTGTGAGACAGGCCCCTTAAAATTGGGCGAATCGGGCGAGGCCGCGATTTAACTGCCCACCCTCGGTCCTTCCGGATTCACCCGCGCATGGTGAGCCAGCGCTTGGACTTGACGTCGACGTAGCCAATGGTCGCCTTCTTGAAATTGAGGTCGACGAACAGTTCGCAGCGATACTCGCCGAGACGCCAGCACATGGCCACGCTGCTGTCGTTGGAGTACATCAGGTGGAAGACGCCGTCGAATGCGGGGTAGCTGCAGCGGAATTCCATCAGCTTGAGCAGTCGCCGCACCACCGGCGCCCTGACCGCCTCGTCGACCTCCTCCAGCGTGTAGTGGTGCCGATTGATGTCGCGCAGTTCGCCGGTAGCCTCCATCAGTTCGAGATCGTTGCTGCCGCCGAGCAGGCCGACGTAGTAGACCTGCGGAATCCCCGGCGCGAAGAACTGGATCGCGCGCGCGGCGATATACGCATCGTCGTTGCGCTTGAGTGCGTCGTAGTAGGTGCAGGTGAGCTGGTAGATCGCCCCCACGCTGTGCACGTTGGCGGCCGAGCGGCGCAGGATGGGGTCGGCGCTGCGCTTGCTGACGTTGTCGATCACCGCCTGGATCGCGGCCTGGGGCAGGATGCCTTCCACGTCCGGGATGCAGATGCCGTCGTGCGTGTCGAGCACGGTGAGCTGGTTGCGCGGGCACATGCGCAGCCACTGCTTGAGGTAAACGCTGTTGGCGTCGAACAGCGAATACAGCAGCAGCGGCGCCAGCGCGAAGCCGTACGGATGCATGCCGTGCAGCGCGATGGCGTACTGGAAGCTGGAATGGTCGTGCACCTCCGGAAGCGTTTCGGCGCCGTTCTCGCGCGCCACGCCATCGATCCACTTGAGCAGGTCGTAGACGTCCGGCTCGACCAGGAAGCAGCTGGTGCCGATCTTCTTGGTGGTGTAGCCGAAGGCATCGAGGCGGAACAGCTTCACCCCGCGCGCGGCGAGGAACTTGATGGTGTCCTCCATCAGCGCATAGGTCTTGGGCGAGTTGAAGTTGAGGTCGATCTGGTGTTCGGTGAAGGTGCACCAGACGCGGCCGGTGGTTCCGTCGGCGAAGGTGATCTCGCGGAACGGTTCCTTTTCCTTGCGGATGTGGATGCGCGCCAGATCGTCTGGCGAAATGGGCCCCAGCTGGTCGACGTGCACGAACAGGTCGGCGTGCTCCGATTCATAGCCCTTGGCGATGAAGTCCCTGAACTCCTCGGATTCGTCTGAAATGTGGTTCAGCGTCAGATCCAGGCACAGGTCGAAGCGGCTGGAGATTTTCTCGATGTCGGCCCAGCTGCCGTACCTGGGATCGATTTCCTTGTGGGTGAGCGGCGAAAAACCGCCATCGGCATTCGACGGGTAGGGCGGCAGAATGTGCACGCCGCCGATCACGCGCGAGAAGTGCCTGTCGATGATGCTGTACAAATCCGCGAGATTGTTCCCCATGCGGTCGGGATAGGCGATCAGCTGGATCTGGTTGCGTAACGTCATTGGTTTTGAAGTGCTCCTGTTGGATCCCCCGTGGCCCGGAATGGCAAGCTTGGCGGAAGTCCATTGGTCCGCGCCCACGGCGGAACGTTCCAATGCCCTGCCGATGCGTCATGCTGGTGCAGCGGATTCGGGGCGTCGAGGGCTCGCACCTACACGGGTGCCATGCGCTGCGAGGCATGACGAAGAATCTGAAATGAAACCGGCGCTCGAAGCGCTGGTTCCCGTTGAGGCGTCAGCAGCATCCGGCTGCCGCGCGCCGGATTTACCAGAAGCGGTACCAGGCCTTGCCTTCGGTGCTGACGCCCTTGGCGTATCGGCTGTCTGGGAAGTTGAGATTCAGCACGCGCTGCGCATCGTCGCGCAGCTCGACGAGTTCCAGCTTGTCGTAGGCCACGACCATGATCGCCAGCGCTTCTTCCAGCGCAGGGGCTTCGGGGTAGGTTTTCAGCACTTCCTTGGCGCGGTTGGCAGCAGCGACCCAGGCTTTGCGTTTCATGTAGTATTTGGCGACGTGCACTTCGTTGCCGGCCAGCGCGTTGACCAGGTATTTCATGCGGGCGGTCGAGTCGGCGGCGTATTTGCTGTCGGGAAAGCGGGTGACCAGTTCCTTGAACGCCAGAAAGGCATCGCGCGCCGCCCGGGGATCGCGCTCGCTCAGGTCCTGATTGACCAGGTTGCCCAGCAGGCCGAGGTCGTCGTTAAAATTTGCCAGGCCCTTTAGATAGTAGGCGTAATCGACGTTAGGGTGGTTGGGGTGCAGCTTGATGAAGCGGTCGCACGCGGCAATCGCGGAAATCGGCTCGTTGTCCTTGTAATAGGCGTAGGCAACCTCCAGTTGCGCCTGCTGCGCATAGCGCCCGAAGGGGTAGCGCGACTCCAGCGTCTCGAATAACTTGACCGCGCGTTCGTAATTGCCGCTGTTGAGATTATCCTTGGCTTCGGCGTAGAGCTTTTGCGCCGACCAGCCCGAGGTCTCGTCCTTGACCTCGGGCAATAGGCCGCAGCCCCCCAGGGCGAGCGTGGCGGCCAGCAGCACGAGGCTTACCACCTGATTGAACGTACTGGAACCGGAAGAACATTGCTTGAGCATGGAAAAAGACACTGAAAATTCGTCGACTGATTATAAGGGAAATCCGGAGGGGGACATCCGCAAGCTGGTGATCCCCGACGAGCAGGGCGGCCAGCGCCTTGACCAGGCGCTGTCTGCCTTGCTGCCCGAGTTTTCGCGCAACCGCATCCAGAACTGGATCCGCGCACGCAAGATCGCGGTGGACGATGCCTGGGGCACCACCCGGATGAAGGTCAGCGGTGGTGAGTCGGTGCGGGTCGAGATCGAGCCCGATCCCAACGCCACGCCCGATGCGCCCGAGGCCATCCCGCTCGACGTGGTGTTCGAGGATCCGGTGCTGCTGGTGATCAACAAGCCGGCCGGCCTGGTGGTCCATCCCGGCAGCGGCAATCGTCACGGCACGCTGCTGAACGCCCTGCTGCACCGGGTGCCGCAGGTGGCCGAACTGCCGCGCGCCGGCATCGTGCATCGGCTCGACAAGGACACCTCGGGTCTGCTGGTCGTTGCCAAAACCCTCATGTCGCACACCGATCTGGTGCGCCAGCTGCAGGCGCGCACCGTCAAGCGCGAATACCTGGCCCTGGTGTATGGCGAGGTCGACCACGGCGGCACCGTCAATGCGCCGCTGGCGCGCGATCCCCACAACCGCATCAAGCGCACCGTGCACAGCATGGGCAAGGAAGCGGTCACGCATTACGAAGTGGTTGAGCGCTTTCCCGGCGTCACCCTGCTGCGCTGCAAGCTGGAAACCGGGCGCACCCATCAGATCCGGGTGCACATGCAGCACATCGGCCATCCGCTGGTCGGCGAGTCGGTATACGGCGCCAGCCGCCGCAACCACCACAAGATTCCGTTCCCGCGCCAGGCGCTGCACGCCGAAAGGCTGGGCCTGATCCATCCGGTCACCCAGGAATTCATGCAGTGGGAATGCCCCCTGCCGCCCGATTTCGCCTCGCTTCTGCACGCCCTGCGCGAGGACACCACCTGGAAAGCCTGAGCAGCAGATGATCCAGCCCGACTGGCCCGCGCCCGCCCGGGTGAAATGCCTGATGACCACCCGCGCGGACGGGGTGAGCCAGGCGCCCTGGACCAGCCTCAACCTCGGCGACCACGTCGGCGACGATCCGCTTCACGTCGCGGCCAACCGCGCGCGCCTGCGCCGGCAGCTGCCGGCCGGGCCGGGCTGGCTAAGACAGGTACACAGCGCACGGGTGATCGAGCTCGGGCGTGAACCGAATCCCGAAGCCGATGCGTCGTTCACCCGCGAGTCCGGGCAGGTCTGTGCCGTGCTCACCGCCGACTGTCTGCCGGTGCTGCTGTGCGACCGCGCCGGCAGTGTCGTCGCCGCCGCGCATGCCGGCTGGCGCGGGCTGGCGGGCGGCGTGCTGGAAGCCACGGTGGCTGCGATGCAGGTGCCGCCGGAAGGAATCCTTGCCTGGATGGGCGCCGCCATCGGCCCGCAGGCGTTCGAAGTGGGCGACGAGGTGCGCGAGGCCTTTGTCGCGCAGCACCCGCAGGCGGCTGCGGCCTTTGCGTCGCAGCCCACACCGGGCAAATGGCTCGCCGACATCTACCAGCTCGCGCGCATTCGCCTTGCGCACGCCGGCGTGCAGGCGATCCATGGCGGCGGGCGCTGCACCTTCAGCGAAGCGGACAGCTTCTTTTCCTACCGCCGCGACGGCGTCACCGGGCGCATGGCAGCGCTGATCTGGCTGGAATAAGACGTTAAAAATGGCTATGTCACTGTTGGTTGTTGAAGTCATGTCTCGCCTCCTCTAATGAAGTCCCTACCCTTCGGCATTCCGCAGGCGCCGCCGTAGGAGCGGCTTCAGCCGCGATGCGGGCGGTAGCCCGCAAAGTTGGCACGGCGAAGTCCTGGCAAGCATTTGCCTTTGCGCCTTGCGGCGCATCGCGGCTGAAGCCGCTCCCACAGGGGGGCTGCCTCCCGGGGACCAGGCAGAGAGCACGCAGACCATCACGGCTGAAGCCGCTCCCACAGGGGGGCTGCTTCCCGGGGGCGCCTCTCCCACGGCGCTGGCCAACACCAACAAATAAAGAGCCTTAAAAATTATCCCGCACGCGCAGGTAGCGCGGAAAGCGCGGCAGACCGTTTTTCGTCAGGTGCTGGTAGCGATAGGTGATGCGGGTGCCGATGGGTGGCGGCTGGCGGCGCAGGGCGTCGGAGAGGCCGCTGCCGAGGCGGAAGCGCTTGCCATCCGGCATTTCCATCTGCAGCGCGCCGGTCATGCCCTGATATTTTCCCTTGCCCGGCGTATGGCCGACCACAATGGCCTCGGCGTCCTGCCACGGCTTCAGTTTCAGCAGCGCGTCGCTGCGGCCGGTGAGATAGGGGGCGTCGGTGCGGTGCAGCATCAGGCCTTCGCCGCCTGCGCGCATCACGGCGTCGAGCCGCTGCATCAGCGCGGCGCGGTCGGCCACGCGGGTCTGTTCGACGGCCTGCAGCCAGGGCAGCTTCGCCTGCGCGACGAGTTGCCGCATCTGCCCGACCCGATTGGTGAAGTCACCCGCCGCGCCGGGCAGTTCGAAAACCAGGTAGCGCACCTGCCGCCATTCGGCATCAACGGCTTCGATTTTTCGCACCGTCCCCGACAGCGCATCGAAGCGGTCGCGTGCTATCCACAACTCGCCGTCCAGCGGCTGTGCCGGGAAACCCGCGGTAAACCACGCCGGCGCGGGAACGGCGCCGCCGCCGCGAAAACGCAGGGTGCGGCCGTCCCACTGGGCGCGCACGCCGTCGAATTTCTCGCTGACCCAGTATTGCGTGACGTCGACGTCGGCGGCGTACACCTCGGCCAGCAGCATTGCCGGGGCCTGCGGCGCGTCGGTCCATGCCGCTGGCGATGCCAGCATCAGAAGCGCCAGCCATAGCGTGGAGAGGGCGCGTTTCAGGCCAGCCACTTCTGCAGGAATTGCGCGTGCCCCATGGCGGGGTCAAGTTGGTAAGCGGCGAATCCGAGCCGCCGGTACAGCGCGCGGGCCGGCGCATTGCCGTCCAGCACTTCGAGCGTGAGCTTGCAGGCGCCGCGTTCGCGGGCGATGGCCTCGACCCCGGCGAACAGCTTCGCCGCGATGCCGCGGCCGCGATGGCTGGGCGCGACCACCACGTCGTGCACGTTGATCAGCGGGCGGCAGGCAAAGGTGGAGAAACCCTCGATGGCGTTGACGAGGCCGACCGGCGCGTCGCCGTCGAACGCCAGCACGCTGAAGACGAAGGGGCGTGCGGCGAGTTCGGCAATCAGATTGTCGCGGGCGAAGTCGGACAGCGGCTCGCCGCCGCCTGCCGGATCGCGCGCGTAGGCATCCAGCAGGTTGATCAGCGCGGCGGCATGTGCCGGGTCGTCGTAGCGGGCGCGGACAACCCCGATCATCCCCGATAGCCCACTAGCCCGTCATTCCGGCGAACGCCGGAATCCAGCGGGTTAAGAATTCCCCGCGCAAGCGGGACAACTTTAGCGTCCTGTCCGCTTCGCGGGTATTTTTTCATACTGGATTCCGGCCTTCGCCGGAATGACGTCGTTTTGCCGAATAAACAATTCCTGTTCACTGCGTCTCGATGCGCATCGACAAGTCCACCGCGCGGATATTCTTGGTTAGGCTGCCGACGGAAATGCGGTCGACCCCGGTTTCGGCCACCGCGCGCACGGTTTCCAGCGTGATGTTGCCGGAGGCTTCGAGCAGGGCGCGGCCATGGGTGAGCTGCACTGCGCGGCGCATATCCGCGAGACTGAAGTTGTCGAGCAGGATGAGCGGCGCACCGGCACTCAGCGCCTGGACGAGCTCGTCGATATTTTCCACTTCGATCTGCACGCCGACCTTGCCCTCGGCCAGCCGATACGCGGCTTCCAGCACCTGCGCGATGCCGCCCGCCGCCGCGATGTGGTTTTCCTTGATCAGGATGCCGTCATACAGCCCCGCGCGCTGGTTCTGCCCGCCGCCCACCCGCACCGCGTATTTCTCGGCGATGCGCAGCCCCGGCAGGGTCTTGCGGGTGTCGAGGATCGCTGCATGGGTGCCGCGCACGGCCTCGACATAAGGCCGCGTCGCTGTGGCCACCGCCGACAGGGTTTGCAGGAAATTCAGCGCCTGGCGCTCGGCGGTCAGCAGCGCACGCGCGTTGCCGCTGATTTCGACCAGCACGCTGTCGGCGGCGACGGCGTCGCCCTCGTTCACCTTCCAGTCGGTGACGCAACCGAGGTCGAGCGCCTGAAAGCAGGCGTCGAACCACGGCCGGCCGGCGATCACCGCGGCTTCGCGGCTGATGACGCGCGCGCGCGCGGTGTGCGTCGCGGGGATGAGCCGGGCGGTGAGGTCGCCGCCGCCGACGTCCTCGGCCAGTGCGCGCGCGACATCGGACAAAACCTCATCTACATTCAATTCAGACATGGCGGGTTGAAATCCCCTCAGACGGCATCATTTGTGTGACATCGAATATACCTTAAGCACGAGGCTACTTATGCGTTTTGACAAGCTCACCACCCAGTTCCAGCAAGCCTTTTCCGACGCGCAAAGCCTGGCCGTCGGTGGCGACCATGCCTACATCGAGCCGCAGCATCTGCTACTTGCCCTGCTGAACCAGGAGGGCGCCGGTGCGGCGGCCATCCTGTCGCGCGCCGGCGCGCAGGTACCGGCGCTGAAAGCGGCGCTGACCCAGGCGCTGACGCGCCTGCCCAAAGTCGAAGGCCAGGGCGGCGAGGTGGCGATTTCGCGCGACCTCAACAACCTGCTGAATCTGACCGACAAGGAGGCAATGAAGCGCAACGACGCCTACATCGCGTCCGAGCTGTTCCTGCTGGCAGCGCTGGACGACAAGGGCGAAACCGGCCGTCTGCTGAAGCAGCACGGCGTGCAGAAGGCGGCGCTGGAACAGGCGATCCAGGCCGTTCGTGGCGGCGAAAACGTGCAGTCGCAGGAAGCCGAAGGCCAGCGCGAGGCGCTCGCCAAATACACCCTTGACCTCACCGCGCGGGCGCGCGAAGGCAAGCTCGATCCGGTGATCGGGCGCGATGACGAAATCCGCCGCTCGATCCAGATTTTGCAGCGCCGCACCAAGAACAACCCGGTGCTGATCGGCGAACCCGGCGTCGGCAAGACCGCCATCGTCGAAGGCCTGGCGCAGCGCATCGTCAACGATGAAGTGCCGGAAACACTGAAAGGCAAGAAGGTGCTGGTGCTCGATCTGGCCGCGCTGCTGGCCGGCGCCAAATACCGCGGCGAATTCGAGGAGCGGCTCAAAGCCGTGCTGAAAGAGCTGGCGATGGACCCGGGCCGCTACATCATGTTCCTCGACGAACTGCACACCCTGGTTGGCGCCGGCAAGGCCGAAGGCGCGATGGACGCCGGCAACATGCTGAAGCCGGCGTTGGCGCGCGGCGAGCTGCACCTGATCGGCGCCACCACGCTCGACGAATACCGCAAGTATGTGGAGAAGGACGCCGCGCTGGAGCGCCGCTTTCAGAAGGTGCTGGTCGACGAACCCAGCGTGGAATCGACCGTCGCCATCCTGCGCGGCCTGCAGGAACGCTACGAACTGCACCACGGCGTCAACATCACCGACCCCGCGATCGTCGCGGCGGCCGAGCTCAGCCACCGCTACATCACCGACCGCTTCCTGCCCGACAAGGCCATCGACCTGATCGACGAGGCGGCGGCGCGGGTCAAGATGGAAATCGATTCCAAGCCCGAGGTGATGGACAAGCTCGAGCGGCGCATGATCCAGTTGAAGATCGAGCGCGAGGCGGTCAAGCGCGAAAAGGATGAGGCGTCCAAGAAACGCCTGCAGCTCATCGAAGACGAGTTGCTGACCCTGCAACGCGAATACAACGACCTGGAAGAAATCTGGAAAGCTGAAAAGGCCCAGGTGCAGGGCAGCGCCCACATCAAGGAAGAAATCGACAAGCTGCGCGGCGAAATGGTCGAGCTGCAGCGCCAGGGCAAGCTCGACAAGGTCGCCGAGATTCAATACGGCAAGCTGCCGCAGCTGGAAGCCCAGCTGAAGCACGCCGAAGCGGCCGACACCAAGCCCGTTTTCAAGCTACTGCGCACCGAAGTCGGTGCCGAGGAGATCGCCGAGGTTGTCTCGCGCGCGACCGGTATTCCGGTCTCGAAGATGCTGCAGGGCGAGCGCGACAAGCTCCTGCACATGGAAGACAAGCTGCACAGCCGCGTGGTGGGTCAGGACGAAGCCGTGCGCGTCGTCTCCGACGCCATCCGCCGTTCAAGGGCGGGCCTGTCCGACCCCAACCGGCCGCTCGGCTCCTTCCTGTTCCTCGGCCCCACCGGCGTCGGCAAGACCGAGCTGTGCAAGACGCTGGCCGAATACCTGTTCGATTCCGCCGACCACATGATCCGCATCGACATGAGCGAATTCATGGAGAAGCATTCGGTCGCCCGCCTCATCGGCGCGCCGCCCGGCTACGTGGGCTATGAAGAGGGTGGTTATCTGACCGAAGCAGTGCGCCGCAAACCCTATTCCGTCATCCTGATGGATGAGGTCGAAAAGGCGCACCCGGACGTCTTCAACGTGCTGCTGCAGGTGCTGGACGACGGCCGCCTGACCGACGGCCAGGGCCGCACCGTCGACTTCCGCAACACCGTGATCGTGATGACCTCCAACCTCGGCTCGCAGATGATCCAGAGCATGAGCGGCGACGATTACCAGGTCATCAAACTCGCCGTGCTGGGCGAAGTAAAGTCCTACTTCCGCCCCGAATTCATCAACCGCATCGACGAAGTCGTGGTGTTCCACGCGCTGTCCGAGGGCCACATCGCCAGCATCGCGCGCATCCAGCTGCAGGGTCTGGAAAAACGCCTGGTGCAGATGGAGATGCAGCTCGACATTACCGAAGCTGCGCTGGCCGAAATCGCCAAGGCCGGCTTCGACCCGATCTACGGTGCGCGGCCGCTCAAACGCGCCATCCAGAGCGAATTGGAAAACCCGCTGGCGAAGGAAATCCTGTCCGGACGCTTCGGGCCCAAGGACACCATCCGTATCGATTCGCAAAACGGCGTGTTCAGTTTCGAGAAAGCGGCAGCAGAACAGGCTTGATCGGGTTGGTGATGGTAAGAGCGAGAGGGCGGAATTCCGCCCTCTTTTTTTGTGTCCGGTTGTCGTTGTGAATAGACGGTGGAGGCATGTTCGTTGAAAGTCTATTCACCGGCAGATAGCGGTCATCCTTAAAATGGGGCATCTGGTCTCTGGCGTTAGGGAGACCCTGAACAAGTCCCCATTCGTCATTCCGGCGAAAGCCGGAATCCAGTTAAATCAAGCATCTGGACCCCGGCTTTCGCCGGGGCGACGACTTGTTCAGAGTCTCCTTAGAATGCTTGGGGTGCAGCCAGTGCTGCCTAATATCTGATTGGCAAGTCTGCCTAACGGTAATGGCCTGACGCTTGACAGCTGTAACCATTCGACTACACTTGTTGCGTGTACACGATCAAGCGCACTGAAGAATTTGCAGACTGGCTTGTTGGCATCAAGGATGGCCTGACCCGCCGCCGCTTGGTTACCCGGCTGCGTAAAGCCTCACTGGGTAATCTGGGGGATATCAAGCCAGTTGGCGAAGGCGTGTTTGAAATGCGCGAACATTTCGGCGCGGGCTGGCGCATGTATTACATCCAGCGTGGCGCAACACTGATCGTGATGCTGGGCGGCGGAGACAAGTCCACGCAGTCCGCCGATATTGCAAAGGCCATCAAGCTGGCCGCAACCATTGAGGATTGAATCATGGCCAAGAAAATCAAGCTCGCTGATCTGCCTGAATTCGATGTGACCGAATACCTGGAAGACGAACAGGCGATAGCCGAGTATCTAACCGTCGTGCTGGAAGAAAACGATTCAGCCTTGCTGGCTGCGGCGTTGGGCGACGTTGCCCGAGCGCGCGGCATGACCGACATTGCCAAGGCTTCCGGCCTCACCCGCGAGGCGCTTTACCGCGCACTGCGCGCCGATGCACAACCGCGTTTCGATACCGTGAGCCGGGTGTGTGCAGCATTGGGTGTCAAGCTGGTGGCGCAACCTATTCAGCATTGACGCTGGAAATTTAATGCGACCGGATGTCAACGCC
>JAUYCF010000046.1 GCA_030692355.1 Thiobacillus sp.
GTAGTCATGTTTAATTCGTGCCGGATCAATAGTGTAGTGCTGCATTCTTGACGGCACTTATGTGCAATCCCTTGTAGGTCGGGCTTCAGCCCGACATGTCGGGTTAAAACCCGACCTACGAGGCCGTACCGTCTTGCCGCATTACCATGCTCGCGCAAGCGCCGCCTGCCAGCGATTGATCCGGCCAGATTTATCCGTGAGTTCGTTCGTGCTGAGCCTGTCGAAGCACAACCCTTCGACAGGCTCAGGGCGAACGGTAGTCATGTTTAATTCGTACCGGATCAATAATCCTCGGTGTGCCCCGCATCGTCCACCGCGTTGGCCCGTTCCGCGCAAGTGGCCTGCGCCGCCGTAGACCACGCATCTTTGCCCCCCTGACCCCACCTATGAATCGGAAATGTTGCGTGCAGGCAGCCGGGGGCTTCTATGCTGCACGTCGGGATATGGTGGGAATCGCCTTAGCTAAACCCGGCACCCTGCCCCTCTGGAAAACATGCCTTATCGCGCCCTCGTCCGGCTGTCTGCGCGCCTGATGCGGCATTTCGACAGTCGCAGGTAAAATCCACGCAACATCAATCAGGGAGCGCACTGTGGAATACCCCAAGGAAATCTTCAAGGCCTACGACATTCGCGGCATCGTCGGCAAGACCTTCACGCCGGAAATCGTCGAGGCCATCGGCCACGCCATCGGTTCCGAAGCGGTGGCGCGCGGCCAGCGCGAAATCTGCATCGGTCGCGACGGCCGCTTGTCGGGACCCGACATGGCCGCCGCCCTGGCGCGAGGCATCCAGAAGGCCGGTATCGGTGTGGTGGACCTGGGGATGGTCGCCACGCCGATGACGTATTTCGCGGCCTATCAATTGAAGACAGACAGCGCGGTGATGGTCACCGGCAGCCACAATCCACCCGACTACAACGGCCTGAAGATGGTGCTCGGCGGCGAAACCCTGTCGGGCGACACCATCCAGAAACTGCGCGAGCGGCTGGTGAACAACGATCTGGCGCACGGCGCCGGCAGCTACCGCGAATACGACATCGCCGACGAATACCTCACGCGCATCGTCTCCGACGTCAAACTCGCCCGCCCGATGAAGATCATCGTCGACTGCGGCAACGGCGTGCCCGGCGCATTCGCCCCCAAGCTGTACCGCGACATGGGCTGCCAGGTGGAAGAGCTGTTCTGCGACGTCGACGGCAACTTCCCCAACCACCATCCCGATCCTTCGCAGCCGAAGAACCTGCAGGACCTGATCGCCGCGCTGAAAACCAGCGACGCCGAAATCGGCCTGGCGTTCGACGGCGACGGCGACCGCCTCGGCGTGGTCACCAAGGACGGCAGCATCATCTTCCCCGACCGCCAGTTGATGCTGTTCGCCGACGACGTGCTTTCCCGCAACCCCGGCGCGGAAATCATTTTCGATGTGAAATCCACGCGCAAGCTGTTCGGCTGGATCCGCGAGCGCGGCGGCCGCCCGCTGCTGTGGAAGACCGGGCACAGCTTCATCAAGGCCAAGATGAAGGAAACCGGCGCGCTGCTGGCCGGCGACATGTCGGGCCACGTGTTCTTCAAGGAACGCTGGTTCGGCTTCGACGACGGCATGTATGCCGGCGCGCGCCTGCTCGAATACCTCTCCAGACAGGCCGACATCGACGCCACCCTGCACGGCCTGCCCGACACGCTGAACACGCCCGAACTCAACATCAAGATGGCCGAGGGTGAGCATTACGCGCTGATGGACACGCTGCAGAAAACCGCGCGCTTCCCGGATGCCCAGGAAATCATCACCCTCGACGGCCTGCGCGTGGAATACGCCGACGGCTTCGGCCTGGCGCGCCCGTCGAACACCACGCCGGTGATCGTGCTGCGCTTCGAGGCCGACACCGCCGACGCGCTGGAGCGGATCCAGGCCGACTTCCGCCGCGTGTTTCACGAAGCGGCGCCCGGCCTCGCGCTGCCGTTCTGAGGGCCATTTTCCGGGTGCCGCAGGGGAACGTCATCGACTGTCTGCTCTTCCAGGATTCCAAAGTCCGGGCTATTCCCCTCGACGACATCAGCGACCACGTCGGCCAGCCGGATCGTTTCATCTGGGTCGAACTGAAATCGCCCGACAGCCAGACCATCACCCGCCTGGGCGATGAGCTCGGACTGCATGCGCTGGCGCTGGAAGATGCGATTTCCACCCACCAGCGCTCCAAGCTCGAGGAATATGAAGGGCACATGTTCATTGCGACGCGAACGGTACAGTTATGCGACGCGCGCATGGAGATGGGCGAAACGCACGTGTTCGTCGGCAGCAATTACGTCGTCGCCATCCGCCACGACAGCGGCGCCGGCTACCAGCGGGTGAGCGACCGCCTGCAGCGCCCCCCCAATGGCATCAAGGCGGCTGCGCCCTATGCGCTGTACCTGGTGCTCGACCTCATCGTCGACCGGTTCAGGCCGGTGATCGAAAACATGCAGGAGCGGTTTCAGTCCCTCGAAAGCCAGTTGATCGGCAGCACAAAACCGGGGCGCGACATGCTGGAGCGGCTCTATGCCATGAAACGCGACCTGACCGCGCTGCGCGACGCCGCCGAACCGATGCAGGACATCACCCAGAACCTGATTCGCCTGCACCCGGAGTTGTCCACGCGGGAACTCAAGGCCTATTACCGCGACATCCACGACCACGCAGCGCGGGTGTCGGCCACGATCGACCGCCTGCGCATCTCGACCTCGGACGCGATGCAGTTCCATCTCGCCTCGCTGTCGCTGAAGCAGAACGAATCGGTGCAGAAGCTGGCCGGCTGGGGTGCGCTGCTGGCCTTGCCCACCGTGGTGTTCAGCCTGTACGGCATGAACTTCGCGGTGATGCCGGAACTGACGTGGCCTTGGGCCTACCCGGTGCTGCTGCTGGCGACCGGCGCGGCGGTCTCCTTGCTGTACCGGCGGCTGAAGCGGCGCGGCTGGATTTAGGGAAACCCTTTATCCGCGAAGGAACGCGAAGAGCGTCGTAAATGGTTCAGCGGCATAAACCCGGATTGTTCATTCGCGCGAGATGCTTTGCGTAGGGTGCACTCCGTGCACCGATTGACGTCCGAAGGTGCACGGAGTGCACCCTACGCGCCATAAATCGTCGAATGAACTATCCGGGATAAAAGATTTTCACCCTCAACGCCACACCGCACGCACATAGCGAATGCGCGTGCCCGCCGCTTCGTCGCGGTCCAGCCACACCACATGCAGCGATCCGACGGCATCCAGCGTCGCCACCGGGTCGGATTGCGCGCCCGGCCCCGACGCAGCGGGCACCGCCACGTCGTCGCCGAAGGCCTTGCCGTCCCACTCGGACAGCCACACATCCGGCGTGCCGTCGCGGGCGTCGTCCCACAGCGCCAGCAGCCGGCCGCCGGCGTCGCCGACGACCGTCGCATGCCACTGCACCATGTTGTCGCCGAAGCTGTCCTGCACCCGGATATTCTTGCCGAAACGTCGCGTCCCGCCACCCAGCGCCGCATACACGTCATAGCCGGAAAGGAAGTTGCGCTTGTCGAGCCACACCGCCACCACGCCCTGCCCGCCCCAGGCGGTGAGTGTGGGCCGCATCGCGCCGCTGCCCGCGCCGAGCCCGTCCACGCTGCCGCTGGCCTTGTCGGTGAGGCGGAAGGGTGGCACGAAGGTCTTTCCGCCATCGCGACTGCGACTTGCCATCGGCACGGTGTGACGACTGCGACGGTCTTCCCATGCGACGGTCACGCTGCCGTCGCCCGCCACGGCCAGCGCCGGCCAGCCCTGTTCGTCGGCCGGCTTTTTCGCTTCGACCGGCCGCCTTGTCTTCATGCTGAGCGCATCCCCTTCCAATGCCAGCCGGGCGACGACGATGCGCCGGAAGCGCCCCGCCTGCTCGGCCCACGCGGCATACATCCGCTCTCCCGCCACGGCCAGCGTGACCTGTGCCGCCTCGGCATCGGACAGTTTCAGTACCGCGCCGCCGGGCAGCACCCGCGCATGCGCCCTGCCGGCTTCTTCCCACGCCGCCACAAAGCGCCCCTCGCCAAGAGCTGCCACCACCGGTTCGTAGCAGTCGCCCTGGCTCAGCCGGATCTCCGGCTGGAAGGCCGCCGCGGCCGCGGGCCTGGTCGCCAGATAGCACTGCGGGCTGCCGTCGCGGTTGTCTTCCCACACCACAGCCACGGTGTCGCCCGACACCGCGACGCCGCGGCGGTTGGCCGATTCCAGGTGCGGGAAAATCGCCGCACCCTGAACCGAATTGACGGTCAGCGGCGCGCTCCATTCCCACGCGGCCTGCGCCGGCCACGCCAGCAGCGCCAGCAGCAGCGCCGCCGCCCTCATGACTTGTCGCCCAGGAATTCGAGCAGGCTCTTCTGCTTGTAATGCCCGCCGCGCACGTAGCGGTCGTACTCGCGGAAATCCTGCACCGTCTTGAAGCCGGGAATCTGCACGATCTTGTCGCCCTGCGGCGTCAGGTAGACGAACAGCGGCGTGGCGAAGGCCTGCAGCCGCACCCCCAGCTCGGCCTCGGTGATGCGCTCGCCGGAGGGCAGCGTCAGCCGCTTGCCCGATTCGGCGTCGACATAGACCAGCACGTAATTTTTCGTGTACAGCTTTTTCAGCGACGCGTCGGAAAAGGTCTGCTTGTTGGTGTGGTCGCACCATGCGCAGCCGTAGCGCCCGAAGTAGAGAAAGATCGGCTTGCCGCTCGCGCGCGCCGCCGCCAGGCCGGCATCGTAGCCGACAAACGGATAGCCCGGCGGCGGGTCGGCCAGCACCGTCGTAGCCCACAAAAAGCTTGCCGCCAGCAACATCCCGATCCGTTTCATTCCGCTCTCCTCATCCACTGAGTCTGCATTCTGATAAATTCAGGCCCTCGCGCAACCCTCTTTTATGACCACATGACCCACGACTCCATCCGCATCGGCCTCGTTTCCATCAGCGACCGCGCCAGCAGCGGCATCTACGAAGACAAGGGTCTGCCCGCCCTGCAAGCCTGGTTCGGCGAGGTGCTGGCCAACCCGGCGGAATTCGTCACCCGGCTGATTCCCGACGAGCAGGCAGGGATCGAAGCCACGCTGATCGAGCTGGCCGACAATGAGCGCTGTTCGCTCATCCTCACCACCGGCGGCACCGGCCCGGCGCCGCGCGACGTCACCCCGGAGGCGACGCTGGCGGTGGCGCACAAGGTGCTGCCCGGCTTCGGCGAGCAGATGCGCGCGGTGTCGCTGAAGTACGTGCCGACCGCGATCCTGTCGCGCCAGGTCGGGGTGACGCGCGGCGCCAGCCTGATCCTCAACCTGCCGGGGCAGCCCAAGGCGATCAAGGAAACGCTCGACGGCATCTTCGCCGCCGTGCCCTACTGCATCGACCTCATCGGCGGGCCGTACCTCGAAGCGCGCGCCGACACCATCGCCGTGTTCCGCCCGAAATCCGCGCTGCGGCCGCCCGCATGACGGTGTTCGACGCGCTGGCGCGCGCCCTGCGCGACCTCTTCAACCTGCGCGTGCTGTGGGTGGTGGTGTGGCCGATGTTGGTCGCCGTGCTGCTGTGGCTGGTGCTGGGGGTGACGTTCTGGGGCACCTTCTCCGGCTGGATCGCGCAGGGGCTCGACGCCATCGGCATCCAGACCTGGCTGGCCGAGCTCGAACCGGCCTGGATCGCCCATGGCATTCAGGCGCTCTTGCACCTCATGCTGTTCGTGCCACTGGTGATGCTGACCGCGCTCGTCATCACCGCGCTGTTCGGCATGCCCGCGCTGATCCGCGTGGTGGCCGGACGAGATTATCCCGAACTCAGCCGCGAAAACGGCGGCGGCCTGGTCGGCAGCCTGTGGAACGCCGTCGTCGCAATCGCCTTGTTCGCGGCCCTGTGGCTGGTGACGCTGCCGCTGTGGCTGATCGGCGTCGGCGTGATCGTGCCCTTCGTGGCCGCCGCGTACCTGAACCAGCGCCTGTTCCGCTACGACGCCATCGCCGAGCACGCCAGCGCCGAAGAAATGGCGGCGCTGTTCAGGAGCGAGCGGACTGGCTGGTGGGGACTGGGCCTGCTGACCGGGCTGCTGCAGTTCGTCCCCCTGCTCAACCTGCTGGGGCCGGTGTTCGCCGCGCTGGCCTTCATCCACTTCGGCCTGGGGCGTCTCGAACGTCGGCGCCTGGACTCAGTCGGCTGAGGCAAAGCGCCGCCTGAAGCCCTCGTCGACATTGATCTCGTGGGCGGTCATCGCACCCATCACGCACTGCTCCAGGCTGGGCGGCATCACCAGCCGGCCGGCGGCGTTCACCAGCCGCCCGGCCATGATCTCGGCCTCGTGGCGCGGCAGATGCTGTGGCAGTTCGGGCTCGGCATAGCCCTGCGGATAGACCGGCATGCCCCCGGCGACGTATTTGTCGGTCGCCCCCAGCGTGTGCAACAGCTCGTGCGCGATGACGATATTGTTCTGCCGCGTCTGCCGGGGATCGGCAAAGGCGTGCACCACGCCGATCAGGCCTTTCTGCAGGCCCAGCGAATGCTCCAGCGCCAGGCCGTCCTGCGGCGCGTGATACAGCACGAACAGCTTGATCGTTCCCAGCTGCGGCAACCACGCATCCGACTGCCGGTACACCCACCAGCGCAGCTGCAAGCTCCAGAGCACGGTTTTCAGCACGCTGCCGTCGCGCGGTGGCGCCGGCGGTTTCTGCTTCGACTCGGGCAGCAGGGTGACCTGCATGGCCGGCGACTGCTTCACCCCGTAGCGCGCCGTCTCGCGTTCGAGAAAGGCATTGATGTCGTCGAAATCGCCCGCCTGCAGCGCGCGGATCGTCTCTGCCGCCGATGCCGAGCCATCGCCGTTGACCGGGATCACCGCCACCGCCAGCGGCACCCGCCAGGCGCGCACCATGGACTGCTCCAGCCAGGTCATGCCGGCCGCGGCGGCCAGCACGCCCAGCAGCAGCAGGATTCGAAATCGGCGGAAAGTCATTTGCGACCTTCGCGGATCAATCCGTTTTCTGCATCGCCTCGCGGATCACCCGGAAGATCTCGCGGAAAGCCTTGGGCGGCTTGTTGCGCGCCGCCTCGTCGCGCGCATTGCGGATGATCTGCCGCAGATGCGTGGCGTCGGTATCGGGATATTTATTGAGGAAAAGCGTCAATGCCTCGTTGTCGGCGATGAGCTTGTCGCGCCACTTCTCGGCCTGGTGCAGCTTGGCGGTTTCCGCCGCCGACACGCCGTTGAAGGCATCGAGCTGCGCCTGGATCGGCTCTGGATCGACGCCGCGCATCAGCTTGCCGATGTATTGCTTCTGCCGCCGTAGCGCGCTGTTCTGGGTGATCTTGCGGCAGGCGGCGACCGCCGCGCGCAGCTCGTCCGGCAGCTCGATGCGCTTGAATTGCGCGTCGGGCAGCTTGACCAGCAGCGTGCCCAAGTCCTGCAGGGCCTCGACGTCGCGCTTCTTCTGGCTCCGGCTGGGGCCGTCATAGACGTCATCGGGGTCGAATTCCAGTTCTGCATCGGGGTCGATCAGGCGCACGGCGGGGCTTTCGGTTGCTGTTATGATCGCCATTGTAGTTTCTGACCACCAAAACGCGCTGCCCCGAACCATATTGCACCCCACTTTACTTTTGTAAGCCGACATGTCCCGCTCCCAATTCAGCTACACCCGCGACCAGCTCATTGCCCTCTCCCGAATCGTCATCGAGCACGCCGCCCGACAGGGGGCCACCGCCGCCGACACCGAAATCTCCGAAGGCGTCGGCCAGAACGTCAGCGTGCGCCAGGGCGAAATCGAGACCATCGAGTACAACAAGGACAAGGGCGCCGGCGTCACCGTCTACATCGGCCAGCGCCGCGGCCATGCCTCGACCTCGGACCTGTCGGAAGCGGCACTGAAAAGCGCGGTGGAAAAAGCGCTGACCATCGCCCGCTATACCGCCGAAGACGATGCTGCCGGACTGCCGGAAGCCGACCGGCTGGCGAAGGACGTGCCCGACCTCGACCTCTACCACCCGTGGCCGCTTTCCGTCGAGGAAGCCGCCGAGCGCGCCCGCGCCTGCGAAGCGGCGGCGCTGGCGGTCGACAAGCGGCTGACCAACTCCGAAGGCGCCGGCGTCAGCCTGCACACCTCGCAGTTCATCTACGCCAACAGCCTCGGCTTCTGCAACGGCTACGCCGGCTCGCGCCACGGCATGTCGGTCGCCGTCATCGGCGAGGACAAGGGCGCAATGCAGCGCGACTACTGGTACACCAGCGCGCGCAATGCCAACGACCTGGACTCCGCCGAAACCGTCGGCCGCATCGCCGGCACCCGCACGGTGCGCCGGCTCAATGGCAAGAAGCTCGACACCCGTACCTGCCCGGTGGTTTTCGAGGCGCCGATCGCCACGGGACTCATCGGCAACTTCGTCGCGGCCGTCTCCGGCGGCAGCCTCTACCGCAAATCGTCCTTCCTGCTCGACAGCCTCGGCCAGCAGGTGTTCGCGCCGCTGGTGACCATCCGCGAGCAGCCCCTCATCCCGGGCGGCCTCGGCAGCGCGCCCTTCGACAGCGAAGGCGTTGCCTGTCTCGACCGCGACGTCGTCAAGGATGGGGTGCTGCAGGGCTATTTCCTGTCGACCTACTCGGCGAAGAAGCTCGGCATGACCACGACCGGCAACGCCGGCGGCAGCCACAACCTCATCGTCACCCCCGGCGAGCACGACCTCGACGGCCTGCTGAAGCAGATGGGCACGGGTCTCCTGGTCACCGAGCTGCTCGGCCACGGCGCCAACATGGTCACCGGCGACTACTCGCGCGGCGCCGCCGGCTTCTGGGTGGAAAACGGCGAAATCCAGTACCCGGTCGAGGAAGTCACCATCGCCGGCAACCTGGCCGACATGTTCAAGGGCATCGTCGCCATCGGCCGCGACATCGAACGGCGCGGCTCGAAGCAGGTCGGCTCCATCCTGATCGACAGGATGACGGTGGCGGGAAACTAGGTCATGTCACATTTCAAATGTCGGATATAGTCGATTGAGTTTTACCCGTGCATCCTCTGTCGTGAATTGCCGGTTCACCTTGGCGTGAATCTGGTCGCGGCGCGCTTGCCAGGCGGCAACCTCCTCGCGTAGTTCCTCCATGTTGCCGATGCGCCGATCAAGGCACTGGCTGATCTACACGTTGAGTTCGATCTCGGCGACGTTGAGCCAACTGCCGTGCTTCGGCGTGTAGATGAACTCAAAGCGATCCCAGAGTGCCTTCGCCTGGTCAGGGGGAAACGTCTGGTATAGCGCGCCCGGGCTATGGGTGTTCAGATTGTCCATCACCAGCGTGATCTTCTGTGCACCCTGATAACGTTCGGCAATGTCCTGGAGAAACCGGGCCCAATCCACTTTGGTCTTGCGCTCCGTCACCTTGGTCATCCGCGTTCCCGCCAGCGGTTCGCTCGCCATGAATACGTTACAGACGCCGCACCGCTCGTATTCGTAGTCGTGCCGTTCCAGTTGGCCGGGGAAAGCCGGGATCGGTGTGCGCGTCTCGCGGATGAGTTGTCGCGGTGTCTCGTCCATGCAGACTACCGGGATGTCCGCGTTATAAGGTCGGCGGTACACGTCGAGAACCCGTTCCATCGCAGCGACAAATTCCGCATTGGCTTCAGGAGGGATTACCCAGCCAATCTTCCGCCACGGTTTGATTTCGTTTTTTTTAGTACGCGGCGGACCGTTTCGTAGGAAATACCGTCGACGTACTCAAGCTCTCCCGCCCGATCAGCCAGCAAGCGTAGCGGCCATCGGGCAAAGCCCTTCGGTGGCTCGCCGCAACTCAGGGCGACCAGGTGGGCTTCGAGTTCGCCATCGGCCTTGCGCTCGTAGCTTCGCTGGCTCTGCTGCCGCCTGACGCCGCGTCTAGCCCCTCCTCGACAAAGCGCTTCTTGACCCGGTCAATCTTGCGCATGCTGATCCGCAAGATATTCGCTACGTCTTCCCCACGGGTACGATGATCGTTGAACTCCCCCTCGTCGCAATTCAACAGAACAGCGCATTGATCATCTTCTGGGACGGATGTGAGCCTTTATGCGTAATGGCCTCCAATCCTCCCTTTCACTCGCCAGCAGTGTCACCTTGTAAAGTTTCATTGGGAAACCCCCGCCGTCTTGAAAAAGATGGCAAGAGCCTAGCGCAAAATATGCGACATATCATGAGTGACTCTGACACTAGCGCCTAGCGCCTAGCGCCTAGCCCCTAGCCCCTAGCCCCTAGCCCCTAGCCCCTAGCCCCTAGCCCCTAGCCCCTAGGGATTGTGCATCAGCGCGGCTTCGAGCGTATTTTCCAGCAGGGTCGCCACGGTCATCGGCCCGACGCCGCCCGGCACCGGGGTAATCCAGCTGGCGCGTTCCACCGCCGAATTAAAATCGACATCGCCGACCAGCTTGCCGTCGGGCAGGCGGTTGATGCCGACGTCGATCACGATCGCGCCCTCGCGGATCCAGTCACCCGGGATCATGCGTGGCTTGCCCACCCCCACCACCAGGATTTCGGCCGAGCGCACGAAGCTTTCCAGATCGCGCGTGGCACTGTGGCACACGGTGATAGTGCACCCGGCGAGCAGCAGTTCCAGGCTCATCGGCCGGCCGACGATGTTGGACGCGCCGACCATCACCGCATTCTTGCCGCGCAGCTCCTCGTTGGTCGCCCGCAGGAGCGTCATGATGCCGCGCGGGGTGGACGGCCGCAGCGTCGGCATCTTCACCGCCAGGCGGCCGATGTTGTAGGGGTGGAAGCCGTCGACGTCCTTGTCGGGGCGGATGCGCTCGATCACCGTCTCCGCGTCGATGTGCGCCGGCAGCGGCAGCTGCACCAGGATGCCGTCGATGGCAGGATCGGCATTCAGCGTGTCGATCAGCGCCAGCAGTTCGCCCTGCGTGGTGGCGCTGGGCAGGTCGTGCGAGACGCTGGTGACGGCGGCACGTTCGCAGGCGCGCTTCTTGTTGCGCACGTATACGGCCGAGGCAGCTTCGTCGCCCACCAGAATCACCGCAAGACCGGGGCGGCGCTTGCCCTGCACCTCGCGCTCGGCCACCTTGTCGTGGATCACTGCGAGGATGGTGTCGGCCATGGCCTTGCCGTCTAGAATTCGTGCGCTCATCAAGGCAACCCTGAAGCAAAAGAGCGATTTTCCCGGAACCCCTCATCCGACTCAAGCAAAAATTGACCCGGCCAATTCGGCCATGTATAGTCTCGCTTCTCCGAAATACGGCCGTACTATAAAAACAGGATTTCGGGGTGTAGCGCAGCCCGGTAGCGCGCCTGCTTTGGGAGCAGGATGTCAGGAGTTCGAATCCCCTCACCCCGACCACCCCACAGTCGCCCCAAGTAGCAAGAATGTCGCCCGAGAAGTGTGTCTCTGCCCGTAGCTCAACTGGATAGAGCACCAGCCTTCTAAGCTGGGGGTTACAGGTTCGATTCCTGTCGGGCAGGCCAAAAGTTTTTTCGTTGTCGGCGATTGCCAGCAACATCAATGGTGGACGTAGCTCAGTTGGTAGAGTCCAGGATTGTGATTCCTGTTGTCGTGGGTTCGAGCCCCATCGTCCACCCCATCTATTCGCACGAATGAACCAGGCCCGCGCAAGCGGGCCTGGTTCATTTTGCGTGCATCCCGTTCATTCCCGGATCTCGCCGCCGACATACAGCCAGCGCCCCTCCACCTGTTCGAAGCGGCTGGTTTCATGCAGCCTGAGCGCGCGGCCATTGAGCTTGTAACGCGCGTCGAATTCGACCGTGGCATGGCTGTCATCCAGCAGCACGTGCGACTTGACCGCCAGCCCCAGCCATTGCGGACGCGGCGAGGCGTCGAGTTCCAGCGCAGCAGGGCGGGTCGCCGGGTGCCAGGTCGCCAGCAGATAATCTTCCAGCTCCAGCACATAGGCGCTGTAGCGCGAGCGCATCAGGGTCTCGGCATCCGGGGCGGGGGCGCCGGCATGGAATCTCCCGCAGCAGGCTTCAAGCACGCGTCCCGATCCGCACGGGCAGTTCGCGCCGCTCATGGTTTTTTCACCGGACACCGAAGTTTGGGCTGGATGTATGGCCACACGGCGTCGAGCATCCGGGGCTGGGCCTTTTCGTTGGGGTGGATGCCGTCGGCCTGCATCATGCCGGGCGCGGTGCCCACGCCGCAGACAAAACACGGCACGCGCACGATTTTCTCCTCGCGCGCCACGTCGACATACAGCTTCGCCACCGCATCGGCATACGGCTTGCCGTAATTGGGCAGCACCGGCGCATCCAGCAGAACCACCCAGGCGCCCGACGCCCTGGCCTGGCGGATCATCGCAACCAGATTCTGCTTGATCGCCGCCGGCGGCGTGCCGCGCAAGGCGTCGTTGCCGCCGAGTGCGATCAGCACGCCTTGCGGGCGCTGTCGATCGAGCGCAGGCTGCAGGCGCTGCAGGCCGTTCTGCGTGGTGTCGCCGCTCACGCTGGCATTGATCACGCGCCACGGCTGATTTTTTGGCGGCAGTGCGGCCTTTTTCAGGCGCGCATCGAGCAGATCCACCCAGCTTTTTCCCGCGGCCAGGCCGTAACCGGAACTCAGGCTGTCGCCGACAATCAACACAGTGCACGGGTTGGCCAGCGCCCAACCCGGCAGCCACCACAGCAACACCAGCACCCATACGCGATAATTCATTCACTCACCTTAATCCGAACCCACCTCAATGACGCCCCCAGACAGCGCCCAGTTCCCCGCCGGACCCACCAGCGACGCACTGCAACCACATGCCGTCATC
This sequence comes from Thiobacillus sp., assembly GCA_030692355.1. Lineage (GTDB taxonomy): Bacteria > Pseudomonadota > Gammaproteobacteria > Burkholderiales > Thiobacillaceae > Thiobacillus. The sequence continues at coordinate 12,733 of JAUYCF010000046.1, forward strand.
GCCCGCGCCCTGTCGCAGCGCGTGAGCACCGCCGACGGAACGCTCGCCATCCTGAGCGAAGTCGAGCTTGCGGTCAAAGCGGGCGAGACGCTCGCGATCACCGGCGCCTCCGGCTCGGGAAAATCCACCCTGCTGGGCCTGCTGGCGGGCCTCGACCAGCCCTCCTCGGGCGAAATATTCCTGCTCGGCCAGCGCCTGGGCGATCTCGACGAGGACGCCCGCGCCCGTCTGCGCGCAGGCCGTATCGGCTTCGTGTTCCAGTCGTTCCAGCTGCTGCCCGCGCTCACCGCGCTGGAGAACATCCTGCTGCCGCTGGAACTCGGCGGTCGCGCCGATGCGTACCAACGCGCGGCCCACTGGCTTGATCGCGTCGGGCTGGCCACGCGCGCCGCGCACACGCCGCGCCAGCTGTCAGGCGGCGAGCAGCAGCGTGTCGCCCTCGCGCGCGCCTTCGCCACCGACCCCGAAATCGTGTTCGCCGACGAGCCCACCGGCAACCTCGACGCTGACACCGGCGCGCGCATCATCGAACTGCTGTTCGAGCTCAACGCCTCCGCCCGCACCACCCTGATCCTGGTCACCCACGACGAGGCGCTGGCGGCGCGCTGCCAGCGCCGGCTGCACCTGGTCGCCGGCCACGTGCGCGCGGCGGCCCTCGCATGATTTTCCTACGGAAGGGTCGCTGCGCAGCAGCGGGGTACCCGCCGGCGTACCCTTTACGGGTGGCGAGGCTCGGCCTGTGGCTGCTGCTGCGCGAACGCGCCAGCGGCGAATGGCGGGTGCTGCTGCTGGCGCTGGTCATCGGCGTCGGCAGCGTGTCCACCACCGGCTTTCTGGGCGACCGCCTCAAGCGCGCGATGAGCGAACAGGGCGCCGGCTTTCTCGGCGCCGACCTGCTCGTCACCAGCCCGCGCCCGATCGCGGACTGGCCTGCCCTTCCTATAGAAAACAGCGCGCCCGCGCTGGCAACCAGCCAGGCGCTCGAATTCGCCAGCATGGTGAGCCGTGGCGACGCCTTTCAGCTCGCCACGCTGCGTGCGGTCGACGCCGCCTATCCGGTGCGCGGCGTGGTGCGCATCGCCGAACGCCCGTTTGAACCGGGCGTCGCGCGTCCGGCGCAGCCGCCGCCTGGCGCGATTTACGTCGAGCCATCGCTGCTGCCGCTGCTGTCCGCCGACGTCGGCGACAGCGTGCAGATCGGCGAAGCCAGCTTCCGCATCGCCGGCCTCGTGGCCGAAGAACCGGGTCAGCTCGGCGGCGTGTTCGGCCTTGCCCCGCGCGTGTTCCTGCGCGCCGACGAGGTCGAACGCACCCGCGTACTGCAGCCCGGCAGCCGCCTCACCTACCTGTATCAGTTTGCGGGCGAGCCCGATCAACTCGCCGCATTCGGCACGGCGTTGAAGCCAACGCTCGACAGCACCCAGCGCCTCATCGGCTCGCGCGAAGGCGTCGAAACCCTGCGCGGCGCCTTCGCCAACGCCGACCGCTACATCCAGCTCACCGCGCTGATCAGCCTCTTGCTGTCGGTGGCCGCAATCGCCATCGCCGCCCACCACCACGCGCTGCGCCATTACGACCAGGCTGCGCTCTTGCGCTGCTTCGGCGCCACCACCGCGCAGCTGCGCACGCTCTACGCCGTCCAGCTGCTGACGCTGGGGCTGCTGGGCAGCCTCGGCGGCGTGGCGGTCGGCGCGCTGATGCAGCAGGCGCTGGCGGGGCTGATTCTGCCCGACGCCGTCACCCGCCTGCCGTCGCTTGGCCTGGCGCCGGTCGGTGTCGCCGTCGCCAGCGGCCTGTTGGCGCTGGCGGGCGCCGCCCTGCCGGCACTGATGCGCCTGATCCGGGTGCCGCCGCTGCGCGTGCTGCGGCGCGACCTGCCGCCGCTGCCGGTGGCGGCGTGGCTCGGCGCCGCGGTCAGCGGGTCGGCGCTGCTGGGGCTGATTGCCTGGTATGCGGGCGACGTCAAACTGGTCGGCGTCTTTGTCGGCGCGCTGACCGCGCTGGTCGGCGTGCTGATCCTGCTGGCGCGGCTGGCGCTGGTGGCCGGCCGCGGCGTGCAACGTATGTCGCACGGCCCGCTGCGCTTCGGCCTCGCGCAGCTGCTGCGCCACCGCTTCGACAGCACCCTTCAGCTCGGCGCCTTCACCCTCGCACTGTTCCTGGTGGCCCTGCTGGCGCTGGTGCGCAGCGATCTCATCGCCGGCTGGCAACAGCAACTGCCGCCGCAAGCCCCTAACCACTTCCTGGTGAACATCGCGCCGCACCAGCAGGAAGCGGTTGCCGCCTACCTGTCGCAGCATCACCTCAAGGCCTCCGCGCTCTACCCCATGGTGCGCGGACGCCTGGTCAGCAAGAACGGCACGCCCATCGCCGAGACGCTGCCCGAGGACGCGCGCGACAGCAACACCCTGCGGCGCGAACTCAACCTCACCTGGACCGCCACCCTGCCGGCCAACAACGTCATTCTGGCCGGGCGGTGGCACGGCGAGCGCAGCGCCGGCAGCGACCCTTCCGCAGCAATCTCGGTCGAGTCCGGGATGGCCGAGCGGCTCAATCTTGCGGTCGGCGACCAGCTCGGCTTCCAGATCGGCGACCAGACGCTCGCCGCGCGCATCACCAGCATCCGCAGCGTGAAATGGGATTCGATGCAACCCAATTTCTTCGTCATCTTCGCTCCCGGCCAGCTCGACGCCCTGCCCGCCAGCTCCATCGCCAGCGTCTACGTGCCACCCGACGCCACCGGCGTGCTGCCCGGCTTCGTCAAGGCCTTCCCCGGCATCACCGTGCTCGCGCTCGACAAGCTCATCGCCAACATCGAAGCCGTGTTCGCGCAGATCATCGGCGCCATCCAGCTGCTGCTGGGCTTTTTGCTCGCCGCCGGCATGGCCGTGGTCGTCGCCACGCTCTTGGCCAGCCTCGACGCGCGGCAGCAGGAAGCGGTGCTGCTGCGTACCCTCGGCGCCCAGCGCGCCTATCTGGCCAAGGGGTTGTGGAGTGAATTTATCGCCCTTGGATTGCTGGCCGGCCTGCTCGCCAGCGCCTGCGCCGAAATCGCCATGGCGCTGATCGCCGATCGCCTGTTCGACCTGCCGCTGCGCCCGCACCCCTGGCTGTGGCTTGCGCTGCCGCTGGCCGGCGCGCTGCTGGTCGGCATGAGCGGCTGGCTCACCACGCGGCATATCACCCGGGTGCCGCCGATGCAGTCGATCCGCGCGCTGGGTTGAAGGGCAACTGGTTGCTTTGTGCGGATCGACTATCTATAAAAAGAACCACGCTTGTTCTTGGATAGCGCGCGCACTCTGTGCACCGATTGACGCCCGAAGGTGCACGGAGTGCACCCTACTCCAAGCATCTCGCACTTTCTAATGAACAATCTCGGATAAACGAAGGTTATTCATGAATTCGCCATCGGGAAGGAGGCCATCATGCGCAGTCCATTTGGCGATTTGTAGCGTGTAGGGTGCACTCCGTGCACCGATTGACGCCCGAAGGTGCACGGAGTGCACCCTGCTCCAGGCATCTCGCACTTTGAGCTTGCTCATGAATGTAAGGAGGTCACCATGCACAGAAAACATTTCCTCGCCACGCTCGCGCTCGGGCTCTTTCTGGCCTTTCCAGCGGCCGGCCTGGCCCAGGGCAAGGTGCTGATCACGTCCCCGGCAGACGGCGCCATTCTCGACGCGATGGACGAGAACCATCTGGTCTATGAAGTGGATCCCGGCCCGCGCGGGGATCACGTCCACGTCTACGTCGACAACCGGGAAATCGGGATTTTACGCAAGCTCAAGGGCAGCTATTTGCTGGAAAGCCTGTCATCCGGCACGCGCAACCTCTGCGTCAAGGTGGTGAACAAGGCCCACGTGCCCGTTGGCATCGAGCAGTGCGTCAAGGTCACGGTGAAATAGACCGTGGGGGGGGAAAACCTCGCCTACGCCCTGACCCAGGTGGTGCATAACTTCGGCGCGACTGCCGTGCTCGGCGGTGCGGTGTTCGCGCTGTGGCCCGTATCCAGGCTGGAAAACGGGCGCAGCTTCGCCTGGCTGATCCTCGTTGCCTGGGGCGCGCAAATCGCCAGCGGTGGGCTGTTCGGCCTCACCAGCCTCTACTACTACGGCGAGACGCCGGACCTGAGCAGCATTGCCATGGCGGCCCTCACCGTCAAAGTGGCGGCAGCGGCAGCGGGATTCCTGCTGGCGGCCTTCTATCTCATCCGCGGCCGGGAATGGGATCGCGTGCGCGTGAAGCGCACCTTCCTGGGCCTGGCCGCGCTGGGCGCCATCGCCCTGACGGCAGCGGCCTTCCTGCGCTGGTTTTCATAAGCTGTCAGGATATTGCCGGGACTGCGGACGACTGATCGCATAAATTCCGCTGCCTGCCGCCATGGTCAGCACCTGCGACTTGCGCGAGAATGCCGCATGGACGTCTTCCGCATCTTTCACCTGCAATGCGCGCGCCGCCTGCCTGCGCTGCCCGAATCCCATCCCTGCTCGCGCCTGCACGGCCATTCGTTCCGGGTTGAACTCACCGTCAGCGGCGAAGTCGATCCGGTGCTTGGCTGGGTGCTCGATTTCGCCGACATCGAGGCGGCTTGGCGGCCGGTTCACGCGGCGCTCGATCATCGCAACCTGAACGACATCGCCGGGCTGGACAACCCCACCAGCGAGAACCTGGCGGTATGGCTGTGGCAGCAGCTCAAGCCCGCGCTGCCCGGTCTGTCTCAAATAAAAGTGATGGAAACGCACGATTCTGGCTGCATCCACCGCGGCTAACCGGACTCGTTCCAGACGCAGCTTTGATTGGTTCATTGGGCACGCAAGGTGTTCAGTAGGGTGCGCCATGCGCACCGACCCATGCTCCATGGTGCGCACGGCGCACCCTACGAGCTGCATCCAACGCGGCTAACCGGACCTGTTCCCGACGCAGCTTTGGCTGGTTCATTGGGCGCGCAAGGTGTTCAGCAGGGTGCGCCATGCGCACCGGCCCATGCTCCATGGTGCGCACAGCGCACCCTACGAGCTGCATCTACCGCGGCTTGCAAGCAGGCAACATCAACCAGACCTGCAAGCGCTGGATGCCGGCTCAAGCATGGTTGTTTTGTATCGGTTGACATATTCTAATAATCGTTAGAATATGCGAAGCATGATCAAACGACACACCAAGGACCTGCTCTACGAACAGGTCGCCCGCATCGGCAAGGCCGTTTCCAGCCCCAAGCGGCTGGAATTGCTGGAAATTCTGGCGCAGGGCGAAAAGACCGTTGAGGCCCTGGCCGCCGAAGCCAGAATCGACATCAAGCTGGCGAGCGCGCACCTCAAGGTGCTGAAGGCGGCGCGGCTGGTCGAGGCACAGCGCGACGGGCGCTTCATCGCCTATCGCCTGTCCGGCAACGACGTGAGTGCGCTATGGGTCAACCTGCGCACGGTGGCCGAAGAGCACCTGGTCGAACTCAAGGTGGCGATGGACCAGATTTTCGCCGCGCCGGAAAACCTCAATGCCGAAACGCGGCGCTCGCTGATGGAGAAGGCGCGGCGCGGCGACGTGGTGGTGATCGACGTGCGCCCGTCCGACGAATACGCCAGCGGCCACCTGCCGTTTGCGCGCTCGATGCCGCTCGACGAGATTCTTCAGCGAATCAAGGAGCTGCCCGCCGACAAGGAAATCGTCGCCTATTGCCGCGGCCCCTTCTGCATGATGTCCGCCGAGGCCGTGGCGCTGCTGAAAGAGCACGGCTACCGCGCGCAGAAGATCGCCGACGGCACGCCGGAATGGCAGGCGGCGGGTCTGCCGCTGGCCGAATCCTGAACTTTTCATAACCTTTCTCGCCAAGGAACCTCCATGAACAAAACCCTGATTTCACTGTTTGCCGGCTTCGCCCTGCTGGCCGCACCGGCCCATGCGGAAGACAGCCCCGCCGTCGTCGATGCGCTTTCCGGATACATGGACTTCGCCGAATACAGCAGCAGCCTGATCTGGCCGGAGCAGATCCCGAAGGATGACTGGAACAAGGTCTTCATCGTCGATGCGCGCGACGCCGACCAGTTCGCCAAAGAACATATCCCCGGTGCGGTCAACATCGACTGGCGACAGGCGGTGGCACGGCGCGGCGAACTGCCGAAAGACCGCATGGTGGTGATGTACTGCAATTCCGGCTCGCTGTCCGCGCAGGCGGTGTTCGCCCTGCGCCTGCTCGGTTACGAGAACGTGAAGGTGCTGCAGGACGGCATCGAAGGCTGGAAAGCCAAGGGCGGCTTCGAGGCCCACGCGCGCGCCAGCAAACCCGCCGGGAATTGAAGCGTGGCGCACCTGTTCGTTTGATTTGACCGGGAGTTGATATGGACATCCTTGTGATCCTCGCCGGCACGGCAACCGGCATCGTGCTGGGCCTGTTCGGCAGCGGCGGCTCGATCATCGCCACCCCGGCGCTGCTCTATCTGCTCGACGTGGCGCCCAAGTCGGCCATCGCCATGAGCCTGGGCATCGTCGCGGTGACGGCAACGATCGCCGCGCTGGACAACTGGAAACGCGGCAACGTGGATGTGTCGGTGGCGGCGGTGTTCGGCCTGTTCGGCGTGGTCGGCACCTACGCCGGCGCGCGCCTCGGCGTGGTGACCCCCGTAGTCATCCAGCTCGTGGTGTTCGCCCTGGTGATGTACACGGCGGCCTGGCGCATGCTCAAGCCGGCCCGGCTCGCCGTTCCCGCAGGCGGAAATGGATCCCTATCCGCATCGGGTGGCGCGGCGGCACTGCCCTGCACCGGCCTGCTCTCCCCCTGCATGGCCCACATGGCCCTGCACGGCGTCGGCGTCGGCGTGCTCACCGGCTTCGTCGGCGTCGGCGGCGGCTTCCTCATCGTCCCGGCCCTGGTGCTGCTCTCGCGCATCCCCATGAAGATCGCGGTCGGCACGTCCCTGGCCATCGTCGCCGCCAAGTCCTATGCGGGCTTCGCAGGCTACATGGGCGCGGTGCCCATCGACTGGGCGCTGATGGGTTGGTTCACCGCCGTCACCGTGGCGGCCAGCTTCGCCGGCACGCGGATCGCCCACCGCTTTTCGCAGGACGCCCTGAAGCGCGGCTTCGCGGTGTTCCTGCTGTTCGTCGCCAGCTACATTTTGCTGACAAGCGTCATCGGCGGATAACGATGGCTTTGCATGGTCGTGTCGTCTCCCGGCAATCGCCCGATGGCGCCTGCCTGCCATGCCAGGGCGATGGATACCCCACTGGAATCCACGCTGAAAGGTGCGTAGGCTCCCGCGTGTTCGATTCTCCCGGGCCGTAGCCTGATGCCAACCGCCTCACCGCGCGGCAACATCCTGATCCTGGCGCTGAGCCAGGCCCTGATGCTATCCGCCATTGTCCTGTCGATGGCGCTCGCCGCGATCCTCGGCGCCATACTCGCCCCCGACAAGGGGCTGGCGACGCTTCCCGTCGCGGCGATGGTGATCGGCACCGCGCTCGCCTCGCTGCCGGCGGCCATGCTCATGCGCCGGGCGGGCCGCCGTCCGGGTTTTCTGATCGGCGCGCTGCTGGGCGTCGGCGGCAGCCTGCTGTGCGCGCTGGCGCTTTACCGGAGCGACTTTGCCGCTTTCGTCATCGGGCATTTTCTGCTCGGCAGCTACCAGGGCTTCGCCAATTACTACCGTTTTGCCGCCGTCGAGGCCGCCGGTCCGAGCCAGGCCGGCAAGGCCATTTCCCTGGTGGTGGCCGGCGGCGTGGTCGCGGCCTTCCTCGGCCCCCAGCTCGGGGTATGGGGACGCGACTGGATCGGCGGGCAGATCTTTGTCGGCTCCTATCTGGCGCAGGGGGTTCTCAGCCTCGCCGCGATGGTTCTGCTCTCCCGCCTGCGCCTTCCCAAAGTGGCCGCTGTCGACGACGGCCCTGCACGTCCGCTGCGTGAAATCCTGGCCCAGCCCGCCCTGCGGGTGGCGATCTTCGGCGCCGCCATCGGCTATGCCGTCATGATCATGGTGATGACGGCGACGCCGCTGGCGATTTTGGGCTGCGGCCTGCCGGGGTCGGACGTGACGCCGGTGATCCAGTGGCACGTGGTGGGGATGTTCGCGCCGTCCTTCTTTACCGGAATCCTGATCACGCGCTACGGCGCGCCGCGCATCATGCAGGCCGGCTTTGTCCTGCTGCTCGGCCACGTCGTGCTGGCCCTGTCCGGCGTCGAGTTCATGCATTTCCTGTCGGCGCTGATATTGCTTGGCGTCGGCTGGAACTTCGCGTTCATCGGCGGCACCGCGCTGCTGACCCAGGCCTACCAGCCCGGCGAGCGGCTGAAGGTGCAGGCGGTGAACGAATTCACGGTCTTCGGCCTGGCGGCGGTGGCCACTCTGTCGGCGGGATGGCTATACGACCGCTTCGGGTGGGTGACGCTGAATCTCGCGGTGGTGCCCCTCCTGCTGGCCGCGTTGATTGCGGTCATCGGCATCGAGCGGCATTTCCGCCGGCTGGCGGCCGCCGCCTGAAAATCGCAACAACCGGATTCCCCGATGAACCCTGCCCCGATTTACCTCGACTGCAACGCCACCACCCCGGTCGATCCGCGCGTGCTGGAAGCCATGCTGCCGTATCTCGCCGTCCACTACGGCAACCCGTCTTCCGATCATGTTGTCGGCCGGCACGCGAAGGCCGCGGTGGACACCGCGCGCGCCGAGGTGGCGGCGCTGATCGGGGCCGCGCCCGCGGAAATCGTTTTCACCGGTTGTGCCACCGAAGCCAACAACCTGGCACTGCTGGGCGCCACGCGGACGGCGCTGCCCGGCGGCCGCAAATCGCTGGTGACGTCCGCCATCGAGCATCCCTCCGTGCTGCAACCCCTGCGCCATCTGGCACGGCAAGGCTGGTCATTGACCGAGCTGCCGGTGGATGCGGCCGGCAGGGTGCAAATGGATCACGCGGCAAACGCCATCACGCCGGAGGTGGCGCTGGTGTCGGTGATGCTGGCCAACAACGAGACCGGCAGCCTGCAGGCCGTGCGCGCAATCGCCGATCTCGCCCATGCCGCGGGCGCGTTGATGCACGTCGATGCAGCCCAGGCCGTCGGCAAGGTGGCGGTGGACGTGAAGGCGCTGGGCGCCGACCTGTTGACCCTGGCCGGCCACAAGTTCTACGCGCCCAAGGGCGTGGGGGCGCTGTACGTGCGAACAGGCGTCGCCATTGAGCCGATCCAGTACGGCGCCGGCCACGAACACGGCCTGCGTCCCGGCACCGAGAACGTGCCGCATATCGTCGCCCTGGGCGAGGCAGCGCGGCTGGCGCGGACCATGCTGGCGCTGAACGCCGCACGCATGGCAGCGCTGTGCGATCGCCTGCACGGGCGGCTTGCCGCTGTTATTCCCGGCCTGCGGCTCAACGGCCACCCGACCGAACGCCTGCCGAACACGCTCAATGTTTCCTTCCCCTCCGTAGCCGGCTGGCAGCTGCTGGCCGCCGCCCCCAGCGTAGCCGCGTCCACCGGGTCCGCCTGCCATGCCGGCGAGCATGCGGTGAGCGGCGTGCTCGCAGCGATGGGGCTGACACGGGAAGCCGCCGCGGGTGCGGTGCGCCTGTCGCTGGGCCGGTTCACGACCGAGGCCGAAATCGACAGCGCGGCCGCAGCCTTGATCGGCGCCTGGCAGTCGCTGGCGGCATGAACCCCGCCGATTACGACGCCTGGTACGCCACCCCGCGCGGGCGCTGGATCGGCGAAACCGAATACGCGCTGGCCGCGCGCCTGCTCGCGGCGCAGTCGGGCGACAGCCTGCTCGACGTCGGCTGCGGCACCGGCTGGTTCAGCCGCCGCGCCGCCGCCGACGGTCTCGTCACAACCGGGCTCGACCCCAATGCCGCCTGGCTGGATTACGCGCGCGCCCACGGCAGCCCGGCCTTGCGCTGGGTGGAAGGCGACGCGCGCGACCTGCCGTTTGCCGACGCCAGCTTCGATCGCGTGCTGTCGATCGCCGCGCTCTGTTTTGTGGACGACGAGCGCCGGGCCGTGGCCGAGGCCGTGCGGGTGGCGCACCACCGCTTCGCCATCGGCTGGCTCAACCGGAGCAGCCTGCTGTACCGGCAAAAGGGCCGGGGCGGCGGCAGCGGCGCCTATCGCGGTGCCCGCTGGCACAGCGCCGGCGAAGTGCGCGCGCTGTTTTCCGGCTTGCCGGTGCGCAAGCTGAAATTGCGCTCGGCTATTTTTCTGCCTTCCGCCACGCACGCGGCGCACTGCCTGGAACAGGCCGTGCCCAGTGCGCTGCCGTGGGGCGGACTGTTGCTGGCGACCGGCGAAAAAGCCTGATTCGTTCTGTCCTTGAGCTTGGGTGGGGTCACGGGCGTCGTGCCGTGTCGCACGCAGTCCCCTCGGCGCCGGGCGCGTCCGCCTCCGGCAGTGGCCGCAGTCTCGGAAATCCCGAAGCACAGCATGTCGGCCGAGAACGGCGTGCCCTCCCATACGAAACGATCACCACCTTGAAGCGGTCGAGATCGAGATAGAGCAGCGCGTACGCCTCGCCGTTTCCCCGAGTCTCGATGGGTATCCGCTCCAGCCGGCGCTCGAACTCCTGACGATTGATCAGCCGGTGAGCATGTCGTGCGTCGCCTGGTACGAAAGCAGGTGCCTCAGGGCCTACGCTTCGGTGACGTCGCGGAACACCACCACCGCACCACTGACATGTTCCGTCCCTTGCCCCGCTTCATGCAATGGCCGCGCCGAATATTCCGCCGGGAACGAGCTGCCATCCTTGCGCCAGTACAGTTCAACCAGCCCTTGGCAGGCCTGGCCCTTGTGAAACGCATCGTAAACAGGACAGGTCTCGGCCGGGTAGGCGCTGCCATCGGCATGGGTGGGGTGAATCAGACTGTGCGTCTCGCGCCCCAGCAGTTCGTCGCGGGCATAGCCGAGCATCGCCAGCGCGGCCTCGTTCACGAAGGTGCAGCGCCCTTCGCTGTCGAGGCCGTAGATGCCATCGCCGGCCGATTCAAGCAGCAGCCGGAAGCGCGTCTCGCTGGCGCGCAAAGCCCGCTCGGCCTGCCAGCGCTCGTCGATTTCTTTCACCAGGTTGACGTTGGCCGATCTGAGCATCTCGGTCTGTTTTTCAAGTTGGCCGGTGCGTTCGGCCACCAGTAACTCAAGATAGCTGCCGTGAAATTCGAGCTCCGCCTCGCGCTGCTTGTCTTCGGTGATGTCGATCAGCACGCCCTGCAAGCACAGCGGCTCGCCGGCCGCATCGTGCACCACGCGGGCTTCGTCGAGAAACCAGCGCGGCGCACCGTCACGCGTCAGCAGGCGATATTCGCAGCGCAGCGGCTCGCCCGATTCGTAGCTGCGGGCGAAGGCCGCGTGCACCCGCGCCTGGTCGTCCGGGTGGATGCGGTTGAGCACACCGTCCGGGTTCGCCAGCCATTCGTCCGGGGAAAACCCAAGCCGCTGTATCTGCGGGCTGACGTAGAGCAGGTTGCCCGGCACATCCAGCGCGGCGGTGAAGGTGATCGCCGGAATCTGTTCGACCAGGCTGCGATACCGGGCCTCGGCTGCGTGCAGCTGTGCTACCGCTGCGCGCTTGTCGGCGTGTGCCTGGCTCTCGCGCAGCACGCGCTGGATCACCGTCGGCAGCAGCTTGAGGTAATCGCCCGCGCTGTCCTTGATCAGGTAGTCGCGCGCGCCGCGGCGCATGGCGTCGACGGCAATCGAGATGTCCTGGGCACCAGTCAGCAGCATCACCGGCACCGGCAGCTCACCGCCGTCGGCGGCGAGCTCGGCGAGAAACTCCACGCCGTCCATGTCCGGCAGGTGGTAGTCGAGCAAAATCAGATCCGGCGCCTCGGCGTGGGCGCGCTGCAGGCCGGCGCGCGCCGTGTCGGCCTCCTCCACCTCGAATACGTAGCCGGGCTGCGCCGCCAGCGCACGGCGGCAGGCGAGGCGGTCAACGGCGTCGTCCTCGACCAGCAGAACTCGCACGGTCACGTGGCTCATTGTCGCAGCCCGCTCAGCGCCCGGCAGGGGACGGTGGCGCGCATCGCTTCCACGAACCGCGGGGAGTCAACCGGCTTGCTGACGTACTTGCCGAGGTAGCCGCTCACGCCGGGATCGAAGCTGGCCCGCTTGTCCTGCGGCGCCTCGGAAGTGGTGAGCGCCACCGCCGGCATGTCGAGATCGAGCAGGATAAGGCACGGCATGACCCGGCCCGCCCGGCACAGGTAACCGGGCGCTCCCTTGCCGTTCTCAAGCCGCACCAGCGGATTGCCCCCATGCGATCCTTCAGGGCGCGGCGTACGGCGTCCACTTCGTGGTCTTCCACCAGCATGATTGCCATGCGAGCTGTTTCCCATTGAGCTGCTCCTGCTGATTTGTGCCGCCGCGCGGCAGGGTAAAAAAGGTATTACCCAGACGTGTCGACGCGTGTCACATATACATGCGGCCCTGAACAGACGCTATCCCTGGCTTTGGCGCAAGCGCGCTATTTAACCCGGATAATCCATTAGAGCTCTTCGAGCTTACGCGACTGCTGGCGAGGCCGTGTAAAAACCGGATTTCATACGGGAACACTGCGATCAGGCCGGCCCGTCAGGCATGTCCGGCGGCGCTGCTTCGGCGGGCGCAATCGGCGTGGCGAGGATCTTGTCGATGCGCCTGCCGTCGAGGTCGACCACTTCCAGCCGCCAGTTTTCCCAGGTCAGCACGTCGCCGGTCTGCGGCAACTGCCCGGACAGCCACATCACCAGACCGCTCAGCGTGTGGTAGCGGCCCCTGTCTTCTTCCGGCAGGCTTTTCAGCCCCAGCCTGTCCTTCAGTTCGGGGAGGCCGATCAGGCCGTCGAGCAGCCAGGAGCCGTCCTCGCGCCGCGTCGCCCACGCCTCGTCCAGCCTGCGCGGCTTGAATTCGCCGGCAAGAGCTTCCAGCACGTCGTGCAGGGTGACCAGGCCGTTGATCTCGCCGTATTCGTCGACGACCAGCACCAGGTGGGTGTCGGACGCACGGAACGCCCCCAGCAGGTCCAGGCCGCTGAGGCGTTCCGGCACGAACACGGCCGGCTGCAGCGAGCCGGTGAGGCTGGGCGGCGCGCCGGCCAGCATCGCATCGAGCAGCTGCCTGACGCTGAGGACACCCAGCACCTCGTCGAGCCCGCCGCGGCAGACCGGGAAGCGCGTGTGCTCCGATCCGGACACGCGCCGCAGGTTGTCGTCCAGCGGCAGCAGGACGTCGAGATAGACAATGTCGGCGCGCGGCACCATCAGCGACTCGACCAGGCGGTCGTCGAGGCGGAACACGTTGCGCACCATCTCGCGTTCCTGCTGTTCGATCGCGCCTGAGTCCGAGCCCTCCTGCAGCAGGGCGTGGATTTCCTCCTCGACGATGTCCGTCCGATCGGGCGAACGCATGCGCAGCAAGCGCAGCAGGCCATCGGTCGACAGCGACAGGAGATGCACAAAAGGCTGCGCCAGTTGCGCCAGCAGCTGCATCGGACGCGCCACCCGGCAGGCAATGCGCTCGGGATCGAACTGGGCGATGCGCTTGGGCACCAGTTCGACGACGACGATCGTGACATAGGTAATGATGACCACCACCAGCGCGGTCGACGCGATGCGGCTGGCTTCCGTTTCCATTCCGATGGACTGCAGCCACAGCGCCAGCGGCCCGGCCAGCGCGGCCTCGCCGATGATGCCGCTGAGGATGGCGATCGAGGTGATGCCGACCTGCACCGTCGACAGGAAATGCGTCGGGTCGTCGTGCAGTTTCATCGCCGTCGCGGCCGATGCACTGCCCGCCCCGGCCAGACGCGCGAGGCGCGCGCGGCGCGCCACCACCAGCGCGATTTCAGACATGGCGAAAACGCCGTTCAGCACGATCAGTGCAGCGAGAAGCAGGATTTCCATGGCTTGATCCAGTCGGGGAAACTTGACGGAACGGGGTGGCCCATTGGCTGCCTGAGCCAGGATGCACGCCACGTAATGATGGGCGCAGCCGGCCTGGATGTCCAACGCGAGCAGATAAAAAAGAGGCTTTTTCAAAGGCTGCCGAGTTGGCCGCGGCTCGGCAACGCCTTGCCGACCATTCCCCGCAGCGGCAGGAAAGCTTCATGAATGATTCGCAGCGGATCAAACAGCCACAGCGAGACGCTCAGGGAAGATGCCGGAAAACGGCTGGTTTCGACCGGGCTGCCCGCACGCGCCCTGAAGGGCGCTGTGCTATGCTGATGACCATTTTCAGGGGGTCTGTGTGGGCAAAATCCTGCTGCTCATCATTATTGGTCTGGTGGTGTATGCGCTGATCCGCAACTATCAGCGCTCGCTCGACAAACCCGCCGCACCGGCGCACGAACACGCCGTCGAAGACATGGTGAAATGCGCGCATTGCGGGGTGAACCTGCCGCGTAGCGAAGCGATTTATTCCGGCGGCGACCTCTTCTGCACCCCCGAACATAAACAACTCGGTAAAAAATGAGCGTCCCGGCGGCTGCCCTGCCCCGTCCTGCCGCGCAGGGCTATTACGCGTCGCACTGGCGCAGCCTCGATTACTTCAATCTGTATCGCCTGACCCTGGCAGTGGCGCTGGTATTTACCGGCATCCTGTTCGACGAGTCCGACCTGTTCCGCGAAGGCGCGGGCACCCGCTTCCAGGGCTTTGCTTATGCCTACCTGGTGATTGCGGCGCTGTTCGTTCTGGGCATCCGGGCGCGCTGGCCGGAATTCCAGATCCAGCTCACCGCGCACATCACCGCCGACATCGTACTGGTGATGTTGATGATGTCGACCAGCGAGCGGCTGGCGGGCGGCATGGGATTGCTGCTGGTGATTTCCATCGCTTCGGGCGGCCTGGTCGGCAGCGGCCGGCTGACCCTGCTGTATGCCGCGATGGCATCGATCGCGGTGCTGCTGCAGCACAGCTTCAACATTCTGGGCGGCAACCAGGGGATGGAAAGCTTCTTCCAGGTGGGCCTGCTGTGCGCCGGCTATTTCGCCATCGGCTGGCTGGCGCACGCGCTGACGCAGCGCGCGTTGCGCTCGGAAACGCTGGCGCAGCGGCAGGCGGACGAGCTGGCGCTGCTGAACCGCATCAACGCACTGGCAATCGAGAACTCACCCGACGGCCTGCTGGCAGTGCGCGGCGATGGCGTCGTGCGCCACATCAGCCCGCGTGCGCTGGCGCTGCTCGGCATCACGATGCCGGTGACGCCGGGCGTCACCCGGCTGCAGGACTGCTCGCCCGAACTGGCGCGCCTGGCCCAGCAGCTGCACGCCGGCACGACGCCCACCCTGAGCACGCCGACTGCGCAGTTGCGGGTGCGCTGTATTCCGCTGGCGACGCCGGACGACAGCCGGGTGCTCATGCTGGAAGACCAGAGCCAGGCCGAGCAGGCGGCGCAACGCCTGAAGCTGGCCGCGCTGGGGCGGCTGACCGCCAACATCGCACACGAAATCCGCAATCCGCTGTCGGCCATCAGCCATGCCGCACAACTGCTGCACGAGGAAGCGCGCGACCCCGCCCAGGCCAGGCTGACCGCGATCATCGAAAACAATGCACGGCGCCTCGACCGGCTGGTGGAAGAAGTGCTGACGCTCAACCGGCGCGACCGCCTCAACCCGGTCAGCTTCGATGCCGCGTCGCTCGCAGCCCTGATCGACGAGTTGCGGCAGACTGAAGAAATCCCGGCCGACGCCGTCATAGTCAGCATGCCCGAATCCCTGCATTTCCAGTTCGACCCCGACCATCTGCGCCAGATTGTGTGGAACCTCTTGCGCAATGCCTGGCGTTTCAGCCGCAAACGGACGGACAGCATCCGTTTCAGCGCGCAGATGTCGGGCGACAACCTGCAGTTCGACATCGAGGACGACGGCCCGGGATTGTTGCCGGAACACCAGGGCAAGCTGTTCGAGCCGTTTTTTACCACCGATGCCCAGGGCACCGGACTCGGGCTGTTCCTCGCGCGCGAGCTGGCCGAGGCCAACCATGCGGTGCTGGCGTACGTGCCCGGCACAAGCGGCGCCCGCTTCCGCCTCAGCCTGCGCGGGAGCGAGTGACCATGACCGCCTCCCCGCGCATTCTGCTGGTGGACGACGAGCCCGACCTGCTCGACCTGATGGAGCTGACGCTGGCCAAGATGGGGCTGGAAACCGACCGCGCTGCGAGCGTGGCCGAAGCACAGGTCCGGCTGGCGCAGACGCACTACGATCTCTGCCTGACCGACATGCGGCTGGGCGACGGCGAAGGGCTGGAAGTGATCGCCGCCGCCGGCGCACTGGCGTCGCCGGTTCCGGTGGCGGTCATCACCGCGTACGGCAATGCCGGCAACGCGGTGGCCGCGCTGAAGGCGGGCGCGTTCGATTACCTGGCCAAGCCGGTTGCGCTCGACCAGCTGCGCGCGCTGGTCAAATCCGCGCTGAAAATCCCCGAGGCCGCGCAGGCGGACGGCTCCGCGCGCGACCTGATCGGCCAGTCCGCCACCATGCAGGACATCCGCGCCCGCATCGCCAAGCTTGCGCGCACCCAGGCGCCGGTGCACATCGCCGGCGAATCCGGCAGCGGCAAGGAACTCGCGGCGCGGCTGATCCACCGTCTCGGCAACCGCGCCGACAAGCCCTTCGTCGCGGTCAACTGCGGCGCCATTCCCGAGACGCTGATGGAAAGCGAGTTTTTCGGGTATCGCAAAGGCGCATTCACCGGCGCCGACGCCGACCGCAACGGTTTTTTCCAGGCCGCCGACGGCGGCACCCTGTTTCTCGACGAAGTGGCCGACCTGCCGCTGTCGATGCAGGTAAAACTGCTGCGCGTGCTGCAGGAAAAAAAAGTGCGCAAGGTCGGCGCCACGGCCGAAGAACCCATCGACGTGCGCATCGTCAGCGCCACCCACCAGAACCTCGCCGCGCTGGTGGAGGCCGGGCGCTTCCGCCAGGACCTGTATTACCGGCTCAACGTCATCGATCTGGTGATGCCCAGCCTGCGTGACCGTGCCGAGGACATCCCCGAAATGGCGCGCTTTCTGCTCGACAAGCTGGGCGGCAGCGACGTCAAGCTGGATCGCGACGCCGAAAAGGCACTGTGCGCCTATGCCTTCCCCGGCAACGTGCGCGAACTGGAAAACACTCTGGAACGGGCGCTGGCACTGTGCGAAAACCAGCGCATCAGCGCGGCCGATCTCAGCCTTGCCCCCGCCCTGCCCGCTACCAATGGCGCGCCCGGCAGCAAATACCCGTTACAGGATCACCTCGACCAGATGGAGCGCACCGCCATCCTCGAAGCGCTGGAGCAGACACGCCACAACAAGACCGCCGCCGCCCGCGTGCTGGGCGTCACCTTCCGCAGCCTGCGCTACCGGCTGGAGCGCCTGGGGATCGAGTAACGCGTCGCCCGCACCCGCGCCAAGCTACAGGCGTTAAATAGCATTTCAAACTGGAATTATGTTCGTGTAATCAGGCGGCGGTTTTCCTATCCAGCCGATCCCGCGTCAGCTTCACCGTCGCCGTGAAACCTATCGCCTGTGCGTAACGCGACAGCGTACGCAACGACGGCAGCGTTCAACCGCTTTCCATTCGGGCGATGACGGATTGCTTGGTGCCCATGCGCTCGGCGACTTCGACCTGCGTCAACCCGGCCTTCAGGCGGGCGGCGATGAGTTCGTGCGCGATGGAAAATTCGTCTTCCAGCGCTGCATAAGATTCGCGGGTGGCCTTGTCCTTCAGCAACCCGGCTTTGACTTCCGACAGGGTTTTCATAGTTCCAACTCCTTCAAGCGCGCCAGCGCGGTTTCAATCTCCCGCCGGGGTCTGGCCTGGGTTTTCTTCACAAACACATGCAGCACCACCAACCGCTGCCCTTTAGCCGCCACATACACAGCCCGCGCGATACCGTCCTTGCCGCTCATGCGCATTTCCCACAGCCTGCTTGCCAGCGGGCGAACATGGGGCAGCCCCACCTTTTGCGGGCCGAATGCTTCCAGCAGTTCGGCCAAAGGATCGCAACCCGGAAATACAATTGTCGATTCATGCAATTAAACACTTGAAATCGACGCCCCAATCCGTCGCACACGAAATCGCGCGGAGCGCTAGAATCCCGGCCATGCAGGGAGGGCCCACATGAAAACCCTATTGGCCGACGACCACCCGCTGATGCGCGAGGGGGTGAGGCAGGTGCTTTCGCAACTGGA
>JAUYCF010000009.1 GCA_030692355.1 Thiobacillus sp.
CTGTGGTTCAGCCCCGCAGAACTGCTCGCACTCGTCACCCTGAAACACCTGCTGGCCAACCTGGAACCCGGCCTGCTCGACGACCACCTGCGCCCGCTGCAAGCCCGCATCGACCAGCTGATGGAAAGCAACCACCTCGGCACAGGCGAAGCCGCCCAGCGCATCCGCCCGCTCAGCATCGCATCCCGGCGCAAAAATCCACGCCACTTCCAGGCCGTCGCCCACGCCGTCCTGCAACGCCACCGCCTCAAGATCGACTACTACAACCGCGAACGCGACGAAACCAGCCACCGCGAAATCTCCCCCCAGCGCCTCGCCCACTACCGCGACAACTGGTATCTGGACGCCTGGTGCCACGGCAAGAAAGGCCTGCGCATCTTCGCCGTCGAATGCATCCGCGCCGTCGAGCCGCTCGCCAAGCCCGCCAAAGCCGTCACCGAATCCACCTTGAACCGCGAACTCGCCAGCAGCTACGGCATCTTCGCCGGCCAGCCCCACGCCATCGCAGTGCTCCGATTCACCGCCAAACGCGCCCGCTGGGTTGCCGAAGAAATCTGGCACCCCGATCAACAAAGCCGCTGGCTGGATGATGGCCGCTACGAATTGCGGTTGCCCTATTCGCACGACCGCGAGCTGGTAATGGATATATTGAAATACGGCCCGGAAGTGGAAGTGACTGCCCCTGAAGCATTGCGAACGGCGGTAAAAAAATCACTAGATGCGGCTGCGGGGCAGTATCAAGAATGAAATTCTTGATACTGCCCCGCAGTTCTTTGCAATTGCGTTGAATACGCCAAGTTTTTTTCAATCCGCGAGCATGGCGGAACCCTGCACGAGTAAACATTATAACATTCATCATAGTTCATTTGAATACACCTAGTTTGACATTTTATGATACGCTGCCTCCATCGTTGCTATTTACGAGGCGATCTACGTCATGGAGTGGGCTAATTTTGTCCGGGAGTTAAGAGTGCTGTTCACCGAGTTACCGACGACCAGATTTTATGCACTGTGGTTACTGCTCTTGCTTGGCTTGGGAGTGGCTTTCGCATGGCCAATCCACTGACATGTATCACGTTGATGCATTGGGTGTTAAAAAACCCAGCCGACCTTGCTGCAAGCCAAGCACGATGGGGCTTTGCGCCGTGCTCAAGATTTGAGCCCGGCCATGGTTAATATTTCCGCTCACTGGCGTGGATTCAGCGCCAAGTTCGCAAGGTGATTAAATGACCTCGAAAACCTATGAAATCTGTCTGGAAATCGCCGGCCCTACAGCGATCTGGACGCGCCCAGATACCGGCGATTCACCCGGCACTTACCCCGCGCCGACGCGCTCGGCGGCCAAGGGCATCTTTGAAGCAATTCTGTGGAACCCGGCGGTCGAGATTGTCCCGAGCCGCGTCGAGATTTGCGCGCCGCTGGTCTATCACCACTACGCGACCAACTACGGCGGCCCGCTACGCAAGAGCGGGCAAGTACGCGGCGACAACAACTATCAACTTTTCGCTACGGTGCTGGTCAACGCGCGCTACCGCCTCTACGCCACACTGAACCCAGTTTCGCGTGGTGACTTCCCGCCAAAAATCCGGCAGTGGCTTGAGCGCACGCGCTCACCTTGCCATGCTTTCCAGGAAATTTTCGAACGCCGCCTCAAGCGCGGGCAGTGTCATTACGTGCCAAGTCTGGGCTGGCGCGAGTTCGTCCCGAGCTATGTCGGCGGGTTGCAAACAGCTTTGCACCCAACACAAGCTGACCTCACGCTTAGTCTGCCGTCGATGCCGGATCAGGTTTTTTGCAAGCCGGTCTACGGAGAACACGCGCTGGCTTACGCGCAGGGGCTCGTCATCGAATCTGGCGTACTGCGCTACGGAGCGCCCCATGCTGAATGAACTGCTCCAGGCGGCGAACGCCATCCCCAGCCTACCCGCGACGCTGCACAAATCGCTGAAAACCCTACCCAAGTACCCCGCGTTCAAGGTACTGATCGACGCGCAGGGCGCAATCGTCGACGTGCAGCCATTATCTGCCGACCGATTGCAGGGTCTGCGCAAGTGGCAGCCCGGTGGCAACGGCTTCAGCACACCGGTTTTCAGTGTGTTTCCCTTGTTTCATATTTTTGATTCGGCGCTTGATAAGGAAGCGGCCAAACGAGCAAGCAAACTTTTCACGGATGAACTGGCAGCGGCTTGCAATGCTGACGCAACGGCCTGGAACGATTTTTTTGATGCGCTCCAAACCTGTTGCAGGACACGGGCTGGAAGCTGGTTTGCTGAGAATGGCGCAGAGCTCAACGAAAAGTGCCGCAAATCGCTCGCCGACATCCCGGCGCAGTTGCAAGCGCTGTTGCCAAGCGGGGATGCGGACTACGACGTGCTGCGCGCCTTGCTGCAACGCCTGCACACCCTTACGCCCGAACGTTTCTTCCCCGAACTCGCACGCAGGCTGGAAGCGCAACTCGCGAACGCCTACGACGCAGACCTTTTCAAGCTTTACTGCGCCGCCAGCGACGCAGAAGCCTCCAAGCAATGCAATCTGCTGCTGGAGGTGGCGGACTGGGATCTCATCGGCGATGCCCCGATTACCTCCGTGCGCACGACCGAACGACTAAATGCCTTGCTGGAGCAAACTCCCGCCCCCGCGGCTGCGGCTACCGCGACATTGACCGACGCCTACGGCAATGCCGCCACGGGCGTGGGCGATAAATTCGCGGATATCGTCGTCCCCGGCCTCGGCAAGGTCATCCTGCGCGCCATGACCAAGGACGCACCCTGCCAGTACCGCTACGGCAAGGCAGACGCCGACTCTTTCGTTGTTGGCATCGCGTCGCGCGACCGCGCAAAAAGTGCATTGGAATATCTGACCCAGCCCGGGCGACGCGGCAAGACCTGGCAGTTCCGGGGCGGCAATCTGTTCCTGTTCTATCCCGAGCGCGAATTGCCCGTGCTCGACGAAATGAAGCTTGTCGATATTTGCAGCCTGCCCGACGACGAGGACGACGAAGCCGTCGCAGACGCAACCGCCGCCGGGTTCGAAGCGCGCGCGCAACGCATCGCCGCCGCGCTCAACGGCAAGGCCCGCGAATCCGAAACACTGGTGCATCTCATCGTGCTACGCAAGCCCGACGGCCACCGCACCAAGCTCGTCGCGCACCACACGTTCACCATGGCGCATTTCGTCAACGCCGCGTACGCGTGGATCGACGGCGCGAAAGCCTGCCCGCCGATTGCGTTCGCACGCTGGGGAAAAGCCAAGGGCGAGCGTCACGACATCGTGCCCACGACGCCTTACCCGTTCCAGGTGGCGAGCTGGCTCAACACCTTCTGGGTTCGCGGCGACGAGAATCAAGGCAAGTTCAGCAGCTTTTCCGCCGAGGACGCGCTGACGCTGTTACTAGTTTCCGGCGGCCCGCAAATTCAGATGGCGCGGCGCGCGTTGCGCCATGCGCTGGCTGGGTGGTCAGGTTTTCTGACCGCTATAGGCGCTCGCGAACACGAAAACAAAGTTCGCAAGGCAGGGGACAAAAGCGCCGCCGCGCTCGCTGCGTTGCCCGCGATTCTGGCCTTGCTGCTTTGCAAATCCGATCCACGCACCACCCAAGGGGAAATCATGGCGTCACCCGCTTTTCTCGTCGGCAGACTTTTGGCCTTGGCCGACAGCCTGCACTTCCAATACTGCCAAGGTGTGCGGAATGGCCAAGTGCCGGGGCAATTGCTCGGTAACGCGCTGATGGCGACCGCACTGGAAACGCCGCAGGCAGCGCTTGCGCTGTATGGCCAGCGCATCCTGCCATACCAGGCGTGGGCGAAAACCTGCAAAACACCCGAGAACACTGGCCCGGAGAGTTTGATTAAGGCTAAAGCCATGTTCAAAGCTAGAGGTGTGCTCCACCAACTCGGCGACACCTGTTCCGAAGTCTGTCTGCTCGACATTCCAGAACGTGCCAGCGACGCCGACAAGGCGCAGCTCATCCTCGGCTACCTCGCCATAGCCCCCGTCAAAACCGAACCCAAGCAAAACGAACCCATTCAGGAGGAATTACTGTGAACCCCATGCTCAGCTACACCCAGGATGTCGGCGGTTTCAAACGCGGCACCGGCCTGCTCGTCATCGAAGTCCGTAACTCGAATCCAAATGGCGACCCCGACCGTGACAGCGATCCGCGCCAGCGACCGGATCAGCGCGGGGAAATCTCGCCGGTTTCGTACAAGCGCAAGCTGCGCGATCTGGTCGAATGGAAAGGCGAAGTCTGGGATGCGCTCTCTGCCGATTTGAAACTCTCCGCCGAACGATTCGGCATCCTCGAATCGCGCGGGCGCGACCGCACCACGATCACCCGGCAACTCACCGGCGATGGTCAGATTTTCAAGGACGCGTACTGGGACGGACGCGTGTTTGGCAACACTTTCCTCGAAAGCATGAAGGACGACGAGGCCAAAAAACACGGCTTCAAGGAGCAGGAAATCAAGGAATTCAAAGCCAACGCGATCCGTACCGGCTGCGTACATTTTGGCCTTGGCCTCTCGGTCGCGCCAATCGACATTGAGCGTCACACCAATACCAACAAGGCCGGTGTGCAGGACGACAAGGATCGCGGCATGGCGCCGATGGGCTATCGCTTCGTACCGCACGGCGTTTATCTCATGCCCTTCTTCGTCAATCCAAGTTCTGCCGCGCGCACCGGCTGCACCGGCGAAGACATCGCGCTCATGCTCGAACTCATCCGCTACGCCTACCCGCACACCCGCTCTCATGCACGACCCGCGGTTGATCTCGCCCACGCCTGGTACGTCGAGCACGCCGACAAACTCGGCTCGTGCTCGGACTTTGCCATCCTCGACGCGCTCGCGCCGACCAAGCTCGGCGAACCTGACGCGCCGTCCAAAAGCATCCGTGAATATCACTGCCCGGCCGCGCTGCCGGACGAACTGGCGAACAAGAAAGACAAGCACGGCAACCCTGCGCTCACGCTGATCGATCTGCTTGCATAACGAATGGACTGGCTTGCCCACAGTGCGAAGCGCGGCGCGCCGGCGCAGACCTACGGCGACCACGTCGGCTGTGCCATCGCCAAAGCGCGGCAGGTCGCCGCCGACGCCAGCCTTGGCCTGCCGCTAGCCGAGCCTTTCATCGAAACCGTGACACTCGGCACCGAGTTCCACGATCTCGGCAAGCTCGACGACGACAATCAGGCGGTATTGGCATCGCCTAACGGCAAGGCCCTGCCGCGTGAGCATGTCGATGCGGGCGTGAAGCATCTGTTCGGATTGGGCACGCCGTCCGCTTGTTATGCAGGGATGCTGGCTTACTCGCACCATCGTGGCTTGCCAGACGTCGCCGAACAAAAGGGGAGAGATTCGAAAGCCTGGCGCGGCGACGAAACCGGCGAGCGCTTTGAGCCAGACATCGTGATCGCACGCACTTCGCAGCACCTCGATACGTACCTGCTACGTCATCACGAAGCCTTGCAGCGTGGCTCAACGCCGCTGAGCGCGCTTGTGTTCAAACCCGACGCGCTCGACCTGCGGCTCGCGCTCGGTTGTCTGGTTGATGCCGACCACGGCGACACCGCGCGGCACTACGGCGCGGCGGTCGCCGACGCGCCCTTGCTTCATGCCGATACGCGGCTGCTTGCACTGAATGCTTACGTCGCAAACCTGGGGCACGGCGTGACAGACCGCGAGGCGGAGCGCGCGGCGAACCGGCGCGCGCATTACGCCGCCTGCCGCGACGCCGACACGACGCCCTCGCTCGTCGAATGCGACAGCCCCGTCGGCAGCGGCAAGACCACCGCCGTGATGGCGCACCTGCTTCGTGCAGCGCAAGCCAAAAATCTGCGCCGTGTATTTGTCGTCCAGCCGTTCACCAACATCATCGACCAGTCTGTCGAGACCTACCGTCAAGCGCTATGTCTTGTCGATGAATCCCCTGACCAGATCGTCGCCGCGCACCACCACAAAACGGATTTTTCTGACCCGTTGACGCGCGAATTGACGACGCGCTGGCAGTCCCCGGTCGTCGTCACCACCGCCGTGCAGTTCTTCGAAACGCTCGCGAGTAACCACCCTGCCAGCCTGCGCAAGCTACATCAGGTCACGCGCTCGGCGATCTTCATCGACGAAGCGCACGCCGCTTTGCCCGCCCACCTGTGGCCACTTGCCTGGAAATGGTTGCGTACACTGGCAGACCACTGGGGCTGTCATATCGTGTTGGCGTCCGGGTCGCTCGCGCGTTTCTGGACGCTGGATGATTTCTATCCACCCAGCAAATCCAGCTTATCCAAGCCGATACTGCCTGCGCTCGTCGGTGACGTTCTGCGCGCAAAACTCGCAGGCGACGAAACGCGCCGCATCCGCTATCGCCGACCGCCCGACGCGCTCAACCTTGATGGCCTGCTGGATTTTCTAGGCACGCTGCCTGGCCCACGCATCGCCGTTTTCAATACCGTGCAAACCGCCGCTATCGTGGCGCGTGCGCTGGCACAGAAAACGGGACGGCACAACGTCGAGCACCTTTCGACCGCACTCACCCCCGCAGACCGTGCTGCTACGCTCGCACGTGTCAAAGCCCGCCTCGCGCAGTCTGACGACCGCGACTGGACTCTGGTCGCCACCTCGCTGGTCGAGGCTGGGGTCGATCTCTCGTTCCACACCGGCCTGCGCGAAGCCGCCAGCCTCGCGAGCGCCCTGCAACTTGGCGGGCGCGTGAATCGCCATAACGAATACGACGAGGCCGAACTTTGGTCACTGACCTTGCGACCCGGAGCGGGGATACATCCGCATCGCACGATGCGGGCGCCGGCAGGTGTACTGGCCAAACTCTTTCAGCGGGATCGCGTAAAACCGGAGGCGTGTACCGAGGCACTCAAGCTGGAAATCGCAGAACAGGGGAATCCCGAGAAAATCGGGCTACTGTTCAGTCACGAGCACGCCAAGCAATTTCTCCGGGTTGCAGAGGAATTCAAAGTCATCGCTTCCGACACCGTCACCGTGCTGATGCCCGGCCCGCTGCTGGATGCGATAAAGAAGGGCGCACGCATCGACTGGAAAGCTCTGCAAAGCCAATGCGTACAGATATGGGCGACGCGCAAAGTCGATTTCGGGCTACACCCCATCGAAGCCGTGCCCGACCTGTTTGAATGGACGTTGTCCTACGACGATTTCATCGGCTACATGGCAGGTGCGCTCGACGTGGAGCGCGTGAAGTCCGGCGCGACCTTGATCGTTTGAGTGCTACTTCCATCAAACAGCGGTACATTCACCGCCGCCCCGCCCAATATCCCGGACAGCGGCTTTGGTGTGCAACGGCTATCACGCGCAGCGTTTCATTCTGGCTGCGATAAACCAAGGTATAGGGGAATCGCTTGAGGTACAAACGTAATACGTTGTGGGAACCCGGACTGCCAAGTTTGGGGGTTTCCGCAGCCAGGCGAATGACACACCGAAGTTCCTGCACGAATGCATGGCTAGGTTGCGTACCGCCGTTGTCCCGATACCAATGCGTCGCTTCCTCGGCCTCAGCCAACGCTTCTGCATTGAATGAAACCGCCATGAATCAGCGGGCTTTCTCAATAATGGCATTGAGTCGAGCAAAGACTTCTTCTTCCGGAATCCACACGGTACGCCCTGCTTCCATATCCGCCACGCGCCGGGCAATTTCTTCGTCCCAGGCTTGGGCAATCGCTTCGGGCGTGTCTTCGGGCTCGCCCTCTAGGCTGACGATCAAACGATGAATCAATTCACCACGCTCTCGCGGCGAAAGCTGCAAGGCCTGAGTTTCAAGCTCTTTCAAAATCGCTGCCATGACTCGCTCCTGTAAATGCTGCTTGGTAGAAATGGTAGCACTCGCGGCATGAGTGAGACAGACCCGGTTTCCCTTTCCGCCCTCAACCACTGGGCATACTGTCCGCGCCGCTGCGGACTGATTCACATGGAGGGCGAGTTTACCAACAACATCCACACTGCTCGCGGCAATGCCGAGCACGAGAAAGTGGATGGCATCCACCACGAAACACAAGGTGACCACCGTATCGAAACGGCCTTGCCGGTCTGGTCAGATCGCGTTGGCCTCATTGGAAAATGCGATGTGGTGGAATTTCTCGCTGACGGCACGCCTTACCCGGTCGAATACAAACACGGCCCCAAGCGCAAGTGGTTGAACGATGATCTCCAGCTCGCCGCCCAGGCCATGTGCCTGGAAGACATGCTCGGCCGCCCCGTGCCCAAGGGGGCGATCTTTCACGCCACCAGCCACCGGCGGCGCGAGGTGGCGATCACGCCTGATCTGCGGCAATTGGTGATCGAAACCGCCGGGGCGATCCGCGCCATGCTCGCTTCCGGGAAGCTGCCGCCGCCGGTGAACGATGCACGCTGCAAGGAATGTTCACTGAAGGAAATTTGCCAGCCCGTAGCTCTGGCAGAGCGTGCGCGACTGAAACGTTTGCGCGGGGAACTATTTAATGGATCGGACTGAGCCAATGCTCCATGCCGCAAGTGGCTGCAAAAAGCCTTTCGACTTCGATCATTTCCTCGCCCGTCAAGCTGGCGAGCGGAGTATCACTAAAACGTCCCCGATCCAGCGCGCGCGCCTGCTCCGGCATGACATAGCAGGGTTTGAGCAGGCGCCCACGTGGCGGGATAGCAACCCGCAAACCGGCCAGGTTTTTGAACAATTTGCTAGTCAGCGGAATGCACAACACCGGACTCATCCCTGTAGCCAGCAATGCATCGTTAAGCAAAATCAACACCGGGCGTACCTTGCCTGCTTCTGCACCCGTGTTGGGATTGAGTCTGGCCAGCCAAATTTCGCCACGTCGCATCATTTCCACCACTGTTCAGGTTCGGAATCACCAGGCTTACGGCCTTCTGCGCGGTCGAGCGCCTCGTTATCCAGCGGCAAAAATTCCTCGGCAATCGCTATGCTTTCCGCGCGCGCTTCGGGGTTGGTTGCTAAAAACCGGGCTGCTTCAACCATCTCGGCCATCAACCGTTCGCGCTCCTGCTCACGCAGGTATTTTTCCAGCGCGGTGCGCGCCAGATCAGACCGGTTCTGGTGGGTTTGCGCCGCCAATGCGGTTAATTGCCGATCCAGACTATCGGGCAGGCGTAAATTCAAGGTCGCCACGTCATCCTCCATGAGTTGCAGAACGTATCGCTAATCGTAATACAAAATGCACACAATCCAAAACACGCTCTATGTCATGACGCCCCAGGCTTACGTCCACCTGGAAAACGCCACCGTGCGCATCGATGTCGAGCGCGAAAAGAAACTCCAGGTGCCGCTGCACCACATTGGCGCTCTGGTCTGCTTCGGCAACGTCATGGTCTCACCCGCGCTCATGCACCGCCTGGCGGACGAAGGGAAATCGCTGGTGCTGCTGGACGACCATGGCCGTTTCAAGGCGCGGCTCGAAGGCCCGATATCCGGCAACATTCTCTTGCGCCAGGCCCAGCACCGGCAGGCTGGCGACGCGGCTTTCACGCTCGAACTCGCCCGCGCGGTGGTCGCAGGCAAGCTCAAAAACAGCCGCAGCGTATTGCAACGCGGCGCACGCGAGGCGGCAGACGAAACTGAAGCAGCCCAACTCACCCGCACTGCCGACAACCTCGCGGCATCGTTGCGCGCAACCGCCGTCGCAAGCACGCTGGATGAACTACGCGGCGTCGAAGGCGAAGCCGCACGCGGCTACTTCGCAGCCGCCAACCTCGTCGTCAAGCCCGCCATGCGTGAACACTTTCAGCTCAACGGCCGCACCCGTCGCCCGCCACTCGACCGTTTCAACGCGCTGATTTCCTTCCTCTATGCCATGCTCATGAACGACTGCCGTTCCGCGCTGGAAGCCGTCGGGCTCGATCCACAGCTTGGATTTCTGCACGCGGTACGCCCCGGTCGTGCCGCGCTCGCATTGGATTTGCAGGAGGAGTTCCGCGCTGTGCTGTGCGACCGACTGGCACTCACACTCATCAATCGCGGCCAGATCGGACCAGCCGACTTCGATCTGCGCGAAGGCGGCGCAGTCATGCTCAACGACAAAGGCCGCCGCGCCGTCGTAACCGCTTGGCAAGAACGCAAACAAGAAGAAATCACCCACCCGCTCACCGAAAGCAAACTGCCGTTTGCCTTGCTACCCTTCATTCAGGCGCGCTTCATCGCCCGCACCCTGCGTGGCGAAATGGAAAGCTACCTGCCATTTGTGGCCAGATAAGCATCATGCTCATCATCGTCACCTACGATGTTTCCACCGAAACAGCCGCCGGGCGCAAGCGCCTGCGACGCGTCGCCAAGGCTTGTGAGCGCGTCGGCCAGCGTGTACAAAAATCCGTCTTCGAATGCACAATCGACGAAATGCAGTTCGAACAATTTGAGCGCGAATTGCTGGATGAAATAGACCCGTCTAAAGACAATCTGCGCTTCTACCGCATCACCGAGCCCGTCGAGCTTCGCGTCAAACAACACGGCTGCTTCCGCTCTGTCGATTTTGAAGGCCCCTTGGTGATATGACGCGCGAACCCCCTTCAACGGCGCAAACCCATCGGCTTCGCGCGTTCCGTAACCCATTGTTCTTTAACAATCTGAAGAGCTTAGCCACCACAAAACATCGCCGCCGGATTGCGGTGCAAAGCAGGTTCGCGGAAACTTGTGGCGCTGCACAGAACAATCAACAGGTTGTATGTGCGGCGCATCGCCCGGCCTCACGGCCGGGCGCGGATTGAAACAGGTCGTAGTTCATCGCCTGGGTCGCCAGCAGGGCGCATCGCCCGGCCTCACGGCCGGGCGCGGATTGAAACATCCTTGCCATCACCCATCATGCAGTCAACCATACGCATCGCCCGGCCTCACGGCCGGGCGCGGATTGAAACGCCTGTGCGGCTGCCGGCCAGGATGCACGGTTCGAGCATCGCCCGGCCTCACGGCCGGGCGCGGATTGAAACTTGACTTTATTCTTATTGGCGACTAGACTTGATTCGCATCGCCCGGCCTCACGGCCGGGCGCGGATTGAAACTCCAGAAGGAAAACAGGCAGCAGGCCATTCTGGACGCATCGCCCGGCCTCACGGCCGGGCGCGGATTGAAACGCCTGTAGGCCTATGAATCTCTGTTCGGCGTCATGCATCGCCCGGCCTCACGGCCGGGCGCGGATTGAAACTTGTCCACGCCGGGCAGCGCGGCGGTGGCGACGGGCATCGCCCGGCCTCACGGCCGGGCGCGGATTGAAACCGCCGCGTCCTGCAGCGAAGCCTTCAGGTCCGCCACGCATCGCCCGGCCTCACGGCCGGGCGCGGATTGAAACGTTTTGTGTTGCACCCGCAACAGCGCGCGCCTTGCGCATCGCCCGGCCTCACGGCCGGGCGCGGATTGAAACTGGACGCATCTTCGCGCCCACCACCTTCGCGCCGCGCGCATCGCCCGGCCTCACGGCCGGGCGCGGATTGAAACACCACCACGGTAAGCGCCGCCGAGCTCTACGACGCGCATCGCCCGGCCTCACGGCCGGGCGCGGATTGAAACGAACTGGCCGAGGCGGATTTCTACCAGGCCGACCACGCATCGCCCGGCCTCACGGCCGGGCGCGGATTGAAACCTTTGTGTAGGTCTCTGCCTTGCTCGGGTCGGTGGGCATCGCCCGGCCTCACGGCCGGGCGCGGATTGAAACTTTCTGGTTGTATGCGCTGCGGTGCGCCAGCCCGTCGCATCGCCCGGCCTCACGGCCGGGCGCGGATTGAAACCCTCGCCGTCCTTCAAGAACTTCACCATCTTGTCGCATCGCCCGGCCTCACGGCCGGGCGCGGATTGAAACCGCGTGCATCGGGTCGGGGACGTACCGCACCCCGTCAATGCATCGCCCGGCCTCACGGCCGGGCGCGGATTGAAACGCTTTACTCGCTGTACCACTTCAATCCTCCGTAGCGCATCGCCCGGCCTCACGGCCGGGCGCGGATTGAAACGCCCTGACGGGCGCGGGATGAGCAGCCATGATTGGCATCGCCCGGCCTCACGGCCGGGCGCGGATTGAAACTTCAATACGGTATTCAAACTGGCCTGCCCGCTGTGGCATCGCCCGGCCTCACGGCCGGGCGCGGATTGAAACCCAGCGTTCTGCTGGTGCCGCTGGGCCTGGGCGGCGCATCGCCCGGCCTCACGGCCGGGCGCGGATTGAAACAATCGGGTGGATTCTCCGCTACGCCGAAGCGCTACCGCATCGCCCGGCCTCACGGCCGGGCGCGGATTGAAACAGACAGCACCGGGCGCTTGTCAGTGCGCCCCGTCAGCATCGCCCGGCCTCACGGCCGGGCGCGGATTGAAACATCCGCATACGCCCTGATTCCTGCCAGTTTGGATGCATCGCCCGGCCTCACGGCCGGGCGCGGATTGAAACAGATTCTTGGCATCGTTTACCGTGGGCGTCGGCCGCATCGCCCGGCCTCACGGCCGGGCGCGGATTGAAACTGCTTGACGCCGGCGCGCAGGATCGAGCCGCCCTCGCATCGCCCGGCCTCACGGCCGGGCGCGGATTGAAACAAAAAGCCCGCGTGGTGCGGGCTTGTTCAGTCTGGCATCGCCCGGCCTCACGGCCGGGCGCGGATTGAAACTTCACGGGGCTGCTGCGATGCTCATGCGGCGCGGCGCATCGCCCGGCCTCACGGCCGGGCGCGGATTGAAACCGAGCTACTGGTGGAGCGGCGTTCATGCAGTTTGGTGGCATCGCCCGGCCTCACGGCCGGGCGCGGATTGAAACACCCCGGCCGATCTCAAACCGGCCATCGCAGCCAAGCATCGCCCGGCCTCACGGCCGGGCGCGGATTGAAACGACTCCCATTTGGTTGATTGGGCAGGTCTCTCCCGGCATCGCCCGGCCTCACGGCCGGGCGCGGATTGAAACCATTGGGCCGCTGTTCTTCAGGTCGCCCATCCATGCATCGCCCGGCCTCACGGCCGGGCGCGGATTGAAACTGAATGGGCTGATCGCAATCGTAAAGTAACCCGCGCATCGCCCGGCCTCTCGGCCGGGCGCGGATTGAAACTGAAAAACCGCCCCCTCAGAATCGCCGCCACGCGGGCATCGCCCGGCCTCACGGCCGGGCGCGGATTGAAACGTCGTTGAGTTGCCCGGTGCGCATCTTCATCAGGCATCGCCCGGCCTCACGGCCGGGCGCGGATTGAAACTAGTTCGCTCCATTCCCACCACTCAGGGCCTACGCGCATCGCCCGGCCTCACGGCCGGGCGCGGATTGAAACGCCGAATGGCGGGTTCATCAGGATGCGGTCGTACGCATCGCCCGGCCTCACGGCCGGGCGCGGATTGAAACTAATGCCGGGAGTGCTCGCGTTCTTGCGGGGCTTGCATCGCCCGGCCTCACGGCCGGGCGCGGATTGAAACGTGTTGGTCATGCGGCCATTGCCGATCGTTTCTGGCATCGCCCGGCCTCACGGCCGGGCGCGGATTGAAACATCCTCGGGTGCATCAGCATCGAAACCGACACCGGGCATCGCCCGGCCTCACGGCCGGGCGCGGATTGAAACCAACTCACCTTGGGATAGAGCACTGCGTACCGTAGGCATCGCCCGGCCTCACGGCCGGGCGCGGATTGAAACAGTAAACCCAGTAGGCTGAAATTGTGAAAAATGGAGCATCGCCCGGCCTCACGGCCGGGCGCGGATTGAAACTTGGTCAGCTCGGTGACGCGCTGGATCATCGAGCGCATCGCCCGGCCTCACGGCCGGGCGCGGATTGAAACGTACCAAGGCCATCAGACTTCCTCCGCCTCCAGCGGGCATCGCCCGGCCTCACGGCCGGGCGCGGATTGAAACGCAACAGTGGCCGCGATGGCCTTCATCGTCATTGTGCATCGCCCGGCCTCACGGCCGGGCGCGGATTGAAACCTTGTCAAACGCTGCCGCGCCACTGTGGACGCGGGCATCGCCCGGCCTCACGGCCGGGCGCGGATTGAAACATTTCGCCAAGCCACGGCCGGACGAGAAAGACCTGGCATCGCCCGGCCTCACGGCCGGGCGCGGATTGAAACAGGTCCTGCTTGGTCTTTTCCATCTGCGTGCCGGGGCATCGCCCGGCCTCACGGCCGGGCGCGGATTGAAACAGCCACGGCGGGGTACGGGTCCGCCTTGACCGGGCGCATCGCCCGGCCTCACGGCCGGGCGCGGATTGAAACACCTGATGGCGGGCGGCAGCGTGTCGGCCGCTGCCGCATCGCCCGGCCTCACGGCCGGGCGCGGATTGAAACGAATCTCCGCTGCCGCACCGGCCCAGTTCGAAGGGCATCGCCCGGCCTCACGGCCGGGCGCGGATTGAAACCACCTGAACATCTGGTTCGACGACATGGCCGCCGAGCATCGCCCGGCCTCACGGCCGGGCGCGGATTGAAACAGCATGGTCATCCCCTATCAAGCCGGATCCGCGAAGCATCGCCCGGCCTCACGGCCGGGCGCGGATTGAAACTCGGTATGGTTACGTAGTCGCCCCTGCAAAATTCACCCAACGCCCCCGCTAGCAACCCCAAGCGAAAGCCCTGCCGCCGGATGAGCCTGCCTGAGCGGATTCGCGCGCAGGAACGCAGCCAACAGCGCCACAAATAGCGGGCGCAATAAAAGGGCCTTCAGGCCCAGACGGGCCATCGCCCTCAGCAACCAGCGCAGGTTGTAGCCAGCGGCACAGAGCACCGCATGCAACGC
>JAUYCF010000065.1 GCA_030692355.1 Thiobacillus sp.
TCGTTGCGACCGCGAGCGTAGCGCGGCGGGAAGCAATCCAGCGCTTTGATTCAGCGGGCCTTTCTGGGTTGCCGCGTCGCTACGCTCCTCGCAACGACAGCTTATTCGTGGGCTGTGTGTGACAACCGGATAAGCACGGTCCGACCCATTTATTCCGTTGACTATTGCCCCCCGGCATGGCGCCGGCGGTTTTTCTGTATCCTTCGCTTACCCAACCCTGTTCAGGCAAATCCGTTGAAAGACACTACCGATTTCGTCCACTGGTTCCGCTCTGCCGCGCCGTATATCCATGGCTTTCGCGGCAAGACCTTCGTCATCGCCTTTGGCGGCGAGCTGGTGGCGGATGGCGGCTTCGTGCAGCTGGCGCACGACGTCAATCTGCTGAACAGCCTGGGCGTGCGGCTGGTGCTGATCCATGGCGTGCGGCCGCAGGTCGAGGCGCGGCTGACCGAAAGCGGCACCGCGATCCGCTATGTCAACGGCCTGCGCGTCACCGACGACCGGGCACTCGCGTGCGTCAAGGAAGCCGCCGGCACGGTGCGGGTGGAAATCGAGGCGCTGCTGTCGTTGGGGCTGGCCAACACGCCGATGGCCGGAGCGGGCATCCGGGTCGCCTCGGGCAATTTCGTCACCGCGCAGCCGCTGGGGGTGCGCGACGGCGTCGACCTGCTGCACACCGGCGAAGTGCGCAAGATCGACGCCGCCGCGATCCGCCGGCGGCTGGACCAGCACGACATCGTGCTGCTCTCCCCCATCGGCTATTCGCCGACCGGCGAAATCTTCAACCTCAGCCTGGAGGACGTGGCAACCCAGGCTGCGGTTGAACTCGCGGCCGACAAGCTGATCTTCCTGATGGACACCGAGGGCGTTCCGGACAAGGGGCGCACCATCCACAACGCCCTCACCGTCAACGAGGCGCGGCAGGTGCTGGAAAAAGCGGGGCAGGG
Source organism: Thiobacillus sp. (assembly GCA_030692355.1). GTDB lineage: Bacteria > Pseudomonadota > Gammaproteobacteria > Burkholderiales > Thiobacillaceae > Thiobacillus. The sequence goes on from JAUYCF010000065.1 coordinate 948, forward strand.
CAAGGCGAAGAAGCTGCCCGAGGACGTGGCCTACTACCTGCCGTGCGCGATCACCGCCTGCACCGGCGGGGTCAAGCGCGCCCATCTCATCAGCCGCCACCGGGACGGCGCGCTGCTGTCCGAGCTGTTCACCCGCGAAGGCGTTGGCACCCTCGTCACCCCGGCGCCGCTGGAAACCCTGCGCCCCGCCACCATCGACGACGTCGGCGGCATCCTCGGCCTGATCGAGCCGCTGGAGCGCGACGGCATCCTGGTGTGGCGCTCGCGCGAGTTGCTGGAAATGGAAATCGACCGCTTTCTGGTGCTCGAATCCGACGGCGTCATCGCCGGTTGTGTCGCGCTTTACCCCTTCCCCGAAGAACAGGCGGCCGAGCTCGCCTGCCTGGCGGTGGCGCAAGACTTCCGCGGACGCGGTTTTGGCAACCTGCTGCTGGCGGAAGCCGAGAAACAAGGCAAAAAGGCAGGCTTCAAACAATTATTTGTGCTGACCACCCGCACCGAGCACTGGTTCGAGGAACGCGGCTTCGTCGACAGCAGCCCCGACCATCTGCCGAAGAGCAAACAGGCGCTCTACAACTACAAGCGGAAATCCAAGGTTCTGCAAAAATCGCTGTGAATAAGGGATAAAGACATTGCATCCACTTGCCCGATGGGGCCGCGAGCTGTGTGCCTTCCGCCCCTACGCATTGCAGGCGCGGGACCTGTTGCGGACGACCCGATGACGGCCTGGCTGGCGCGACTCTCGCTGCGCTACAGACTCACCCTCGCCGCGTTGTCGGTAGAAGCCGTGATGCTGGTTTTTCTGATCGGCAACGGGGTGCACCTCACCACCCAGGCCCTGCAAAAACAGGCCGAGTATCGCGTGGCGGAAACCGCGAAGATCCTGGAAGCGGCCCTTTTGGCGCCCCTGGCACAACAGGATGACGCCGGCGTGCGCGACATCATCGAGTCCCTGCGGCGCGATGACGGACTGAAAATGATCGAGGTCCGCGACAACAGCAACCGTGTCGTTCACCAAACCGGCAACAGCAGCGCCACAACCGATTTCCACCGGGTGCAGCCGATCGAACTGGCCGGCCAGCGCTATGGCAAGGTTGCCCTGGCTCTTTCAGGCAGCTTCATTCGGGAAGCGCGTAGCCGCTACATCCAGCAAAGCCTGTTCATTGCGGCTGTCGCCCTGCTGCTGACCGCCCTTCTGCTGGCGTTGTCGGCCGGCGCGGTGACTCGCCGCTTCAAAGCGCTCACCCGCGCCAGCAAGCGCATGGCGCAGGGCGACCTGGACGTCAAGCTGGCGGGCGCGGGGGAAGACGAGATCGGGCAGTTGATCGACACCTTCAATCGCATGGCCGAATCCGTCCGCTTCAACGTCGAGCGGGCACGTGAAAACGAAGCGCGCTTTCATGCCATTGCCGATTACACCCACGATCTCGAATTCTGGCTGTCGCCCGAGGGCAAGCTGCTGTGGGTCAATCCGTCGGTCGAGCGCATGCTGGGCTATACCGTCAGCGAATGCATGGGACCGATGAATTTTCCGGCCGACATCATCCATCCGGAAGACCGTGTGGCAGGCGATTTCCAGCTGCGTCAGGCCCTGCGCGGCACCTCTGGTCAGGGCTACTCCTTCCGCCTCTGCCGCAAGGACGGCGGCCATTTTTGGGCGCTGGTGAACTGGCAGCCGATTCACGATTACAGCGGGGTCTATCAGGGCATCCGCGCCAGCATCCACAGCATCGACGACCTCAAGGCGACCGAGGCCAACCTGCGCCAGGCCATCCGCGAGCTGCGCACGGCGGAAAGCCTGCAGGGGAAATATCTGGAGGAAACCGAGCAGGAGCACGCCCGCCTGATTTCGCTGCTGTCGGCGATGAATCTGGGCATCCTGTTCGTCGCCGCCGACGGCCGCGTGATCTACCACAACCCCACCTTCAGCCGCATGTGGATGATCGACGAAGGAATGGGACTGATCGGCCTGCCGGTCAACGAGGTGCTGGCCAAATCCGCCTCGACACTGGCGCGCCCCGATCAATTTTCCAGGCATTTGCTGTCGGTGCTGGAAACGCACGAATTGTCCGACAACTACGAAATCCAGATGACCGACGGCCGCGTCATCACCGAACTCGATTACCCGGTGCGCGACCGCGAGGGCCGTTTCATCGGCCACTTGTGGATCTACGAAGACGTGACCCGCGAACGCCAGACCGCCGAACAGCTGGTATACCTGGCCGAACGCGACCCACTCACCGGGCTGTACAACCGCCACCGCTTCCAGCAGGAACTGGCGCGCACCATGCTGGATACCGACCGCCACCATTTACAGTGCGCCGTGATGTTTTTCGACCTCGACGAGTTCAAGACCATCAACGACAGCTACGGCCACCGCACGGGCGATGCGCTGCTGATCCGGGTGGCCGGCGAAATCGGCGCGCTGGTGCGGCGCAACGAAGTGCTGGCGCGGCTGGGCGGCGACGAATTCGCCATCCTGCTGCCGGGCGTGCAGGGCAAAGAGGCCGATACGCTGGCCGAGCGCATCGTGCGTGCGATCGCGCAGATCCCCTTCCGCTTCGAGGGACAAAACCTGCGGCTCACCACCAGCCTCGGCATCGCCTACTATCCGGAACATGCTGCGGATGCCGACGATCTGGTGGCGCGTGCCGATATCGCCATGTACCAGGCCAAAGGGGCCGGCAAGAACACCTGGCGCGTCTATCGGGCGGACAGCGCGGCCGACAGCGAGATGCGCAGCCGCCTGTCGTGGGGCGAGCGCATCAGCAACGCGCTCGACAAAAAATTGTTCCGGCTGCACTTCCAGGGCATCTACCGGGCGGAAGACGGCGCCCTGTCGCATCTGGAAGCGCTTATCCGCATGACCGACGAGTGCGATCCCGATCAGCTCATCATGCCGGCGCACTTCATCCAGCTGGCCGAAAAAAGCGGGCGCATTCTCGATATCGACCGCTGGGTGATCCGGGAAGTGCTGCAGCGGCTGGCCGGGAATGCGGCCATCCCGTCGATCGCGGTCAACCTGTCGGGGCGTTCGCTGTCCGAGCCCAGCCTGCCGCAATACATCAGCGACGAGCTGCGGCAGGCCGGCGTCGACCCGCGCCGGCTGATTGTCGAAATCACCGAAACGGCCGCGGTATCCGACCTGCACGACGCCCAGCGCATGATCGAGGCGCTGCGCCAGCTCGGCTGCGGCGTCTATCTCGACGACTTCGGCGTCGGCTTCTCCTCCTTCGCCTACCTCAAGCATCTGCAGGTCGACACCATCAAGATCGACGGCCTGTTCATCCGCGACCTGTCCAACAACCCCGACAACCAGGTTTTCGTGCAGGCCATGGTCAGCGTCGCGCTCGGCCTCGGCAAGTCCGTGGTGGCGGAATTCGTCGAGGATGGCTCGACCCTCGCACTGCTGCGCCGGTTCGGGGTCGACCTGGTGCAGGGCTATCACCTCGACCGGCCGATCGCCGACCATCCGGCACTGCGGGGCAAGGGCTAACACAGCTTTCGGGACTCCCGCCGCCAGGCGCAGGTCCCACCAGTGGTCACTGGGGTGAAATGTTAAAATACTGCGTTTTTCCAGTATTCCAGGACTCCCCCGTGCTTACCGCTTCCAGCATCACCCTGCAATTTGCCGCCAAACCCCTGTTCGAGAACGTCAACGTCAAGTTCGGCGACGGCAACCGCTATGGCCTGATCGGCGCCAACGGCTGCGGCAAATCGACCTTCATGAAAATCCTCGCCGGTGAACTGGAGCCCTCCGCCGGCAACGTCTCGCTCGACCCCGGCGAGCGCATGGCGTGGCTGCGCCAGGACCAGTTCGGCTACGAAGAGCAGCGCGTGCTCGACGTGGTACTGCAGGGCCACGCCGAGATGTGGCGGGTAATGCAGGAAAAGGACGCCATCTACATGAACCCGGAGGCGACCGAGGAAGACTACCTGCACGCCGCCGAGCTGGAAGCGAAATTCGGCGAAATGGGCGGCTACGATGCCGAGGCGCGCGCGGGACAATTATTGCTTGGCGTCGGCATCCCCACCGAGCAGCACAACGGCCCGATGAGCCAGATCGCGCCGGGCTTCAAGCTGCGCGTGCTGTTGACACAAGCGCTGTTTTCCAACCCCGACATCCTGCTGCTCGACGAACCGACCAACAACCTCGACATCAACACCATCCGCTGGCTGGAAAACGTGCTGAACGAGAGCAAGGCGACCATCATCGTCATCTCGCACGACCGCCACTTCCTGAACCAGGTCTGTACCCACATGGCCGACCTCGACTACGGCACCATCAAGGTCTATCCGGGCAACTACGACGACTACATGCTGGCCTCGACCCAGGTCAAGGAGCGTCAGGCCAGCACCAATGCCAAGGCCAAGGACAAGGTGGCCGAACTGCAGGAATTTGTGCGCCGCTTCTCCGCCAACAAGTCGAAGGCGCGCCAGGCCACCAGCCGCATGAAGATGATCGACAAGATCAAGATCGAGGACTTCAAGCCCAGCTCGCGGCAGAACCCCTACATCCGCTTCGAGCTCGAGAAGGCGCTGCACCGCCGCGCGCTCGAAGTCGAAAATTTGAAGTTCGGCTACGACGACACGTCGCTGTTCACCAACCTCGGATTCTCGCTGGAAGCCGGTGAGAAAATGGCCGTTATCGGCGGCAACGGCGTCGGCAAATCGACGCTGATGAAACTGCTGGTGGGCGAGTTGACGCCCAAATTTGGCGAGGTGCGCTGGAGCGAGAACGCCAATGTCGGCTACTTTTCACAGGACCACGTCAGCGATTTCGACAGCGACCTCAACCTCACCGACTGGATGCACCAGTGGACGCAGCCGGGCGACGACGAGCAGGTGCTGCGCGGCATCCTCGGGCGCCTGCTGTTCTCCGGCGACGACGTCAAGAAATCGGTGCGCGTGCTGTCGGGCGGCGAGAAGGGGCGCATGCTCTACGGCAAGCTGATGCTCGGCCGCCACAACGTGCTGGTGATGGACGAGCCGACCAACCACATGGACATGGAGTCGATCGAGTCGCTGAACCTTGCGCTCGACCTGTTCAAGGGCACGCTGATCTTCGTTTCGCACGACCGCCAGTTCGTGTCCAGCCTCGCCACCCGCATCCTCGAAATCACGCCTGAAGGCGTCGAGTTCTATATGGGTGACTACGATGAGTACCTGCATTCCAAGGGCCTGGAATAAACAGCGATTCAACGAAGCTGCGCCAGCAGCTGTGACAGCATGCGCTGCGCCTGCGCCGCGTAGCCGCCGCCGAACAGGTTGGCGTGGTTGAGGATGTGGTACAGGTTGTAGAGCGTTTTGCGCACCGCATAGCCTGGATCGAGCGGCCATGCCTCGCGGTAGGCCGCATGGAACGCCGGTGCAAAACCACCGAACAGCTCGCTCATGGCCAGATCGCATTCACGATCGCCGACATAGATCGCCGGATCGAAAATTACCGGTGTACGGTCAGCAAGGTAGCCGTGGTTGCCGCCCCACAAATCGCCATGCAGCAGCGAGGGGACGGGACGGTAATCGCTGAAGAAGTCATCCAGGCGCGCCATCAGCGCTTCGCCATCCCGTTGCAACGCCCTGCCAAAACCGTTTTGCGCGGCAAGTTTCAGTTGATGCCCGAGCCGCTGCTCGCGCCAGAAGGCGATCCAGTCATGCCGCCACCCGTTTGGCTGCGGCGTGCTGCCGATCCAGTTATCGTGCGCCCAGCCGAATTGCGCCCCATCCAGCCGGGCCCGCGGCGCACGGTGCAGCCGCGCCAGCTGCTCGCCCAGCCGCGCCGCATCGCCATGGCCGCGCAAGTCCAGATACTCCAGCACCAGAAACGCCTGCCCCGCCGCGACGCCCGAACACAGCGGCCGCGGCACGCGCACACTGTCCGTGGCGGCCAGCGCATGCAGCGCGGCCGCCTCGGCCTCGAACATCGGCAGCCGCCCGGCGCGATTCGTCTTGACGAACCAAGGGCGCGGCCCCCCGCTGGCACGGAAGGTCCGATTGATATCGCCACCGCCAATCGGGCGCAGCGTAAGGGCGGGGCAAGGTGTGCCCGTGGCCACGCCGATCGCTTCGGCAAGGGCGGCGGCGAACGTCATGCGCGCGGAACGGCGGCAACCGCACAAGCAAAACGCGCCCCGGAGGGCGCGTTTTGCTGACCAGAACATGCATCCATCTCCGACTTTATTTGGCCTTGGGGCGGTACTCGAACATCTTGGCAATGCCGGGGTCGCGCGAGGCGCCGGCAGCTTCCATGCGCTTGAGATATTCGTCCCACAGCGCGGCCTGGTTGACGCCGAGCTCGTGCAGGTATTCCCAGGAATAGATGCCGGTATTGTGGCCGTCGGAGAAGAAAAAATTGATGCCGTACAGTCCGACCGGTTCGGCGGCATTGATCAGCACGTCGCTCTTGCCGACCTGCAGCGTTTCCTGGCCGGGGCCGTGGCCGCGCACTTCGGCGGACGGCGAATAGACGCGCAGGAATTCGAACGGCAACTCGAAACGCGCGCCGTCGGAAAACGCGATTTCCAGCTTGCGCGAAACCTGATGCAGCTTGATGTCGGTAGGGGTGGGAGTGACCATGATTGAAACGCTCGTAATAATTCCAACCCAAAGTTTAAACCCGCGGCGCGGAGATTAAACCCTTGCACGACAAGGGGATGCGGCCGGCTGTGGCCTGAAAACTGGTGCGTCCGGCGCGATTCGAACGCGCGACCCCTGCCTTCGGAGGGCAGTACTCTATCCAGCTGAGCTACGGGCGCAAGGACGACGAAGCATAGCCGGTTTGCCATGCGCCGTCTATCCGTCGGGCATGCAGCCCTTTCCTGCCGGGGTGGCTTTCCCTATAATCCCGGCTTTTGCTGCCACCACTCAAAGGATAATTTCATGGCCGATTCGAACGTCAAGACGACCCCAACCAAGCCACGGGAAGTCATCGTTTCCATTGTCGCTGGACTGTTGGCCCCCCTGCTGGCGATATTCCTGATCGTTCAACTGGTTCTCGGCATCCAGGCAGGCCAAAAACCCGACACGTCCAGCGAAGCCGCCCAAAAAGCAGCCCTCGAACGCATCAAGCCGTATGCGGAGCTGGCGGCACTCGACGCCAGTGCGCCCGTGGTCGAAAAATCCGGCCAGGAAGTCTATGACGCGGCTTGCGTGGCGTGCCACGGCAGCGGCGCGCTCGACGCACCCCGCTTCGAGAACAAGGGCGACTGGAACGCGCGCATCGGCCAGGGCTACGACACCCTGGTCAAAAACGCGATCGAGGGCATACGCCAGATGCCACCACGCGGCGGCAACGCCGACCTGACCGACGCCGAAGTCGCGCGCGCGGTCGTCTACATGGCCAACGCTTCCGGCGCCAGTTTCAAGGCGCCGGAAGCGGCAGCGCCGGCGGAAGAGAAGGCGGCGCCAGCCGCCGCGGCAGGCGCAGTCAAGCCCGATCTGGCCATGGGCAAGAAGGTCTATCAGACCTCTTGCGCGCTCTGCCACGCCGCCGGCATCGCCGGCGCGCCCAAGCCGGGCGACATGGCGGCCTGGGAGCCCCGCGTGGCGCAGGGCTACACGACGCTTTACGACCATGCGATCACCGGCATTCGCGGCATGCCGCCCAAGGGAGGCAACCCCGGCCTGTCCGAAGCCGATATTGCCAACGCGGTCGGCTACATGTTCAGCGAATCCGGCGGCAAGCTGTAAGCGGAACACATGCGCCGCCCGGCATTTCCGATCACTCCGGCCGGCCGGTCGCCGGCGCGCTGAACGTCCCATGCCGCGCACCTGCCCGCAATGCGGCAGCGGCAAAATCCGGGAGGCGTCGCTGCACGCCCACGACGGTCTGCGCCGCATGCTGCTGCACACCCCCCTGCGCTGCCGCGATTGCCGGCATCGCTTCTGGGTTTTCACCCCCCTGAAACCACTGCTCCTGCTGGTTGCCGTCAGCGCGCTGGTCGGCCTCACCACGTGGCTTGCGCTCGACCCGCCGGGGCCCGCGGCCCGTTTACCCGCCGATCCCGTCCTGCCGCATGCGCGCGCCGAACAGGGCGACGCCGAAGCGCAATTGCAAATGGGGATGCGCTACGCCGAGGGCGATGGCGTGATCCAGAATGACAAGGAAGCCGCCAGGTGGTTTGCGCTGGCGGCCAAACAGGGACTGGCCGAGGCGCAATATCAATACGGCCTCGTCCTGCTGCGGGGACGCGGGGTGGTGCAGGACTACAAGTCGGGCTTCAGCTGGATCGAGAAGCCCGCCAAGCGCGGCCATGCGAAGGCGCAATACAGCCTGGGCGAACTCTACCGCTACGGCACCGGCACCGCGATCGACAAGTCGCGCGCCTACCTGTGGTTCAACCTCGCGGCGGCACAGGGCATGGACGCTGCGGCCAAGGCGCGCGACAGCCTGGTGTGGCAACTGAAACCCGAGCAGCTCGCTGCGATGCAGGAGGAGGCGCGGCGCATCAGCCATTCCACCGCCTCGCCGGCCCCGGCATCCGCACAGGCGGCACCTGCCGCCGCCCCGGCCACACCCTGATTTTTCTCCGGCATTATTCCAGCCGCAGGCAGGGGCAAATGCTTTGGTAGGGTGCACTCCGTGCACCTCCGAACGTCAATCGGTGCACAGAGTGCACCCTACGGGATTGCTTCGCTGCGCTCGCAACGACGGCGAACCCATCACACCTTCATCCCATCGTCGCGTGCCGCCGAGTCAGGCGTCTTTCCGCCCGCATTGCTGCAGGCATTCGCTCATCGGGCGCGGATACCCGATGCCATAGCCCTGGGCGTAATCCACGCCGATTTCCCTGATTGCGGCGAGGATCTGCTCGTTTTCCACATATTCGGCGACGGTCCTGATGCCCATGACGTGGCCGACGGTGTGGATGGCCTGCACCATGGCGCGCGCCACGGGATCGTGCGCCACGTCCTTGACGAAGACGCCGTCGATCTTCAGGTAGTCCACCGGCAGGGTCTTGAGATAGGCAAACGAGGACAGGCCGCTGCCGAAGTCGTCCAGCGCAAAGCGGCAGCCTTTCTGCCGCAGGGCATGCATGAAGGTGGCGGCGCATTCCAGGTTGGCGATGGCCGCGCTTTCGGTGATCTCGAAGCAGACCGTCGCGGGCGGCACCTGGTGCAGGGCGAACTGTTCGTCGATGTAGTCCTGCAAGCCCGGCTCGCCGAGCGAGGCGCCGGAAAGGTTGATGTTGCACATCAGGCTGCGTTGACCCTGCTGTCGGCGCAGATGCTCGCCGATGGCGGCCAGGGCGGTGCCGATCACCCAGCGGTCGATGGCCGGCATCAGGTTGTAGCGTTCGGCGGCGGGCAGGAAGGCCATGGGCGGCACCAGCTTGCCGTCCTCGTCCTCCAGCCGCAGCAGGACCTCGCCGTGCATGGCCAGGTCGCCGTTCAGCGGGGCGATGGCCTGGCAATACAGGCGGAAGCGGTTTTCGTCCAGGGCCTTGTGCAGGCGCGACACCCACTGCATCTCGCCATGGCGCCGGGCCATTTCCAGGTCGCCGGGCTGATAGACCTGAACCCGGTTGCGCCCCTTTTCCTTGGCGGTGAAGCAGGCCGCGTCGGCCTCGCTCAACACCTCGGCCGGGGTAACGCTGTCCGCGCTGATCGGCACCAGGCCGATGCTGGCGCCGATGTCGAAACTGTGGCCCTGCCAGACAAAACGAAAATTCCGGATTGTCGCCAGCAAGTCCTCGGTAATCTGCTGCGCACGCTCCAGCGGGCAGTTCTCCAGCAGCAGGCCGAACTCGTCGCCGCCGAGGCGGGCCAGGGTGTCGGAATCGCGCACCTTTTCCTTCAGCAGGTAGGTGATCTGGCACAGCAGGCGGTCGCCGACGGCGTGGCCGCAGGTGTCGTTGACCAGCTTGAACTGATCGAGGTCGAGATAGGCCATGGCGTGGTGCTGACCGGTATGCTTGGCCTGCACCAGCAGCTCCGACAGGCGGCGCTCGAACTCGCGGCGGTTGATGAGGCCGGTGAGGGCATCGTGGGTGGCGTGATAGGAAAGGAGGTGCGGGATGCGGTGCATCAGGCTGACGTCGTAGAACACCATGACCGCGCCGGCGAGTACGCCGTCGCGGTCGAAAATCGGCGCCGCCGAGTCCTCCACCACGAACTCGGCGCCATCGCGCCGGATGAGCACGGTGTTGGTGCCCAGGCCGACCACGCGCCGTTCGCGCAGGCACGCCTCGATGGGGTTGGGTTCGGGTTCGCGGCTCAGGCCGTTGACGATATGAAACACTTCGTCGAGCTTGTGGCCGCGCGCCTCCGCGGTGCTCCAGCCGGTCAGTTCCTCGGCCACCGGGTTGAGATTCTCGACCCGTGCGTCGGCGTCGGTTGTGATCACGGCGTCGCCGATCGAATTCAGCGTGATCTCGGCCATTTCCTTCTGGCGGAACAGCTCATTGGCTGTCTGCCGCACCCGGGTCAGGCTGATTACGGCAAACCCCAGGGCAAAAAGCGCCGCTATGAGCTGAAAGCCCATCTTCCACTTCGCTGCGCGCATGGCACGGGTGGCGTACTCGCCGGTGATCTGCGATATCACCATGGAAACGGCGTGCAGGGTGTCGATGGCACGGGTGGCGGCATCCACCCACTGGCCGGCATCCACGGGATAATTGCCGTGCTCCGCCGCGGCATAGACCTGCTGGCGAAGCTGCTCGAACTCGCCCAGGAAGCTGGCCTCCATGGCCCGCACCGCCGCCACGATGCGCGCATCGGTATCGGGCCGGTCGCTGAAGGCGATCATCTCGCGGGTGGTGCGGTTGACCACGCCGCGATAGGCCTTCAGATCGTCCAGGGTCGCCTCGGGCAGCGGCTGGTACGCGCCGATATGCCACGCGAGGATGCCGCGCTCGCGGCCCGCGTTTTCGCTCGCCACCGCGGCCCAGCGCTTCATGGTGCGATTCAGCAGTGCCACATGGCGCGGCGACTCGACCGCCAGGAAGATCCCCTCCCGCAGTCGTTCGGCCGCCTCGATGAAGGCGCTGCCCACCTCGATCCACTCCGGTCCGCCAAGGGTGCAAGCCGATCCGGCCAGGCACTGGTCGACCTGTCCGCGCGCCTCCTGCAAGCCGTGGCGGGCCCGTGTCGCCGCATCGATGGCGGCGCTGAATGCGTGGCCGGGGTTTGCCGCCTTCAGCGCCCCGGCCGACGCCAAGGCGGCCTGCCAGTCGGCGTCGCCCTGCTGGCGCAGCTCGCCGATCCGGCTCCGGATAGCGGGCGGCACCTGCCGCCCGATGCCCAGCGCGGCGGAAGTCAGGCCGCGTTCGGTGGCGGCGGTGCCGGCGGTGCGGAGCAGATGGTCGGCCATGGTGTTGGCAAGCACCATCTGCTGGTTGGCGCGATAGTCCCTGTAGGCCTGCCACGTCATGGCGCCCGACAAGCCCACCACGAACAGAGTCAGGCCCACAATCGAAAGATTGATGAGCCGGCGGGGTCCCATGGCAGAAAACGGCCAGAAAGGGAGAGGGCTGCGGGGTTTTTCCATGAATCCTCTGGGGGGTTCTCGCGCAAGTATAACCACACAACCCGCAGCCCGGACTGAAACGCCTTGCGCAGGGTTGCGCCACGGGATTTCGTCGGGATGGTCAGGACGCTGATGCGGACAGGTGAGTTTTAATGACGGGCTTCATGATGAGCGAGGGGGGGGTTCGAGCTGCTATTTACAAATACGCCCCGTCCCATTGAGCACTTCAGAGAACATCCGCAAAGCCTTTTCTCGTTTTCTGGAACCAAAAAAAACTCAGCCAGGCGAAGACACTCGCCCCGACAAGATAAAACATCAATCCTTTCCAGTCAGGCAAATGCCCCCAAATCAATACTTCGCGGGTTTGTTCGATAATGAATGTCAACGGGTTCAAATGCAGCCACGGCTGGAATGACTCGGGCAACGCGCTGACGGGGAAAAAAACCGGGGAAAGGAACAGCAGCGCGGTCGTGAAAACACCGATGAGCTGCCCGATATCACGGACGAACACCCCCAGAGATGACAATATCCAGCCAAAGCCAAGGCTCAGAAGCATGAGCGGCAGCAGAACCAATGGCACGAAAATGGCGGTCCAGTGAACAAACCCGTTCAGCATGGCAAATGCCACAAGCAGGACCAGCAAGCTGACCAGCGCATGAAACAAAGCTGCCCCCAGGCTGACCACAGCAAGAATTTCCAGCGGAAAAACCACCTTCTTCACGTAATTGACGTTGCCAAGAATGATGGACGGCGCACGGTTGAGCACCTCGGCAAACAATGCGTGAACGGTCATCCCCGCAAACAATATCACCGCGAACTGGGTTTGAGATTCGCCAGCGCCTGACCAGCGTGCCTTGAAGACAACGGAAAACACAAAGGAATACACCACCAGCATGAATAGCGGGTTCAGAAAAGACCACAACAGCCCCATGACCGAGCCCTTGTAGCGCCCAACGACTTCTCGTCGGGTCATCTGGGCAATCAGTTCGCGATTGCCCCACAAGCTATTCAACATCGCGACCAGGGATGCGGGTTGTGCTGCGTGAGGGTTCATTCAGAAATCTCGGTTTACTTCGGTAGATTGGCTATAGCGTACATGGAAGGCAGGTCGGGGAGGGTATCAACCAACTTCTGGCCAGACAATAGCGATACCCAAGCCAACCGGCATGCAAAGTGTATGCTGCCGGCGCGTTATTCGGCGACACAAGGGGGTGGAAAGAGGGGGGATGAAGAGGCTGAGACCCCCCTGATGGTTAAGTGACGGCTATGCCACTGTTAGCTGTTGAAGTTATGTTTTGCCCCTCCGATGAAGCCCTACCCTGCAGCATCCCGAGGCGGCGCCCTGTGGGAGGGGCGCCCTCGCCCCGAATACGCACCGTCGCGGGTGGGGCCGCCCTCGCCCTGTGTGTGGGAGCGGCTTCAGCCGCGATGCGCCGCAAGGCGCAAAGAGCAAATGCTCGCCAGGGTCTTGCCGCGCCACCTTTGCGGGCTACCCGCCCGCATCGCGGCTGAAGCCGCTCCTACAGGGCTGGCCGACACCAACAAAAACGGGAAAGAGCCTAAGTGGCGATTCGGGACTCGTGGATTGCCGCTTTACCCTCCGGAATCAAGCCGCGAATTTATTGACCAGCCTCCGCTTGTACTTGTGCCCAAGCAAAAGCAGCCGCAACACCGCGCGTAAATGCCAAGGCACATCCGGGCATCTCACCAAACCCGGCGTCCAGCCGGAACCTGACAGGTAGCCTTGCAGCCTGATCCGGCTTTCTCTCGAAACGAAGGCCAGCAATACATCCCCGATTCCTATCATCCGGCGCTTGTCCATGAAGCCACCGACACCAAAAACCTCGTTGTGGTTCAACTGAAAGAATGCCCCTGTGAGTAAAGGAGATGGGTGATAAACAATCCGATTCCAGACTTCCATGGCCATGGGCCGCAGTTCGGCGCTGGAATAAGCATGGGTACGCAGGAAGTCAACCCAGTAAGGCACCGAGTCCAGAACCCCGGCCTGGAAATGCCGGACATATTCCGCGTGGACCCGATTTTCCTCCTCATCGACGTGGCGTATCACTTTCATGCCGTGAGTGGTCGATTCATATCCATTGACACTGCCATTGGGCGAATTGCACAGCATCTCGATAGGGGCCACGTAGTCCAGAAGCGCACCCAAGGCATCCGACTCATTCAGATCCGGGCCGTAGGCATTTTTGCCAACGTTTTCCGGCTGGGCATTCAGGAAACGGTTCAGTCCCAGATAACAACCAAGCACCTTCAGCTTGGGCAGGGCATAGGCCAGATTATCCTGGATCGTGCCACGCCAACCGATATCCACAATACCGATTCGCCCGCTTCCTTCATCGATGCCGGCAGAAGCAAGATAAGCCCGCAAATCCTTCCGTTTCTCTACGAGGTGGCGCTCGATACGAATTCGCACATCGGGGTCGTCGAAGAAAGCATTGACTCTTGGGTCTTGCCAGGGGTAGCGGATGGGGCTGACCATATCAAGGCCGTGCCTCTCGGCACTTGCCGCCAACTCGGCCGGGTCCATCGCCAATGACTTGAACAAGGCCTGCAGGGACTGCACGCTGTACTGGTTCCATAGGCGCATCAGCTCGCTCGTCGAAAACGCTCTCAAGGAGCCCGCGAAAGTCGCCAAGCGACTCACCATCAGCAACTCCGCCCGAGGCGGCGTGAAACCGAGCACGTCCCCATCCGCCAGTCGGCGGTAGATTTCCAGGAAAAACTCGCCCTCGCGGGTAAAGAAATAGAGCGCCTCGACCTTATCGGATACCGCACGCTCCATGGCCATGAGCACGAACCCGAGCAGCAACGGGGAGCATTGACGACCGAGCTGATAGTAATCGTGTCGTTCAACATTGGCTGGAAGCGCCTGGCGAGACAGCGCTTCTACCGCATTCCTCAAAGTTTCCTGGCGGTCGTGGAAATCGGCCTCCCGTGCCAAACGCCGGCGGTGTTCTCCATCGGGCTGAAAATGCATGGCATTGATACCGGAATTCTGCGCGGCCTTGATATCCGACCACGGGTTATCGCCGATATGCAAATGCCCATCGGCTGAAGCGCCAAAGTATTCCCTCAAGTGCTGATAGAGCCGCCCGGAACGCTTGTTGTATCCGATATCGCACGACACCAGGCCTTCGCTGACGATCTCATCGAGACCATGGTGGCTCAACAATTCCTTGATGGCGGTCGCAGGCAAGTAAAAATCGGACAGGAACAGAGTCCGTTTGGCGGACAGCTGGCGTAATGTTTCGCCAATGTTCGGGTCGACATAGGAAACATGTTTTTCCTGGCCTATTTCTGCTCGATCCAGTTCAAACAAAAGGTTCTCCAACAGGACCGGCACTTGCCCGCCAAACTCAAAACCAGCCAGGTCAAGCCAGCGGCGATAGACATCCAGATGCCCGTATTCGTCATCGAGCCCCTGCGCCTGCATCTCGTCGCCAACCTCCTTTTCCGCCTGCTGCCGCAGGCGAAGCAGGATCCATGGATCGCGGCACACTGGATCCAGCCGGTCGCCCCATTTCAACAACAGGTAACGACAGACGTGCAGCTTCACCCCGTCGGGGTGACATCGACGTCGCAGCAGCGTATCCCAGACATCGACTGTAAGCAGTTCATATTTCACCTGGCGCCCGGCTTCTTCATGACAGGGGACAAGGGATCCCGCGGCACAACACGGGGAAGAGCAGGTCCCGGTCATCACAGAAGCCGTCTCAGGCCGTAATACAATAACCGGATCATTCGGCGCGGAACCGGGGGCAGGAAAGAAAGGCGACCGTAATCTGGTAACGGCATTCGGGTCGCTTCCCCGCCACTCGCCCATTGGGAGTTCGCCTCAGCGACCAGGCAAGGCTGCCTGTACATTGGCTCGACGACTCGTTTAGGGGGCTTGCCGCCTGCCAGCAGCATTTCAACCCTGGAATAAAACTGCTCGAGACCGTGCTCAATGGGCCGTGCCTGCATAAAACGGGCCCCCGCCTGCCCACCCACCTCGGAACCCTTCTGGCTGGATAACCGTTCCATCAACCCCTTCGCCAAGGACTCCGGAGTCGGCTCGCACAGCAGAACGGCCTCTTCGGGGAAATCGTAGAGGGTGTTCTCGCGATAAACCTCCACCACCGGCAACCCCGCGGCCATCATCTCAAAAGGGATTCTGGATGGATTGGTGGCACTGATGCACAGCCCAACCGTGCATCGGTTATACAGCCGATTGCACTCCTCCAAACTCAACAAGCCGAGATTTTCATGCTCGAACCAAACCCGGCCGGCCGAACGGGAGCCGTAGAGGTATATCTTCACTTCAGGCATGAAATGTTTGACGATACCAAGAGCTTCGATGCCCAATTCCGGACAGCGTCTAAACTTTTCCGGCTGGTAGATGAAACAAATGGCCTTCTCGCGCTGCACATCCGGTAGCCGGCGATACACCCCCAAGTCCGCGCAAAAATCAAAATAAGTAGCTTCGACCTTGAATTGACTCCCAAGCATGGCCGTCATCCAACGGCCAATGGTGATGGGATACAAACCATAGCGGTATGAATTTTCCGCCATCAGATAGGCATCGCCCATCGGATTGAACTGCGCTTCGAAATCCTGCACGAAATAGCACCGGATGGTTTCGAACGGCAGGTCACGCACAAAACGCGCCGAATACCAGATCGTGGCGAATACCATTTCAGCCGGTTCAACGTGCGTCCAGCCGAGGCGCACGTCATCGAAATCGAAACCGAACATCTGCCGAATCGTTTTCCTCAAGGAGGATCCGGACATTGCACCATTGTCCTCGACGTACAGCACGCACCGATGGCCACGCTGCCGAAGATCGTCCGCATGCTGGAGTATGGTCCGGTGCCCCCCCGACCCTTCGAGAAGGCTGGGAATCAGCCAGGCGATGGTTGTCATCAAGAATCCATCGCCTTACAGATTCTTTTGGATGACCGTAAGGCCGCACCCGTCCAGATAGGGGTAATCGCCTGGTGACCCACCGGCAACAAAGGAGTTCAGCATCAGGCTGGACACGCCCCTGACCGCGCACCACTCGCTGACCGCGCGGAATACGCCGCCCCGACCGGTCGAATCAAATGCCGCGGCGAAACGACTGGTATCGTGCAGGACGATCAGGCCGCCCTGGGGCAACTGCCCGTACCAGAGGTCCAGTTCCTTGAGTGTATGCTCGTACTGATGGCTGGAGTCGATGAACACCAGTTGGGGCGGTTGATTGCCGAAATGGGCCAGCACCCTGCCGGGCCCTTCCGGGTCGGCGGAATCCGCCACATCGAGCCTGACGTAGTCATCGAGCCCCGCCTTCTTGACCCATTCCGCGGTGTAGTCGGTCACGGAAGCGTCAATATCCACCGAATAGAGACCGCCCCTCTTTCCCATCTTGCGCATCAGGAAACCGAGCAGCAGGGTGGAGTAGCCGACGTAATGGCCGCACTGCACGACCCGGCTGATCGCGCTGCCGGAGATCAGGCCAATCAGCAGAGACAAGGGCGGCACATTCGCCTCCCCCGTGCTTTTGAATTTTTTTTCCGTCTCATCGAACCAGGACTCCATGATCCCCCACTCAGCATCGTCCAGGAAGCTGTAGGGGATCGGGACATAATCGGTCGCAGGCGCACGGTGCCACCAATAACGGTTATGCGTGCATTGCCTGAACTTCAGGGATCTAGTAGGTGCCATGCTGTGTGTATTTTCCTTCACGATCAACCTTCCATCCTGGGAACGCCGGGAACCCGCCGCAGGACGGGGCACCAGCAAGCCGGACATTATCGTATAAGCCAGCTTCGCAATCCAATCCACCTGCGGCGAACGAACAGCGCCATTCGCACGAAACGGTCGGCATGCAGACCGGCAATCCACTCATCGCGATTTGCGATCTCTTGCGTCATGTGCGTCATGACACGCCAGCGTTCCTCGATCAGTTCGGCCTGATCAGCGATGACCTGGTCCCGATTGGCGATCTCGCTGCTCATCCGTTGAATGATCTCGAAGCGTTCCTCGATCAGTTCGGCCTGACCGGCGATGATCTGGTCCCGATTGGCGATCTCGCTACGCATCCGTTGAATGATCTCGAAGCGTTCCTCGATCAGCCGGTCTTGCGCCACGATGGCTTGCTCACGTTCGACCAGTTGACGAACCGAGTGGAAAATCCCCTCCGGGGACGCCGACCTCTCGGCGATTTTCTGCATTAACCAGGTTCCGCCCTGCCCCGATGTCAGCGCCTCCATCCGGCTGTTCGGCACGCCGGCAAGTCTGTGGATGAGATAAAGAAGCAGCGGAAGCGGATGAAAGCTCTCGTTCTTCAGCAGTGCCAGGCAGGCTTGGAATGCCGCGTTTTCGGCACCCGATTCGATCGGCAGCGATGACAGCGCCCTGGACTGCACATGGGAATTTTCATGGATGTGCCGCCAGGCATCGTCCTCGGACAAGGTGTTGGCCGCATGGACCCTATAAGCTAACAAGCTTTCCCTGATCCAGATCGGCGGAGTACGTTCTTGTGCTCGCAACGCCCAGTCCCAGTCATGGGTATAACGCAAGGGTGCGAAATCGCCCACCTCATTCGCCAGCGCCCTGGAAAAGAATAAATTGGAGGTGGTGATGGCTGGATTGCCGGCCAGGAACCACACCCCCGGCATGAGCAAATCACATGTTGCCCGCAAGTCCCGATAGGCAATCGCACGTGAGTGCTCATTGGCCGGCTCACCCGCTGGCCCAATGAAATCGACATCGGTGAAGGCAAATATCTCTTTCTCACCCGAGGTGCGTGCCTCCGCCAACATCCGATCAATCCTGTTCGTGGCAAAAACATCATCCGAATTAATAATGGCGATGAACGCCCCTTGCGCCAAGCCCATAGCCTCGTTCAACGTGGCATGCGCGCCCTGGTTGGAATCATGCCGATAGCGGCGCAAACGCTCGTCCTCGAACGACTGCAACACGTTCCACGTTGCGTCGGACGAGGCATCGTCGATGGCGATGAGTTCAAGATTGCCATACGTCTGCCCCAGCACACTCTCCACCGCTGCCCGAACATAGGACGCGTGGTTGTAGGCGGGCATCAGCACGCTTACGAGAGGTGTGGTGTGGGTGTTGGGCATGGGGACACGTATTTTACCGGTTCTGAGATGTCGAGCTAATTCCCCCAAGAAGCAGGACACTACCGGACACCGGTTTTTCTGCCGCAATCCATTTGCGACACTCTCGGTTAAATATCCTCCGCCGGATATCCAGCTTAGCCAAGATCGCTGCTGCCGGCTGTCATCACCTCGAAATGACTGCCACGTCTTATATGGCTGCGTATCTTTACCCGTTTTCCCGCATCAAGTCATACTTGGCATGAAGGGGGAGGAATGCTCACCACACCTCGGCTTCCTGACAGCACTCATTCTTTTACGCGAATGAAAATCGAACGCTTTCGTCGTCCTCCAGTCGCTACATGGCTGCCGCGCTTGCTGGCGGCAGGTTCTGTCTGGATCCTGTTTGGTACTGCGGCCTGCTCTTCACCCCCTTCCGCTTCACAGACCCCGTTCAGGATCCTGATTGAGTTCAAGAAACCAGTCGACGGTGCCGCAAATGACCTGACATCGCGGCTGGAAACACTATCGGGTGTCTCAGTGCGCTATGCGGCACCGGTATCCCCGACACTCCACGCGTATGTACTTGTCTGCCCGGTGGGTGATCCGCCCTGCGATGCGGCAATACAAGCGCTGCGCAAGGATCCCGCCGTGCTGAGCGTCTCCCCCGATCCATTGCGCAAACCGCTTCATACATCGCCATGATACAAAAGCGCCTGCTGACTGTCCTTGCCTTGTTCCTTGCGTTCGGGGCTCATCCCGCCATAAGCCTGGCCGAGGAAGGGCGCGTCATCGTGAAATACAGGCAGACGCCTGACGCGCTCAGGCATGCGCTGTCGCTCGACCAGACATCGGGGCTGTCCGCACGCCTCGGTCTGGCCTTGCGTTCCGGCCGGCACATCAACGCACTGGCCCACGTGATCCGCGCTGCCGACATTTCCTCCGAAGCACTGGCAGCGCGTCTCAGTCAGGAAGCCGACGTGGAGTACGCGATTCCAGACCGCCTCCGCACGATCCGCGCACTGCCCAATGATCCCCTGTTTTCGGGTCAATGGTATCTGCAGGCCACTGAGGCGGCATCGACCCACGCGACCGAGGCATGGAATCGGACCACCGGCTCGTCGAATATTGTGGTGGCGGTGGTCGACACAGGCGTGCGTTACGATCATCCAGACCTGTTCGCCAAGCTTTTGCCCGGATATGACTTCATATCCGATGCGCCGAACGCAGGGGACGGCGATGGCCGCGACGTGGATGCAAGCGATCCCGGAGACTTCATTTCGGCCTCGGACGCCGGAGACCCAAACCTGCAGGCAGTGTGCGGCGGCAGCCTCGTTCCGCATAACAGCAGCTGGCATGGCACCCGGGTTGCGGGAATTATCGGCGCGGCAGGCAACAACTCGGTCGGCATCGCCGGGATGAGTTGGGGCGCAAAGATTCTGCCGGTACGCGCGCTCGGAAAATGCGGCGGGTTCGACTCGGACATCATGGCAGGCATGCGCTGGGCAGCGGGGCTGCCGGTGCCCGGTGTTCCAAACAACCCCAACCCGGCCAGGATCGTCAATCTGAGTTTGGGCGGCAGCGGCAGTTGCACCTCTGCCTATGCGGACACCATCGCAGAACTGGCAGGTCAGGGGGCGCTCGTAGTGGCGTCGGCCGGCAACGAAACCGGGCCAGTGGGCGCCCCCGGAAACTGTGCCGGCGTACTGACGGTCGCCGGTGTTCGCCATGTGGGCACCAAAGTCGGCTACAGCAGCTTCGGGCCTGAGGTTTCGGTCAGCGCCCCGGCAGGCAACTGTGTTAATTCCTACGGCCCCTGCCTTTACAGCATCGATACAACAACCAACCTGGGCACGACCAGCCCGGCAGCGAACGGCTACACCGACGGATACAACCACAACGTCGGGACCAGCTTTTCTGCGCCCCAGGCAGCCGGCGTGGCCGCGCTGATGCTCTCGCTGAACCAGGCGCTGACCCCGGCGGACATCATCGCGCGCATCAAGCAATCCGCCCGCGCCTTCCCAACCGAGAACACCTTGTCAACCTGCCCGAACGTCGCGACATCGGGCAACACCGCAGGCCAGTGCAACTGCACCACGGCCACCTGCGGCGCTGGAATTCTGGATGCGGCAGCGGCAGTCGCTGCCGCCTTGCCCACGCCCATTCCGGGCGCCTTAACCCTGCGCGATGCCATCTACCTTTATAACCAACCCCTTGATGGCAGGGGCGACAAGATTCTCGCGGGTGTGGATTGTGATGTCTTCCAGCTGGTCATGGATGTCACCTCGGGCTACACCAACCTTGCCATGGGTCAGAGCAATACACTGGCCAACGCCATCGGCACACAGACAGCCTACCCGGACACCATCCAGAACGCCGACGCCATGTTCGCCTACGCGCTGTATCAGGATCAACCCGTGAAGACCTTCGTGTTCAACGACAAGAATAATCCATCCTCATCGGCCCAGATCGGCACCGGGACCGTCTTCGGCTACTGCTACTCGACCAGGCCGACGGCCCGCGTCTATTTCCAGCAAAAGGACCGTTGCACCAACACCTATTCGGACGGGCACACGACCTCGTGCACGGCCGAAGATAATGGCAGTGGCGAAGGATCGAGCGGCGAAGGCAGCCTGAGCTTGCGGGATGCCATCTATCTGTATGGCCAAGCCCTAAACGGGAACGGCGACAAGATTCTGGCGGGAGAGAATTGCGACGTCTTCCAGCTGATCCTGGATGTGAATTCTGGCTACACCGACCTGGCCATGGCCCAGTCCGGCAGCCTCGACAACGCAATCGCCACGAAGGTTGCCTATCCGGATCGGATCCAGGACTCGGCGGCGATGTTTTCCTATGCCTTATACGAGAATCAACCGGTCAAGGCGTTCGTGTTCAACGACAAGAACAACCCGGCGTCATCGGCGCTAACAGGCACAGCCACAGCCTTCGGTTATTGCTATTCGACCAAGCCGAATGCCCGTGTATATATCCGGGAAAAGGATGCATGCACGGACACGTATTCAAACGGACAGACCAGCGCGATTCCGGGATGTTGATTTAACGGTAACGGTATCACTACTATTGACCACACCATACAAGGCACACTGGCTGCCGGTCACATGGATTGGGGATTGAACCCTATTTCGGCGTGCAGTTGGGTAGTGCTGCAACGTAGCCATCCGAGTATTTCACCGTGCACTTGTCTTCTTCATAGAAGTAGACAAAGGCATCGGGCTTGGTCGAGTAGCAATAGCCGAAGATGGTCCCGGTGCCAATCTGCTGGTATGACGATACGGGTTGGGTTTTATCGTCGAACCGGAAAAACTTGTCCGATTTATTTTGATACAGCGCGTAGGAAAACATCGCTGCATTGTTGTAAATCCGATCCGGATAAACCAGGGTCGAGGCAGACACTTCTGTTTGGTTATTGCCCTGATACATAATCAGATCGGTATAACCCGATGTGACATCCAGTACCAACTGGAACACATCGCAGTTGCGACCAGCGAGCACTTTGCTGCCACGCGCGTCGACGTCCTGGTCATACAAGTAGATGGCATCGCGCAGCGTCATGTCTCCGCTAATGAAATCCGCCGAAACATTTGCCGTGGCCAGCATGGCCGACAATCCAATTCCCAAAAAACACTTTTTCATGCTCATCCCCTTGCCAAGTTGATTGGATTACTGCCTGCGGCGAATTCGATTCAATACGTGCTGCAGGTTCCCTACATGATAGACAAGCCGCTCGCGCTCGTATATCCAATGCCACAGGCGCCTGAGCTCATAGACAACAAGATCCCTCGCCCCCGGAGAAAATCCGGGCGTGCGGCTGCGACAGCCCAGCCGGAACGGCCGGCTCATCGCCCAGAGCCGGCCTACGGACAGCATCAGCCCAATCCGCTTCCTGCTCATGACCTTCTCCGCACACCCAGCAAGTGCATCAGGCGAAACAACCAGGCCGGAAGCGTCCAGCCGAAGTGCGCGAAGGCGGAGAATTTCCAGGGCTGATTTCTAAGTTTACGATACAGCCGGCGTGGCCGCAGCAGGTCGAAGTATCGAATGGAAATCACGCCGATATCCAGCGTGTGGTCGTGACCGAAGTCTTCGGTATGGACCAGCCGGCTGATTTCCCCGACTTCCTCGCGAGTCGGATAGACTACCGCGCGTTCCAGCAACCCCAGCACATAGGGCTTGATCTCCGCGGCGTTGTGGCCGGTAAGCCGCCAGGCGGCATGGAAGTGTTCCAGATGGTCGAGCACCCCGGCCTGGAAGCGCTCGATCAACGGGTTGCAGGCGATCTCCCCCTTGCGGTCGGGCGCCCGGTCATCCTTGAGCACGGGGATCACCTGGCCATCCTGTTCGGCATAGCCAAGGGTTGTGCCCTCGCCCGAGCGTGCGCCCTGCTCGAAGATCTCTTCGAAATCCATGGGCGCGCGCTCATAGGAATCGCCACGGCGGGCATCCAGAATGAGTCCTTCGATGCGGTCGCCCATCCCGAAATCGCCATGCATGGCGGCGACGAAGGCGAAATACCAGCCGTGCACATCCGGGTAATCCGGCCGCTTGCCAAAGCTGTCGCGCAGGAATTTCTGGATGGTGCCGTTCCAGCCGATGTCCACCAGCGCGACACGCTCGCTGGCGAAGAATCCCTGCTGTTCGAAATAGCGCCGCAGCCGCTCGTGCGCGATTTTGCCGATGGAACGGATGCGCGTCTGCACGCGTTCGTCGGCGAGAAAAGCGAGAAGACGGGGGTCGCGCCAGTCGTGCAGGGGCTCGGCAAGATCGGCGAAACCCTGCTCGCGTGCAAGATCGGCGAAATCCTCCGCCGGCAGCCCGAAGGTTTTCAGAACCGAGAGCAGCCCTTGCTGCTTGGGGTTGTAGAAGGCCACCACGGCCTGTTCCGGGCTGAGGCCTTCGGCCACCGAGGCCGTCGCGACGACACGGCGCGATGCATAGACGTACACCGGCTCCGGCCAGTGCTTGCCCGACTCCAGTTCGCGCCAGCGGGCATACATCTTTTCGAACAGATAGCCGTCGCGGGCAAGAAAGAACAGCTTGTCGGGTTTGGCCGTCTCGATTTTTTCGATCAATCCGAGCAGGAAGGTGCTGAAGGCCGGGCCAAGCACATGCGCGCCATAGTGATGGAAGAAGTCGGCGCAGGCGGCCTGGCACGCGGCGTCCTGCTCCATGCGGTAGTCGACGACCTCGAAGAAGCGGCGGCCGGGCCAGACACCGCCGAGCGCCGTCATTTCGGCAGACAGGGTTTGCCGGCGGCGGCGCAGGCGCTCCACCCGTTCGTCGAGATAGATGCCGCGCATGCCGAGCTGCATGGAGGCGCGCATGTCGGAGACCAGATTGTCGCCGACATGAACCACTTGAGTGGGCGTCAGCCCTTCCAGCGTTTGTCTTTCCAGCTCCAGCACCCTGGCATGCAAACGACCGGAATATTTGCCCAGCCCAAATTCGGACGAGACATACAGACGGTCCAGCAACCCGCCCAATCCGCAATCCGCCAGCAAGGCGGCGAGGTGGTCGTGGCTCAGATACATGTCGGAGACGGCAATCACACGCACACCGCGTGCCTGCAGCCACTCCAGCAAAGCCAGCGCACCCGGCTTGGCGGTGAGCGCCAGGGATTCCAGTTCGCGCTCGGTGCGATGGACAAACCCGACCAGCGTTGGGTCGGGATGGCCAACCAGGCGCGCCACCCAACTTTCCACCAGCGGATCGAAATGGCATTCGTGATCCAGGCCATCGCTCAGGGCGGCGCGACGCAATTCCCACTCCGCAGCACGACGCGCTTCGAACGCGGCATCCGGCGTAATGCCGCCGATTTTCTCCGCCAACAGCGCGGCAACCCGGCGCTGGATATCGTCGGGGGGCTCGATGCACCGGGCAAGCAGGGTGTCGAAGACATCGAAGGACACGCAGCGAATAACGTCCAGGCGGGTTTCCAGCCAGGCTTGCAAGGCCGCGAAGTCCTTGACTCGCATCGGTTTTTTCATTTCGGCTGGCGCGAGCTCATTGCCAGCGCGCAAGCCAGCCACGCAACCAGCGTACCGGTGCGGTCAGCCTTCTACCTAAACGATAACTCGTGCTGGCCTCCAGCAAGGCGTTCTCTTCCCGGCAAAGCGCCAGAGCCGCCTCGTCTGCGGCAATACGGGCATCGCGTTCGGCAATCCAGCCGTCGCGTTCCATGATCCAGCGGTCGCGATCCGCGATCCATTCCGCCTGCCTGGCGATGAGCTGATCACGCTCGGCAATCCAGACATCGCGCTCGGCGATCAAGGCATCCCGATCCGCGATGAGCGGAAACAGTTCAGCCTCCTTCGCCGCCAGCGCCTCATGCCGCAGCGTCGCCCAGATTTCCCCCTGGTATTGCTCGATGCGCGCCCACTGCGCAGCCAGATGTTCCAGTCGCATGCGTTCCAGTGCGTTCGCACCCAGCAATTGCGGGGCAAGGGCGCGCAACATGGCCGCGCATTCCAGATTGGCTGCCAGCGGTCGTTCACTGATGGTATTGCTCTCATGCAGACGGTAATGCAGAAGCGGCGCGTCGAGCCAGGCCAAACGCCGATCCTTGATCAGGCCGCGCAACAGCCATTCATAGTCGAGCACATAGCGGAGATCCCGGAAATCGCCCACCGCCTCCAGCCAGGAGCGGCGAAATACACAATTGGAAGTCGTCATGAAAACATTGCCATGCAGCATGGTGGCGTGCCAGTCGCCGGTCTCTATCCAGACCCGCTTGAGGTCGGAAAAAGCCCGGACCCACCAATGCTCGGGCACCGGCTCGCCGGCGGCATCGATCAGGACGATGTCGCTGCCCACCAGATCGGCATCCGTGTCGTGCAAGGTTTCCAGACAGGCTGCGATACGGTCGGGCGCAAAAACATCGTCCGAATTGATGATCGCGACAAACTCCCCGCGTGCCAGACCAAGGGCTTCATTGAGCGTGGCATGCGCGCCCTGATTGGCGTCATGTCGGTAGCGGCGCAAACGCGCATCCTCGAACGACTGCAGCACCTCCCACGTCTCGTCCATGGAGGCGTCGTCGATGACAACCAGCTCAAGATTTCCGTACGTCTGCCCCAGCACGCTCTCTACCGCCGCCCGCACATAGGGCGCGTGGTTATAGGCGGGCATCAGCACACTGACGAGAGGGGAGGTGTAAATATTAGGCATGGGGTCGCATATTTTACCGGGTGTGGATGCCGGGCTAACCCCTGTTCTGGAAAACCCCGCCTAATCCATCATCGCGGGGGCGCGAAGGTAGAAATCCGGTATGCGCTCCTGCTGTCCGCCAAGGGTTGCCAGAACCTTGCGGCGGGCTGCCTGGCCGACCGATTGACGAAGCTCGGGCGAAGCGGCCAGTCTATCCAGACATTCCAGGGCCTCTTCTTCGGT
Source organism: Thiobacillus sp. (assembly GCA_030692355.1). Taxonomy (GTDB): domain Bacteria; phylum Pseudomonadota; class Gammaproteobacteria; order Burkholderiales; family Thiobacillaceae; genus Thiobacillus. The sequence continues at coordinate 26,916 of JAUYCF010000065.1, forward strand.
TTCCACCAGGAAGCCATCCTTGCCGTGGTCGATCAGCTCCGTGACCCCCACATCCCTGGAAAACATGATGACGGGCAGTTCCATGGACATGGCTTCAAGCAGCGTGTTGCAGCCCGTCTCGATGCATAAAGGGTGTTTCCAGTACAGGAAACAGTCCAGCTCCTCGAGAAAATCCCGTGCATCCATGGCATTCAGGGGCAACAATTCAACCTGGCCGGATCGCACCTCGCTCCGCAGGGAATTGTTCAGAAGGGTGCCGTCCATGATCCGGCACGCATGCCCCCTTCCAATGATGCGTCGTATCAGGTTTGGATCGTCCGGATGGAATTTCATCCTGTCCCCCCTTGCCAGCCGGCCGACGACCAGCCGGTTTTTCTCCGATCCATGGGGCCGCCGCCGGGTGAATCGTTGCGTGTCCGCGGGCGGGTATTCAATCACGCCTCCCAGCCCAACGCGATTTCCCCACATCCCCGAAGGGTAGGTGAAATCCACCGAAAAGCCTGCCCGCGACTCGTCCATCAGCGTCAGCGCGGCCACGATGCGTTTCATGTGGACATGATCGGCAACGGTCACGTTGAGAACAATGCGACTACAGTTGACCGCCGCATCCATGCACCGCGCGATATCCAGATAGTTGCCGACGACCACCAGCGTCCCGCCCGAGGGCACGGCCCCCCTGGCCGAATCGAGCACGCGCATATCGGGATGGCGCGCCCGATAGTGGTCGTTCGGCTCGCTCAGCGACCACAGCACCACTTCCGCGAAAGGTGAAAGCATCTGGTAAAGGCGGGAGGCATGATTTTCGCTGCCGCCGATGGCGCGGAAATCGTTGAGCAGATGGATGACGGGCTTTCCCTTGTTCAGGGCCTTGGCGGACCCGGTTTCACTTCGCGCATTGATTCTTCCAAGAAGAATGAGCGCCTGGCGGCGGAGCGAATCCCAGGATTGTTCGGCAAACAACAGGTCGGCGCACTGGGTCAGCCCAAGCCTGATCCGGGGTTGACCATCCAGGAGCATGGCCCGGGCAAGGAAGTCGAATTCTCGCCGCAACTCGCCCAGTTCCCGATAGATGGCGGCAGCCTCAAGCGCGGATTGCGGGCTTGAAAGGCGGTCCGGTTCGATGGAGTCCAGTATGCCCTTGCTTGCGAATGCCTCGCCCAGACGAAACCGTTCGGCCGCGCGCACCACGGCCTGATCGTCAGCCGCGGCCTGGAACGCGTTGGCCGGCCCGGCCGCATTCGCCCCGCAGCAATGTTTGTAACGCTTGCCGCTGCCGCATGGGCACGGCTGATTTCTTGAAATTGACGGGGCGGAGGCCGGCGTCGACGCATGCGGTATCGGAGCCGGCAAACGCCCCAGCAATTGTCCGGCAAGCTGCCTGAAGGCCGGGTCGATGCTGGCAAACCGCGCGGCCTGGCGGGCCTTCTGAAAATCGTTCAAGGCTTCGAGGATCAGCGCATGGGTATAGTGGAATTCAGCCGAGTCAGGGATGAACTCGACAGCGCGCCGTGCCTGGTCCTCCGCCTCGGACAGCCGCTTCGCTTCCAGATTCAGGCGTGCCATGGCATGCATGGCATTGGGGTCTTCTGGATACTCGCCCAGAGCGCGCTCGAGGCGCTTGCGGCTTTCCGCGACATCGCCCCGGCCATAGGCGTCGATTGCCTGCCGAACCCAGGCGCCCACCCGCGCCGTGTGATATTCGCGCGGGCCCGCCCACTTGGCCCTGAGCAGGCCGTCAAAATACTCCATGCGGGCGGCATTCCAGTTAAGACCGCGTCCCGTTCCCGATGTCCCGAGATCGGGCCGGTAATTGAAGGTAGCGATGGGAACAAAGACAAAATCCCCGTGTTCGGCAATCTGGTTGAGGAAATCCCGATCCTCGCAAATATCGATGGCCTCATCGAACCGGCACCCCAGATCCCGTACTTTTCGCGCAATCAACGATGCCTGCCAATAGAAGAGCGGACCGTAATACATGATTGCCCGGTTGAAAGGCGTTCCGAATATCTTTTCGACCCGCCCGTCCGGTCCAAGAATGCTGGTTTTTCCATAGACCAGCAGCGCATCCGGGTTTTCGAGGGTGGCCTCGATCAGGGCAGAGACGTGATGAGGCTCATAGCTATCGTCATCGTCCAGGAAACAGAACCAATCCCCATGAACCGCATCAAGACCGACATTGCAGGCCACGGGACGGGGCAAACGATGATCGCCCCCCACCTTGCGCAATACATGGCCTGGCCGCCAGCGAATATCAGGCAGCGGAGGATGCGTGCCGCCGGAAGCATCGACCAGGATGACCTCGACCCGGGGATAATCCTGGGCCGCGATGGATTCCAGGGCCAGCCGCAGTTCGGGGCGGCCCATGCTGCGTACGATTATCGATACCAGCGGCGTGCGAATGTCTTTATCCATGCCGTGCGTGATCAGGGTGTGGCCCTGCCTCGGTCTGCGAAATACTCCAGCTCCCCTGCCCGTGAGACATTCCGCGGCTCGCCCGTTTCAAGTCGAGGCCCCGGTGCCGGCGGGATCCGCCAGCCAGGGGTTGAATCTCCGATCGTTGTACGTCTTGAACTGCCGATACACCTTGAAATGCAGCGTTCCTTCCAGGCAGCCGCGTGTGAGTTCGTCCAGGCACCACGCCAGGTCCACACGTTGTTCCAGCAGGCGGGCCAGCCGTTCACGGCTCATTGCATGATGGGCAGCGTCGGCGTCGCTGCGCCGGGTCTGCCAGCCCATGTGAAAAATCTTCAGGCTTAGTATGGACAACCGGTCGATCAGGGCGCCGACGGTTTCCGAATGCAGGCGCGCCGTTTCCGGAGCGCTCGGCAATGCCGTCAGCACCAGTTCGTCGACACGTTCGATGGCATCGTTACGGCGCTGGTTATGGCCGTCGATCAGGGCGGAATGAAAGCGGGCGATATCGGCAGCGTTCAGCTCATCCAGCGGATTCATGTTTGTCCTTGTTCATGACGAGGCGCGTTCGGCCGTGAAATCCGCGAGTGCCGCCTTCACCTCCGCGGCGACCGCCGGCCAATCGCCGACCCTGGGCTGGCGGAACAGGCGTGCCGTCGGATACCACGGGCTGTCGGCACGATCGAGCAGCCAGCGGAAATCGGCGATGTACTGCAACATGATCCAGACCGGACGTCCCAATGCGCCCGCCGCATGGGCGATGGACGTGTCGACGGTGACGACCAGATCGAGTTCGGCCATCAGAGCGGCGGTCTCGGCATAATCCGTCTGCTCGTCTCCCCAGTCCAGAATGGACGTTTGCATCGTCCGCAGTTCCTCGCGCCCAGCCCCGAGTTGCAGATTGATCCAGGCCACATCGGGCAGATCGAACAAACCGGCGAGCGCTTGCAGCGAACAGGAGCGGTTGCGGTCATCCACGTTGGTGGGGCTGCCCGCCCAGGCCAGACCGACGCGCAGCCGCGCCGGGACCGCGTCGAGGCGTTGCCGCCAATAGGCGCGCCGGTCGGCTGGCGCCGCCAGATAAGGCACGACGGCGGGAACCGCGTCCAGCGAACGGGTGCCGCACAGGCGCGGCAGGCTCAACAAGTGACAGTAGTAATCGGATGCGGGAATGGCCGCTTCGCCGGTGTATACCTCCGACAGGCCATCTACATTGCGCAGCAGTCCGGCCACGTGCGCCTGGCGCACATGCAGCCCGACCCTGGCCCCTTGATCGGCGAGCGGCCCGGCATAACGAATGAACTGCAGGGTATCGCCAATTCCCTGTTCGGCGAGCAGCAGCAGGCTCTTTCCCGCCAACGCCTCGCCCTGCCAGAGACGGGGCGCGCCGGCCATCGGCGGCAGCCGGTAGCCGGCAGCGTACTCCGGGCACCGCATGCGCGATTCATACTCCGCCCAGCCCAGCGCATAATCGCCCCGCGTCAGCAGCACCAGCGCCCGGCTGAAGCGCGCCTGCGTCAGACTGGCCTCCAGCGCCAGGGCGCGATTGAAGGCCTCCAGCGCTTCATCGAGATGACCGAGCTTGTGCTGATCAAGGCCGAGATTGCTCCAGGCCGGGGCATAGGCCGGATGCAGGTTCAGCGCCTTGCGATACTCGGCCACGGCCTCTTCCAGCCGGCCTTGCGCGCGCAGGCACAGGCCAAGGTTGTTGAAGAAGTCCGGCACGTCATCCCGTTGCGCCAGGGCGGTGCGTATCCGGTTTTCGCCTTCGCGCGGCCGCCCTTCCTGCATGTCGAGCACGCCCAGATAATGTTCCGCCATCACATCGGCGCCCAGCGCCAAAACGGCTTCGTAGCCTTTCCGCGCATCAGCCAGACGGCCTGCCTGATGGTGCGCCATGGCCTGCCTCAGCAATGTCTCCGGCGTGTTGTTCGACGCAACCGCGGTCGCGCCCGGAGCGGCACCCTCCTGGCCGCAGCAATGCTTGTAACGCTTCCCGCTGCCGCATGGGCAGGGGGCGTTGCGACTCACCGGCGCGGCGGCGGGCCTGGCAAGCGGACCGTTCAGCGTGCCCAGCATCTCGCTGCATTTGGCGTCGGCCGGGAAGGCGCGCAGGCGCTGTTCCAGCAATATCCGCGCGGAACCGAATCGCTTCAGGTCGATGAAGTTTTTTGCCAGGGAAAGGAACTGGATCGAACCCAGAACCGATCTCGGCATCGCCGCGACAAAGCCGGCCACATCGGCGTCGTCGAGAAACAGCCACATGTTGAACAGGCCATGGAATCCAAGCGGCCTGCCCTGCGGGTAGGTGGTTTCGAACGAGAAGCGGTCCGCCACCTCAGGTGGCGCGAAACGCATGCCGTAGCGCGATTCCAGCATCGGCCGGTAATGGCGGCCGATCATTTCGTCCTCGGGCTCGAATCGGTCTATCGCAGGGTCCTGCAGCGCCTCAAGCAGACGCCGTGAACGCAGCGAAAAGCCGCCGTTGCCGACGCAATGCGCATCCTTGTGGAACCCCCAGCGCGCGCCGATGTAATCATGATCGAGAAAGTCGTCGCTCCAGGCCGAGGGATTGACCACGTAGCCATCCCACTGGATCAACAGCACATGCCCGGTTTCTACGTGCCGGAGCAGGTCCTTCATGACGAAGCGCGAATACGCCGCGCGTCCTGCCAGGGGGGCGATGGCGACATGGCGGGCGCCGCCGGTGTCGGCCCCGGAATCGGAGATGAACAGGGCGTCGGCGAAATCCATCGCCGCCAGCGACAAACGCATCGCCCTCGCCGCAAGCGCGTGGGTCTGGGTGTCGATCACGCAAATTGTGGTGGTGGCGGCTCTCGAAGCCGAACGATCAGGCGTAGGCATGACTAATGAAGTTGGGGTTGGAACCGTGGCATTCATAGCTGCACGTTTTCAATAAAAGGACCACGGCGAACTCCCGGCACGACGCTTCCCAATCCTTTTGCCGCGACGGGATTGATACGGCGTAAGGCGGCTTCGGTCTTTTGCCGTAACGCCTGTTGCATCAGATCCGAAAGCGGATCGGCTGGTTGCGGCGTCGGCCTGGACAAGGCTTGTTCCGGCACGGCCAGGCCAACAACCCCGCAGCAATGCTTGTAACGCTTGCCGCTACCGCAGGGGCAGGGCTCGTTACGCGATATGGTATTCATTGGGCATCAATTACGCATAAATCAAAAACAAATATTCGGCGAATATATGCCGACGCCGAAGAAGCTTTCTCAGCGCATGCATCAGCCTTGCGCAGCCATCATCCCTGCCATTGCGGATTCGAATCCGACCTCGGCTCCCGGTGAAATATACGCCGCCGGATATCCAGCCTGAACGCCAGCGGATCGGCCACTTGCCAGTTCGGGCTATGCGGCGACAGGTTGGGATTGAAATAGGGGTCGCCTGTCTCAAACAACGCTTGCCACTTCGCGAGGAAATGCTCGGTATCTTCGGGATGCGGGTCTTCATTGCTGCGGCCACGGGTATACGACTCGTGGTGCAGCAGTTCGGCATGCGCACAGAACAGGGTACGGTAGCCCTGCTTGCCGACCCGCAGGCACAGGTCCACATCCCCATACCCCACGGCGATGGTTTCGTCGAAGCCGCCGATGCTCTCGAACACGCCTCTGCGAATCAACATGCAGGCGGCCGTCACCGCCGACACCTCGCGGTTGCAGATGAGCGATCCGATATAGCCCAGATCGAGGGGGGTTTCGGACGTTACCCGGAAGCGTCCCAGATTTTCCGCCACGCCGCAGCAGGCCACCACCACCCCGGCATGCTGGATGGTCTTGCGATCCGGGTAATACAGCTTCGCGCCGACGATGCCGACATCCGGCTTCTGACCCAGTTCCAGCATGCGTTCCAGCCAACCCGGCGCGATGGCCTCGATATCGTTGTTGCAGAAAAGGTAGTGGGTATGGCTGCCATCCAGTTGCGCCACCGCCCAGTTGTTGAGCGCGGCGAAGTTGAACGGCCCGCTGTAACGCAACAGCGTTATACGCGAACGCAGGCTGTCGAAATAGGCGAGCGAGGCAGGATCGTCAGACTCATGGTCGATCAGGACGATATCGTGATCGACGCCGAGCACCGTGCGCTCGATGCTTTCGATGCAGGCCCGCACCAGTTCGCCATGGTTTTTCGTCGGAATGAGAATCGCCACCTTCAGCTCGGGATCGAGCGGATAGCGCACATCGAAGAAATTGAAACTCGGGCCGTCGGTCACCATGCCCTCCTCGCCGCAGCGATGAAGGTGCCGTTGCAGGCTCGTTCTGGAAGTCTCCATGACCCGCCCGATCATCTCATGGCCCGCCGAACCGCCATGGATGCGCCAGCGGTAGAGCATTTCCGGGACGTGCACGATGCTTTCCGCCCGCTCGCTGGCGCGCAAAATCAGGTCGTAATCCTGGGAAATGCGCAAATTCTCGTCCAGGCCGCCCAACTCCCGGAGCAGGCTCGGCCTGAACCCGATCAGGTGGACGATATAGGGATGCGAGCGCAGATACTCCGGCGAAAACATGGGCCGGAAGATGAAGTGCCGCACCGTCTCGCCATCTTCTCCCACCAACACCTCGTCCGAATAGAGCATATCCGGATCATCCGCCAGCACGGCCTCGGCCACCCGGAACAGCGCCTGCTCTTCCATCATGTCGTCATGGTCGAGCAGCACGATGAAATCGCCCTCGGCCATCGCCAGCGCGCGGTTGGTAGCACGCGATACGCCCCCGTTTTCCGTGGCGAAATCCAGGCGGATGCGCGCATCGCGCGCCGCATGGGCTTCAAGCACAGCCCGCACATGGGGTTCGCTGGAACCGTCGTCCGCGATGCACAGCTGCCAGTGCGGGTAAAGCTGCGCGCAAACCGAATCCAGCATTTCCCGAAGCATGGACTCCGGTGTGTTGTAGGCCGGCACCAGAATCGAGATCAGCGGCGGCGCGTCCATTGCCTGAATACGCGTCGCGATTGCCGCCCTGATGTCGTCGCTCATCGACGCACGGTAATACCGGAAAGCCCGCTGCTGCCAGCTCTCCTCAGAGGGCCCGGCAGCGGCCTCCACAACAGGCAGGGATTCTGTCCGGACTGCACCTTGCCCGTGTTCGGGCCATTGCAGCAGGGCTCGTTTCACCCCGCCGATCCCGTCTGCCCGCCAGGCCCGCAACAGCGCGCGCAGCCAGGCAGGCGCATCCGATGGCTGGCGCAGAACGGGACGCAGGCAGCGTGCCAGGATCATCCCCCGGCGCAGAGGCCCCGTCACCCGCCAGCTTGTCGATTTATGCAGGGCGATGATCTCCGCATCGCGCAAGGCCAACGCCTGCCGGGTTTCTTGAAGCGCGCGCTCAAGGTCGGCGAGGCGGGAGCGCGCATCGTCCGTTTCGCGAATACACGCGTCCAGCCGGGCCGACTTCATCTCCACCGTCGCGCGCAAATTCCGGATTTCCTTCCATTGTCCGGAAAGCGCCAGCGCCTGAGCGATCCGAACGTCCTCTGGCGACCCAAACGCCCGCTTCCGATGCAGCCATGCCGGGTCGCTCAGCCCGTCCGGAAGCGGCAAAAGGCGATGGTAGTCGGCCAGCATTTCCTTTGCCGACCGCATCTCGATCGTTACCAGCTGCGCGCGAATGCGCTGCAGCCCCTCCCTGTTCGCATGAATATCGCGGAGGCAGGACAGCATGCCTTCGACGCCCGGCTCGAACAGATAACCCGTCACCCCGGGTGAAATGCGCTCGGCAAAGCCGCCGAGATTTGTCGCGACCGGCGGAATCCCAAGCATGAACAGCTCGCTCAGGGTGTAGCTGAAGGTCTCGGGAACGACACTGAGCAGCAGCGCCGCATCCGGCTGGATCGCGGACAGAATCCCCGGCAGATCGTCCAATGAATATTCGCTGACGATATGCACGCCCGGCCGGCCCTCGAACAACGCGCCCATCTCGCGTGCGCCGACCAGATGCACCTCGGCAAATTCAAGCATGGGCTGCAGCCCATCCAGCAGCAGATTCACCCCCTTGCTCACCGACAGCATACCCAGCACCACGACACGCAGCTTGTCGTGCGCATCCCTGCCGGGATAGGGGATGGGGGACAGCCCGGCGAGATGGCCATGCGGAATCGTCACGAAGCGCTCGGGATCGATCTTCGGCGCCAGCCGGTTGAAGTGCCCGCGGGCCGACTGGCTCGGCACGACGAGCGTCAGGTTCCTGCGCTCGACCAGATCGATGAATCGCTCGCGGACCCGCAGCCGCGCCTCAGCCGGAAAGAACCGATGCGCTGGATTGAACGAAGGATTATGCTCGGCGCACCGGGTCAGGCGCTCCGCATCGCAGCTCTGGCAAACGCCGTTGTAGTAGATGTGGATCGCAGGGCAATACGGATAAAAATCGTGCTGGACCAGAACCGTCGGCAAGCCGCTATCCAGCACCTCCAGCGAATGGCCGATCAACGACGAAACCAGGATCGCGTCGACGCCGTAATCGTGCAGGATTTCCGTCAGCACCCGCCGATACTCGGGATGGGCATCGGCCGTCGCCGCAATCGGCGATTCGAATAACCAGAAACCCAGCGGCTCGGCATCCTCCGCGCCTGCAAACAGCATCAGCCCTTCGGCCATCGCGTCGCTTCGGCTGTAGGGTTTCAGGACCAGATTGACGCGCCGGTCGTCCGCCGCGCAGTAATCCCGGCACCAGCGCGCAATGCCACCGCCAAGATCGTGAACCACATGCAGTTGTACCGGCTTGAGTACCCCGCTGTCGTCATGTGAAGAACCGGCGGACGGCATCAATGCAGTTTCCACAAGCCCAGGCATTTATCGCCGAACATGCCATCGTCCTCTGTGCAGCCCTCGTTGATGTACCGCTCTGCCTTTGGCAAATTGTATGGGGGCTTCTCAAGATTAAGCGGCCGCCAGATAAGGCCTTCGCAAAGTTCCGCGTTGCCGTCCCGGTCGGTAAAAGTGGTGGTGAGCAACCACTTTGCCCCGCTCTTCCGGAACTGGTCGAGCGCAGCCAGTCCATCGCCAAAGCTCAGGTGAACCAGGCAATCCCGACAGAGTATCAAGTCGGCTTTGGGCAAGGGTCCCGAAACGATATCCATGTACTCAAACCTGCGGTTCTCCTTCCCGAAGGAACTGTTGTTCTTGTCGACAATATCCCGAACGATGTCACCGCCCGTGTACTGGACGCCGGGAAGGTTTACATGGCGCATCCAGTTCCAGTCGCCGCACGGAACATCGAGCAAGTGTTCGATCTTTAACACATCCAGCAGTTTGGGGATTTCTTCACGAACGATACGGGTCTGAAAAAGGCTGGATCCCTTGCCGGAGCGTGACTCCGTACCCAGGAACAGATTGTCTTCGTAGATTTTTTCAAAATCCAGAGAGGCCGGCTTTTCATCCGTTTCGACAGCATGCGGCCTGACCAGGGCGGCGCCCAGCCAATTCCACACACTCCGAAATAATGACCGCGCCTTCACATTCATCCGTGGGATGTTCTCGTTCATGACATGCACTGTTAACGTTAAACCGAGATTGTTCATTAGGATAGTTCTATAAATTCCGATTTCGTCATTGCGAGCGTAGCGAAGCAATCCAGAACCGTTGATATATCAATGACCTTTCTGGATCGCCACGTCGCTTCGCTCCTCGCGATGACAATTTATAGAAGTACCCATTAGCCAGTTTGGCATTGCTTTTAGCCCCCTCTCCCTTGAAGGGGAGAGGGTGAAATACATTGATGCCGATGCGGGCGGCCATCCCCTGTGGGAGCGGCTTTAGCCGCGATGGGCTGCGCGCTATCGCGGCTAAAGCCGCTCCCACATTCAGTTCGCGAGGTTTTCCAGGTTCGGATAAACCCAAATAATCCATTGGTAAATTCAACCCGCCTCCCCCTTTGTAAAAGGGGGGAATACTCCGACACGACCCAATTCATGGCTCAGTGCCGCCGCGCGCACCACCCCCATAGCGCCCCCCATTTTCGCCGCTTTCTTCGCCGTGCCAGTTCAATATCCACGGCTCGACGAAATTGCGCCGGGGGGTCGTCGGCAACGAACCTTTGCACGAGTTCGTCATATTCCGGGTGCAGGCGTGACAAGGCTTTCGCACCCGCGGCCGCCAGCGTCGCGCGTTCGGCTCCGAAGCTGACACCGCCGGCATGAAAGACGAAGGTATCGGCGCACAGCACATTGTGCCAGCCGGCCTTCGCGGCCCGCCGGCTGAAATCGTTTTCCTCGCCGTATCCGCGTCCAAACCGTTCAGCGTCGAACAGCCCCACCCGATCGAGACAGGCGCGCCGGATGTACGTGCAAAAACCGACTGCCGTCGGAATCTCGACGTGCGAGCCCGCATTCGTCCGGGCGAACAATCCGTCCAGTTCGGCCAGGCCGACATCCGGTGGCATCGCGTTGTCCGCGCAAAACACCGGGTAGCTGCAGATCGTCGCGTAGTTCGAAAACGGCGTCGCCGTCGCAATATCCGGCCCGCTGTAAACGCACGTGCGCAACCGGTCCAGCCAATCATTGGCCACCTCGGTATCGCTGTTCAGCAGCACCACGTCACGGTCCGGGTGAAGGCTCATGCCACGGTTGACGGTGGCGACGAAGCCGAGGTTTTCCGCATTGACCAGCACCGTCGTGCCCGGCCTGTCGCCCAATGCGGCGCAATATTCGGCCAGCGCAGGTTCCGGACTGGCATCGTCGATCAACACCAGTTCGAAGGGGGTCGCGCAATGCGCCTTCAGGACCGATTCGATGCAACGCCGGGTTTCCTCGAACCCCTTGTAGACAGGGACAATCACGTCCACCACGCGAGCCGGGTCCGGGAGGGCGCGGTCATCACGGCCGGACATCGTTCCTCACCCGGCGGAAACGCATTCCCGGCACTTCGACCAGAACATAGGAAAGTGTTGAAATTATGAATATCAGCGGCGCACTGACCAGCAGCAAGGTCAGGAAACGCATGCTTCCAAGCGCCTGGAACCATTCCGTCGCGACCATCCAGTTGAGCACCGGAAAGTGCCAGATGTAGTAGCTATAGCTGACCAGGCCAGCATAAATCATGAAGAGGTTGATCGGTTCCACCCCCAGTGGCGGCGGCATGAACAACATGAGCAAATGCCGGAACAGGCTGCCCCAATCATCGATCCCGGCCTGCCCGGGCACCCAGGCTGCTATCAACAGCAGGATCGCCAGCTGAGCGTAGTACGCCGGAAACACCCGCATCACCCGCCGCAGAAAATAACGGTCAAGCGCGGGACGCTGACGCAGACCGGACTGCCACTCCGCGAACGGGATCGCCAGCAAAAACCCAGAGAGCACGAAAAAGATCGTCACCCCCGCTCCACCGATGCTGACCAGTGGCGTGAAATCCAGTGGCATACCAGCCAGTACCAGAATGAAATCAGGATGCCCCGACAGGCCCCAGGCGTGGTACAGAAACACCCACAATGCAGCCCACCCGCGAATTCCGGTCAACACATCTAAATGGCTTTTGTCCGGCTGGAATGGCTCGACGAACCTGAAATGAAGCCAGTGCGCGAAGGGTTTCATCGCCCCCTCGCCCGCCAGGAACCCGACGCACGGCAATCAGATGGGCGCATCGGACAACCCTGCCAGTTCGAGCACACACGAGAGGGAGCCGGAAGCCTGCCGCAAGGGTCCGACATCGACACCATACGCTGCCAGATGCCGGAGGGCGATTTCGTACTCCGAAGGTTGCCCGAGACGGAAGCGCAGATAACCTGAATCGTAGATCAGGTCCATCGGAACGAGATAGGCGAACAGGTAGAACGCCAGACGCGCCACCCGCTCCGGCTCGTCGCCCGCCTCAGCGATGAAGCGGTGCGCGCAGTCGCCCAGCACCTCGACGGGCTTTCCCATCAGCATCGCTTCCAGCCCGACGCTGGAATTGATGGTCAGCATCCTGTCGCAGCGGCGGACGAATGCCACGCTGTCCGGCGAGTCATCCACTTGATACCAGTCCGGCTTCAGCGCGAACAGGCTGCCCGGATGGCCGCGCACCAGCACATTGCCGTCGGGATGATGCAAATGGGCGTAAACCAGCAGAGACTGGTTATCGAAACCATGACCGAAGGCCAGCAAATTGGAATCGTCTTCAACCTGGAGCACCACGCCGAGATTGAGTCGCGCCGCTGGCGTCTCGCCGTCCCCGGCCTGATAAAAAAAGCGCCGGAGTGCCTCGATTCCTAACCCGGCCGCGGGCCGCAAACCGCTTTCCAGATAGCGCCGCCCGGCCTCGGTATTCCCGTTTACGCCGCTGAAATCGAAATAGGCGGTGGGCCGGTATTGCGGCCAGCGCAGGGGGCCCACCTCCAGATGCGCCACCGGGATGCCTTTTTCCGCTGCGGCCCAGCTAAGCGACGGGCAGTTGCACCAGGTCAGAATGGCTTCGATCTCTTGCGCAGACGTTTGTGAAAAGATTTCCGTGAAGGCCGCATCGAGACAGGGCACACGCTCGCTCAACAGGCGCCTGAATGCGGCAATGGGATTGCCGCCGCTTTCCGCCAGCAGCGTCTCGTAAACCGCCTCCGACAAAAACCCGTATTCATGCGCGGCCATGTCCTCGCGGGCCGGTATCCGATAGTGAAGCCGGTCGGCGTTGCCGGCCTGCATTTCCCAACGGTTTTGCCCCCGCCAATGCTCCGGTTCCCGTGTGTAATCCTCGCTTGCGATGAACAGCATGCGTTCGCCGAACGACGACAGCAGCCGGTAATACACCCACAGATAGGGCGCCCGGTAGCCGCGCAGCGGGAACGGCAGCAGGAACGCGGCGATCATTCTTCCATCGCCCCCGGCAGGGAAATACGTATCGGCGCATACACCACCCCGACCTGCTCGCGCGACGACCAGAAGCGCAGGCGATTGATCGGGCGGCGCTGGTCCAGCTCTTCCCGCCCCTCCCCGGAAAAACAGGCCAGCCCGCAATGCACCAGATATTCCCCGGAACTGATGGGCAGGCGCACCCGGTATTCCACCTCATGCCGGCCTGGTTCCAGATTCAAAGGCTGGCCTGCGAGAAGATTGTTGTCGCCCCAGATATCGCCGCCCCGCACGCCTGAAATCGAGATACCCAGGGCCACATTCCGGATAGCCTCCGACGCCAGAAGACTGAAGCGGAACACGACTTCCTCGTTCGGCTTGAGCAAGGGGCTTTTCTCCAGCGAGGCCCCGTCGCCCTTGTACAGGTCAATCCGCTCGATGATCGCGCGGGCGCTGCCGAAACGTTTTTCTCCCAGTTCCCGATTCCATTCACGTTCCTGGATCGCCTTGAGTTCGCTCACCGTCATCCGGCGCGCATCGCGGCCGGAGTCCTGAACCGGTTCCACCTGCCGGGTCTGCGCCTGGCTCATCATGCCCTTCTCGTAGGCCAGCACAGCGGCCAGCACATCGGGGGTGTCATGAATCACGCGGCCACCGTCCAGCACGATGCAGCGGTCGGCATACTCCAGAATGCTGCCCGTGGAATGCGTCACCATCAGGATGGTGACGCCCTTCTCCCGCAGTGCCTCCATGCGCTTGAAGCACTTGTACTGAAAGCCGATGTCGCCCACCGAAAGCGCCTCGTCGACGATGAGGATTTCCGGATCGACGCAGGCCTGCACGGCGAATGCCAGGCGCACATACATGCCGCTGGAGTAAGTTTTTACCGGCCGGTCGATGAACTCGCCGATATCCGCAAACGCCGCGATTTCATCGAAACGTCGCGCCACCTCTTCGTGGGTCAGACCAAGAATCGATCCATTCATGAACACGTTTTCGCGGCCGGTGAATTCCGGGTTGAACCCCGCGCCCAGTTCCAGCAGCGCAGCGATGCGGCCGCGCGTTTCCACCGTCCCGGCGCTGGGGGTAAGCGTGCCGCTAATGATCTGCAGCAGCGTGGATTTGCCCGCGCCGTTGCGGCCGATGATCCCGACCGTTTCCCCGCGCCGGATTTCGAAGCTCACCTCGTTCAGCGCGTGGAATACCCGGTGATAGCACCGGGGCGCCCGGCCAAACAGGCGATGCAGCCTGGGCATCACCATCTGCTTGAGACGATCGCGCGGCGTGTCGTAAATGGGGAAGTATTTGGATACCCCCTTTATCCGGATTGCAATTCCGGATTCGTCCCCAGTCGCGGCTGCGCTGTTTCGGGTGTTCACCTCCATGGCCGCTACCATCCCGTCACCCATAGCTGACCCGCGCAGCGGGCGTGACTCCGGAGATGGTTGCCGGGAAATGCCGATCGCGCAGGGCATTAAAGCGCTTCTCGTAAAGTTCATACACCCCATACGAAATCAACAGGGTCAGTACCATGAAAGCCAGCCACATCGCAAATGCGCCCGACAGCGTGGCCTCGCAGCAGCCGAACAGATAAACCAGCGTCAGCGCCACCGGCAGGTTCACCAGATAGGCGGCGTAGGAAACTCTGGCCAGGAATGCGCCCGGCCCGGCAAGCCAGTCAGGCTGGCCGCGGTCGAGCCCGATCAGCAGCAGCCCCGCGCAGCCGACGGGAACGAGGCTCAGATAAAACGTCTTGGCGAAGAACGATTCGTTCAGCACTTCATCCGGGGTCAAGGCAAAGTACATCGCGCTAGCCACGAAAACCAGCGTCATCCCGGCCGCCAGTCCGGGGATTTTTAGCCAGCGAGGGTGCTGGTGATACACCCAGGCCAGCAGCACGCCAACCATCAGGGTGTCAAAACGCAAAAAAGCCACCTTCCTTATTTCCTCGGTCCAGTTCCCGACCGAATCCGCGACCAAGAGGCGCGCCGCCAGGGAAAACAGGATCACGATGATCGCCACGATCAGAATCGAGCGTGCCGGAGGCCAACCCGACAAACGCCCCAATAGCAGAAACAGGGCGGGAAACAGCAGGTAGAACATTTCCTCCACCGCCAGGCTCCAGGCTTCGGGGAAGAACAACGGATGGGGCCCGAACAGGTTTTGCACAAATACCAGATATTTCCATAACGCATCCAGCCCGCCGGGGCGAATCTGCAACGATATCAAAATGATATTGATCAGCACGAACAGATAGTAGTTGGGGAGGGTGCGGAACCAACGACGCGCATAAAAGCCCCGCAACCAGTGGGTGCCGCCTTGCCCAGACAGCCGAATGAGGATACCGCCGATAAGAAAACCGCTGAGCACAAAAAACAGTTCCACCCCGAAGAAGCCGCCAAAGCGGAAATACTCTGCCCACGGCAGAGCCGACCGCAGGAACACGCGCCCATGGCTCAGCAACACCAGCAGGATCGCCAGCGCCCGACACAGATCGAGCCAGTCGTTCCTGCGCGCCGTCATCCGGCAAGCACCGGCGTCACGGCGCCGCTCCAGCCGGCGGCTCAATGCAAGCGGCCAGGCGCGCGGCCGTATCCTCCAGGGGATATTCCATGGCCCGGCGCGTGGCCTCAGCGATGTAGTGTTCCACATTCATTGGGGTGATGCGATAAGCGCCCTGCCCGACCGAGCGCGTGATCAGGGTATTGATCTCCGGATCGAAG
Source organism: Thiobacillus sp. (assembly GCA_030692355.1). Taxonomy (GTDB): domain Bacteria; phylum Pseudomonadota; class Gammaproteobacteria; order Burkholderiales; family Thiobacillaceae; genus Thiobacillus. The sequence goes on from JAUYCF010000065.1 coordinate 42,824, forward strand.
TGATCCATGTCCTTGTAGCGGGCTATGTCGTCGAGAAAGTCCTGATCCTCGAAACCCGAAACCTGCAGGTTCGGCAACCGGCTGCTCAATTCGGCCAGATAGCGGATCACCGCCAGGTGCGCGGCGGCGTCGCCCTGTCGGTATTGATGCCAGATTGCGAATTTGGCGCGGCTGTAAGGTGGAAACACGAGGTGGAACCGGGTCTGCGGAAATTCCCTGACCAATGTTATCAGGTTGCGCTCCACATAATCGATGGCAAGAGCGGTCTGGGCGGGGTCGGCAGCCTGAACCGCGCCCGCGCGGATTGCCGCCGCGGCCTCGGACAGTTTCTCGTGGACATCCCGGATCTGGAAGTTGTCCCGCGCCCGGCACCACGCGTCCAGCCCGCCGAACCGCACGGTCTGTTCCGGGTCGCTCATCCAGGCGTTCGGCCGGTCCAGGTCCGTCTCGCGGCCGACGCAATCGGGTTCCCGCGAGCCGCGCGCCAGGCAGCCGAGAAAATGCCCGTTCAGGTAGGCGCGGATATCGTTGAACGGATTGTCGTCGTACAGGTAATCCCAGGTCGGCAGCGGATAGTACCAGTAGCCCTTGCGCTGATTCAGGTAAATGAAATCCAGCGAGTAGATCACCTGCCGCAGCGGCCTGCGCTCGAGCAGATGGCGCAGGATCAGGCTCCGCTCGAAAAAATCCCCGGCGGAAATCGACAGATTGACGAATTTTCCGCCCAGAATCCGGCTGGCTTCGTCCGCCGAACTGTTCTCGAGAATGCTCGTGCCGAGTATCGCCGAATCGAAATCGCCATGCCGGATCGCGCCGGCTGCCTGCAGCCGCAGGTTTTTATGTACTGTCCCGGGCCGCCCCCACGGTTCATGGAACAGCGCCAGCGGATCATAGGCAAACAGCGCCGAGAATAGGAGCGCGACCGGCCCCAGGGTCGCCAGGATCAGGACAAGGACGAGTTTCCGGGCGCGCCTGTCCATGTCAGAAATTGAAGTAGATGAATTCGGAATACTTCGAGGCCATCAGACCAAGCAGCGACACCGCGGCCAGCAGCCCATACCCAACGGCCGCGGCGAATCCGGGTCTGGCGCCAGACAACAGCAAGGCGTTGCTGTTGCGGCGCAGCAGAACCAGCGCCAGGGCCGCCAGCAGCGCCAGGCCCACCTCGAACCGGCTATCCATCAGCCCGGTCCAGCTTTCGAATCGGGGGCCCAGGCTGCCGATCGCATCGAGGCCGGACATTCCGCGCAGCACCTTCAGGGCATCGTCCAGCGTTTGCGCGCGGAAAAACACCCAGGTCAAATTGATGAAATTGAACGTCAGCAGCCAGGCCAGCAGCGGGGACATGCGCAGCCCGACGCGCTGCCAGAGCCGGTGTATCACCATTGCCGCACCGTGCAGCCCGCCCCACAGCACGAACATCCAGGTGGCGCCGTGCCAAAGCCCACCCAGCACAAACGTCACCAGCAGGTTGGTCAGCATGCGGCCGCCCCCGCGCCGGCTGCCGCCCAGCGGGATATAGAGATAATCGCGCAGAAAGCGGCTCAGGGTGATATGCCAGCGCCGCCAGAAATCCTGGATATTCGTCGCGCGATAGGGCGAATTGAAGTTGAACGGCATGCGGATGTTGAACAGCAGGGCCGCGCCCAGCGCCATATCCGTATAACCGCTGAAATCGAAATAAATCTGGAACGTATAGGAGAGGCTGGTCACCCAGGCCTCGAAGAAATTCAGGGTTTCGGCCTGATCGAATCCCGCCGTGGCCCAGACCGCGAAGGTATCCGCGATCAGCACCTTCTTTGCCAGGCCCACGCTGAACAGCATCAAGCCGAGCAGCACATTGCGATAGCGCCGCGCCAGATTCGCGACTGCAGCGAACTGCGGCATGATCTCGCCGTGATGAACCACCGGCCCGGCGATGAGATGCGGGAAGAAGGTCACGAACAGCGCATAGTTGAGCAGGTCGTATTCCTTTGCCTTGCCACGGTAGCTGTCAACCAGATAGGCGATCTGGGTAAAGGTGAAAAAGCTGATCGCCAACGGCAGCACAATGCCGAGCGGATCCGGAGGGGCATCCACCAAACGCCCCAGATTGCTCAGGAAAAAATCGGCATATTTATAATAGCCGAGCAGCCCCAGGTTAAAGGCGATGCCTGCCGCAAGCACCCATTCAGGTTTGAGTGGGCCGCGCGATACGCCAGACACTCTCCTGGCCAGCGCATTTCCGACCGCGAAATTGACCAGAATCGAGATCAGAATCAGCGGTAAATACTGGACATTCCACCAAGCATAAAACACCAGGCTGGCCAACACCAGCCAGCTTTTGCCGGCCACAATCAGGCGTTTTTGATTCAGCCAAAAATAAACCAGAAAGCTTATCGGCAGAAAGGCCAGAATGAATTCGAGCGAATTGAATAACATTCAACCCAGGTTATCCATGAGAGACAAAATATCGCTGTGGGAGCGCGAGGGCGCCACTATTTGCGGCCGTACTCGCGCCAGGGGCGGCGGTGCATGTTACCCGAATCGTTATACCGGAAAACACCGGTATCCGGTCTTGCTTTCGGCCGGATGACAGGCCGCCTGCCCTTTGTAAGAGCGCCTGCAGTCAGGGGCGCGAGGCCGCACCATATGTTCGAAGACCGATGCGCCTAACGCATCCTGCACCCCCGGTAGGAGCGGGTTTACCCGCGATTGTCGTACCTATCGGGGCTAAAGCCCCTCCTACACGTGGCAGCAGCAGAAGTTTTGTGGGGGCGGGTTTACCCGCGATTGACTC
>JAUYCF010000070.1 GCA_030692355.1 Thiobacillus sp.
TGTAGTGCTGCATTCTTGACGGCACTTATGTGCAATCCCTTGTAGGTCGGGCTTCAGCCCGACATGTCGGGTTAAAACCCGACCTACGAGGCCGTTATTACATGGCTATAAGTTCCAAACAGAATGCAACACTACACTAGCCCGAATACGGCGCAATGCGCTTCACTGATTGTTGACGCCCTGCAACTTCTTCACCACAGAGACACGGAGAAAACCATTAAAGCGCAAGAGCTGCCCTTCGATTCCTCAAGTCCGACAAGCTCCGGGCTTTTCCTCTGTGTCTCTGTGCCTCTGTGGTTCAATTTTTTTCAAGCCTTATTCCGGCCAGTGCTTGATGTAGCGCTTCAAGAGGCTGTTCTCGAATTTGGCCTCCTTCAGGCTGGCGCGCGCCACGTCGTGAAAGGAAATGATGCCGAGCAGCTTGTCATTTTCGAGAATCGGCAGGTGGCTGATATGCGACTTGGTCATCACGTCGCGCGCATAGTCGACCGAATCGTCGGCATCGGCCACCACCGGCTCAGTCACCATGATGGTGCCGACCTGCGCACTCAGGTCGTAGCCCTGCTTGGCCATGCCCTGTACCACGTCGCGCTCGGTCAGCAATCCCACCATCTCGCCGTTCTTCAGCACCACCAGCGAACCCACGCCCAGGCTCACCAGCTTGGAGACGGCGCTTTCCACCGAATCGGTTGGTGCAATGCTGTAGATAACGTCGCTTTTGAGGGTGAGAATTTCGCGAATCTGCATGGTGATCTCCGGAGTTAACTTTAGGGTGCGTAATAACGTAATGATAGAACGATGGTGCGCGGCGGGCTATGGTCTAATCAGCGCAGCCTCGACCTGCCGGCGATTTTCGGCGCCGGTCAGCGTCTCGACCAGCGCCAGCGCAAAGTCCATCGCTGTGCCGGGGCCGCGCGAGGTCAGCACCTTGCCGTCCTGCACCACGGCCGTGGCGACGACGGTCACGCCAGGCAGACCATCGAGCGCGCCGGGGTAGCTGGTTGCCCGCTTGCCGTCGAGCACACCGGCCTCGGCCAGCACCATCGGCGCGGCGCAAATAGCAGCGGTGTACTTGCCGGCCGCAGCCATTTTCTTCAGCAGTTCGATGATGCGCGCATCGTCCTTCAGATGCGTCGCCCCCGGCATGCCGCCCGGCAGCGCCACCATGTCGTAGTCGTCCTGCAAGGCCACGTCGAGTGTGACGTCGGGCACCAGCTGCACGCCGCGGCTGGCCCGGACGATGCCGGGCTTGAGGCCCGCCGTCACCACCTCGATGCCGCCGCGGCGCAGCAGGTCAATGATGGTGACGGCTTCGAGCTCTTCGCAGCCGTCTGCCAGGGGAACCAGAACCTTGGCCATGCTCGCCTCCTGTCTTTGTCAGTCGCGGAAATTCTGGTACTGCAGCGGAAAATCGGTGATGGACTTGCGCACCAGCGCGATGGTGTCCTGCAGCAGATCGCGCTTGGCGCCGGACACGCGTACGGCGTCGCCCTGGATGCTGGCCTGCACCTTGAGCTTGCTGTCCTTGATGCACCTGACGATCTTCTTCGCCAGTTCGGTTTCCACGCCGGTCTTCACCGTCACGCTGCGCTTGACTTTGTTGCCCGAGACTTTTTCGACGCTGCCGAGTTCCAGGCACTTCACGTCGACGCCGCGCTTGGCGAGCTTCTGCGCCAGGATGTCGTAGACCTGTTCGAGCTGGAATTCAGTGTCGGCGTGAATCGTCAGTACGTAATCGGCCTGCTCGACGCGTGCGTCGGAACCCTTGAAATCGAAACGGGTGGACACTTCCTTGTTGACCTGGTCGACCGCGTTGCGCACTTCCTGCTTGTCCACCTCGGACACGATATCAAAAGTTGGCACTTGATTGCTCCTTAAAATCCGGGTTCATATCCATCACAAACGACTGTACCGGCAGCCCGGTTTCGTCGTGGAACTCGGCCGCCGCCATCACCCCCAGCCGCGCCAGGGCCTCGGCGTCGAGCGAGGGCGCGCGCCAGGCCGCATACATTGCCCCCAGCGCATACGAACTGCCGCTGCCGTAGGCATAAAAGCGCGAGAATTCCTGCACCGTGCGATGTGCAGCCACGCCGAAAATTCCGCGCGGGTTGGCGATCAGCACGTCCATGCGGGAGGATTCGAGGTCTTCTTCCTTGTCCTCTCCGGTCTGCAGGTAGTAGTGCTCCTTGAGGGCGCCGTGCATCGTGTTCCATACGCGGAAAATGTCCGCCGCCGAATCGAGTTGCGGCGGTGTGTCCAGCGAAGAAAAATAGTCCGCCAGGATCAGCTTGAAGGTGGCCGATCCGGTGATCGCGACATAACTGCCGCCGATGCGGATGATTTTCTCGTGGTTCGCCACGTAGTCGGCGGACTCCTTGCCGCTGCCCCACTTCGTCAGCGTGTCCGCCGCGATCGCGATGCGGCCGTCCTTCTTGACGACGGTGACGGTAGTCATTGCTCAGGCGAAATGGCAGACGTAGTGGTACGGCTCGCCCGCGACCTCGATTTCGAAGCTGGAGTTGCCCGGCACGCTGAACGACTGCCCGGCGCCGTAGGCTTTCCACTCGCTCTCGCCCGCCAGTTTGACGCGGCACGACCCCGCCACCGTTTCCATGATTTCCGGCGCGCCGGTATTGAAGGTAAGCGTGGACGGCAGGATCACGCCGACCGATTTCTTGCTGCCGTCGTCCAGCGTGAGGCTGTGTGACACGCATTTGCCGTCGAAGTAGACGTTGGCCTTGGACACGACGGATACATTGTTGAACTGGTTCATGCTTGATCGATTCTTTCCTGGAGTCAAAATTGTCGAACCTGCGTTTCAGGAAACGCCTGGCGTTCTTTTATAGGTTTACCTTGCGATACGGCACATGCACATCGTTCAGCATAGGGTAATGCCTGGCATTGAGCGAAACCAGCTTCAGTTCATGTAACTGCGAGGTGGCGGCAATCAGCGCATCGGCCAGTCCCACGCCATGCGAGCGGCCAAAATCCCGCCGCAGCAACCCACCGCGCACGGCGATGTCATGTGTCAGCGGATGGATCTTGCAGGCATTGAGCGCACGCGACAGGACGACTTTTTCCTCGCCGTCGCGCACGCCCGCGTACAGTTCCGCCACCGTGATTGCGGACAGGTGAAGCGGCAGTTCGATCTCGCGCAAAAAATCGACAGCCTGCTGCTGGCCACGCAGAAAGTCGATCAGCACGTCGGTATCCAGCAAAAAAGCCACGCTCAGGCCTGCCGCTCCCATTCGGCGCGCAGCCGGGCCAGGTCAGGCAGGTCGTCCCGCTCCTTCCACAAGCCCGCCGCGTCCATCACCGCCGCGCGACGAACCTGCGGCTCGGCTTCGCTGAGGTAATGGTCCACCGCTTCGCGGATGAGTTCGCTCTGGCTGCGGCCGGAAGCCGCCGCCAGCGTGCGCAGTGCCGCCTGTTCCTGTTCCGTCAGGTAGATCTGGGTGCGGTTCATGATTCATTCCATGCAATGTATGTTTGCAATGTATGAATCCGCACCCGGTTTGTCAACGCGCCTGGCGCCTCGCCGCGATCCGCAGGCGCAGCGCGTTGAGCTTGATGAAACCGCCCGCGTCTTTCTGGTCGTAGGCGCCGGCGTCGTCTTCAAATGTTGCGATCGTCGGGTCGAACAGCGAATCGGTCTTCGAATCGCGGCCGACGACGCTGACGCAGCCCTTGTAGAGCTTGAGCCGCACGCTGCCGTTGACGTTCGCCTGGGTGTGGTCGATCAGCGTCTGCAGCGCCACGCGTTCCGGCGCCCACCAGTAACCGTTATAAATCAGGCTGGCGTAGCGCGGCATCAAATCATCTTTGAGATGCGCGACTTCGCGGTCAAGCGTGATCGACTCGATCGCGCGGTGGCCCTTCAACAAAATGGTGCCGCCGGGGGTTTCGTAGCAGCCGCGCGACTTCATGCCGACGTAGCGGTTTTCCACCAGATCGAGCCGGCCGACGCCGTGCCTGCCGCCGAGTTCGTTCAGCTTCGCCAGCACTTCATGCGCACGCATGGCCTGGCCGTCGATTGCCACCACGTCGCCGCGCGCGTAATCGAGGGTGATGTATTCGGCCTGATCGGGCGCCTTTTCGGGCGACACGGTCCAGCGCCACATATCCTCCTCGGCCTCGGCGTTGGGGTCTTCCAGATGGCGGCCTTCGTAGGAGATGTGCAGCAGGTTGGCGTCCATCGAGTACGGGCTGCCGCCGGCCTTGTGCTTCATCTCAACGGGGATGCCATGGGCCTCGGCGTAGGCGAGCAGCTTCTCGCGACTCAAAAGGTCCCACTCGCGCCACGGTGCGATCACCTTGACGTCGGGTTTCAGCGCATAGGCGCCGAGTTCGAAGCGCACCTGGTCGTTGCCCTTGCCGGTGGCGCCGTGGCAGATGGCGTCGGCGCCGGTTTCGTTGACGATCTCGATCAGACGCTTGGCGATCAGCGGGCGTGCGATCGAGGTACCGAGCAGGTATTCGCCCTCGTACACGGTGTTGGCGCGGAACATCGGGAAGACGAAGTCGCGCACGAATTCCTCGCGCAGGTCGTCGATGTAGATCTGCTCGGGCTTGATGCCGAACTGCAGCGCCTTGGCGCGCGCCGGCTCCAGTTCCTCGCCCTGCCCCAGGTCGGCGGTGAAGGTCACCACCTCGCACTGGTAGGTGTCCTGCAGCCATTTCAGGATGACCGAGGTGTCGAGGCCGCCGGAATAGGCGAGTACTACTTTCTTGATGTCGCTCATGGTTTCAATGTTCAGTGGGTGGAGCCGGAGGTGTTCTTGTCGATGATTTCGACCTGGCCGGGGAAGCCGCCGATCTTCAGGATGTCGAGATTAGTCGCCTGGCTGGCCTTCTGGATCTCGATGCCGACCACGCGGCCGTCCGCGGACAGGTTGAGCACGATGCCCTCGTGCGCTTCCCACGCCTGCGCGGGATTCTCGGGGCTGATTTCGACATAGAGCGAATCCATGTCCTTGAAGTAAGCAATGTTCATGATTCGATTTTTCCCAGCAGCAGAAACTCCATCAGTGCCTTCTGCACGTGCAGGCGGTTCTCCGCCTCGTCCCACACCACCGACTGCGGGCCGTCGATCACCTCGGCGGTGACCTCCTCGCCGCGGTGCGCCGGCAGGCAGTGCATGAAGACGGCATCGGACTTCGCCACCCGCATCATGTCGGCATCGACCTGCCAATCGGCGAAGGCTTTCATCCGCTCGTCGTTTTCCGCTTCCCAGCCCATGCTGGTCCACACGTCGGTGGTCACCAGATCGGCGCCGCGGCAGGCGTCCATCGGGTCGGCAAAGCTCTCGAAGTGGTCGGTGCCGTACAGGCCCGCGCGTTCCGGTTCGACCTCGTAGCCGGGCGGGGTCGACACGTGCACGTTGAAATCGAGTATTTCGGCCGCCTGCAGCCAGGTGTTGCACATGTTGTTGGAGTCGCCGATCCACGCCACGGTCTTGCCCTGGATCGAGCCGCGATGCTCGATGAAGGTGAAAATGTCGGCGAGGATCTGGCACGGATGGTATTCGTTGGTCAGGCCGTTGATCACCGGCACGCGCGAGTGCGCGGCGAAGCGTTCGATGATCTCCTGCTCGAAGGTGCGGATCATCACGATGTCGACCATGCGCGAGATCACCTCGCCCGCGTCCTCCACCGGCTCGCCTCGTCCCAACTGAGTGTCGCGCGTGTTGAGGTAGATCGCCGAGCCGCCGAGCTGGTGCATGCCCGCCTCGAACGAGAGCCGGGTGCGGGTCGAGCTTTTCTCGAAAATCATCGCCAGCGTGCGGTCGGCCAGCGGGTGATACGGCTGATATTTCTTGAAGCGGGCCTTGATCAGCCGCGCACGCTCGAACAGATACAGCAGCTCGTCGCACGACAGATCCTTGAATTGCAGAAAATGCCTCAGCATCACGCCGCCTGCTGCAGGTGGTTTTTGACGATTCCCGAGACCACATCGACCAGCGCATCAACTTCGACTGCACCGTAAATCAGCGGCGGCACCAGGCGGATGACCGTGTCGGCGGTGACGTTGATCAGCACGCCGGCGTCGCGCGCCACCGCCACCAGCTCGGCGCACGGGCGGTCGAGCTCGACGCCGATCATCAGGCCCTCGCCGCGGATGTCGACCACGCCGTGCACGCCGGCCAGCGCCTGCCGCAGACCGCTGCGGATCGCCTCGCCGCGCACGCGCGCATTGTCAAGCAGCTTTTCATCCTCGATGGCGTCGAGCGTCGCCAGCGCCGCCGCGCACGCCAGCGGGTTGCCGCCGAAAGTCGAGCCGTGGTTGCCCGGCTTGAAAACGTCCGCCGCCGCACCGCGCGCCAGGCAGGCGCCGATCGGCATGCCCGAGCCGAGGCCCTTGGCCAGCGCGATCACGTCGGGCATCACGCCCGAATGCTGGAAGCCGAACCAGACGCCGGTGCGGCCGATGCCGGTCTGCACTTCGTCCAGCATCAGCAGCCAGCCGTGGGCATCGCAAATCGCACGCAATTCAGCCAGATAATCAGGCGCCATCAGGTTGACGCCGCCTTCGCCCTGCACCACCTCGGCCAGCACGGCGACCACGCTCTTGTTGTGCTCGGCGACGTGACGAATCGCCTCCAGATCGTTGAACGGCACCCGCGCAAAACCCGCCAGCAGCGGCTCGAAGCCGGCCTGGATCTTGCGGCTGCCGGTTGCGGTCAGCGTCGCCATGGTGCGGCCGTGGAAGGCCTTCTCCATCACGATGATGGTCGGCACCTCGATGCCCTTGCCGTGGCCGTACAGGCGCGCCAGCTTGATCGCAGCCTCGTTGGCCTCGCAGCCCGAATTGCAGAAGAACGCGCGGTCCATGCCGGCCAGTTCGCACAGGCGGTCGGCCAGCGCTTCCTGCCGCGGCACGCGGTACAGGTTGGACGTATGGATCAGGGTCGCGGCCTGGTCGGCAATCGCCTTCACCAGTTTGGGGTGGGCATGGCCCAGCCCGTTCACCGCCACGCCGGCGACCGCATCGAGATAGCGCTTGCCGGTTTCGTCCCACAGGTAGGCGCCTTCGCCGCGAACAAAGGCGACGGGCTGGCGGGCATAGGTATTCATCAAGTGTTCGGACATGGCTCTAAGGTCTACTCTGCAAAAACATTCACTAAAGCAATACGGCGGCCTAAGCCGCCGTATCCGTTCCGGGATATTACTACGCTCGCGTTTTTTGGGCTATCACAAGCCGTGCGCACCCGCGTCCATGAGATACAGCACGAGGATCGACAGCATGTCGGGAAAGGCGACACGGCGTGCCCGGTTCTTCTCAATGGGATGACGTTCCCCCATTTTAAGGAATCCAGCGAGCTTTTCATGGCGCTCTTCTCTTCTGCTTGGGAGACACTGATTAATTCGATATAGCCGTCATTGCGAGCGCAGCGAAGCAATCCAGTGCATTGATTAAGCAGGTATTTCTGGATCGCCATGTCGCTTCGCTCCTCGCGATGACGAATAAATCAGCGGTTCCCTTGAAATTATCGAGCGGATTAATTGTTGGCCGATTTGGCCGGGCAAGCCGGCGCCAGCATCTTCAAAATGTCGCGGCTGCGCAAGCGGCGCCTCCCCGGCTGCGTGCTAAAATCCGCCAACTCTTTCAGCAGCCCGCCCACTCATGGATGACGCTTCCGCCAACGCCCCCTTCATCATTCGCGGCACCACCACCAAGGGCGCCCGGTTTCGACCGAGCGACTGGGCCGATCGGCTGGCGGGTGCGTTCGCGGTGATCGACCCCAGCAACCGCACCAATTATTCGCCTTACGTGCAACCCACCACGCTGGACGGCATCCCCTGCGTAGTGGTGGACAAAAGGCTCAGGGATTCCAATCCGACCGCCTACCGTTTCTTGCAAAACTTTGCCGAAAGCAACGAATTGGCGACCGAAAACGCCGGATAAACCGCCAGAACGGCAATAAACAAGGCTCTCTCACCGTTATTTGTTGGTGTCGGCCAGCCGCGATGCGGGCGGTAGCCCGCAGCCGGCCTCAACGAAGCGTATCTAATCCCTGTAGGAGCGGCTTCAGCCGCGATGCGGGCGGTAGCCCGCAAAGGTGGCGCGGCACCCTGGCGAGCATTTGCTCTTTGCGCCTTGCGGCGCATCGCGGCTGAAGCCGCTCCTACGGCGCCGCCTCGGGATGCTGCCGGACAGGGGCTTCATCGGAGGGGCAAAACATAACTTCAACAGCCAACAGTGACATAGCCATAAAAAACGCCGCTGTCGCGGCGTTTTTTATGGCACTGCGCTGGCCAGGCAGCGCGGGCGTCGGGCGCTCAGGCCGCCATGCTTTTGACTGCCATGGACAGGCGGCTCTTGTGGCGTGACGCCTTGTTCTTGTGGACGATTTTCTTGTCGGCAATGCTGTCGATCAGGCTCATGGAAGCCTGGAAAACCTGCTGTGCAGCGGCCTTGTCACCGGCTTCGATCGCCTTGCGCACTTTCTTGATAGCTGTACGGAATTCCGAGCGCTGGCTCATGTTGCTGTCGCGCTGCGCGCTGGCTTGACGTGCGCGCTTGCGCGCCTGGGCGGAGTTCGCCATAATTTTCTGCTCCTGATAAGCCCAGCCGGAGGCGGGCATTGGGTCTCTAAGCGCCCTGCACAATGGGCAAGGCAAAAAAATCAATCCTGAATCCGAAGCCCCATGATTCCCACGGGCGCCACTGGGCAGATTCACCAAAGCCCGCAATTGTACGGGAAACCCCCGCCACAAATCAAGCGGCTTTTACATGTGGTTGCAGTTGGCGCGCCCGCCCCCCACAATGCGCGCAAAACCCGCCGCCCATGAATCTCCTCAAAGCCCTCGCTGCGGTCAGCAGCATGACCCTGCTCTCCCGCATCCTGGGATTTGTCCGCGACGCCATTATCGCCCGCGTCTTCGGCGCCGGCATGCTGACCGACGCCTTCTTCGTCGCCTTCAAGATTCCCAACCTGTTGCGGCGCCTGTTCGCCGAGGGCGCGTTCTCGCAGGCCTTCGTGCCGATTCTGGCCGAATACAAGAACCGCCGCGGCCACGACGCCACCCAGAATCTGGTCAACCAGGTCGGCACCGCGCTGACGCTGGTGCTGGTCGGGGTCGCCCTGCTGGGCGTGGTGGGCGCGCCGTGGGTGGCCTATGTCAGCGCACCGGGGTTCCGCGCCGACCCGGACAAGTTCGAACTCACCGTGACGCTCTTGCGCATCACCTTTCCCTACATCATCTTTATCTCGCTGGTGGCGCTGGCGGCGGGCATTCTCAACACCCACAGCAAGTTCTCGGTACCGGCGTTCGCACCGGTGCTGCTCAACGTCGCCATGATCGGCGCCGCGCTATGGCTGGCGCCCTATTTCGACCCGCCGGTGCTGGCGCTGGGCTGGGGGGTGGCGCTGGGCGGCGTGCTGCAACTGGCCTGGATGTTGCCGCATCTGCTGAAGATCCGCATGCTGCCGCGCCCCACCCGGCACTTCGACGACCCCGGCCTCAAGCGTGTCCTCAGGCTGATGGCGCCGGCCACGCTGGGTGTCTCGGTCGCCCAGATCAGCCTCCTGATCAACACCATCTTCGCGTCGTTTCTCGCCAGCGGCAGCGTGTCGTGGCTGTACTATGCCGATCGTCTGATGGAGTTTCCCGCCGGCATGCTGGGAGTGGCGCTGGGCACCATCCTGCTGCCCAGCCTGGCCAGGCATTATGCCGACGACAACCCGGGCGACTACTCGAAGCTGCTCGACTGGGGCCTGCGCCTGACCCTGCTGCTGGCGCTGCCTGCCGCCGCCGCGCTGGCGGTGCTGGCGGTGCCGCTGATCACTACGCTGTTTCATTACGGCGCGTTCACCGCGACCGACGTCAGCATGACCCAGCGGGCACTGGTCGCCTACAGCGTGGGGCTGGTCGGCCTGATCCTGGTCAAGGTGCTGGCGCCCGGCTTTTACGCGCGGCAGAACATCCGCACCCCGGTCAAGGTCGCCCTCTTCACCCTGTTCGCCACCCAGATGATGAACCTCGCCTTCATCATCCCGCTCGGCCATGCCGGGCTGGCGCTGTCGATCGGCCTGGCGGCCTGCCTCAACGCCGGCCTGCTGCTGCACCTGCTGAAAAAGCAGCAGATTTACCAGCCGCAGCCGGGCTGGACCGGCTATTTCCTGCGCGTGCTGCTGGCCGCCGCGCTGATGGCGGCAATGCTTTTCTACAGCATGGGCGAGGCGCAGTGGTGGCTGGCCGCCGGCTTCCTCGACCGCGCAATCAGACTGTCGCTGCTGGTCGGCGGCGGCATCGTGCTGTATTTCGCCGCCCTCGGCCTGATGGGCTTCCGCCCGCGGCAGTTCGCCCGCCGCGCGGCAGAATAAGGCGCCGAATCAGCTAGAATTGCTCCCTTTCGGCGCCCGCGGCCTTATCGCACCCACCGGCAATGCGCATCACCCACGGCTTCACTCCCCTCGGCACGCCCCATGCGGTCACCATCGGCAACTTCGACGGCCTGCACCTCGGGCACCAGGCCATGCTCGCCCGCCTGCAGGACGTGGCGCGGGCGCGCGGCCTGCCGAGCTGCGTGCTGAGCTTCGAGCCGCACCCGCGCGAATTCTTCACCCCCGAGCAGGCGCCCGCGCGCCTGTCCAGCCTGCGCGAAAAAGCGGAGTGCCTGCAGCGGATGGGGATCGACCGGCTGCACGTGTTCCGTTTCGACCGCGCGTTTTCGGCGCTCAGCGCCGAGGCTTTCATCGAGCAGGTGCTGGGCACGACGCTCGAAGCGCGCTATGTGCTGGTGGGCGACGATTTTCGCTACGGCGCCAAACGCACGGGCGATTTTGCCCTGCTCAAGCAGGCCGGCCTGTCGCTCGGCTTCGACGCCGAATTCCTGCCCACGGTCGAAGTGGCCGGCGAGCGCGCCTCGTCCACCGCGGTGCGCCAGGCGCTCGCCGCGGGCGAACTCGAACACGCCGAGCGCCTGCTGGGCCGGCCCTACAGCATCTCCGGACGCGTGGTGCACGGCGACAAGCTGGGGCGCGACATCGGCTTTCCCACCGCCAACATCCAGCTCAAGCACAACCGGCCGCCGCTGCTGGGGATTTTTGCGGTCGAGGTCTACGGCCTCAACGGCGAGCCGCTGCCGGGGGCGGCCAGCCTGGGCAAACGCCCGACGGTCAAAAACCCGGACGCCGTGCCGGTACTCGAAGTGCACCTGTTCGACTTCAATGCGGAGATCTACGGCCGCCGCGTGCGGGTGGATTTTCTGCACAAGCTGCGCGATGAAGAAAAATACCCCGACCTCGACAGACTGGTCGCGCAGATCCGGCGCGACGTTGACAACGCCAAACAATTCCTGAAGCAACGCCGTGCCCGACTGTAAACATGCCCGACTATAAAAACACCCTCAACCTGCCCGACAGCCCCTTCCCGATGCGCGGCGACCTCGCCAGGCGCGAGCCCGGCTGGGTCAAAAGCTGGCAGGAGAAAAAGCGCTACGAAGCCATCCGCCATGCCGCGGCCGGGCGCCCAAAATTCATCCTGCACGACGGCCCGCCCTACGCCAACGGCGACATCCACATCGGCCACGCGGTCAACAAGATCCTCAAGGACATCATCGTCAAGGCCAAAACGCTGTCGGGTTTCGATGCGCCCTACGTGCCGGGCTGGGACTGCCACGGCCTGCCGATCGAACTGCAGGTGGAAAAAACCCACGGCAAGGCCATTCCGCCGGCAAAATTCCGCGAGCTGTGCCGCGAATACGCCGCAACGCAGATCGAACGGCAGAAGGCCGACTTCATCCGCCTGGGCGTTCTGGGCGACTGGGGCAATCCTTATCGCACGATGGACTTCCAGTTCGAGGCCGACACCCTGCGTGTGCTGGGGCAGATCCAGACGGCGGGCTATCTCTACCAGGGCGCCAAACCAGTGCACTGGTGCGTCGACTGCGGCTCGGCGCTGGCCGAGGCCGAGGTCGAATACGAGGACAAGACCTCGCCGGCAATCGATGTCGGCTTTGCCGTGGCCGACCATGCCGACCTTGCCAAGCGCTTTGACATTGCGACCATCGACGAGCCGATCCAGGTCGTCATCTGGACCACCACGCCGTGGACGCTGCCGGCCAACCAGGCGGTGGCGCTGCACCCCGATTTCCAGTACGCGCTGGTGCGAACGGCCAAGGGCATCTTGATCCTGGCCGAAAGCCTGCGTGAAGCGGCGTTGACACGTTACGGTTTGAATGAAGGCGCCGAAGTCATCGCGCACACCACCGGCCAGGCGCTCGAAGGCGTGCTGCTGTGGCACCCGTTCCAGCAGCGCGAGGTTCCGGTCATCGTCGGCGACCACGTCACCGCCGACGCCGGCACCGGCGCCGTGCACACCGCGCCCGGCCACGGCCTCGACGACTACGTCGTCGGCAGCCGCTACGGTTTGAAAGTCGACAACCCGGTGGGCGACGACGGGCGCTTCTACGACAGCGTGCCGCTGGTCGGCGGCATGAGCATCTGGCAGGCCAACCCGCTGATTCTGGACACGCTGGAAGCCAGCGGCAATCTGCTGGCGCACGAGAAACTGCTGCACAGCTACCCGCATTGCTGGCGCCACAAGACACCGATCATTTTCCGCGCGACGCGGCAGTGGTTCATCGGGATGGGGGCGGAGAGCGGAGAGTCGAGAGCGGAGAGCGGAGAGCGCAAGACTCTGCGCGAGCAGGCGATGGCGGCGGTCGAGGCGACGCAGTTCTTTCCCTCATGGGGCCGTGCGCGGCTGGAGGCGATGATCAAGAATCGTCCCGACTGGTGCGTCTCGCGCCAGCGCAACTGGGGCGTGCCGATGCCCTTCTTCACCCACAAGGAAACCGGCGAACTGCACCCGCGCACGGCGGAGCTGCTGGAAACCGTGGCGAAGCGCGTCGAGGCGGCCGGCATCGAGGCCTGGTTCGCGCTCGAACCGGCCGAGCTGCTGGGCGAGGACGCCGCGCACTACAACAAGACCGGCCACACGCTTGACGTCTGGTTCGATTCCGGCGTCACCCACGCTTGCGTGCTGAAGCGCCGCCCCGAGTTGGCGAACCCTGCCGACCTCTACCTTGAAGGCTCCGACCAGCATCGCGGCTGGTTCCAGTCCAGCCTGCTCACCGGCTGCGCCACCGACGGCCGCGCGCCCTACAAGGCCTTGCTCACCCACGGCTTCGTGGTCGACGGCAAGGGCCACAAGATGAGCAAGTCGAAAGGCAACGTGATCGCGCCGCAGAAGGTGATGGACCAATATGGCGCCGACATCCTGCGCCTGTGGGTGGCGACCACCGACTATTCGGGCGAGCTCACCATCTCGGACGAAATCCTCAAGCGCGTGGTGGAAGGCTACCGGCGCATCCGCAACACGCTGAA
This sequence comes from Thiobacillus sp., assembly GCA_030692355.1. GTDB lineage: Bacteria > Pseudomonadota > Gammaproteobacteria > Burkholderiales > Thiobacillaceae > Thiobacillus. The sequence continues at coordinate 13,334 of JAUYCF010000070.1, forward strand.
ATTCCTGCTCGCCAACCTGTCGGATTTCGACCCCAAGGCGCACGCGCTGCCGGTGACGGACTGGCTGGAAATCGACCGCTACGCGCTGGCGCTGACGCGAAAACTGCAGGGCGAACTTCAGGGACATTACGACGCCTACGAATTCCACTTCATCGTGCAGAAGCTGCAATCTTTCTGTTCTGAAGACCTCGGCGGCTTCTACCTCGACATCCTGAAGGACCGCCTCTACACCGGCGGCGCCGACAGCCGCGCCCGCCGTGCCGCGCAGAACGCGTTGTTCCACATTGCCCAAGCCCTTACCCGCTGGATGGCGCCGATCCTGTCGTTTACCGGCGAGGAAGTGTGGAGTGAACTTTCAGGAAGTTCGGACGATTCGGTGTTCCTGCATACCTGGCACGAACTGCCGTCACAGGCCGATGAAGCCGATCTGCTGGACCGCTGGACCCGCATCCGCGCCCTCCGCGCCGAGGTGCAGAAAGAGCTGGAGACCGTACGCGTCGCCGGTGCCATCGGCTCGTCGCTGCAGGCTGAAGTCACGCTCGCGGCCAGTCCCGACACCCTGGCCCTGCTGGCGCCGCTGGGCGACGACCTGCGCTTCGTGCTGATCACCTCGCAGGCACGTGTTGTTACAGCCGACACCGACCGCGTCGAAGTCACTCCGAGCGCAGCGAAAAAATGCGAGCGCTGCTGGCATTACCGCGACGACGTCGACGTCCACGCAGACCATCCCGGCCTGTGCGGACGCTGCGTCAGCAACCTCTACGGCGACGGCGAAGCACGCACGCATGCTTGAAATACGGCCGCGCGTCATTAACCACGAAACGATTCGTCCGAACATGGCACCGCGTCATTCTGAAGAACACCCCATCGGCCCGATGGCGGCCCTCCTGCGTACCCGTAGAGCGGCTTCAGCCGCGATCGGGCAGGTCATCGGGGCTGAAGCCCCTCCCACAGGTGATGCAGGCGCGGGAGGATTTGTGGGAGCGGCTTCAGCCGCGATTTTCGTGCGCTTGCAAACATCACGGCACCGGGCCGGGGCGCCCCTCCTACAACCCAACCCAACTCACCGCAATCATGAAACCGGGGATTGCCCCCAGGCTCCGGCTTAACCAACTCTACGCCATGAAATATTTCGCTGACCCCGCAATGCGCAAATGGCTGGGCCTCGCCCTCGCCGTCATCGTCCTGGATCACCTGACGAAATGGTGGGTGTCCGCCACCCTCGACTACCAGGAATTCATCCCGGTGCTGCCGTTTTTTTCGCTGGTGCGGGTGCACAACGCCGGCGCGGCGTTCAGCTTCCTGGCCGATGCCGGCGGCTGGCAGCGCTGGTTCTTCATAGCAGTGGGCGTCATCGCAACAGTGATCATCGTGCGCCTCTTGAAACACCACGCGCGCGAGCCGCGGATGGCCTTTTCGCTGGCGCTGGTGCTCGGCGGCGCGCTCGGCAACGTGATCGACCGCGTGATGCTGGGGCACGTGGTGGATTTCCTGTATTTCCACTACAGTGGCTTTGCCTGGCCGGCGTTCAACGTGGCGGATTCCGCCATCTCCGTCGGCGCCGCCCTGCTGATCTGGGACAGTCTGTTCGGCAAAGACGCCGCACGGAAATCATGACCAATCGCACCGTCGCCGCGGGCGACACCCTCCAGCTCCGCTATGCCTTGCGCCCGCGCGGCGGCGACGACCTTGTCTCCAACTTCGACGACCCCGAACCGGAAACCGTGACCCTCGGCGACGGCACCCTGGCGCCGATGCTGGAACAATGGCTGATCGACATCCACCCCGGCGAACGCCATGTATTCCTGCTCGACCCCTGGCAGGCCTTTGGCGAAAGCCAGCCCGACCTGATCCAGACCCTGCCCAAATCCGACCTGCCAACCGATATGAAATTCGAGATCGACCAGCTGTTCGAATTCGCCATGCCCAACGGCGAGACCCTGGCCGGTCGCATCCTGGAAATCGGCGACGACGCGGTGAAGATCGACTTCAACCACCCGCTCGCCGATCTGTGCATCGAATTCGAAGTGGAAATCGAACGCATTCTGTAGCGCCTGTCCGCGAGAACCCGTCCCTGTGCCATGACTGAAACGAGCCAGAGCGGAAGCGCTAAACTAGGGAACCGCTGATTAATTCGTCATCGCGAGGTTCGCAGAGCCGTGGCGATCCACGGTGCGTAGGGTGCACTTCGTGCACCGATTGACGCCCGAAGGTGCACGGAGTCACCCTACTCCAAGCATCTCGCGCTTAATGCGTCATTACGAGGGGAGCAGCGTCGCGGCATACGATTCCTTCAGCCCATAGTGGATCGGAGTCCTTCAGGGCAATCCAGAAACGCTGGATTGCTTCGCTGCGCTCGCAATGACGGAAATGAAATATTCATGCTCACCAACTTATGCTAAGGTAATACTTGTACATACCCACTGGAGCGCGCCATGAATGCGACATCCATTCGCCCCGTAGCGATCAAAATCGACGAAGACACCCGAAATCGCGTCAAGCGCCTTGCCGAAGCGCGTCAACGCAGTTCGCACTGGATGATGCTGGAAGCCATCCGCCAGTACGTCGAGCGGGAAGAAAAGCGCGAAGCCTACCGGCAGGACGGTATCCGGGCCTGGAACGAATATCAGGCCACCGGCCTGCACGTAACCGGAGATGAAGTGATTGCGTGGCTCGATACGTGGGGTGAAGAAAATGAGCAAGCCGCGCCCGTATGCCACAAGTAAAATTTGCGCCCGCCGCGCTGCGCGACCTGGAGAAATTACGCGAATTCTTGCGCCCCAAAAATCCAGCAGCGGCAAAGCGGGCCGCCGCCGTCATCACCAGGGCCGTTAAAGTACTCGGGCAACATCCACAGATAGGCCGGCCAGTCGAAGAAACCGACGTGGACGTGGACGACCCTGATGGACACACGTATCGTGAATTGCCGATCGGCTTTGGCGACAGCGGCTACGTCGTGCTGTACCGCCATGACGGCGAACTCGTCACCGTGCTGGCACTGCGGCACCAGAAAGAAGTTTCTTTTTAAGCCTACCTCCATGACGCCCACCATTCTTCTCGCCAACCCCCGCGGCTTCTGTGCCGGCGTCGACCGTGCCATCGCCATCGTCGAGTCGGCGCTTGCAAAATTCGGCGCGCCGATCTACGTGCGCCACGAAGTCGTCCACAACACCTACGTCGTCAGCGACCTCAAAGCCAAGGGTGCAATCTTCGTCGAGGAACTCGACGAGGTTCCCGCTGGCGCCACTGTCATCTTCAGCGCGCACGGCGTATCGCAGGCGGTACGCATGGAGGCCGAGGCGCGCGGGCTGAACGTATTCGACGCCACCTGCCCGCTCGTCACCAAGGTGCACGTCGAAGTCAGCAAAATGCGCGACAAGGGATTCGAAATCGTGATGATCGGTCACAAGGGCCACCCCGAAGTCGAGGGCACCCTGGGCCAGTCGGACGGCGGCATGTACCTGGTCGAAACGCCGGACGACGTAGCAGGTCTCAAGGTGACCGACCCCGACAAGCTCGCCTACGTCACCCAGACCACCCTGTCCGTCGACGACGCCGCGCGTGTGGTCGACGCCCTGCGCACGCGCTTCCCCCACATTGCCGGCCCGAAAAAGGACGACATCTGCTACGCCACGCAAAACCGCCAGGACGCCGTCAAGGCGCTGGCGCCGCAATGCGACGTGGTGATCGTGGTGGGCTCGCCGACCAGTTCGAATTCCAATCGACTGCGGGAAGTTGCAAAGAACCTGGACGTAGCGGCCTACATGGTCGACAACGCGTCGGAAATCCAGCCCGAGTGGGTGGCGGGCAAAAACCGGGTCGGGCTCACGGCCGGCGCCTCGGCCCCGGAAATCCTGGTGCGCGCGGTGATCGAACGGTTGAATGAACTTGGAATCGGCTCGGTTGAAAATCTCGACGGCACCGAGGAAAGAGTGGCGTTCGCCCTGCCGAAAGGCCTGGCTTGAAGCCTGAGCCATCAGGCAGCACGTTGCAATCAAAACAAGGGGACAAAGGGTAGCGTCCCCTTTTACCGCTCAAATCGCAAACGCCCAGCTCATCGAGGTCGCCCGCGCTCAATCCAAGCCTGCGCCTCTCTGAGGGCAATCCGATACCGCGCGCAGTTGTACGGCGTGAGAACACTGAGTTCGGCTTCAAGCATTGCCCTGAACGCGTCCACTTCCTCTGCTTGCACGCCAATATCAGAGGTCACCTGCTGAAGTAGCTGTCCCTCTCTGACGATTAGCTGCACAGCTTCACTCAAATTTTCGCGGTGTCGCACGCGGAACGCGTCGGGTGACCCCATCGCCTCCAGTATCACTTGATATTTGCGGATCGAGCGTCGATAAGTCCATGCGAATAGCTCGACGGCGATCGTGACATCGAGCAGTTCATAGACCCCCAGCATGGCCTTTGCATAATCCCGTGGATCGATATCGAGGAAGGCAAGCGGCGCAGAGTTGTAAAGCATCAGCGGAATATTGGCGGCCAGTCGGCTCGTGCGCTTGTTGCCATCTTCAAAAGGTTGCAGGTATGCGAGGTTCACCCAGAGAAAGAACGCCGCCTCCACCGGATTCTTGATGTGTTGGGCTTTGCCAATGATGAGCGAGATCATCTCCTCAAGGAGCTGTGGCACCTGCGAGGGGATATAGGTCGTATCGGAAATATTGACGACTTTCGTCCGAATCGCCCCCAGACCGGCTGAGTCGGCCAGCAGGTCTTGCATGAGCAGCGCGTGCAGATTGCGAATAACGCTGTCAGTGAGGCCATCGCTGGGCACGGCGTCAACGAGGAATTCGATGGCGCGCTTGTGGTTGAGGAGCATGACCCCTTCCAAATCGCTGGGCGGAGCGCCGCTCTTGAACAACTCTTCCGTCGCCAGCAGGCTGTAGGTATTGCCTTCCAGTCGCGAAGACGACCACGAAAGATCGATCAAAAGCTGTTCCAGCACCTTGCGGACATAGGTGCCCGCTGGTTGCTGGCCTGCCATCCTGCCTTCCTGAGCCAGCGTCTTCGCCAGCTCGCGCGGCAACAGGAATGACTCATTCGGAGCATAGTCATCGACAAAACGGCGCTGATAAGTGACCGGCTGACGGACACCTAGCGGTCGGTTCAGGTTGTCGAGAACAGCGCGGGCCTGCGCGGACCATCCGGGCGAGACGGTGGCGGTCACGCGATCCGTCGCGTGCACGGCCTCGCTTATTTCCAGATTGCCTGAACCAAGGAAGTATCGTGTGGCGCGGGCCTTGCCTTTACGAACGAGAGTGTTTTCCTGGACGAGCCTGTCCAGCAGGCGACCGACCGTCGCATAGCTGCCGCCCACGCGGGCGTAGATTTCGGACGAAGAGGCCTCATCAAGGCCCTCTGCTTGCAGAGCCTTGAGGGCGTCGAGAATGTCGGTTGCGTTAAGCTTGCGCCGCATTGAGAAGATTCCGTTCTATCTCCCCACCTATTGAGGAGATACGAGAATCTACTCACTTTTGACGAGATTGGCAAGCTTCTGATGAGATTGCGGAATCTCCTCAGAACCGATTCGCAGGTCTCGCATGGCGCAAAACGGGCGGCAGATTCGCCACAAACTCGCCATCAAAAAAAGGGGGGCGGGAAGGTGTTCGCGCTTGATTACGGTCGGCTAATGGGTGACCCCATTTTTGACGGCTTTTTACAAATGGCACCTTGGTAATTTCCGCCCCCCCCCCTAAATGGTAGCGTCCCCAATGGCACTCGGAAGATTACGCGCGCTATCCGGAGTTCATTACGATGCGCGAGCTTGAAGTGAATGGCCGCATTCTGGTGACGACGCTGCTTGATCCCGGATTCGCCGCGCCCCGCGCACTCGATACGCTCTACGGGATGCGCTGGAATATCGAAGTGGACTTCCGCACTATCAAGATCACGCTGCAGATGGATGTGCTGCGCTGCAAATCGCAGGCGATGGTGGAGAAAGAGATCGCGGTCTGTTTGCTGGCCTACAATCTGGTGCGCTGGGCGATGGCGAAAGCAGCGGTGCTCACTGACGTGCTACCTCGTGTGTTGAGTTTTACTGGCGCCAAGCGTCTATTGGTCGCCTTCGCAGATCAACTACGCCGAACGCAGGAGAACCAGATATGCGCCGTAATTGCGGCCGTACTTGCGAGCATCGCCGCTCTGCAACTGCCGCATCGACCCGACCGGATCGAGCCCCGTGCCAAGAAACGACGACCGAAAAACTTGCCACTGCTGACCGCGCCGCGAGATGTCGCCCGCGAATTTATTCGGGGATTATTGGGGACGCTACCCTTTGTTTCCATCGTCAACCTTACTCGGTCGACCTTGCGGGCGATATTCCAGTAAACGCCCAGCCAGCTTGCCCAGTTCTTGAACAAACCCAGCAGAACCGCAAGGCAGTCCTTTCTCAACATTGCGCCTTAGTAACTGAATTTCTTCCGCTCCATCCCCAGCAGAAAGCCAGTCTGACCAGCCCTCCGTTTGTGAAAATTGCCTGTTCCAGCCAGATTCCAATTCAAGCAAGCTGTCTGATCGTTTGCCGCAATGTGCAGCCGCACTAGACCAGCGATAATCCTCCGCACGCTCAATCATCCCGGCACGTACAGGGTTGCGCTCCACATACCTCACCGCCGCCCACAGATAAGCCTCATCCAGTGGCGACGAGAAAAACCGCCCTTGCCAGAGGTGCCCCTTCCAACCCCGCGCACGGTTAATCCGTTGGGCATAACGCATATGCAGCGGCTTGAGCACCCGGTGCAGTCCGTCGTCAGTTGCAGGGACGGCAACCAGGTGAACATGGTTGGTCATGAGGCAATAGGCGAGTATTTCAACCTCAAATTTCTCGCAATACTCATGGAGCCAAGCGAGATACGCCTCACGATCTTCGTCCGCGAAGAAAATATCTTCGCGTCGATTACCGCGCTGCGTGATGTGGTGTGGAATACCAGCAAATACCGTTCTGGATTGTCTGGGCATGGTTGGAGACTAGCACAAACAAAGGGTAGCGTCCCCAATGGCATGCAAACAAAGGGTAGCGTCCCCAATGGCATGTGCAATCAGTCACCCTCATGCAGTTGCGCTTCGCTTCGTTCGCTGTGATCAACTTACGGGAGGGCTTTCACCTCCAAGAGTGCGCCCGTGCCGGGCGCACGAAAAAAAGCCTCCCGAAGGAGGCTTTTTCACTAACAAAGGGAATCGTCCCCTTTGTCTCCAAGGGAAGCGTCCCCTTTGTTCGCCCTTTGTTTCGATTTTTAAACCCCAGGACAACCAGCAGGGGCCAGGCGATTCGGCGCGGTGGTCGCACAGGACCAAGTTCCTGCGGCAGTACGAGACAGGGTAACCAAAAGGCCGTTAACAGCGCCCGTTCCGACAAGCGTACACTGGATTGCAGTAGCTTGCGACCCATCAGCCGCCGGGGCGTTTACCGCAAGTAGACTGCAACGCGGCGTGGCAGCAGCCAGCCCCAAGTTTGCATTCGTATAGAAACCAGCGGGGCGCGCTTCCGAAACAGCCACATCATAAGAAGTACGGCCACCCGAAATTTCAGCAATACCGACACCGACTTGGCTCTTGCCAGTGTAATCCTGATAAGCTGGCAACGCCACCGCCGCCAAAATACCAATAATCGCCACCACGATCATCAGTTCGATCAAAGTAAAACCTTGTTGTACTTTACGCATTTCAAATCTCCTTAAGTTTGGGCAAGTTGAACACGAGCCTCCCGTGTCTGGCTGATTAACGTGCAGACGCCGTGCCAACTTTAGATATCGCCGGGAAAAATTGCGCAGACAGGCCGGAACGCCATGATTCCACTGGCTTTTTCCCGTGTGACCGGAAATCGCAGCGGCCCCGGCCCGTCCAGCCGCCCTGCCCCTATGCGGCATGGACTGACAATTTTCGTCAGCCAACCAGCGAGCTTGCCTTTCCCCACGATGAAAACGCCGCGAAATGCTAGACTGCGCCATGGCTTATGTATTGAGTGCGCATGCCGAAACAATTATCCGGGAACGCGAAATCGCGCCCGAATGGCTCGATGCCGCGATGAACGCTCCTGATCTGCTGTTGCCCCATGAAAGCGATCCGACGCTCCATCACGCATTGAAGCGGATACCGGATTTCGGTGATCGCGTGTTGCGCGTGATCTACAATGCGACGAAAGAGCCGCCGTTGATCGTTACCGTTTATTTCGACCGGACAATGAAAGGAAAACTATGAAAATCGAATATGACCCGACCGCTGACGCGTTGTACGTCCGGCTTGGCGAAGCGAAGATCATTGAATCGGAGCAGGTGCAGCCCGGCGTCATCCTGGACTTCGACGAGTCGGGCAAGGTTGTTGGCGTTGAGATCCTGTCGGTCAGCAAATGTGACCATCAGCCATTGGAAAAGGCAGCGTAGCCACTCAGTTTCACGCAACAGCGTAGCCACTCAGTTTCACGCAAGACGCTCCCAAGACAGGCTCCGAAATATCCGGGGCAATTTCGCTTACGCCGCCAGAGCCTTCTTCGACCCGGATCGCATTATTCAAGCCGATACCCGGCACAGCTACGGCGAAGAGCGCTATCATAACAAAGGGGACGCTACCCAATGGCACTACCTTAAGCAAAACCCTATAACAAACAACGAGATAAAGTTGGGCTGACGAACTCGACGCGTTACGATGCGGGTGTCGAATCCGTGTTGCATAACGCAGGAGGGTCAGCCCGAATGA
>JAUYCF010000113.1 GCA_030692355.1 Thiobacillus sp.
TGTCGTTGCGACCGCGAGCGTAGCGCGGCGGGAAGCAATCCAGCGCTTTGATTCAGCGGGCCTTTCTGGGTTGCCGCGTCGCTACGCTCCTCGCAACGACAGCTTATTCGTGGGCTGTGTGTGACAACCGGATAAGCACGGTATGAACCTCGAACCCCACTTTCAGCCGGGTGCGCACCGCACCAAAAATCGCGGCCAGGTTGTCCATGCTCGGGTTGCCGCTTGGCGACAGCATGCGATGCAGGCTCTTGCTGGGCTTGTCGGTCATCGCGGCAAGCTGTTCGAAGCCGATGGTTGCGTTGACAAGGTCGCGGAGGATGAGGCGGGCGGTTTCGGGCTCGCCGCTCAGGAATAGTGTTGCCGCTTCATCCAGCAGCGCCTTTGCAAATTCCGGATCACGCTCGACGCGCTCGACGACGGTTTGCTTGAAATTACGGGTGAGTGCCATGTTGGGATGGTAACTAATAAGTTACCAATTGGCTAGGGAGGCCCGAACAAGTCCACATTCGTCATTCCGGCGGAAGCCGGAATCCAGTTAAATCAAGCATCTGGACCCCGGCTTTCGCCGGGGTGACGACTTGTTCAGGGTCTCCCTAGGCGCACGGCGCCAGCGAAAACAGCTCCGGATAAACCCGCCTGTAGTCGATGAGGTGCTGCACGGTGAGCGGGGTGAGCTCGCGTGCGGCGACCCATATCTGCAAAGGATGGCTGGTGGGGTTGACCAGTGCGGTGGGTAGCGCAGCCCAGGCGCACCAGTCGATTTCTGGCAATTGTTCACGCACGATCGCCGGCAGGTTGCGCGCGTTGTACGCCATGACGCCAAGCAAGCGCAGGGTTTCCATGCGGGTGAGGCGGCTGGAGAAAAATTCCTGCTCGTCGAGTTCTTCGGTGAGGACGATGACGTCCATCCCGGTCTGCTGGATCAGTCCCAGCATTGCGCCTGTCAGCATGATTGGTTTCCTTGGTGGGATGAACCGGGATCAAGCAATCGCTGTGCCGTGAGAGGGACAGGCCTCTGCAAAAGTTGTCATTGCGAGCGAAGCGCGGCAATCCAGTGCATTGATCAAGCGGAGATGTCTGGATTGCCACGTCGCTACGCTCCTCGCAATGACAAGTATTGGGGCTTGTTCATTGCTTCCCGCCTGTTTCAGTGGGACCACCTGATTCCCCGGTAGTCTCCCTCGCTTCACGCCCTCGTGCTTGTCGCCTTCGCCACAACTTTTCCATCCGTGTCGTGTGGCGTTTGCGACAGATGCGCCGCATCGGTTGGCACCTTCCCCTTGATAAACAACGAGTTTTCGTGACGGCATGGGCAGGCACGCGGCTTGCGAGAGTACCTGCGTAACCTTGAGGGAGGACGATCCGTGGATTTGCCAGTAATCAACTCGATTCCATCCAGCGGCGAGCCCGCGGCCGGAGGCGGCTGCGCATCGAACTCCTGCGGCTCCACCGACGACCAGCTCGGCCACCTGCCGGAACACATCCGCGCCAAGGTGCACAACCATCCCTGCTATTCCGAGCAGGCGCACCATTACTTCGCGCGCATGCACGTTGCGGTGGCGCCGGCGTGCAACATCCAGTGCCACTACTGCAACCGCAAGTACGACTGCTCCAACGAGTCGCGCCCCGGCGTGGTGTCGGAGGTGCTGACGCCGCAACAGGCGGTGAAGAAGGTGATGGCGGTGGCGGCCAACATCCCGCAGATGACGGTGCTGGGCATCGCCGGCCCCGGCGATCCACTCGCCAACCCCGAGCGCACCTTCGCCACCTTCCGCGAATTGAGTGAGAAGGCGCCCGACATCAAGCTGTGCGTGTCGACCAACGGCCTCGCGCTGCCAGAGTCGGTGGAGGAACTCGCCAAGCACAACATCGACCACGTCACCATCACGATCAACTGCGTCGACCCCGACGTCGGCGCGCAGATCTACCCGTGGGTGTTCTGGAAGAATGAGCGCGTCATGGGGCGCGAGGGCGCGGCGATTCTCATCGAGCAGCAGCAGAAGGGGCTGGAGATGCTGACCGCGCGCGGCATTCTGGTGAAGGTCAACTCGGTGATGATCCCCGGCGTCAACGACAAGCATCTCGCCGAAGTGTCGAAGGTAGTCAAGTCGAAAGGCGCGTTTCTGCACAACGTGATGCCGCTGATCGCCGAGCCGGAGCACGGCACGTTCTACGGCCTGATGGGGCAGCCGAGCCCCACCGCTGAGGAACTGCAGAAGCTGCAGGACGCGTGCTCCGGCGACATGAACATGATGCGCCACTGCCGCCAGTGCCGTGCCGACGCGGTCGGTCTGCTGGGCGAGGATCGCGGCCAGGAATTCACCATGGACAAGATCGAGGACATGGAGATCGACTACCCCGCCGCGATGGTGAAGCGCGCCGAGGTGCATGCGGAGATCGCGAAGGAACTGGAGGAAAAGGATAACAAGGCACGCGCCGCCAAGGCCGAGCTGGTGTCCATCCATGGGATGACGCCCAGCGCACCGGCTACCCGGCCGGTGCTGATGGCGGTGTCGACCAAGGGCGGCGGCGTCATCAACGAGCACTTCGGCCACGCGCACGAGTTCCTGGTGTACGAGGCGTCCGGCAACGGCGTGCGTTTCATCGGCCACCGCAAGACGACACCGTATTGCGAGGGCGGATCGAGCTGCGGCGACGGTGAAACCGCGCTGGACGAAACCCTGCGCGTGCTGAAGGGCTGCGAAGTGGTGCTGTCGGCCAAGATCGGCTTTGAGCCGTGGGCGCCGCTGGAAGCCGCCGGCATTCAGCCGAATGGCGAGCACGCGATGGAGCCGATCGAGGAGGCCATCGCGGCGGTGTACGAGGAATTGCGCGCCGCCGGCAAGCTGGACGAGAAACCCAACCCGCAGCAGAAAGTCGCCTGAGGAGGAACACGCATGTCACTGGAAATCATCGAATCCTGCGTCAACTGCTACGCCTGCGAGCCGCTGTGTCCCAACGAGGCGATCTACCAGGCCGCGCCGCACTTCCTGATCGATCCGGACAAGTGCACCGAGTGCCTTGGCGACTTCGACGACGCGCAGTGCACGAGCATCTGCCCGATCGAAGGCGCCATCGTCGACGAACTGGGGGTGGCGCTGAACCTGCCCGGGTCGCTGACCGGCATTTCCGCCGAGATGCTGGCCAAGTACCAGGCTGCGGTGGAAGCCGCCTACCAGGCCGCGCTGGCAGCCAAGGCCGGCTGACGCAATGGTCACGATCGTCTTCTACGAGAAACCCGGTTGCGCCAGCAACACCCGCCAGAAGAGGTTGCTGGCGGCGGCCGGGCACACGGTGCTGGCCAGAAGCGTGCTGACCGAGGCCTGGAACGCGCGGCGCTTGCGCGAATTTTTCGGCACGCTGCCGGTGGCCGAATGGTTCAACCCGAGCGCGCCGCGCGTCAAGTCGGGCGAGGTGCGGCCCGAGGCGCTGGACGAGGCGGCCGCACTCGGCCTGATGCTGGCCGACCCGCTGCTGATCCGCCGCCCGCTGATGGACGTTGACGGCCAGTGCCGGGCGGGTTTCGACCCGGACGCGGTCGACCGCTGGATCGGCCTGGCGGGCAAGTCCGCGCCCGCAAGCATTGAGGCCTGCAACAAGGGTGAACCTGTCGCCGCCTGTGCGTTGCCGGCCGCCTGAGAGGCGGGTTGCTTATCCCCTGAAGAAACACCGTACTACTCAGCAATCGGAGTTCGTATGCTTGTAGCCACTTCACCCGGAAGACTTTCAGCCGATGCGCGTACCAAACTGCATGGCCTGCTGTTGGCTCAAGCTGGAGGGTTTGCCAATGACGACCTGTTCGCCCGCATGCTGGCCAGCCATCTCCTCGGCATGGGCGCGTTGCCGCATGGCCTGGGGCTTGTGCAGGCCGATTTCGCCGCTCTGCTGGCGCGCCACTTCCCGCGCTACAGGCTGCCAGCCGGAATGGATGAAGAGATGGCCGAGGCATCGCGCCAGACCGAACGCGAAGATCTGCGGATGCTGCTCGAAGAATATTGCGCCGGGAGGGATGAATCCGAGCACTGGGTGGCGAAAATCGTCACCGCGGCGTGTATGGGGGGCGATCACCTGTGGCAGGACCTGGGGCTGTGGTCGCGCGTCGACCTGTCTCTCCTGATGACGCAGAACTTCCCCGCGCTGGCAGCGAGGAACACGCGCGACATGAAGTGGAAGAAATTCCTCTACAAGCAGCTTTGCGACCGCGAAGAGGTCCAGGTCTGCCGCTCGCCGTCGTGCGAGGTGTGCGCGGATTACACCGGGTGCTTCGGGCCGGAGGATTAGGCGTGCTTATCCGGTTGTCACCCACAGCCATGGCAGCCTGTCATTGCGAGCGAAGCGAAGCAATCCAGCGCTTTGATTCAGCGGGCCTTTCTGGATTGCCGCGTCGCTACGCTCCTCGCAACGACAGTCTATTCGTGGGCTGTGTGTGACAACTGGATAAGCACGG
>JAUYCF010000020.1 GCA_030692355.1 Thiobacillus sp.
GCGGATCAGCGCTTGCTGAAACTCGGTATCCGGCCGGTTGTGAATCCGTTTGAGCAGACGCTGTAAAAACTCCGGCATCGACGTCTGAAGCGTGGCCTTCATGCGTCGGCTACGCCTGGGTATCGCCCAACTCGCGCATGATGGTGGCCACGGCATCGAGGCGCTGTTCGAGCGCGCGCACGCAGGCGGGGTCGAAATGCCTGCCGCTTTCGGACTGGATGTAGCGGAGGGCGTCCTGGAACGTCCACGCGCGCTTGTAGGGGCGATTGGAGGTGAGCGCGTCGAACACGTCGGCGACCGCCACAATGCGTGCGGCCAGCGGGATGTCTGCGCCGGCCAGGCCCCGCGGATAACCGCTGCCGTCGAATCTTTCGTGATGGCTGAGCGCGATCACTGCGCCCATCTGCAGGTAGCGCGAGGGGCTGTCGGCCAGGATCCCGTGGCCGATCAGCGGGTGGCGACGCATGATGGCCCGCTCTTCCGGGGTGTGCTGCCCGGGCTTCAGAAGAATCCGGTCGGGAATGCCGATCTTGCCGATGTCGTGCATCGGCGCGGCGGTTTCGATCTCGTCGCATTCCATCGCGGTGAGACTGAGTTCCTCGGCGATCAGGCGGGCGTATTTCGCCATGCGGAAAATGTGGTTGCCGGTTTCCTCGTCGCGGTATTCGCCGGCCTTGGCCAGCTTCATCAGGGTTTCGCGTTCGCGCGTGCGCACCTCGCGGGTGGCCAGCACCACCTGCTCTTCCAGCCATAGTGCGCGGTCGGCCAGCATTTTCTGGCTGCGCCGCAGGGCCAGCAGGTTGAGGCAGCGTGCGCGGTATTCCTGCGGATCGATCGGCCGGATGAGGAAGTCGGTGGCGCCGTTTTCCAGCGCCTGATAACGAATCTGGCGGTCCTCCACCACGGTGACGATGATCAGCGGTATGTCGGCCAGGCGGCGCTCCGCGCGCACGCGACGGGTGAATTCGATGCCGTTCATGCCCGGCATGCGGTAATCGCTGATGATGAGGTCCGGCGTCACGCGTTGCATCTGCGCCAACGCGTCCTGCGGGTCGGCAAAGCTGTCCACCACCACATCGGGTTCCAGTGTGCGCGCCAGGCCTTCGAGCAGGCTGCGCGCAGTGCTGCGGTCGTCGACGATCACCACCCGCGCCCCGCCGCGCAAGCGCGCATCGCGCGGCGGGGCGGCCGGCAACGAGGATGGTACGATGCGCAGGGGTTTGGCGGTCACTACTTTCTACCTTGAGCGGTTGATGTTTCCACGGTTTCGTTGAATTATCGGTTCGACGAATAATGAACTTTAGCGCGCAGGAGAGATGAGATGAAGAAAAACATGGTGTTGGGTCTGGCGGCTGGATTGCTTGCACTGTTTTCGCTGACGGCGCTTGCCGAGCCGGTGGCGGATTATGCGCGCGAGAAGAAATGGGCGGATGAAATCGTGCCCGGACTGGTGGTGGGCGATCCGGTCTACCTGCAGACGCCGCGCGGCCACCACAAGTTCCTCACGCTGTTTACCCCGGCGGACACCGGCAAGGCGGCGATCGTCGTCCATGGCATGGGCATCCACCCCGACTGGGGCATGGTCGGTACCCTGCGCACCGAACTGGCCGACCGCGGTTTCGCCACCCTGTCGATCCAGATGCCGATCCTCGCCGCCGACGCCAGGGGCGAAGCCTATCCGCCGACCTTCCCCGAGGCGGCAGAACGCATCGCCGAGGCGGTCGAGTTTCTCAAGGCCAAGGGCTACAAGCAGATTGCCATCGTCTCGCACAGCATGGGTTCGCGCATGAGCCGTGCGTATATGACCGGCAAGCCCGACCCCGCGGTGAAGTCGTGGGCGAGCCTGGGCATTTCGGTCGATGACTACAAGGCCGTGAAACTGCCGATTCTTGATCTGTATGGCGCCAACGACCTGCCGCAGGTGCTGGCGAACGCCGGCAAGCGCAAGCAGAGCCTGCCGGCCAAGGGCTCAAGGCAGGTGATGATGGCCCGCGCCGACCATTTCTTCACCGGACACGAAAGCGAGATGGTGGCGGCGGTGGCGGACTTTCTGAATGCGACGTTGAAATAAAACCCTCTCCGCGAAGGGCGCGAAGAAGCGCGAAGGGGGTCCTGGAATGCGACAGTCGGCTCCAGGGGTTTTCCTGGCGTTCCTTCGCGAGCTTCGCGGATAACGCCTTTATTTAGGCTTTTTTACCGTTATTTGTTGGTGTCAGCCAGCCCTGTAGGACCAGCCCTTGTAGGAGCGGCTTCAGCCGCGAGTCTGGCCGCCGGGGATCGCGGGTAAACCCGCTCCCACAAAAACATCGCCGTCGCCCTTGTAGGAGCGGCTTCAGCCGCGAATCTGGCCGCCGGGGATCGCGGGTAAACTCGCTCCCACAAAAGCATCGCCGTCGCCCTTGTAGGAGCGGCTTCAGCCGCGAATCTGGCCGCTGGGAATCGCGGGTAAACCCGCTCCTACAAAAGCATCGCCGTCGCCCTTGTGGGAGCGGCTGCATCCGCGATGCGGGCGGTAAGCCCGCACAGGTGGCGCGGCAAGACCCTGGCGAGCTTTGCTCTTTGCGCCTTGCGGCGCATCGCGGCTGAAGCCGCTCCTACGGCGCCGCCTGCGGGATGCTGCAGGGTCGGGGCTTCATCAGAGGGGGCAAGACAATAACTTCAACAGCCAACAGTGACATAGCCTTTATTTAACCCAGCAGGCGCGACATCGCTTCGCGGTATTTCTCGCTGGTCTTTGCGACGATTTCGGCGGGTAGCGCCGGCCCCGGTGCCTGCTTGTTCCAGCCGCTCGCTTCCAGCCAGTCGCGCACGAACTGCTTGTCGAAACTGGGCGGGTTGCTTCCGGGCTGGTACTGGTCGGCCGGCCAGAAGCGCGATGAATCCGGGGTCAGCGCCTCGTCGATCCACACCAGGTGCCCTTTTTCATCCAGCCCGAATTCGAACTTGGTGTCGGCGATGATGATGCCGCGCGTCAGCGCGTATTCCGCCGCAGCCTTGTACAGCGCGAGGCTGACGTCACGCACCTGCTTTGCCAGGTCGGCACCGATCAGCCCGGCCATTTGTTCAAACGCGATGTTCTCGTCGTGGGCGCCGGCCGCTGCCTTGGTCGACGGGGTGAAGATCGGTTGCGGCAGGCGGTCGGCCTGTTTCAGCCCGGCCGGCAGCGCAATGCCGCACACCGACTGGCTGACCTGGTATTCCTTCCAGCCCGAGCCGACCAGGTAGCCGCGCACGATGGCTTCCACCGGCAGCGCCTTGAGTTTTCTCACCACGATGGCGCGGCCGCTTACCTGGTCGCGCTCGGATTCGTGGACGACCGACTCCGGTTCGATGTCGAGCGCCTGGCTCGGCACGACGGCTTTGAGCTTGTCGAACCAGAAGGCCGATACCTTGGTCAGCACCTCGCCCTTGCCGGGAATCGGCGTCGGCATTACCACGTCGAAGGCCGACAGACGGTCGGTGGTGACGATCAGCAGCTTGTCGTCGCCGACGGCGTAGATGTCACGCACCTTGCCGCGATGCACCAGCGGCAGGGAAGCGATGCGCGATTCGAGCAGGGGTTGGCCGGAGAGCGGTGACATGGCAGACGGGGCAGGATCGGAAGAGCCGGCATTATAGCCGCCGCGATAAAGGCCGCTCTGCTCGTATACGCCGCACAATTCGCGCAGCGCCACCAGCAGCACCGCCGCCAGCGGCACCGCCAGCAGCACGCCGACAAAGCCGAACAGCTGGCCGAATGCGGCCAGGGCGAAGATGACTGCCACCGGATGCAGGCCAACCCGTTCACCGACGATGCGCGGGGTGATCACGTAGCCTTCGAAAAGCTGGCCGACCATGAATATCCCCGCCACCCAGGCCACCCCGATCCAGTCGCCAAACTGCAACAGCGCCACCAGCAAGGCCAGCGTCAGGCCCAGGCCGATTCCGAGAAAAGGGACGAAGGACAGCAGTCCGGTGAGAATGCCGATCGGCAGGGCGTAGTCGAGACCCAGCACCCACAGTGCAATGCCGTGATACAGCGCGAGGATGGTCATGACCGCCAGCTGCCCGCGCATGAATTCGCCGACCACCGCGTCCATCGCGCGTGCGACGCGGGTGACCGTTCCCATCCAGTCGCGCGGCACCAGCGTGGCGACGCGCGCCACCATCACGTCCCAGTCCTTCAGCAGGTAAAACATCACCACCGGAATCAGCAGCAGGTTGACCAGCACGCCCAGGACGGCAAGCGCGCCGGTTTGCAGGGAGGGCAGCCAGCTGTCGCTGTTTTCGGTTGCCTGCTCGGTCATCCAGCCTTTGAGCGCATCAAGGTTGGGGGCGATGGCGATACCGAAGGTCTGCTGCAGCCAGGGCAGGAAGCGGGTTTGCAGCAGGTCGAGGAAGGCCGGAAGGCGCTGGCTCAGTTCGGCGATTTGGCCTTGAAACAGCGGCAGGGCAATCAGAATCAGGCCAAAGACCGTAAGTCCAGCCAGTACGATCACTGTAGCGGTTCCAGCCATGCGCGACCAGCCGTGCTTTTCCAGCCGATCGACCAGCGGATCGAAGATGTAGGCGAGCAGGGCGCCGGCCAGGAAGGGGGTGAGAATGGGGCCTAGCAGGTAGATCAGCCCGCCCGCGACGAGCAGCACGAAGAGCGCGAGCCAGGGGAGGTGGAACGGGCGGGGAGTCGACATAGGCGGTAAAATACCGCACTTTTTGCATTTTGGAGCCGGGCGTGTCATCCATTTCCTATAAAGATGCCGGCGTCGATATCGACGCTGGCGATGCGCTGGTCGAGCGCATCAAGCCGCTGGCCAGACGCACCATGCGCCCCGAAGTGCTGACGGGTATCGGCGGCTTTGGCGCGCTGGTCGAGATTTCGAAGAAATTCAGGGAGCCGGTGCTGGTTTCCGGCACCGACGGCGTCGGCACCAAGCTCAGGTTGGCGTTCGAGCTGGACCGTCACGATACCGTCGGCATCGACCTGGTGGCGATGAGCGTCAACGACATCCTGGTGCAGGGTGCCGAGCCGCTGTTCTTCCTCGATTACTTCGCCTGCGGCAAGCTCACCCTCGACACCGCCGAGGCGGTGATCGCCGGCATCGCCACCGGCTGCGAACAGGCCGGCTGCGCGCTGATCGGCGGCGAAACCGCCGAAATGCCCGGCATGTACCCGGAAGGCGAGTACGACCTGGCCGGCTTCGCCGTCGGCGTGGTGGAAAAATCGAAAGTCATCGGCGGCCAGGGCATCGTCGCGGGCGACGTGGTGCTGGGGCTGGCGTCTTCCGGCGCGCATTCCAACGGCTATTCGCTGATCCGCAAGCTGATCGATGTGTCGGGCATCGACCTCGGATCGGACTTCCACGGCCATCCGCTTGCCGACGCCGTGATGGCGCCGACGCGGATTTACGTCAAGCCCGTACTTTCGCTGCTGGAAAAGCTCAGCGTCAAGGGCATGGCGCACATCACCGGCGGCGGCATCACCGGCAACCTGCCGCGTTGCCTGCCGCAAGGCGTCGCCGCCAGCATCGATCAAGCCAGCTGGACGCGCCCGCCGCTGTTCGACTGGCTGCAGGCGGTCGGCAACGTCGAGCCGGCCGAAATGCTGCGCACCTTCAACTGCGGCATCGGCCTGTGCGTCGTGGTGGCCGCACGCGACGCCGCAGCGGCGATGGCGCACCTCACCGCAAGCGGCGAAACCGTGTGGCGCATCGGCGAAATCGTCGCCCGCCCCGCCGGCGCGGAGCAGGTTATCTATCTGTGACCACTCGCGTCGTCGTGCTGCTGTCCGGGCGCGGCAGCAACTTTCGGGCGATTGCACAGGCACGACTGCCGATTGAAATCGTCGCCGTCATCAGCAACCGGCCCAATGCCGCGGGGCTGGACTATGCGCGTACGCACGGCCTCACCGCCATTGCCCTCGACCACACCGCGCACCTCGACCGCGCAGCCTTCGACGCCCTGCTGGCCGGGGAAGTCGAGCGCCACCGGCCCGACCTGGTGGTGCTGGCGGGCTACATGCGCATCCTCAGCCCCGCCTTCATCACGCGCTTCGAGGGTCGCCTGCTGAACATCCATCCCTCGCTGCTGCCGATGTTCCCGGGGCTGAAAACCCACGAGCGCGCGCTTGCGGAAGGGATCAAGATCCACGGCTGCACGGTGCATTTCGTCACCGCCGATCTCGATCATGGCCCCATCGTCATCCAGGCCGCGGTGCCGGTGCGCGCGGACGACACTCCCGACACGCTGGCGGCGCGGGTGCTGCAGCAGGAACACCGCATCTATCCCCAGGCCGTGCGCTGGTTTGCCGAAGGGAAACTGGAAATAAACCGCGGCCGGGTAAACTTGAAGGACGATCCGACGTCACAGTCTGTGTTTCCCACCGGAATGTGATCATGCTCAAGACCCTGCTTCTTGCGGCCGGCCTGTTCGCCGCCGCAGCCCAGGCGGCCCCGCAGCAAATGAACCTGGTGTACGACCTCTACCGCAACGGCCAGAAACTCGGCCAGGTGACCGACACCTTCACCCGCAGCGGCAACCGCTACACCCTCACCAGCGAAACGCGTGCGGACGGCCCGCTGAAAATGCTGTGGCCGGGCGTCATCCGCCTCGAAAGCACCGGCCTGGTCACCCCCCATGGCCTGCGCCCCGCGCAATTCCAGCACGCCCGCAGCGATGCGCCGCACAAGCTGGCGAACGCGCACCTCGACTGGGAGCAGCGCAGCATCGCCTGGCAGTACAAGGGCAAATCGTGGACGGTCGATGGCCTGCTCGATGGTGCGCAGGATCAGCTGTCGCAGGTGTACCAGTTCATGTTTGCGCCCAGCCTGCCTGCCGACTACAGCCTGCAGGTGGTGAGCGGACGCGATCTCAACGACTATCGCTATGCGGAAAGCGAGGGCGGCAATCTGCAGACCCCCTTGGGCGCATTGGCCACCCGCCAATACCAGCGCATCACGCAAAAACCCGATGAAAAAACCGTCACCGTGTGGATCGCCCCCGCGCGCGACAACCTTCCGGTGCAAATCCGGGTGAGCGAAGACGGCGTCACCCTCGAGCAGCGCCTGGTGCGTGCCAGCGTTAGGAGCTAGCTGCGATGGGGCGCAGCGCTCGCCCATGGTGGCTGGCTCTGGCGGGATCGCTGCTGCTGCATGGCGCGCTGCTTGGGGGGCTGACCTGGTCCCTGCCGCAGTGGCAGGCCCAACCCGAATCGCTTCCCATCGAGGCGCGGCTGATGCCGGCGCCGCCTGTTGAGGCGCCGCGCCCCTCGCTGAAACCTCCTGTTCCGCCATCGCGCCCCAAACCTGTCCCATTGCCTGAACCGGTCGAAAAGGTCGCAGAAGTGGTCATGCCGGAAGCCGCCGCTGACGTCGCCATGGCCGTGCCGCCCGATGAACCGGCGGTTGAAATGCCCGGGCCTGAGCCGGAGCCGGCGAGCCCGCCCGCAGCAGAGGTCGAACCGGCAGTACCCCCGCTGAACCCGCTGCCGCCGCGCCTCGATCTGCGTTTCCAGGTGCGCTACGGGCCGGCCAGGGGCGAACAGACCCTGGTGTGGATCAACGAAGGCGATCGTTACACGATCACCAGCGTGGCCGGCGCCACCGGCCTTGCAGGCGTGTTTTATCGTGGCCGCTTCGTGCAGACCAGCCGCGGCCGCATTGCACCGAGCGGCCTGGTGCCGGAAGAATTCTGGGATCAGCGCGGCGACAAGCGCAGCAGCGCGCGCTTCGACGCGGCCAAGGGCAGCCTCACGTTACATCCAGCCAAAGGCGCGCCACGCCATTTTTCCTATACCGGCGACGTGCAGGACGCGCTGAGCCTTTTTTTCCAGATGGCGCTGACCGCCCCGCCCTCGGGCGAACAGCTGGCCTACGCGGTGTTCAACGGCAAAAAGCTGCGCCACTACACGTACGATGTGCGCGGTGAAGAAATTCTGGAGACCGCGCTCGGCCCGCTCCGAACGCTGCATCTCGCACGCCAGACCGGGGATGACGGCCGCTTCGAAATCTGGCTCGCCATCGACCGGCATTACCTGCCGGTGCGCGTGCTGCGGGTCGAGGAATCCGGTGCGGAAGGCGAAATGGCGATCAGGGCGATTGATTTCCCGGAATAGGGGGTGCAGCAGGGCGCTGATTCGCGGCGGATGCCGGAACCAGGGGGTTGAGAAGACCTGTTAATGGTGCCATTATTGGCATCATTAACACATCAGGAGATCACCATGGCACATCACATTCTGGCTGAAACGACGGCCAGCATTTCCGAGCTGAAGCGCAATCCGATGGCGACCGTGGCGGCGGGCGAGGGTTTTCCGGTGGCGATTCTAAACCGCAACGAGCCGGCTTTTTATTGTGTTCCCGCCAAGGTTTACGAGGAGCTCATGAACCGGCTGGAGGACATTGAATTGAACGCGCTCGTCGACGCACGCCTGAAGGATGGCAAGACGCCGGTGCGGGTGAAGCTGGATGAGTTATGAACTGAACTTTCATCCGGACGCGCTGGACGAGTGGCGCAAGCTGGACAGGTCGGTGCGCGAGCAGTTCAAGAAAAAACTGGCCGAGCGCCTGGAAACCCCGAGGGTTCCCGGGTCGCAGCTTGCGGGCGCAAAAGACCGCTTCAAGATCAAGCTGCGCAATGCTGGATTTCGGCTGGTCTACGAGGTGCACGACCGGCGGCTTGTAGTGCTTGTCGTTGCGGTAGGCAAGCGGGAGCGCAACGCGGTTTATAAAAGCGCTGCAAACAGGTAGTTGGGGGTTCGATGGGGTATGGGAGTCATCAGGCGATTCGTAACCGTAGGGTGCACTCCGTGCACCGATTGATGCCAGCGAACCGTGAACCGTGAAGGCCTACGAAAACGTCGATTTAATTCGTCATCGCAAGGCCCGAAGCTGTAGGGTGCGCCGAGCGCACCGTTTTTGAAGGCTATGTCACTATTGGCTGTTGAAGTTATTGTCTTGCCCCGCCGATGAAACCCCTACCCTGCAGCCTCCCGAGGCGGCGCCGTAGGAGAGGCTTCAGCCGCGATGCGCAAAGAGCAATGCTCGCCAGGGTCTTGCCGCGCCACCTTTGCGGGCCTGCCGCCCGCATCGCGGCTGAAGTCGCTCCCACAAGGGCGACGGCGATACTTTTGTGGGAGCGGGTTTACCCGCGATTCTCGGCGGCTTAGCTTCGCGGCTGAAGCCCCTATCAAGGGCTGGCTGACACCAGCAAATAACGGTGAAGAGGCTTTTGGAATACCGCGTGCACGGAGTGCGCCCTACTCGCTGGTTGCCCGTCGCAGTCCGGCCGGGATGCCGGTGACCCGCGTGCCGGGCTTGATTCCCTTGCCGCGGAATGCGCCCTGCGGCACTTCGAGCGCGTAGCGTACCGGGGTTTGCGGGCAGTGGACGTCCAGGGTCTGTGGTTGCATGTCCTCGATGTTGACGATGGCGCCGTCGTCGGCGAGGAAGGCGATCGACAGCGGGATGAGGGTGTTTTTCATCCAGAAGCAGTGTCTGTCCTTTTTCGGGAAGATGAACAGCATGCCGGCATTGTCATCAAGATGCGTGCGTTCCATCAGGCCCCGCATATGTTGCTGCGGGGTGCGGGCGACTTCGACTTCAAAGACATGCGCGCCGGCTTGAAGCTTGGTTCGCGCGGCGGGCGAGGCGGCTGTCGCGGCCAGCGAGGCGGCTGCGAGCAGCGCAGCGAGGATTGTCCGAAGCCTACAGGGCGGCACGCATTTTCTCCGCCAGTTGTAGGGTGCGCCGTGCGCACCATTGTTGAATTAGCGCGTGCACGGAGTGCACCCTACGGCCTGGTCGGATGCTTGGTTCGGTGCGTATGGCGCACCCTACGGGGCGATTACCTGCCATGTCGGGCTGAAGCGCAGCGAGGGTCCGAAGCCTACAGGGCGGCACGCATTTTCTCCGCCAGCGCCAGCGCGGCGGGCAGGTCGGCGTCGAGCACGTTGAAGTGGCCCATCTTGCGCCCCGGCCGCGCAGCTTCCTTGCCGTACAGGTGAAGCTTGATGTTGCCATGCGCGAGCAGCGCGTCCCAATTCGGCCCGCCGTTGTGCCAGCGGTTGCCGAGGATGTTGACCATCGCCACCGGCGACAGCAGGCGGGTATCGCCGAGCGGCAGGCCGCATAGCGCGCGCACCTGCTGCTCGAACTGGTCGGTGACGCAGGCGTCCAGCGTGTAGTGGCCGGAGTTGTGCGGGCGCGGGGCGATTTCGTTGATCATCAACTGGCCGCCGGCGACGAAAAACTCGACCGCCATTACGCCGACGTAGCCGAGCTTGTCGGCCACCGCGCACGCCATCTCGCGCGCCTGCCGCGCCAGCGTGTCGGACACACGGGCGGGGACGATGGATACGTCGAGAATGCCGTTGTCGTGGCGGTTTTCGGCGATCGGGAACAGCGCGCACTCGCCGGCGTCACTGCGCGCCAGCACCACCGATACTTCAAGTTCGAGCTGGACGAAGCCTTCCAGCACGCAGGGCTGGCCGCCGAATTCACGGTACGCGGCACGCGCCTCTTCCAGCGTGCCGACCCGGGCCTGGCCCTTGCCGTCGTAGCCGAAGCGCGAGACCTTCAACAGCGCCGGCGCGCCGGTCACCGCCAGCGCGGCGTCAAGGTCGGCCTCGCTGTCGACCAGCGCGAACGGCGCGGTGGCGAAGCCGTGCTCGCGCAGCCAGGTTTTCTCGTGGCTGCGGTCCTGCGCAATGGCAACCGATTCTGCCCCGGGGGACACCCGGCAATGGTTCGTCAGTTCGATCAGGCTGGCCGCGGGAACGTTTTCGAATTCTGTGGTGACGGCGGCGCAGGCGGCGCCGAGCTGCTTCAATGCCCCGTGGTCGGTGTAGTCGGCCTGCAGGTGGACGTCGGCCATCTGACCCGCGGGACTGGCGAAATCGGGGTCGAGCACCATGACCTTGTAGCCCATGGTGCGCGCGGCGATGGTGAACATGCGGCCGAGCTGGCCGCCGCCGAGGATGCCGAGGGTCGCGCCGGGCAGGATGGGCAGCGGCTTACTCGACATCGGGCAGGTCCATCGCCAGCACCGAGTCCGACTGGCCGTGGCGGAACTCGTCGAGTTGCGCCGCCAGCCCGCTGTCGTACCGGGCGATCAGCGCCGCGGCGAACAGCGCCGCGTTGGCCGCGCCGGCCTCGCCGATGGCAAAGGTCGCGACCGGAATGCCCTTCGGCATCTGCACGATGGAGAGCAGTGAATCCATGCCCTTGAGGTATTTCGACGGCACCGGCACGCCCAGCACCGGCACGATGGTCTTGGCGGCAATCATGCCGGGCAGGTGGGCGGCGCCGCCGGCGCCCGCGATGATCGCCTTGAGGCCGCGCGCATCCGCGCTGGCGGCGTATTCGTACAGCAGGTCCGGCGTGCGGTGCGCCGATACCACCTTGGCTTCGTACGAAATGCCCAGCTGCTTCAGCAGCATCGCCGCGTGCTTCATCACCTCCCAGTCGCTGGAAGACCCCATCACCACTCCCACCTGAGGCGCGTTCATCATGCCGACCCTTGCAATGCGAAAGGCGGCATTTTAACAGGGGTGCTGGTGCGCGGATTCCCAGGATCATGCTTGAAGTCATCGCGCTGTCGGTGTTCGTGCCGTTCGCCGTGCTGTACATGAAGGTGGAATTGAAATGGGATTTCCTGTGGGCGTCGCTGTGCCTGATGGGGGCGGTGTATTTCATGTTCCGCGAGACGGTGTAGCGGACGCCAAACAATCGCGGGTGAACCCGCTCCCACAAAACTCCCGCCGACCATCACATGCAGGAGGGGCTTTAGCCCCGATGGCTTACCAGATCGCGGGTGAACCCGCTCCCACAAAACTTTCGCCGACCATCACATGTAGGAGGGGCTTTAGCCCCGATGGCTTACCAGATCGTGGGTGAACCCGTTCCCACAAAACTCCCGCCGACCATCACACGTAGGAGGGGCTTTAGCCCCGATGGACCACCAGATCGCGGGTGAACCCACGAGGCCCATGCAGGAGCGCCTTCCCAGGCGCGAAACCCCCAAAAAAACGCCCCGCACAGGGCGGGGCGTTTCGGTGCGGCGGGATGCGCTTACACGCAGCCGGTCGGTTTCGGGGTGCCGGCGTAGCGGCCTGCCTGTTTGGCGGGGCCGAACGGGTACAGGTCGAACAGGAATTTCTTGTCGCCCCATTCCGGGCCGAATTCCTCCTTCAGGCCTTTTTGCAGGAAGCGCAGGTTGGGCGCGGTGCCATTCTGGGCGAAGAAGTCGCGCATGTAGCGGATGATCTTCCAGTGGTTTTCGCCCAGTTCCAGCTTGTCTTCCTTGGCCAGTTCGACGGCCAGTTCTTCGGACCAGTCTTCCAGGTTGACCAGATAGCCTTCGGGGTCGGTTTCGACCATTTTGCCGTTGATTTCACGTTCCATGATTGTCGTCCTTGCGTGTAATGAAAATTGCGATGGACGAACCATAAAATAACCAAGTAAATTAGTCAACCTTTATGGCGGAGTGGTTATTGAGAATCATTTGCGTGAAATTTTGCCGCCTGCGGCCTTGTAGGCTTCGAGGCCGCCCTCGATATAGCGCGCTTTCACGCCCGCCGCCTGCAGGCGATCGACCACACTGTTCGACACGGCGCCGCCGCGCACGCAGTAGATCACCACATCGAGCGTTCGCGGGACGGCGCCGATCCAGGCGTCGATTTTTTCGGGGTTTTTCCACAGCGCGCCGGGGATGGTTTCGTCGGACGCTGCGTAGTCGGCTTCACGGCGCACGTCGAATACCAGCGTGGCGTCGGGATCGAGCTTGGCGGGTTTGACGGTGCGCGCCAGATCCGCGCATTTCTCGGTTGGATTGTTGCAGCCGCAGCGCTTCAGGGGTTGAGGTTTGGGTTCCATGTTTCCTTTCTTCCGTTTTCGATGCACGACCTGAAGATAGCGCGGATCGATGCTTTGAGGGGCAATGATGTAGACATAAAGATTCTGCCCGGCCACCCGCGCTGCATCAAGGCCAAACTCCCCACCCGTTTCAGAGGGTTGCTGGATGGGCAGATGCTTTGCGTAGGGTGCGTAGGATGCACTCCGTGCACCGATTGACATTAGAAGGTGCACGGAGTGCACCCTACGGCCTGCTGTGCCCGTTTCAGAAAGTGGCTGAATACATCAGCCCGAGCAGCGCACACACGCCGATCACCTTCATGATGTCGGCCTTGTACTTCCACAGCGCGACGAAGGCGGCGATGGCGACGATGACCGGCGCCCAGTCGAAGGTTCCGGCGAACGGCGCGTCGGCCGTGCCCTGCGGCCAGAAGGTGTGCCAGGCGAAGAATGCCGCGAGGTTGAGGATGACGCCGACCACCGCCGCGGTGATGCCGGTGAGGGGCGCGGTGAAGCGGATTTCGCCGCGGGTGGCTTCGACCAGCGGGCCGCCGGCAAGGATGAACAGAAAGGACGGCAGGAAGGTGAAAAAAGTTGCAACCGCCGCGCC
Source organism: Thiobacillus sp. (assembly GCA_030692355.1). Classification (GTDB taxonomy): domain Bacteria; phylum Pseudomonadota; class Gammaproteobacteria; order Burkholderiales; family Thiobacillaceae; genus Thiobacillus. The sequence continues at coordinate 13,435 of JAUYCF010000020.1, forward strand.
TGCCAGCCCGGCCGCAATCGGGTTGTCGAGCACGCCCTTGGCGACGCCGCCGAGATAGCCGACCCAGGTGACGATCATGATGAGCGGTCCCGGCGTGGCCTCGCCCAGCGCCAGGCCGTCCATCATCTGCGGGCCGGTGAGCCACTGGAAATGCTCGACGCCACCCTGGTAGACGTAGGGCAGCACGGCGTAGGCGCCGCCGATGGTGAGGAAGGCCGCCTTGGTGAAGAATTCGCCCATGTTGAAAAGGTCGGGCGCGCCCTGGATCGCCAGCATTGCGCCGAGCCAGATCAGCACGAAGGCGCCGAGCTTCGCCGCAATCCTGCGCCAGGTGAAGCGGGCGTGGGCCGGCGGCGGGGTGTCGTCGTCGATGATCGCCGGGCCGTACTGCTTGTGGCTGGCGCCATGGCCGCCGCCGCTTTTGAATTTGTGCGGCGCGAGCTTGCCGCCGATCGCGCCGAGCAGGCCGGCGGCCAGCACGATCCACGGGAACGCGATGCCGAAAACGAAAATGCCGACGAAGGCGAGCGCCGCCATCCCCCACAGCACTCCATTATTCAGCGCACGGCTGCCGATGCGCCACGCCGCGAACAGCACCACCGCCACCACCGCCGGCCGGATACCGTAGAAAATCCCCTGCACCCACGGCAGGGTGCCGTAGGCGAGATAGAGGCCGGCCAGCAGCGACAGCAGCAGAAAGGACGGCAGGAAGAACAGCACGCCGGCGATCACCGCGCCCTTCACGCCGTGCATCAGCCAGCTGATGTAGATCGCCAGCTGGGTCGCCTCGGGGCCGGGCAGCAGCATGCAGTAGTTGAGCGCGTGCAGATAGCGGTGCTCGGAAATCCAGCGGCGCTTCTCCACCAGTTCCTGATGCATCATCGAGATCTGCCCGGCGGGGCCGCCGAAACTGATGAAGCCGAGCTTGAGCCAGTATTTGAAGGATTCGCCCAGGGTGACGGGCGCGGGTGCGGTAGTGGGTACGGTGTCCATGCGAATGGCTCCAGGGTGAATGGATGAAACCAGGCTTGGACGGGACACCGTCTTGTGGATGGGGAATCCTGACGCCGGGGGCTGGTGCCCCGACTGGCGCGATTCTAGTGCAGGCTGGCGCGATCGGCCAAACGGGTATGGTCGGGCTTTTCGGCCCGAGGGCGGGCCTCCCACAACAGCATGGCCCTGTGGGAGGGGCGCCCTCGCCCCGAATGTCGCACCGCCGCAATCGCCCCGCCTACTGCGCCGGTGCCAGCACGAATTCCTTGAACGCCTGCGCTACCGGCGACAGCCGCTTGTCGGCGCGGTGGACGACGTACCAGTGGCGCATGATGGGAAAGCCTTCGACCTCGAGCACGGCCAGCCGCTTGAGCGCCAGCTCCATCTCCAGCGTCTGCAGCGAGAGGATGCCGAGACCCAGTCCGGCCTGCACCGCCTGCTTGATCGCCTCGTTGCTGCTCATTTCCATGCTGCTGCGGATTTCCAGCCCGCGGGCGGCGAAGAAGCGCTCCATCGCGCCGCGGGTGCCGGAGCCGGCTTCGCGCACCAGGAAGGATTCGGTTGCCAGGCTTGCCATGGAAATGTTCTTTTGCCCAACCAGCGGGTGGTCGGGCGGGGCGATCACCACCAGCGGGTTGTCCATGAAGCGGATGGCGTCCAGGCCCAGCCCGTCCGGCACCTGGCCCATGATGGCGAGGTCGATGCGGTTGCCGACAAGCTGGTCCAGCACGGCAGCGCGATTGGAGACATCCAGGTGGACCGACACCCCGGGGTGCCTGCCGCGAAACCGGGCCAGGATATCGGTGGCGATGACATTCACGGTCGAGGTCGCGGCCAGGTTGAGCTGGCCGCTGTCGATGCTCTGCAGCTGCGCCAGATTGGCCTGCAAGTCGTTCAGCCGCGCGGTGATGGCCTGGCTGGCGTGCAGCACCTCGCGCCCGGCCTCGGTGAGAAAAATCTTTTTTCCAAGCTGCTCGGTGAGCCGCATCCCCAGGATGGTCTCGATTCCCCGCACCTGCATCGAGACGGCAGGCTGCGAGAGGTGCAGCTCCTCGGCCGCGCGGGAAAACGAAAGATGGCGGGCCACCGCATCAAAAACCCTGAATTGGCGCAGCGTCAGTCGGCGCATGGATATATAAGAAAAACGATATGGTTTTAATCATAACAATTTAATTTTAATTATAGAAGGCGGTGCGTATAGTCCGCCCTACCGCTTTCAGGGGTATTGCGCCTGGAGTGAATGGTTTTTCGTAGGGTGCGCCATGCGCACCAGACCAATGGACGGTGCGCATGGCGCACCCTGCGTTATTTATCAAGGAGTCATGCAATGGATCAATCAGCACGTTATGCCGACCTCAGCCTGAAAGAAGAAGACCTGATCAAGGGCGACAAGCACATTCTCGTCGCCTATCATATGCAGCCCGCCACCGGCTATGGCTACCTGGAAACCGCGGCGCACATCGCGGCCGAGTCTTCCACCGGCACCAACGTTGAAGTTTGCACCACCGATGAATTCACCAAGGGCGTGGACGCACTGGTGTACTTCATCGACGAAGTCAAGGGTGTGATGAAGGTTGCCTACCCGATCGACCTGTTCGACCGCAACATGACCGACGGTCGCGCCATGCTGGTGTCGTTCCTGACCCTGTGCATCGGCAACAACCAGGGGCAGGGCGACGTCAAGTGCCTGAAGATGCACGACTTCTATGTGCCCTGGTCCATCCTGCGCCTGTATGACGGCCCGGCCAAGGACATCTCCGACCTGTGGGACATTCTCGGTCGCCCCCGCGTCAATGGCGGTTACATCGCCGGCACCATCATCAAGCCGAAACTCGGCCTGCGCCCCGAGCCCTTCGCCAAGGCGGCCTACCAGTTCTGGCTGGGCGGCGACTTCATCAAGAACGACGAACCCCAGGGCAACCAGGTGTTCTGCCCGGCCAAAAAAGTCTACCCGCTGGTGTACGACGCCATGAAGCGCGCCATGGACGAGACCGGCCAGGCCAAGATCTTCTCGGCCAACATCACCGCCGACGACCATTATGAAATGCTCGCCCGCGCCGATTTCATCCTCGAAACCTTTGGCCCGGATGCCAACAAGGTGGCCTTCCTGGTCGACGGCTACGTCGGCGGTCCCGGCATGGTCACCACCGCCCGCCGTCAGTACCCCGGCCAATACCTGCACTACCACCGTGCCGGTCACGGCGCGGTTACTTCGCCCTCGGCGCTACGTGGTTACACCGCCTTCGTGCTGGCCAAGATGTCGCGCCTGCAGGGCGCCTCCGGCATCCACGTCGGCACCATGGGCTACGGCAAGATGGAAGGTGCCGCCGATGACCGCAACATCGCCTACATGATCGAGCGCGATTCCGCCGACGGCCCCTACTACCATCAGGAATGGCACGGCATGAAGCCGACCACCCCGATCATCTCCGGTGGCATGAACGCGCTGCGCCTGCCCGGCTTCTTCGAGAACCTCGGCCACGGCAACGTCATCAACACCTCCGGCGGCGGCTCCTACGGCCATATCGACAGCCCGGCGGCTGGCGCGATCTCCCTGCGCCAGTCCTACGAGTGCTGGAAGTCCGGTGCCGACCCGATCGAATTCGCCAAGGAGCACAAGGAATTCGCCCGCGCCTTCGAATCCTTCCCCGGCGATGCCGACAAGATCTTCCCCGGCTGGCGCGAAAAGCTCGGCGTCCATAAGTAATTCCATCCCCCAACCCCTTCCCATGGGAAGGGGTGACTGTTGCGCGCTGCGCGCGTGGGTTACGGGGTGCTCCCCGTCTTGCTGTGGAGCGGTTTGCGGCTATGCCGCGTGCCGCTTTGCCTTGGGGCGGCCCGGCGGCAAAGCTGCGCCGTCTAGCCAGCGCCGACTTTTTGAGCCACCTCTCCGCCCCGCTTATCATGTGGCTTACGTGCTTATCTGATCGGAAAACGCCATGTCGAACAAGGAGCAATACCTCGTCAAGCAGGAACCCTTCTATCAGGCGCAGGGCAAGGAAATTGCCCTCTACGAAGCGGCCTACGGCGCGCGCCTGCCGGTGATGGTGAAAGGGCCGACCGGCTGCGGCAAGTCGCGCTTTATCGAATA
>JAUYCF010000023.1 GCA_030692355.1 Thiobacillus sp.
CTGTCGGTCATGGCCATCGAATCCAGCTTCAACCCTTTCGCCCAGAGTCCGGTCGGAGCCCAGGGTCTGATGCAGGTGATGACCCGGGTGCACAGCGACAAATACGAAGCCTTTGGTGGCAAGCTGGCCGCCTTCGACCCGGTCGCCAACCTGCGCGTCGGCGCTCTGGTGCTGCAGGAGTACATCCGGCGCACCGGAACGGTGGAGGGTGGCTTGCGCTACTACGTGGGCGCAGCCAACCTGCCCAACGACGGCGGTTATGCCGCCAAGGTGCTGGCCGAACACGCCAGGCTGCTCCAGGTGGCCCAGGGCCATGCCGTGCCCACCCAGACCGCCCAGCCCATCCCGGTGACAGCCCCGGCCAAGCCTGCTCCTGCCGAGACCCTGGTCCTGCTCAACTCCTGAATTTGCGCCCGTCAGGCCTGGCGGGCCAGCACTCTCCGCTACACTAGCCGGGCACGCAACTGGCGATAGGTGCGCCCGGCTCTTGGGTCGGGTGATGCTGACGTGGACAGACCACCGGGAAACGTGCCACGGGGCAGCGCCGCACAAGGCCGCCATCCTGTGTTCAGCCGTTCGCCTGGGCAGCCCCCGCCTTGCGGGGGACCCCTGTTTTTTCCGACTGCCATGTACAACCGCAACATCCTCGTCGAACAAACCGATCCCGAACTCTGGGCCGCCATCCAGGCCGAGAACGCCCGCCAGGAACACCACATCGAGCTGATCGCCAGCGAGAATTACGCCTCGCCCGCCGTCATGGCCGCGCAGGGCACCCAGCTCACCAACAAATACGCCGAGGGTTACCCGGGCAAGCGCTATTACGGCGGTTGCGAGCACGTGGACGTGGCCGAGCAGCTGGCCATCGACCGCGTCAAGGCCATCTTCGGCGCCGATGCCGCCAACGTTCAGCCGCATTGCGGCGCCTCCGCCAACGAAGCCGTCTTCCTGGCCTTCCTCAAACCCGGCGACACCATCATGGGCATGAGCCTGGCCGAAGGCGGCCACCTGACCCACGGCATGGCGCTCAATATGAGCGGCAAGTGGTTCAACGTCGTGTCCTATGGCCTGAACGCCAAGGAAGAAATCGACTACGACGCGATGGAGAAGAAGGCGCACGAAAGCAAACCCAAGCTCATCATCGCCGGCGCCTCGGCCTACAGCCTGCACATCGACTTCGCTCGCTTCGCCAAGGTGGCCAAGGACGTGGGCGCCATCTTCATGGTGGACATGGCGCACTACGCCGGCCTGATCGCCGCTGGCGTCTACCCCAACCCGGTCCCGCACGCCGACGTGGTGACCTCCACCACGCACAAGAGCCTGCGCGGCCCGCGCGGCGGCATCATCCTGATGAAGGCGGAGCACGAGAAGGCGATCAACTCGGCGATCTTCCCCGGTCTGCAGGGCGGCCCGCTGATGCACGTCATCGCCGGCAAGGCAGTGGCGTTCAAGGAAGCGTCCACCAGGGAATTCAAGCTCTATCAGGAACAGGTGATCGCCAATGCGCTGGTGATGTGCAAGGTGCTGACCGAACGCGGCCTGCGCATCATCTCCGGCCGCACCGAGTCCCACCTGTTCCTGGTCGACCTGCAGCCCAAGAAGCTCACCGGCAAGGAAGCCGAGGCGCTGCTCGGCCGCGCCCACATCACGGTCAACAAGAACTCCATCCCCAACGACCCGCAGAAGCCTTTCGTCACCAGCGGCATCCGCCTCGGCACCCCGGCGATGACCACGCGCGGCTTCACCGAACTCGAAGCCGAACAGCTCGCCCACCTGATCGCCGACGTGCTCGACGCACCGACCGACGAGGCGGTGATCGAGCGGGTGAAGGACGACGTGGCGAAGCTGGTGGCGAAGTTTCCGGTGTATGGGTGAGGAGGATTTAGGAGATAGGATTTAGGGGCTAGGGGATGTCGCTTCGCGCCTTTTTTGATCGAAGCGCGGCCGCAGGCCGCTCATCCCCTAATTCCTAACTCCTAGTTCCTATCCCCTAAAAAAATGAAGTGTCCCTTCTGCGGTTCCCTCGACACCCAGGTCATCGACTCCCGCGTCAATGAGGCGGGCGACGCGATTCGCCGGCGCCGCCGCTGCGCGCAGTGCGACAAGCGCTTCACCACCTGGGAAACCGCCGAGCTGCGGCCGCCGCAGATCGTCAAGACCAACGGCACCCGCGAGGATTTTTCCGAAACCAAGCTGCGCGAGGGCTTTCGCCGTGCGCTGCACAAGCGCCCGGTTTCGACCGAGCTGGTGGACGCCGCGGTCGACCGCATCCGCCAGCACCTGCTGACGCTGGGCGAGCGCGAAGTCCCCGCGCGCATGGTCGGCGAACTGGTGATGAACGAGCTGAAGAAGCTCGACAAGGTCGCCTATATCCGCTTCGCCTCGGTCTATCGCAGTTTCCAGGACGTCGAGGACTTCCGCGACGTCCTCCGCGACATCGACGAGTAAATGTCTCACACCGACCGCTTCAGCGCCGCCGACCATGCCCACATGGCGCGCGCGCTGCAGCTCGCGGCGCGCGGGCTTTACACCACCAGCCCGAATCCGCGCGTCGGCTGCGTCATCGTCAGGGATGGCCATGTCGTCGGCGAAGGCTGGCATGAACGCGCCGGCACCCCGCACGCCGAAGTCCACGCGCTGAAAGCGGCCGGCGACGCCGCGCGCGGCGCGACAGTCTACGTCACGCTGGAGCCCTGCTCGCACCACGGCCGCACCCCGCCGTGCGCCGAGGCGCTGGTCAACGCGGGCGTGGGGCGCGTGGTGGCGGCGATGACCGATCCCAATCCCCTGGTCGCGGGCGGCGGCATTTCCATGCTGACGCTGGCCGGCATCGAGGCCGAGGTCGGGCTGCTGGAGGCCGATGCGCGCGCGTTCAATCCCGGCTTCATTTCCCGCATGACGCGGGGTCGCCCGTGGGTGCGGCTGAAGACCGCGTCGACGCTGGACGGCAAGACCGCGCTCGCCAACGGCGCCTCGCAGTGGATCACCGGCGAGGCGGCGCGCGCCGACGTGCAGCGTCTGCGCGCGCGCGCCTGCGCCATTCTCACCGGCAGCGGCACCGTGCAGGCCGACAACCCGCGCATGAACGTGCGCGATTTCGACATCGGCCGGCAGCCGCTCAGGGTCGTCGTCGATTCCGCCTTGCGCACGCCGGCCGACGCGGCGATCCTGCCCGCGCTCGTCGCCTGCCACCACGCCGAGCCTCGCCTTCGTGCCGCGCTCGAACGGGCCGGCGCGGAAGTGATCGAACTGCCCGCAGCGGACGGCAGAGTCGACCTCGCCGCCCTGCTCACGCTGCTGGGGCAGCGCGGCTTCAACGAGCTGCACGTCGAGGCCGGCGCCGCGTTGAACGGCGCGCTGCTCACAGCCGGTCTGGTTGACGAATGGGTGGCGTATATGGCGCCGCTGGCGGTGGGCGACCACGCGCGCGGACTGTTCGACCACCCGCCGCTCACCTCGCTGGCCGGCGCCGCACAATTCAAATTGGCCGACGTGCGCCAAATCGGCGGCGATCTGCGCCTGACGCTGCTGCCCTCGTGAAGCACGTATAGGCCGACCATCCGCGAAAACAAACTCGCTGCTTTTCCTTCGCGTTTCTTTGCGTCCTTCGCGATGCCCTGAATTACCCGTGACGCACGCGCCCGTTCACGCGCGCACCGAAAATTCCCCGAACAACCCGGCCATTTCCCCGCCCACGTCCTGCAAGGGCCGCTCGCGTGGCGCGTTTTGGCACAGGTCCGCATCCTGGCAGCCCTGGCTGCGGAAAGCCTGGATGACGTAATGCTTCACCCCGCGCGCGGCCAGGTCGTGCGCAAGGCCGACCACTTCGGCATCGGCCAGCAGCGCCGGATGCACGGTGGTGCGGACTTCATGGGCAACGCCGGACGCCACCACTTCCAGCAGCCCGGCATGCGCCCGCTCGCCGCTGCCGGCCACGCCGGTGACGCGCGCGTACTCCGCAAACGGCGCTTTCACGTCCAGCCCCACCCAGTCGACCAGCGGCAGCACCGCCGCCAGCCGCTGCGGATACATGCCGCCGGTGTGCAGGCCGACCTTGAATCCGAGTTCGCGCACCTCGCGCATGGCGTCCGGCAGGCCCGCCTGCGCGGTCGGTTCGCCGCCGGAAAACACCACGCCGTCGAGCAGGCCCTGACGGCGATGCAGGAAGGCCAGCACGTCTTCCCAGGGGATTTCGTGGTCGCCGCGCGCGGGGATCAGGCCGGGGTTGTGGCAATAGCCGCAGCGCCACGGGCAACCCTGGCAGAACACCACCGCGGCCAGCATGCCGGGCCAGTCGGTGGTGGAAAGCGGTGTCAGGCCGCCCACGCGTAGCGTCATGATGGTTGGCGTAGCGTCATGATCGTGGGCGCGGCATGGCGGAATCAGCCGGGTGTGCAGCAGCTTTCGACGAAGTGGCGCCGCTCGCGATGCTCGCTCTGCTTGCCCTTGTTGAAGCTCGTCACCGGGCGGTGGTAGCCCATCACGCGGGTCCACACTTCGCAGCGGGTGCGCTCTTCGTCCTTCAGTACGGCAGCGGCGTTCAGAACTTGGGTCGGAATGGTCATGTCGTTCATTTCAGTCTCCTTTGTGGTCGGGGTCAGGCGGTAACCGCACGTTTACGGGACAGGGCTTCTTCGTCGCAGGTGGGGCAGAACTCGTGCTCGCCGGCGAGGTAGCCATGTTTGGGGCAAATCGAAAATGTGGGCGTGATGGTGATGTAGGGCAGGCGGAAGCGCGTAAGCGCCCGGCGAACCAGATTGCGGCAGGCATCGGCCGAGGAAATGTTCTCCGACATGTAAAGGTGCAGCACGGTGCCGCCGGTGTACTTGCGCTGCAAATCGTCCTGCCGTTCCAGCGCTTCGAAGGCGTCGTCGGTAAAGCCCACCGGCAACTGCGACGAGTTGGTGTAATACGGCGCGTCGTCGGTGCCCGCCTGCAGGATGTCCGGATAGCGCTTGCGGTCCTCCTTGGCGAAGCGGTAGGTGGTGCCCTCGGCCGGCGTGGCCTCCAGGTTGTACATGTGGCCCGTTTCTTCCTGGAAGGCGGCGATGCGTCCACGGATGTGGTCGAGCAGCCGCACCGCGAAATCGTGGCCCCATTCGGAAGTGATGTCGTGCTCGTCCGCGGTGAAGTTGCGGATCATCTCGTTGACGCCATTGATGCCGATGGTCGAGAAGTGATTGCGCAGGGTGCCGAGATAGCGTTTGGTGTAGGGGAACAGGCCGTTGTCCATCAGGCGCTGGATCTCCTTGCGCTTGATTTCCAGGCCGTTGCGCGACATGTCGAGCAGGGCGTCGAGGCGGCGCAGCAGGCCGGCCTCGTCGCCCTTGTATTCATAGCCCAGGCGCGCGCAGTTGACCGTCACCACGCCGACCGAGCCGGTCTGCTCGGCCGATCCGAACAGGCCGTTGCCGCGCTTGAGCAGTTCGCGCAGGTCGAGCTGCAGGCGGCAGCACATCGAGCGGATGTGGTTCGGCTTCATCTCCGAATTGATGAAGTTCTGGAAATACGGCAGGCCGTAGCGCGCGGTCATGGCGAACAGCCGCTCGGCGTTTTCCGATTCCCAGGGGAAATCCGGCGTCATGTTGTAGGTCGGGATCGGGAAGGTGAACACGCGGCCCTTGGCGTCGCCGGTGGTCATCACCTCGATGTAGGCGCGGTTGATCATGTCCATCTCGACCTGGAGGTCGCCGTAGCTGAACGGCATCTCCTTGCCGCCGACCACCGGCACCTGCTCGCGCAGGTCTTCCGGGCACACCCAGTCGAAGGTCAGGTTGGTGAACGGCGTCTGGGTGCCCCAGCGCGACGGCACGTTGAGGTTGTAGATCAGTTCCTGGATGTACTGCTTGACCTGGCTGTAGGGCAGATTGTCGTTGCGGATGAACGGCGCCATGTAGGTGTCGAACGAGCTGAACGCCTGCGCCCCGGCCCATTCGTTCTGCAGCGTGCCGAGGAAGTTGACGATCTGGCCGACCGCGGAGGACATGTGCTTGGGTGGCCCCGCCTCGACCTTGCCCGGCACGCCGTTCAGGCCTTCGTGCAGCAGGGTGCGCAGCGACCACCCGGCGCAGTAGCCGGCCAGCATGTCGAGGTCGTGGACGTGGATCGAGCCGTCGCGGTGCGCTTCGCCGAGTTCGGGGGCGTAGACGTGGTTGAGCCAGTAATTGGCCACCACCTTGCCGGAGACGTTGAGGATCAGCCCGCCCAGGCTGTAGCCCTGGTTGGCGTTGGCGTTGACGCGCCAGTCCTGGCGCGACAGGTATTCGTTGATCGACGTTTCCACATCCACCACCGTCTTGCGGTCCTGGCGCAGCTTCTTGTGGGTTTCGCGATAGACGATGTAGGCGCGCGCGGTGGCGAGATGGTTAGCCGCGATCAGGGTCTGCTCGACCACGTCCTGGATGCGCTCGATTTCCGGGGGCGCACCGCGGAAGCTGTGGATCAGCACCTTCGCCACCTGGGCAGTCAGCAGATCCGCCTCCGACTCGCCAAATTCGCCGCTGGCCTGGCCTGCGCGCAGCAGCGCCGAGCGGATCTTCCCCGCATCGAAATCCGCCCGCTGCCCGTCGCGCTTGATCACCTCGCGCGGCAACATCGACACCACTGCACCCAATCCCACGTCCGACATCGTCATCTCCTCGTTTGTCTATATTTTGTGTTGACCACCAAGCAACCATACAACATGTAGATAAAACGTCAAGATGATTTACCGGTTTGTTTGTCCTGATACACTCCGGCTTCAGCAAACACGGGGAAAACCGATGAGCACGATTCTGGATTTCATGGGCGGAGATCACCGCGCCTGCGACGATTTGTTCGCAACCGCCGAAGATGCCGCGGCGCAAAAAAACTGGGACAACGCGCGCAGCCTGTTCGAGCGCTTTCAGGCAGCGATGGCGCACCACCTGGCGATGGAGGAAAAGGTGCTGTTTCCCGCCTTCGAGGCCCGCACCGGCATGAGCATGGGGCCGACGCAGGTCATGCGCATGGAGCACGGGCAGATGCGCGATCTGATACAGGAAATGGCCGGCGCCGTCGCCAGCGCCGATCACGACCGCTATCTCGGCCTGTCGGAAACGCTCAACATGCTGATGCAGCAGCACAATATGAAGGAAGAAAACGTGCTCTATCCCATGACCGACCAGGTGCTGGGCGGCGAACTCGACGACCTGCTCCGGTCGATGGAGGCCGTTTCCACAGAACCCGAAGCGCCGTAGAGGTTCGCATGTCCTCCCCGACTGACGAAATCCTCATCGACGCGCGCTGGCTGAGACCGCCGGAGCCGATGGAAATGGTTTTGAACGCGCTGGACCAGCTGCGCCCCGGCCAGTCGATCCGCATGCTGCTGCACCGCGAACCGTTTCCGCTCTACCCCCTGCTCGCCGAAAGAGGCTACCGCCACACCACGCGGATGGAAGCCGACGGCAGCTACGTCATCCTGATCCGCCAGGCCGGTGAAGATTCATAAGAGCAATAGAGATCGGTCCCGCAGGGACGGCATCCCTTGAGACATAAAGGTACAGCGTTGAAAAGCAAGCAAAAAAAGTCCCGAAAACCCCGCTACTCCTCCATTTGGCGGTTTGGCGGCGGCACGTTTCCTGCAACCGGTTGTTTTCCCCGTGGTGAATGAACTGTGGTCTACACGATAAAGCGGGCCGCGCAATGAATCCGCAGGCCGGCCTCTCCTTCGGGCAGGCGCCGCCATACTCCCTGCCGCTGCGATTTTTTCTCACCGCCCCGCTGTTTCTGCTGGCCGCCGCAGGCTTGATCGTATGGGCGCCCGAGGCGCTGGGCTCGCGCTGGACGCCGCAGACGCTTGCCCTCACCCACGCGCTCACGCTGGGATTCCTCGCCATGGTGATGCTGGGCGCACTGTTGCAGATGCTGCCGGTGGTGGCGGGTTCGTCCATCCCCGCACCACGCTGGGTGGCGTGGTTCAGCCATGCGCCGCTGACGCTGGGAACCGTCGCCTTGATGACGGGATTTCTGACGGCCGCGCCGGCTGCTTTCGGCATTGGCGTCGCCCTGCTTGGCGGCGGCATCACGGTCTTTCTGGCGATGGCATCGATCAGCCTCGCGCGCGCCGCGGCCGGCGTCACCGTGACCGGCGTGCGGCTTGCGATGGCGTGTCTGGGCGTCACCCTGCTGCTCGGACTGGCCCTTGCGCTGTTGCGCGCCGGCTGGTGGAAGCTGCCCGCCGCGGAGAGCACAATCGCGGTCGCCGCACACGCCTCCTTCGGACTGCTCGGCTGGGTGTTGCTGCTGGTGATCGGCGTGGCCTGGCAGGTGGTGCCGATGTTCCAGATCACGCCGCCCTATCCGCCGCGGCTAAGCCGCTGGCTGGCCAGCGCGCTGTTCGCGCTGCTGCTGCTCCACGCCGCCTCGCCACTGTTTTTCCCGGCCGCCATCCTCATCGCCGATGCCGGCCTCGCCGGCGGCATCCTGGCGTTTGCCGTCGCCACCCTGCGCCTGCAAGCGCAACGGCGCAGGAAGCTGCCCGACGTCACGCTCGATTACTGGCGCCTCGGCATGGCCAGCCTGATCGCCTGCGTGGCGGTCTGGCTCGCGGCGCGGCTATGGCCGGCGTGGGCAGCCAGCGACGCCTACCCCCTGCTGCTGGGGGTGCTGTTCATCGGCGGCTTCGCGGTGAGCGTGGTGAACGGCATGCTCTACAAGATCGTGCCCTTCCTCGCCTGGTTTCACCTGCAGGCGCAACTGCAGGCGCGCGTGGGCAGCATCCCCACCATGAAAGAAATGCTTGCGGAACGCTGGACGCGCTGGCAGTTCCGCCTTCACCTCGCCGCCTGTGCGCTGCTTGTCGGCGCCACCCTGTGGCAGCAGCTGGCCATTGCGGCGGGCGGCGTGCTGGCGCTGTCGGCGCTGCTGCTGTGGCTCAATCTGCTGTCGGTAGCGCGGCGGTTTTCGCATCACGGCGGACGCTTTTCCTGAGGCCGGTTTCCGATAATCGCCGCCGAAACCGGCCTTAGCGCAACAGCAGCAGCGGCACGCTGGACTGGCGGATCAGCCTGGTGGTGCTGCTGCCGACCAGGAATTCGCGGATCCTGGAATGGCCGTACGCGCCCATCACGATCAGGTCGATGGCGTGTTCCGTCCGATAGGCGCACAGCACCGCCTCGACCTCGCCCGGCAGGATTTCGGCCGTCACGTCGAAGCCGGCGGTTTCCAGATGGGTTCGCGCCCAGTCCAGCGATTCCCGCGAATCGGCCCTGTCCTCGCCGACCATCACCAGATGACAGGGCAGGCCGCGAAACAGCGGGCTGGCCGCGACCATTTCGACGGCCTTGCGGGTGGTGGCGCTGCCGTCAAAGGCGATCAGGATGCGTTGCGGCTCGGTGTAGTCGGACGGGATGACCAGGATGGGGCGGTGCAGGGTGCGCACCACGTTTTCCAGATGGCTGCCGATGTGCTCGCCGGCACTGTCGCCGTGCTCGCCCTGGCGCCCCATCACCAGCAGGCGGATGTCGTGTTCGAACTCGATCAGGGTGTCGACCAGTTCGCCGTGGCGCTGGCGGCTGGTGGGATTGGGCACGCCGTCGGCGATGGCGCGTTCCTTGGCGGCTTCGAGCATGAGCCGGCCCTGCTCCAGCGCCACCCGGCCACGCTTCTCATCGAGCTCGGCCAGTTCCTGCAGCAGGTGTTCGCGGCTGCCGAGCCCGATGTTGCCGCTCAGATCAGTGGGGACGGGGTATTCCGACCTGCCCAGCACGTGCAGAAAATCCAGCGGCGCGTCGAGCCGCCGGCTGGCCCAGGCGGCGTAGTCGCACACCGCGAGGGTGATGCTGGAACCGTCTATGCATGCGATGACCTGTGACATTGTTTGTCTCCCTTAGGGCGTATTAACACTAATTTCTCGTCCGCGTGAAATTATCCCGGATTGTCCATTAGCCGATTTAAAGCTCGTAGGGTGCGCCGTGCGCACCGATCCATGCTCATGGTGCGCATGGCGCACCCTACTGAACACCTCGCGTGCCCGATGGACAATCTGAAATTATTGTTAACACGCCCTAATGGCCCATCAGATTATCCACGGCGCCCGGCTTGTCGTGCACCGCGAAGCGGTCGACGATGGTGGCGCTGGCTTCATTCAGCCCGATGACCTCGACCGCGGTGCCTTCGCGGCGGAATTTCAGCACCACCTTGTCCAATGCAGCGACCGCGGTGATGTCCCAGAAATGCGCCTGGCAAAGATCGATCGTCACCTTGTCGACGGCCTCCCTGAAATCAAAGAACTCGACGAACTTGTCGGCCGAGGCGAAGAACACCTGGCCGACGACCTTGTAGGTGCGGGCAAGGCCGTCTTCGCTCAGCTCCGAGCTGACGTACTTGTACTGCGCCACCTTGTTGGCGAAGAACAGCGCCGCCAGCAGCACGCCGACGAAGACGCCATAGGCCAGGTTGTGGGTGGCGACCACCACCACCACGGTCATGACCATCACGACACTGGTGCTGGCGGGATGCTTCTTCAGGTTGGTCAGCGAACCCCAGCTGAAGGTGCCGATGGACACCATGATCATCACCGCTACCAGCGCCGCCATCGGGATCCGCGCCACCCAGTCGCCGAGGAACACGATCAACAGCAGCAGGAACACACCCGCCGACAGGGTGGACAGCCGCGTGCGGCCGCCCGACTTCACGTTGATCACCGACTGGCCGATCATCGCGCAGCCCGCCATGCCGCCGACCAGGCCGGAGGCGATGTTGGCGATGCCCTGGCCCTTGCATTCGCGGTTCTTGTCGCTGGTGGTGTCGGTGAGGTCGTCGACGATGGTCGCGGTCATCAGCGATTCGAGCAGGCCCACCACCGCCAGCGACGCCGAGTACGGAAAGATGATCGCCAGCGTCTCGAAGGTGAGCGGCACCTCGGGCCAGAGGAAAATCGGCAGCGTATCCGGCAGCTCGCCCATGTCGCCCACGGTGCGAATGTCCAGGTTCAGAAACATCGCCAGCCCGGTCAGCACGACGATGGTCACCAGCGGCGAGGGAATCGCCCGCGTCACGTAGGGAAACAGATAGATGATCGCCAGGCCGCCGGCGGTCATCGCGTAGACGTGCCAGGTGACGTTGGTCAGTTCGGGCAGCTGCGCCATGAAAATCAGGATCGCCAGCGCGTTGACGAAGCCGGTGACCACCGAGCGCGAGACGAAGCGCATCAAGGAACCCAGCTTGAGGTAGCCGGCGCCGATCTGCAGCACGCCGGTCAGCAGGGTGGCGGCCAACAGGTATTCCAGGCCGTGCGTCTTGACCAGCGTGACCATGAGCAGCGCCATGGCGCCGGTGGCGGCGGAAATCATGCCGGGGCGGCCGCCGACGAAGGCGATCACCACCGCGATGCAGAACGAAGCATAAAGGCCGACCTTGGGGTCGACCCCGGCAATAACCGAGAAGGCGATGGCCTCGGGGATCAGGGCGAGGGCGACCACGATGCCGGCCAGGAGATCCCCGCGGATGTTGGAGAACCAGTTTTGTCGGATGGAATTGATCATTCTGCTGCCAGTAAAAAAGAGCAATGCATGCCACCTCCAGCCGGAAGGCGGACGCGGCCATGCACTAAATTTGTGGGGTGCGGCGAATTGTGCCGGTGCGGAGCATCGGGCACGAAAAACGACAGAAGGGAATTGTGGAAGGGCGTTACATTGGACGGCCGGGCGCTCGATATGGCGCGTTCTCAGGCGCGCATTATTCCCGGTTGCCTGGCGCCTGTCCAGAAACGGCCCGTGGCCGCACCTCGTGATCCGCGCCGGAATGGGCGCTTGAGCACACCTTACACCCGCGGCGCCCAGCCTTCGATAAAGGTCGTGATGACGGCATCGGCCTGCTCCGCCAGATCGAAGCGATGGTCGGAGAGGATCCAGCGAAAAGCCAGCCCCTGCACTGCCGCGATCAGAATGCAGGCGTTCTGCTGGGGAACAATGTCCGAACGGATTTCCCCCTCCTCCTGCGCGGCGACGATCAGGCCGGTGATGAAATTCAGGAAGAACATCACCAGTTCGTTCATGCGGTCGCGGAAAATGG
Organism: Thiobacillus sp.; assembly: GCA_030692355.1. Classification (GTDB taxonomy): domain Bacteria; phylum Pseudomonadota; class Gammaproteobacteria; order Burkholderiales; family Thiobacillaceae; genus Thiobacillus. The sequence goes on from JAUYCF010000023.1 coordinate 12,031, forward strand.
GGTCTCCGCTTTGCAAGGTTTCCGAGAACAGCAGGCGGGGAATGCCCGGCTGCTGCTGAATGAAATTCAAATGGGCGCGGATGACCGCCATCAAGCGCTCCAGCGGCGTCATCTGCGCCAGGCCGAGCCCGGCCATTCCCTTCTGCAGCCGCTCCTGAATGGTGTCCACCAGCGCGACCAGGATGTGGCTTTTGTTGCCGAAGTGGAGAAACAGGGTGGGTTGCGCGATGCCGACCGCCCTGGATAGCGTTCGGGTGGTGAGCTTGCCCACGCCTTCATGGCGAATGATGTCCATGGCTGCCTCGACGATGTCGTGGCGGCGAACTTCTGCGGATTTTCTTTTCTTTACGGCCACTGTGTTTTGGTGTCCAAAGCAATGCCAGCAAGCGAAATCGTGCGTGCCGTCCAGGCTGGACAACATTGGGCGCATCCGGAATAAGAAACGGCAGCAGCGCGAATGGCTGCTGCCGAAAGGACAGCCTTCACATCAAATCAGGAACAACAGCTGCCTTCTTTTACGCCGGATTTTTTGAGCATGAACGCCAGCGGGCAGAAGCCGGTCACGCCGCTTTGCGCCAGGTTGGCGCCGACAAAGGCAGTCAGCCAGAGCCAGGCCGGGTTGTTGGTGAAATGGGCCAGGGCGATGCTGAGCAGCACCATCAGGCCCGCCACAAGGTGCACGATGCGGTCTACGGTCATAGGATACTCCGGTAATTATGAATGCGTTTCGATGAGATCGGAGAGGCCGGAAACCCGGCCGCCCGATCAGAACTTGTACGAAATGTTGAGGTTGTACTGATTCTGGCTGATCCTGATGGTGTTGGCCGGCTGACCAACAACGTTGGAAGTCAGATCGTTTTCAAAGGCATGGGTGTAGGCAAAACTGCCGCTCACCTTGTCGCTGAACTTGCGCGTAAGGCCGAACGACAGGTGATGTTCCACAATCGCGGTTGAGCCGAGGTTCGCGTTGACGTCCTCGGGGCCGATGGGAGATTCGCCATAGTTGTAGCCGACGCTGACCGACATTGGCCCCATATCCTTCTTCACCCCGATGGAATAGACCGTCTGGTCATCCCAGCCGAAGGCCAGCACCGGCGGCATCCCGGGCTGCGGATTGGTTACGCTGACACGGTCCATCACATCATTGAAGAAAATACGCTTGATGTCGGCTTCCACCTGCAGCCCAGGCATGGGCTTGAACGCCAGGCCGAAGGCAGCCGAGGCGGGCATGTCCATGTCGAAGCGGGTCGTTCCTGTCGGGGTGTTGTATTCCATATCGGAAACATCGGTCTTGCTCGTGTACGTAAAGCCGGCCTGAAGCTTGGGGTTGATCTTGTAGGTGGCGCCCAGCGTCGCGCCGAAACCGAACTGCTGGTTTTGCGGCAGGTTGACCTGGACACCGCCCATGCCGACAAAGGACATGGACAGGCTCTGATTGACGACGTTCAGTGATGCGCCCAGCGTGAGGGCGTCGTTGACCTTGAACGCCGCGGCCGGCGAGAAACGGAACACCTGCTTGGTCGTCACGATGGGCTGGTTGCCGCCCATGGCGGCATAGATGTCGTCAACGTTGACCCCCATGCCCGAAATTCCGCCCAGCCCCATGCCGAGGAAGAGCCGGTTGTTCACGTTGAACACGGCGGCGCCGGTCGGCATCATGTACCAATCGGAATCGCTTTCCTGACCATTTACCTCGCGCGGCGGATTGAGCAGGCCGAAGCCCAGGTCCATGCGCACATCCGTTATGCCGAGATCGGCCATGCCGGCCGGGTTGACCAGCACCGTCACGGCATCCTGGGCCTGTGCCACGGTGGCGCCGCCCATCCCGGCCTGCGCGGCCGACATGGCGAACATCTGGTCGCCGTTGGTGGCGTGGGCGCTGTGCGCCATTGCGAAAGTGGCGGCCGATACGGCAACTGCAACAAGTTGTTTTTTCATTTTTCAGTTCTCCTCTAACAGGGGGGGTTTACTTGGATTGCGGGGCCATCAGGTTGGCCGAAACACCGGGTACGCCGCGGAATTTCTGATGGCAGGCAACGCATCCGGTCATGATGTCGCTCATGTAGGAAGCGGCTAGCGCCATGTTGCCCGCATCCGCGGCTTCCGCCAGCTTGAGCGCGCTGCCCTCGACCGCCGTGTTCATCGCCGGTAGCACGCCCAGGTCGTTATCGTTGACCTTGTCCAGAGGGAAGTAGGCCAGCAAACCGCCCTTGGGGATGCGGTGGCCAGCCAGGCGGCGCGCAGCTTCGGCTGCCTGCTCGGCGTTGTCGGTCGCCACTGCCGAGGCGATGCTCTGATATTCGGACAGGATTTCATGCATGATCTGGCGCAGATTCGCTTCCTTGGCGCGACGCGGATGGCCCGCATGCAGTTGCTGGATGGTGCCCTTCAGTTCGGGCGACAGCGCCATCACCTTCTGGCGCAGTTCCGGCGTGTACACCTTCATCATGTTCTGCATTTCGGCAGGCATGGGCGCTGCGGGTTTGGGTGTTTCAGCTGCCGCAAGGCCGGCCGAAACGAGACCGGCAGCCAGTATCAACGGGGTAAACAGGATTTTTTTCATGCAGAGTTCTCCAGAAGGTGATGGCACAGAGCGAACACATGATCATACGATCACATGTTCGAACGATTATATAAGGCAATTTTGCTTTTTATGCAAGCGGGACGTGAGGTCTTGAAATGTCGCCGCGGGCCTTACGGCCGACCGCAAGGAATCTTTCCGGTGTCATCCGTGCGGCGTGCGGATACAATATTTCGTTATTCAAGCTGTTGAGCCGCGGCCTGGCGACATGCCGGCGTTCCCGCAACAACCTTGCCCCAAGGCACGGTGCCGGGCACGCTCGCCGGACGGGCCAGTCAACGAAAACCAGAGGGTCAGTATGAAACGCGTGGATGATTTCCGCCTGCGCTTCGGCAAGCAGGAACTGGTGCCGATCGTCATCGGCGGCATGGGAGTGGACATTTCGACCGCCGAACTGGCGCTCGAAGTGGCGCGTCTCGGCGGTATTGGCCATATCTCCGACGCTTTGGTGCAGTCCGTGTCCGACCGGCGCTACGGCACCAAATTTGTCAGCGAGAAGCTGAAAAAGTACAAAGCCAACGTCGCCAGCAGCGACAAGTCCGACGTGCATTTCAACCTCGCGGTGCTCGAAGAGGCCACGCGCAACCATGTGAGCCGGACCATGGAGGCCAAGCGCGGCGACGGCATGATCTTCATCAATTGCATGGAGAAGCTGACCATGAATGCGCCGCGCGAAACGCTGCGCATGCGGTTAACCGCCGCGCTCGACGCCGGCATCGACGGCATCACGCTCAGCGCCGGCCTGCATCTCGGCTCGTTCGCGCTGATCGAGGATCACCCGCGTTTTCGCGATGCCAGGCTCGGCATCATCGTCTCTTCGGCGCGAGCGCTGGGGATGTTCCTGCGCAAGAACGCGCGGCTGCAGCGACTGCCGGACTTTGTCGTGGTGGAAGGGCCGCTCGCCGGCGGCCACCTCGGCTTCGGCCTGGACTGGGCGAAATACGACCTGCGCACCCTCGTCGCCGAGGTGCAGGCGTTCCTCAAAACCGAGCATCTCGATATCCCGGTGATCGCCGCCGGCGGCATTTTCACCGGCAGCGATGCCGTATCCTTCCTCGAACAGGGCGTGGCGGCCGCGCAGGTGGCCACGCGCTTCACCGTCACCCAGGAATGCGGCCTGCCGGACAAGGTCAAGCAGGAATACTTCAAGGCCAGCGAAGAAGACATCGAAGTCAACACCATCTCGCCGACCGGCTACCCGATGCGCATGCTCAAGAGCAGCCCCGGAATCGGTTCCGGCATCCGCCCCAACTGCGAAGCCTACGGCTACCTTCTCGACGCCAACGGCCGCTGCAGCTATATCGACGCCTACAACCGCGAAGTGGAGCAGCGCCCGGGCACGAGGAAGGTGAAGGTCATGGACAAGACCTGCCTGTGCACCCACATGCGCAACTTCGACATCTGGACCTGCGGCCAGACCACCTACCGCCTAAAGGACACTACCCGTCGCCTGCCGGACGGCAGCTATCAGGTTCTCAGCGCGGAACAGGTATTCCACGACTACCAGTTCAGCGTCGACCAGAAAATCGCGCTGCCGCCCTGAGCGGCCATAGCCTCTGCGGCATCCGCCGCCCGGTCAAACTAGGCGGGCAGCAAATCGGCCAGGGTGTAGCGATCCAGGCTGGACAGAAAGGCGTAGCCGGCTTCCGCCAGGATGGCCTTGAGCCCGCAGCCCGGCATCAGGCGGCAGGCGGATTCGCCCGCCCGGAAGCACTCGGCGAGCTCGAACCCCGTCTCCATATCGCGCACCACATCGCCTATCCGGATCAGTTCCGGGCTGCGCGCCAGGCGGAAACCGCCGCCCTTGCCGCGCGTCGTTTCGATATAGCCCTTGAGGCCCATCTGGTGCACCACGTGCGTCAGGTGGTGGCGGGAAATGCCGTGTTCCGCGGCCATCCCCGCCACCGTGGCCAGTGCATCGGGGTGGCGTCCCAGGTGGATCAGCACCCTCAGGGAGAAATCGGTGAAGCGGGTGAGTTGCATGGCTGCGTACTTTAAATGCAATTAAAAAACATATTATAAACCCGATGAAATGGCACCTGCGTTTATAATATGCATTCCATTTACATCTATAGGATAACTTCCATGAGTGCCCACCTCCATCTTCGCCAGGACAACATCTACCCCTTCGACGCGCGCGGAATCGCCAAGCGTTTCCGCCACGCGGCCATTTTCGGTGCGCTGGACGCGCTGAATTCGGGCGAGCGCATGCGCTTCGTCAACGATCACGACCCGTTGCCGCTGCTCGACCAGTTGCGCGCCCGCTATGGCGACGCCGTTGAAATCCAGTACCTGCTGCGCAACCCGGGTGAAATCGTGATCGACTTCATCCGCAGCTAAGGCCGCCGGTGTTGCCGGCGCTGGTATTCCTGGCACTGGTCGCGTTTGCCGCGGCCTTGCTGTGGGCGCCTCACGCCGGACGCGCCGCCGTCCTGCACCTGATTCTGGCGGTAGGGGCCATGCCGCTGATCTTCGGCGCCATGAGTCACTTCATCCCGGTGCTCACCCGCACCCGTGCCGCCGCCGCCGGACTGCTCGGCATCCCCGTTCTGGCGCTGGCCGGCGGCACGCTGGTGGTGGGCGCGCTCAGCATGCCCGGCCTGTATTGGGGGCGTTATACGGGCGCGCTGCTGGCGCTGACCGCGGCCGGCGCGCTGCTCGCCTGGAGCCGGCGCCGCCGTGCCGGGATGCTGGGCCGGCCGCATCCTGGCCTGGCCTGGTACGACGCCGCACTGGCCTGCCTCGCGCTGGCCCTGCTTGCCATCCTCGCCGGTGCGGTCTGGCCGCAGCAGGCGCTTGCCCTGCACCGCCTCCATTTGCATCTCAACACGCTCGGCTTCGTCGGGCTGACCGCCGTGAGCACTCTCGCGGTGCTGCTGCCGACCGTCGCCGGCAGGCCCGATCCGCAAGTCGGCCCGCGGCTGCGCCGCGACCTGCCGTGGGCGACCGCCGGCACCCTGCTGGTCGCCATCGGCGCGGCCTGGTTCGGCCCGCTCGCCTGGATCGGCGGCGCCTTGTGGGCGGTCCCGCTGGCGCGGCTGGGGGCAAGCTGGCTACGGCTTTATCGCACCGAGATCCTCGCCCTGCACGGCGCTGCACCGCTGCTCGCCGCCGCGCTGGCCGGATTCGCCCTCAGCCTGGTCTTTGGGGCCATGGCCCCGCTGGCTGCGGCGGGCGGGTTTCACACCAGCCAACCGGCGCTGGCCTTCGTCGCCGGCTTCATGCTGCCGCTGGTGTCCGGCGCGGCCAGCCAGTTGTTGCCGGTCTGGCTGCGCCCGGGCGTACAGAGCGGCTGGCATGCCCAGCTGCGCGCCAGCCTGGGACGCTACGGCGGCGTCCGTGCCGTGCTGTTTTGCCTCGGTGGAATCGCGGCCGGATCGGGCCACGAGTGGGGCCTGCTGCTGGGCGCGGCCACGCTGATCTGGTTTCTGCTGCAGGCCGGCGCCGCGCTGCTGCAGGCTTTCGTCATTCAACCTAAAAACCGCAGTTGACCGCTCATCACCCTTGCAAACGCCACATGAGAACAAGATTGAGTGCCTTCAATGCTGTTCACCCGAAGGGTGAGTCCGCTACACGCCCAATGGCACGCCTGCTCGTGCGCCTGCCTTTGTCGCGCCTCCTTGCGGGCCCCGGCCCGCGGCGTCGTTGCTTCGCGGCAGACACCCGATCAGACCCACCCTCGGGCGCGTCCAACTGCAGTTTCTAGGTTCAAAAAGGAATCCATCATGAGCTTTCCGGAATTTTTTGCTGCCGTGCCCCACCTCACCCTGCACGACTCCCTGGCCGAACTGCTCGGCGCCGCCGAAAACGGCCGGATCGAATACGGCTACACCGACGCGGTCAAGCTCACCGGACATTCCTGCCCCACCGTGGCGGGCGCCTACCTCATGACCCTCAAGGCGCTGGCGAGGCTTTATCCGGACGGACTTCCCGAGCGCGGCGGCATCCGGGTCGAACTGAGCGCCGCGCAGACGGATGGGGTTACCGGCGTCACCGCCGCCGTGGCCAGCCTGCTCACCGGCGCAGCAGGCGAAGGCGGGTTCAAGGGATTGGCGGGCCGCTTCAGCCGCCGCAATCTGCTGCTATTCGCGGCCGCAATCGACGCCGAACTCTGCTTCACGCGGATCGATTCGGGCGCGCGCGTGGCGGTCGCCTGCCATCCTGAAGTCGTGCCTGCCCCACCCGAACTGCAGAAGCTGATGCCAAAACTGCTTGCGGACACGGCAAGCGCCGCAGAAGCAACCGAATTCGGCCGCCTCTGGCAGTTGCGGGTCAAGCGCATCCTGATCGACCATTTCGACGACCCGGCGCTTGTGGCGTGCCGGGAAATCCCGAACTAGTGTTTAATTGCATAAATTAACAATTGTATTTCCGAGTCGCGATCCTTTGACCTCGCGCTTGCGCCAGACGAAGGGAGAGGCGGATTGGTTGCAGGAAGCGATGAACGCCTCGATGGCCTGAACCAGTTGCTCGATGCTGGCAAAGCTTGCGCCGCTGAGGGGCTTGCGCGCAAAAATGCCGAACCAGATTTCCACTTGGTTGAGCCAACTGGCCGAAGTGGGGGTGAAGTGAAAGCGAACATTGGGGTGCCTGGCTAGCCAGTCATGGTTTTTCTTGTGCGTGCAGTAATTATCGAGGATGACGTGAATCTGCCGATCGTCTGGAATATCGATGACCAACTCTTCCATGAACGCCTGAAAGTCGGGGCGCTTCTTGGTGTGGGTTGTCTTCGATTTG
>JAUYCF010000061.1 GCA_030692355.1 Thiobacillus sp.
GCCGCTCTGCTCAGACGGGGCGCGCCCCGTCTGAGCAGAGCAAAAAACCAACGGCAAAAACGAAAGGCTAAACCAAACATGCCTCGCTTCCACCGGCCAGGATAATTGACGCCGACCGGTCAAGATAATTGACACCGGGCATGAAGCACAGTTCCGCTTGATCGCGCTCATCAGCCCCCGTCCGGCTTGACGTCACGGCTGCAAATGCTGTTTTATCCAGCGCTGGGATGCCCGGATGCGTCGGGCAGTCTGGCAAATTCGTGAGCATGAAAAAAGCCACTAACCTTGCGGGTTAGTGGCTCGTTTCATTTTCTGGCGACCCCACGGGGATTCGAACCCCGGTACCTACCGTGAAAGGGTAGTGTCCTAGGCCTCTAGACGATGGGGACCCGGACGACGGTGTGAACCGTCATTTTTACTACACGACTTGCGTCGTCAACGTTTATCGGAAAGCTGTGTCAGGGTGACGCCGAGCAACAATCCGACGAAACCCAATGGTACCAGCGAGAGCCAGACTTCGGCGTTCTCACTGCCATTCAGCATTTTCCAAAATCCAACAACCAGTCCGACGACACTCAGTATCAACCCCAGCAGCGTGGTGATGACGCCAAGCTTGTGCATCGGTGCATCCTGTAAGTTGGTGGAGGTAAGCGGGATCGAACCGCTGACCTCTTGCATGCCATGCAAGCGCTCTCCCAGCTGAGCTATACCCCCAACGAAGCCGCGCATTCTATAGAGGCCTTGCGTTTTTGTAAAGCCTCTGCGGTCATTTCAATTCATTTCAATCGGGAAAAAGTTTGCCCGGGTTGAGCAGGCCGTGCGGATCGAATTGCTGCTTGATGCTGCGCATGATGGCCAGCGTGGCCGGTTCGATTTCCAGCGGGACGAAGCGGCGCTTTTCGGTGCCGATGCCGTGTTCGCCCGACAGGGTGCCGCCCAGTGCCAGCACGCGCAGCAGGATGGCTTCGTGCGCCAGACGGGCGCGTTCCATTTCGTCGGCGTCGTCGGGATGTACCATCAGGTTGACGTGCAGGTTGCCGTTGCCGGCGTGGCCGAACGAAACCACCGCCAGATTTTGCGCGAGCGCGGTGTGGTCGATGAAGTCGACGAAGTCGGCGAGTTGCGACACCGGCACCACCACGTCCTCGTTGATCTTGAGCGGGGCGATCTGCTTGACCGCGTGCGACAGCGATTTGCGTGCGGCCCACAGTTGCGCGATGGCGTCGCGCTCGAAGCCGCTCCTGATTTCGAGCAGGCCGGCGCCGCCGAGCGCCTGCTTCAGCGCGGCGATCTGGCGCGGCAGGTCCTCTACGGCGCCGTCGGCCTCGACCATCAGCAGCGCCTGGGTGTCGGGCGGCAGGTCGTCCGCCGTGCCGGTCGGGCGGATGGCGTCGATCGAACGGTGATCCATGAATTCGAGCGCGCAGGGCACGACGGACTGGTGCATGACGCGGCTCACCGCGTCGAGCGCGTCGCGGGTGCTGGCGAAACACACACGCAGGGTGGCGACGGCCTCCGGCGCGGGCAGCAGCTTCAGGGTGGCTTCGGTGACGAGCGCGAGGGTGCCGCCGGAGCCGACCAGCAGGCGGGTGAGGTCGTAGCCGGTGACGCCCTTGGTGGTGCGGCAGCCGGTGCGGATTTCGCGGCCGTCGCCGGTGACGGCGCGCAGCCCCAGCACGTAATCGCGGGTGACGCCGTACTTGACGGCGCGCGGCCCGCCGGCATTCATCGCGAGGTTGCCGCCGATACGGCAATACGCGCTGCTGCCAGGGTCGGGCGGGTAGAACAGGCCGGCGCTGCGCGCGATGCGGTCGATGTCGTCGGTAACCACACCGGCCTCCACCACGATGAGGCGGTTGGCGGGGTCGAATTCGAGCACGCGCCGCATGCATTCGAAGCTGACGACCACGCTGCCGGGCGCGGGCAGGGCGCCGCCGACGTTGCCGGAGCCGGCGCCGCGCAGGGTCAGCGCAATGCGGTGTTCGAGGGCGATGCGCGCCAGCGCCACCACATCATCGTGCGACGAAGGGAACAGCACGGCGTCGGGTTCGACCCGGCGCGGGGTCTCGTCGCAGGCGTAGAGCGCGCGGGTGGCGTCGTCGTCGAACACGCGTTCGTTGCCGAGGGCGGAACGGAAAGCGGCAAGGGCGCGATCGTGCAGCATGGCGTGGGCAGCAGGGGTCAGACCGGGTGTTCGGGGGGAAGCTGTGCGAGCAGCTGGCCGACCATGTCGGCGTCGAGATCCATGCCGATGTCCCAGCCCGGATTGAGCGCGATCGGCACGCCGCCGCCGATGCGGCGCAGCAGCCAGGAAAACTCGGTCAAGAGGCCGCCCGAAAAATCGGGGTAGTGCTCGACAAACGGCTTGGCGCGCTCGGGGCTGGTGAAGACGACCAGCACGCGCTCACCGTCCTCGTCTTCGATGATCAACGGCTCGGCCTGGGTCGAGCGCTGGAAGCCCTGGATGGGGTTCTTTTCGTCGCGTACCGGCATGAACAGCTGCTGGCTCACCAGTTGCAGCACGAAGGTTTCGGGGTCGAGCGTGCCGGCGTGGACGGCGGCGAGCTGTTCTTCCAGTGCGTTGTGGGGGGTGAAATTCATGGTCTTAAAACGAATCGGGAGTGACGGTCAGTGTAGCGCAAGCCGCGGCACTTATTGCAGGAGGCCCACCCCCGGGCCGAAGCTGCGATGCGCCCTGCATGCCGAATCCAAGATCCTGCGCCAGCCCGGCGTGGGTGATTTCCCCGGTGTGGACCTGCAGGCCTTGTTTGAGCCCGGCGTCGGCGTCCAGCGCGGCGAGGCCCTGCGCCGCAAGTGCCTGCACGTAGGGCAGGGTGGCGTGGGTGAGCGCCTCGGTGGCGGTGCGGGCGACGGCGCCGGGCATGTTGGTGACGCAGTAGTGGACGATGCCTTCGGCCACGAAGAACGGATTGCTGTGGGTGGTGGGGCGCGAGGTTTCCGCGATGCCGCCCTGGTCGATGGCGACGTCCACCAGCACCGAGCCCGGCGGCATCCGCTGCAGCGATTGGCGGTCGATCAGGCGCGGTGCGTGGCGGCCGGGAATCTGTGCGGCGCCGATGACGATGTCGGCGTGCGTCAGGCTGTCGGCGATCGCGTCCACTGAGGAAAACCGTGTTTCAATTCGCGCGCCGAACAGCGCTTCGGCGCGGGCGAGCTTGTCGGCCTGGCGGTCGATCAGGGTGACGCGCGCGCCCAGCCCGGCGGCGGTGCGCACGGCGCTCATGCCGACCACGCCGGCGCCGATGACGAGCACGTGCGCGGGGGGGACGCCGGGCATGCCGCTGATCAGCTTGCCGCTGCCGCCGTGCGACGTGTGCAGTCCCAGCGCGCCCATCTGCGGCGCCAGCCGCCCGGCGATGTCGGACATCGGCTGCAGCAGCGGCAGGCCGCCGGCAGGCCAGGTCACGGTTTCGTAGGCAATCGCCGTCACGCCCCGCGCCATCAGTTCGCGCGCCAGTTCCGGCGCGGCGGCCAGATGCAGGTAGCAGAAGAGCAACTGCCCGCCGCGCAGCAGGGCCAGTTCGGCCGGCTGGGGTTCCTTCACCTTGGCCACCAGATCGGCGGCAAAGGCTTCGTCAGGCGTTGCGACGATGACCGCACCGGCGGCGCGGTAGGCCTCGTCGCCGAACCCCGCTCCAGCGCCAGCGCCGGATTCGACGCTGACCGCGTGGCCGGCCTGGGTCAGGTCGCGCGCGCCCTCGGGGGTGAGCGCCACCCGGTATTCGTGATTCTTGATTTCCTTGGGAATGCCGATGTGCATGACCTGGATTGCCTCGATCGAGCTTCTGTTTCTGGGGACGGATGGGGCCACTGCGTGTTCTGCCGGCTCATGCCGGTGCTTTGGCCGCGTCAACCATGCGGATTTCCTCGTCGGTCAGGCCGTAAAGCGCATACGCCAGCGCATCGAGCTGGCGGTCGGTGGCGTCGATCTGGCGCTGGATCAGCGTCTTGTCGTGCGCCGTCTTCGCGGCGGCGAGCTGTTCGTGCAGCTGTTCGCGGAAGCGGTCGACGAGTGCGAGGAGTTCGGCGGGGGCGGGCATGGGCGGTTTTTCCTGGTCAGGGTTGCCGAGTAATGGCGTTCGTCAGGCGGGCCGCATCATCGATCAAGTCGGATACCAGTGCGCACAACTCGGCGATGTCGGATTCTTCAACTTCCAGAAATCCTTCATGTTCCGCCAGGTTGCGCTTGCGATGCGCGGCATCGAGCACACGCCAGCGGGCAGCCGGCCAGCCGAGCGTGTATTCAAGGCATTGAAATACGGTGTAGCGGTTTTCGCTGCGGTAGCCGTGCCAGCGCAGTGCGGCCAGGGCGGCGGCGTGGGCGGCATTGTAGGCGCTGGTGAAGCGGCCTTCGGGGGACAGGTTGTCGAGCCGGGCGTCGTTCAGGCGGGTCTGCGCCATTGCCTGCATACGCCGGACTTCCGATGCATTGCGGGGCTCGGGCTTGATTTGTCCGATTCGTGCCAGGTTATCCAGTGCGGCCAGGCTCAAGGATGTTTCCTATCAATGGCAGGATGGGTTGTGCAAGCACGCGGTTGACGAAGGAGTCAGCCTCCGCGCGACGACGCTCGAACTCCGCCGGAGTGTAGCAGGCGGGATTGATTTTGCGGCCGAGTTCGGTTTCCAGCGGGATCAGTAAATCGAGCACGTCAGACAGCCGCAGTTGCTCGCCTACGAGCATGAGATCGATATCGCTTTGCGCGGTGTCGGTTTGTTTGGCCACGGAACCGTAAACAAATGCAACCCGCAGACGGGATTCCATCGGCTGCAGGGCCTCGCGCAACATCGGCTCGATGCCCAGGGTCTTGCGGGTAAGGGCGATGAGTTCGTGGAATACCGGGCTTTGCGGGTTTGCCTGAAAGCGGCGCAGGTTGCCGACCCGCTCGCTATGGATCAGCCCCGTCTCGGCCAGCCGGTTCAGTTCGCGCTGCAGGGAGGCGCTGGCAAGGCCGGTCAAACGGCGCAGCTCGCTCAAGTGGAAGCTCCGTTCGGGGTGGCCGAATAGCCAGCGCAATACTCGGGCCTGGCTATTCGTAAATAGGGCGTTTGCAATCGACATGGCTAAACTTTAGCACGATCATGCTAAAAAGCAGCATGAAAAGCGATTGGGTTGATGCCGGAATGGGAGGGGAGAATTTTGGAGACGTGCTGGCCTTGGGGATTTGAAATTTCAAGCCTTACCCATACGCATCGGCTGGCAGCCAGATGGTTTTGAGTTTTGGGCGGTGTTGTTTTACTTAACCCGGATTGTCCATCAGGCACACGATGAGGGTGCGATCGGGGGCGAGGCTCAGTAGGGTGCGCCGTGCGCACCGGCCCATGCTCCATGGTGCGCGCGGCGCACCCTACGAGCCACAAATCGGCTAATGGACAATCTGGGCTTAATTCAATACGCGGATGCATTCGCGCACCAGCGCCGGGCCGCGATAGATCAGGCCGGTGTATAGCTGCACCAGCGAGGCGCCGGCGGTGATTTTTTCCTGCGCGTCGGCGCCGGAAAGAATCCCGCCGACGCCGACGATCGGCACTTCGTTCTTCAGATGATGCGCCAGCGCGCGAATGACCCGCGTCGACGCATCGCGCACCGGCGCGCCGGACAGTCCGCCGGCTTCCCCGGCATTCGGCAGGCCGGCGACGGCGTCGCGCGCGAGAGTGGTGTTGGTGGCGATCACGGCGTCGATGCGGTGCATCATCAACAGCGCGGCAATCGCAGCGATCTGCGCGTCGTCGAGATCGGGCGCGATCTTCAGCGCGATCGGCACGTATTTGCCGTGCTGCTGCGCGAGCACGGATTGGCGCAGCTTGATCGCCGACAGCAGCGAATCGAGTGCCTCGTCCTTCTGCAGTTCGCGCAGGCCCTGCGTGTTGGGCGAGGAGATGTTCACCGTCACGTAGCGGGCGTGCGCGTAGACCTTGTCGAGGCAGGCCAGGTAGTCGTCGACCGCGTGCTCGTTCGGCGTGTCCTTGTTCTTGCCGATGTTGATGCCGAGCACGCCGGTGAAGCCGCTGGCCGCGACGTTCTTCACCAGATTGTCGACGCCGAGGTTGTTGAAGCCCATGCGGTTGATGATCGCTTCGGCCTGCGGCAGGCGGAACATGCGTGGCTGCGGGTTGCCCGGCTGCGGCCGTGGCGTCACCGTGCCGATCTCGATGAAGCCGAAGCCGAGCGCGCCCAGCGCGTCGATGTGCGCACCGTCCTTGTCGAGCCCGGCCGCCAGGCCCACCGGATTGGGGAAGTCGATGCCCATCACCTGCACCGGCTTGCCGGTGGCGCGCGGCAGCAGGCCCAGCAGGCCTATCCGGTGCGCGATGTCGAGACTGGCAAGGGTGAAGCGGTGCGCGTCCTCGGGGTCGAGCGAGAAGAGGGCGGGGCGGAGCAGCGGATAGAGCATGGTTCAGGCAGCCGGGTGGGCGGGAAGGGCGTGGCGGGTGGCGTCTTCGACCGAGCCCGCGTCCGGGTCGTCGAACACGGCCTGGTCGAGCGCGTTCTCGCTCCTGGCGACGATGCAGCTCACCGCGCAGTCGCCGGTAACGTTGACCGTGGTGCGCATCATGTCGAGCAGGCGGTCGACGCCGATGATGAGCGCGATGCCCTCGACCGGCAGGCCGACCTGGCCCAGCACCATGGTCAGCGTCACCAGGCCGACTGCCGGGATCGCGGCGGTGCCGACCGAGGCCAGCGTGGCGGTCAGCACCACCAGCAGGTAGTCGGTGAGCGAGAGATCGACGCCGTAGACGTTGGCGATGAACACCGTGGCCACGCCCTGCATCATGGCAGTGCCGTCCATGTTGATGGTGGCGCCCAGCGGCACGCTGAAGGAGGCGACGCTGTTCTTCACGCCCATTTTCTTTTCCACCGTGTGCAGCGTCACCGGGATGGTGGCGCCGGAGCTCGCGGTGGAAAACGCGAACGCCGCCGGGTCGCGCATCTTCTTCAGGAAGGTCACCGGGTTCAGCCCGGCGAGGCTCTTCAGCAGCAGCGGATAGGTGCCGAACAGCTGGATCGCCAGCGCGGCGGTGAGCGTCAGGAAATAGGCCGCCAGCGGCAGCAGCAGGTCCAGACCCTGGGTGGCGAAGCTGCGGGTGATTAGCGCGAACACGCCGTAGGGGGCCAGCCGCATGATCCATTCGACCATGTGCATGATGACCACGTTGAGGTCGGTGAACAGGTTCAGCACGTGCGAGCCGCGCGCGCCCGACATCGTGATCGCAATGCCGAGCAGCAGCGCGAACACGATGACCTGCAGCATGTTGCCTTCGGCCATCGCCGCCACCGGGTTGGACGGCACCAGGTCGATCAGCACCTGGGTCAGCGGCGGCGCTTCCTTGCCGGAAAAACCGGCCGTCGTCGTGCCGGCGTCGAAGCCCTGCCCAGGGCCGACGACGCCGGCCAGCGTCAGGGCGATGGTGATGGCGATCGCGGTGGTTGCCAGATACAGTCCCAGCGCCTTGCCGCCAATGCGGCCCAGCGCCTTCAGGTCCGACAGGGCTGTGACGCCCACCACCAGCGACACCAGCACCAGCGGCACCACCATCATCTTCAGCGCCGCCACGAAGACCGCGCCGACCACGTGCAGCAGCCCGTCCACCACGAAATTCTGCATCCAGGGCGCCGCGCCCAGCAGGTTGATCGCAACGCCGAGCACGATGCCCGCGAGCATCGCAATGACGATCTGGCGGGTGAGGCGGTGGGTTTCAGGCGCGGCCATAGGATAGCGGGGCGGTCGTTAAGATGGGTGAGTTTAACAGGGCACCCCGTCAGGCTGCCGCAGGGCGCGCGGCGGTGTTATGCTGAACTTGCACGCGCCAATGCGTGTCTGTCGGTTTCATTGCTGATCTTTTGTTTCCTCTACGACCCCACAAATCCATGACATCCCCGTATTTCCTGCAGCGACTCGTATTGATTTTCAGTGTATTGATAGCGCCGGCCGCCTGGAGCGCCGTGCCCCCGCCGCCGCAACTGGCGGCCAAATCCTGGGTGCTGATCGATGCCGCCAGCGGCAGCGTGCTGGTCGACCATCAGGGCGCGACGCGCCTGCCCCCCGCCAGCCTCACCAAGCTGATGACCTCGCACGTCGCCGCAATGGAACTGCAGCGCGGCAAGGTCAAGGAGAGCGATCTCGTCACCATCAGCGAAAAAGCCTGGCGCATGGGCGGCTCGAAAATGTTCGTCAAGGTTGGTGACCAGATTACGGTGAAAGACCTGCTGCGCGGCATCATCGTGCAGTCGGGCAACGACGCCAGCATCGCGCTGGCCGAGCATCTCGCCGGCGGCGAGGACACCTTCGCCGCCATGATGAACCAGGAAGCGAAGCGCCTGGGCCTGGCCGACACCCGTTTCGTCAACGCCACCGGCTGGCCGGCCGAAGGCCATTATTCGAGCGCGCTCGACATGGCCAGGCTCGCGCGCGCCATCATCATCGAGGACCCCGAGCACTACGCGATGTATGCCGAAAAGGAATTCGTCTGGAGCGGCATCAAGCAGCCGAACCGCAATCTGCTGTTGTGGCGCGACCCGAGCGTCGACGGCCTGAAAACCGGCCACACCGAGGAGGCCGGCTACTGTCTGGTGGCTTCCAGCAAGCGCGACGGTCAGCGCCTGATTGCCTCCGTGTTCGGCGCCAACAGTGAAGTCGCGCGGGCGACCGAGGCCGCCAGGCTGCTGACCTACGGCTTCAATTTCTTCGACAGCAAGACCTTTTTCAAACAGGGCGAAACGGTGCAGTCCGTGGCCGTCTGGAAGGGCGCCGCGCGCACGCTCAAGGCCGGCGTCGCGTCCGACTTCGCCGCCGTGCTGCCCAAGCGCACCAGCGGCGAAGCCCAGACGCGCATCGTGCTGGCCGAGGGCGAGGTGGTGGCGCCCGTCGTCGCCGGCGCGCCGCTGGGACGCATCGAACTGGTCGGCGGCGACGGCAAGGTCGTCATGCAGGCGCCGCTGGTCGCGCTCGAAGCGGTCGAGGAAGGCGGTTTTTTCCGCCGCATGTGGGACGGCATCCGCCTGTTCTTCAAGGGCTTGTTCGGCTGAGGCATGCGAACGCCGTAAACCGGCTTGTCAAAGGCGGCCACCGGAAAAGTGGCTGTTTTTTTCGGGGAGCGCTTGTCGAACCTACTGAAATTGGACGCTTTGACGCCTGCACTGGCGCCTCATTCGGCCGCCGATGGAGTCCTGCATTGCCCTGAGCGTTTATCATGGCGGGTTCAACTGATGGCGCTTGGCGTATTTAGGAAACACGCATGAACAGAACCGACATTTCGGGCCCGGTCCCGGCGAGTGACGCGCAGCGCCAGCAGGACAACCTGCGCCTGTATATCAACCTCAAGCTGGCCTCATCCGGCCAGCCGTTCGTGCATGGGCAGGAAAGCGACGGCTTCATGGACGTGGCGCACGACCTGCTGATGGCCTACCGCGCCAAGAACTGGCTGCTTTCGGGCTATCTGTGTCCGCCCGACCGCCGCATCCAGGACTTCCTCGAACGCTACCTGGCCGGGGTGGACGAGATGCCGCATCTGCCGGGGCAAAGCTTCATCCTCGACCACCAGGGGCTGGCGCGCGAGCTGTCGCTGGCGGCCGACGCGGACGTGTTCCGCTCGGAAATCGTTTCCAGCTACCGGGTGCGCCAGGGTGTGCTGCACAATCCGGCCAGCGATCGCCGCACCACCCAGGGCCTGTTTCATATCGGCGAAGGCGGCCTGCCGATTCCCGGCGACAAGAAGGCGGTGCCGCGCGAAGTGTTCGCGCGCATGCTCAAGCACGCCTTCAATCCCCCCGTCGAACTGCTGACGCTGCCCTATGCCGTCAACCAGCCCGAATCCGCGCGCATGTTCGTCTCGCTGCTGCTGCGCCCGGTGATCTGTCCGGCCATCCCTGGCGTGGCGCCGGAGAAGAGCATGGAAATCCGCTTCTTCGCACCCGGCAACCTGGTCAGCAACCTGGATTTCGTCGAGAGCATCTTCGGCAACGGCGGCAATCCCTATCTGCCGGAACACGACGCCGCACTCGACGTGGAACACTGGAGCGGGCACACCGGCTGCGTGGTGCTCGCTCCGCACCTGGTCACGCTGACCAAGCGCGAACTGGGCCTGCCGCACCAGGATGACGCGACCGAGCGCCAGCGCCGCGAGGGCATGTGCTGGAAGGATCCCGACGAGCGCTACAACGACGGCCAGGCGTTCAAGCTCACCGCGCGCGACGCCAGCGGCGTGATGGTCACCATTCTGGCCGACAACTACTTCGGCTATTGCAAGAAAGAGGTCAAGACCCAGATCAGCTTTGCCGCCAACCTCTACGGCCTGGCCGAGGAGGAACACGCCGGCGGCGCCCTGCTGTTCCAGTGCCGCAACCACGGCGAGGAATACGGCGTCGACAGCCGGGCGCGCGAGCCGGGCTATTCGTTCCCGGATCTGCTGGCGCGCTATGGCGAGTGCATGCGGCTGATGCCGGAGGGCCACGCGCTCGACGTCAACTATCCCGACATCGTCTACGTTCCGCAGGACGTGCGTTTCGATCTCAATGCGCAGAGCATCACCTGGGAACAGGAAGGCCGGACCTGCCAGATCCGCCTCATGCCGGGCAAGATCTACATGCAGCCCAACGGCTACAAGGTGGAGATGCGCCAGCACCCGGGCGCGCCGTCCTGGCGCCTGGTCGGGATCGAGCCCGAAGGCACGTTCTGCCACAAGCCGTGCACGGTCTCCGGCGGCGGCAAGTCGGAAATTTCCAAGTCGCTCGAGGACGCGGTCATCTACGGCCCGCTGTTCATCGACGACCTCGACCGCGACCAGGAATGGGTGCGCAGCATCCTCGGGCACGATTACACCCACCGCTTCCGCCCCGGATTCGAGCACGAGGACCGCGACCCCACGCGCAAGCCGCTCTCCATGGAACGCAGCCTCGGTTCGGTGATCAAGTTGCTGACGCCTTCATCCAGCCACACCGACGCCTACAACGCCTGGCTCGACAGCATCCCGCCGCGCATCCTGGCGCTGGTGTTCCTGATCAAGCGCTTCCACCGCCCGGAATGGGGCGATCACTGGGATGAGCAGCTCGCGGTCGACGTGGTGGACGGCGCGCCCGGCCACGAACTGAAGATGTTCGGCCGCCGCATCGTCGCCAGCTACCTGCGCGTGGGCTTCGATACCGACGGGCAGTGGCGGACCTTCAAGCTACGCCAGGATTTCATCCCCGCCGAAAAGGTGCAGATGGAAGACGACATCACCGCCTCGGTGGTCGCGCCGGTGGCCTGGCTCAACGGCTGCAAGCCGGGGCTGGACCCGGCCGGCAGCGTCAAGCTGACGCACAACTGCGAGCTGCGCCTGTTCCAGCGCCCGGACGACGCGGTCATCCCCGGCTACGACAAGCAGACCGAGACCGACATGGCCCTGCCCGGCAACTTCATCGCCAACTTCGAGCCCTTGAGCGGCGACACGCTGGCCGCGGAAGTCGACAACGTCATGCGACTGCACGCCTACACGCCGCCGATGCGCGACCTGCTGACGGCGGCCGCGCAGGCCGGACAGACCGTCGTGTCGTCCGCGCGCCCGCGCCTGGTCGACGGCAAGCCGTCGAAGAATCCGCGCTATCTGCAGGTTCGTCCCGACATTGCCAATCCGATCCGCAAATACGCGGCGGAGATGGGCATGCGCTTCCACCGCAAGCTGGCGGCCGCAGCGCCAGTGTGCATCAGCGTCGACGCAGTGCTGTCCGGACGGCGCAACAACCCGCCCGAGGCGGGAATCCGCTCCCTGGCGGTATACAACCCGATCCATTACCAGGCCCTGCCGGAACTGTTCATGGACTACATCTGTTCCCTCACCGGCAAGTCGCCCTCGACCACCGGCGCGGGCTCGGAAGGCGCGCTCACCAAGGGGCCGTTCAACGCGCTGCACCCCACGGCCGACCTCAACAACGCCCTGGTGTCGATGATCATCACCGGGCATGACGGCTTCTCCACCTCGGCCGGCCACGTCGGCGCCCAGGTGCGGGTCGATCACGACATCAGCCTCCTGGTGCCGGAAATCTGGGCGCGCCTGTATCCCGAGCAGCGCAAGGCGGCCTGGCTCATCGACCAGGGCTACATGGAAGCGCTCGACGATTTCGACTTCGACGGCAAACGCGTGCTGGCGAGCCGGCTTGGCTATCGCATCACCGAACGCTTCGTCGCCCACTTCATGGGCAAGATCTTCGACAATCCGCGCGCGGTCTTCACCGAAGCCATCCTCAAGCCGGAAACCCAGGACCGGCCGAGCTTCGCCGACGGCGTGCACAACATCGTCGAAGCGCAGGAGCGGGTGGCACGGCGCTATTTCGAGGACGGCAGCATTGAGGAAGCCTGCCCGCCGCTGAAGGCCCTGCTCGCCATCATGGCGTACGGGAATTACCAGGGCCTGGACGTGCACGCGCCGCAGATCCGCGCCCTGTTCACCCGCGAGGCGCTGCTCGCGTCCGGCTGGTACCGACAGCGTCTGCAGATCAAGCGTGAGCGCGACCTCGCGCTGTGGCGGCGCAACCTCGACGAACTGCTGCGCTTCCAGCAAAACCCGCACAACGCCGACGAAGCGCAACGCCTCGACCTCGGCCCCCGCATCGCCTATGCGCAGGCGCAACTCGACGCCCTGGCGCATCCCGACGCGTGGCGCAACTTCATCGGTACCCTCGGCGCCGATCCGCTCGAACCGATCGAAGCAGAGCAAATCGACAGCGGCAGCGCGCGCAGCGGCGACGCGCGCGTGCCGCTGTCCGCGCTGGGATAGGGAAGGCGATTGCGTGCGCAAACATTGCGCACGCAGTCTTACAGCTTGGAACGGTTCGGCAGGTCCAGGGCAAATCCGGGCCTTTTCGGGTGCCCGGAACTTCCTGTTGAAACGGGTATTCCCCAGATGGCCGGAATCGACCGGGAAGAGCGGGGTTGGGAACGTCGTGGAATCTGATGGCGGTAACCTGGCTGAGGAAGCTCTGGCAAGGTAAATGGCCGCCCCATCTTCAGCCATTCTCGCTATTGGTGTACTGGGTGAGGTGATTGAACTGATGCGGTTACCTTCCACCACACTGTGGGAATTGAATATATTGCCCCCAGGCATGGTAATTCCCTGAGCCTCGGAAGACCCCCATCGTGCTTGCTAGCGGCGCTAGCCCGGCTTGACTAGCCAATTTAATGTAGCTACATTAAACTCGAGCACATCGAGTTCGATCCGGCCAAGGACTTGGCGAACCAGGACAAGCATGGCGTTTCGCTGGCAATGGCGGCCGAACTCGATTGGGAAGCCGCGCTGGTGTGGGTGGATGAACGGATCGAATACGGCGAGGCGCGCATGGTCGCGCTCGCGCCAAAAACCGGTGCCCTCTACTACGTGGCCTTTGTTGATCGCGGCAGGGCGAGAAGGATCATCAGCCTGCGCCGTGCCAATCGTCGCGAGGTGAAACATTATGTCCAAAGGTTCTAAGCGTCCTGCCGTGGCGATGCCCACTGTGGAAGAAGACAAGGCGATCACCGCCGCTGCCCGCAGCGACCCGGATGCGCAACCGCTCACGCCAAAGCAGTTGAAAGAAATGGTGCCCTTGCGCACGCTGCGTGGCCGCCCCAAGTCGGACAACAAGAAGTTGCTGGTTTCGGTGCGCTACAGCCCCGAGGTTGTGGCGTATTTCAAATCCACGGGGGCGGGCTGGCAATCGCGCATGGATGAAGCCCTGCGCGAGTACGTGGAGCAACACCGCGCGGCGTAGTCTGAATCGTGGGGTCAGGTGTTCGAATCGTGGGGTCAGGTCTATATCCGTAGCATTAGCAGGCTGCCGGCAGACATCACTCCGATGCCGATCCGGGTGACGGGGCGGCGAGGTGGTGCATGCCGATGATGCGGCTGCTGGCCTTGTCGGCGACGAGCTTGATCATGCTTTCGGTCTCGCCGGTGATCATCGCTTTGGCATCGATGCTCATCGGTATTCCTGAATTTCTTGGCGTTTCTTTGGTGTTGGGGCGAACGCAACAAGGATTGCAAATCCTCGGGCTTGAGGCCGGAGTGCTTCGCCAATCGGGCGAGCATGCGCGGGCCGATTTCCTCGCCGCCGTGGAATGCGAACACGACATCCGGCCAGCCGGTTCTTGCCAGAGCAGCATTGGGGCCACGGTTTATCCGGTGCCGATGGGCACCACCTGCAAATTGACCAATACCTTCATGCCATCTCCGCTTTTGTCGAAACTCGAAACTGTTTTTCCTATTTCCCGCTCAGGTAGCGCGCCACCGCCTCGATCTCCATCTCAGTGAGCTTGGAGGCGATGGAATGCATGATGGCATTGTCGTTGGTGCGTTCGCGGCTGGTGAAGTCCTGCAACTGGGTGACCAGATAACGCATGTGCTGACCAGCGATGCGCGGCAGATTGTCGGTGCCTGCACCGTCCGGGCCGTGGCAGGAGGCGCAGTCGGCGACGCCCGACCATTTGTTGCCGTTGTGATAGATGTACTTGCCTACGCCAGCCAGGTCGGGGTCGGAGACGCGATGGGCCTGCGGCGGCTTGCTGCCGAAGTATTGACCCAGTGCGGCCATCTCGGCCTCGGTGAGATCGGCAGCCATTTCATTCATGGTGCCCTTGCGCCGGCCGCTCTTGAAGTCGGCCAGCTGCTTGGCTATGTAGGCGGCATTCTGGCCGGCGAGGCGCGGATAAATGGCATTGGAGCTTTCGCCCTCCATGCCGTGGCACAGCTGGCACTTGTTGGTGACGATGGCCTGGGCGCGTGCCGAATCCGCTGCGCAGGTGCCGCTTGCCGCGAGGCACAATGCGGCAGCAAAAAGTAAAGAGCGAGTCATGGTGAAACTCCTGCATAACATGAAGTGTACAGATTCAGCTTAGCCGAATTCCCCCTGGGCCGGATCAGCGAAACAGGGTGACGAAGGTGTTGAACAGCTGGCGAAGGATAGGAAATCCAACGCGACATTCGGGAGTGTCTTCGACTCTGGCGGCCTGAGTCAATCGCCGATCTCGCATCAGGAAGTCCTCGGCGCCGCCATAAAGCTCCCGTGTAATCGTGGGGGCAGGTCTATATCCACATCGACGGGGTCACACATCGACGGGGTCACCCATTAGCCCCCTCCGTCAATAGCACATCGACGGGGTCAGGTCTATATCCGTAGCATTGACAGGCTGCCGGCAGATCATCACGCCGATGCCGATCAGGAAACGTCGAGCCCCAAAACCCTGGCGGCTTTGTTGAGCCGGTTGTCGAAGCTGCTGAGTGCGACCTCGCCGGGTGCGACGGCCAGAATCTCGCAGGCGGCGGCAAGTTGCACGCTGTCGTAACCGCACAGCGCGAAGGTATCGGCAAATTCTCCCGCACGCTCGACGACCGGCTGCGTGACCTCGACGATGAAGAAATGTGGTCAGTCCTGCGCCAAAGCCTGGCGTGCCGCTATGATCGCGGCCTCGTCGGCGGGTACCTCGCGCGCGCGCCGCGCTAGCGCGGCGCACGCTTCCACCCAGGCAATGCGGCATACCCCTACGGTTTCCGCGCGGGCTACCGCTTCGTGGACGGCCGGACTGTCTGCTTCAACGATGTACAGCTTGACCAGCGCGGAAGTATCGAGAAACAGAATCACCTATGCTTATCCGCGATCTTCCAGAACGATGCGCGACACCGGGATGCCACCTTGTGTCAGCGTGATGTGCGCACCCTGCGGCTTGCCGCCGTCCCATTGCGCGGCACCTCGTGCAATCAGTGCGCCCAGAATTGGCATGGCAGGCTCTGGAACGCCGGTTACGCGGGCAACGATGCGTCGGTGAGAGGTGATTTCCAGCGCCGTGCCCTGGCGAGCTTGTGCCAGATAGCGCGATAAATGTGCCTTCAATTCACGGATAGATACTTGCATTCGTGTGTTCAATTTGACCATTGAGAGTAAAAATGTAGTCTCAAATACGGGGCAGTCAATTTTTGTATTGCCGTAATTGACTGACTTGAATGTACATCTGGACATGACAAGGGCCGCAAATGCGGCCCTTGTTGTTGATGCTTGCAAAGGTTTACTTCTTCGCCGTCCGACGCAGACGATTCAACAACCGCCGCGCCAGTTCGCCGAACAGCTCGGTCTGCGTCGGGTGCGGGAAGATCGCCCTGGCGACCTGGGTCAGGGTCATCTCGCCCGCCACCATCATCACGCCAGTGCCGATCAGGGTGTCGGTGTGGTCGGCGAGGAAGTGGACGCCGATGATGCGGCCGCTGGCCTTGTCGGCGACGAGCTTGATCATGCCTTCGGTCTCGCCGGTGATCATCGCCTTGGCGTCGATGCTCATCGGCATCTTGGCCTCCACCGCATCGATGCCTTTGGCCTTGGCCTGCGCGACGGAGAGACCGACGAAGCCGGCCTGCGGGCGCGAGAAGGTGACGGCGCAGTCGCGGTCCTGGTCGTACTCGCCATCATGGCCGAGCAGGTTGGACGCGGCGACGCGGCCCTGCGTGGCGGCGGTGTGGGCGAGCATGTAGCCGCCGATGACGTCGCCGACCGCGTAGATGTGCGGGGCGCTGGTCTGGCAGCGCGCGTTGACCTTGATCGCCGCGCCATCGAGTTCGACGCCGACCTTGTCGAGGTTGAGGCGGCTGGTGTCGGGGCGCTTGCCGGTGGCCATCAGGACGACGTCGCAGTCGAACACGGACTCGACGCCTTCCTTATTTGCGTAGCGCAGCTTCATCTTGCCCGGCTTGCCGCTGGCTTCCTTGATGTCGGCGTTGGTGACGACGGTGATTTCCTTCTCCAGCGAGGCGATCAGGGTCTTGCCGATTTCTTCCTCGATTTCGGCGAGGATGCGGTCGTGGCGTTCCAGCATCAGCACCTCGGTGCCGAAGTCGCGGAAGATCTGCGCCATTTCCACGCCGATGACGCCGCCGCCGACGATGCCGAGTTTCTTCGGCGGCTTGGCGAGGTTCCAGATGGTGTCGGAGGTGACCACGCCGCCGCTCGCCAGGTTCTCGCGCGCGCCGGGAATCGGCGGCACGAAGGCCGGGGCGCCGGTGGCGATGACCGCCGCGCCGAAGCTGACGGTGTAGGCCTCGCCCTCGACCGGGGTGATCTTCAGCGTGTGGGCGTCGACGAATTCGCCGTAGCCTTCGCGCACGTCGATCTTCATGCCTTTGTCGGCCTTCAGCGCCATTTCGCCGCGGCTGGTCTGCACCCAGCGGCGGTGCTTCTCGACCTGTTCCCAGTTGAGCTTGGGCGTGTTGGTGCCGTCGACGCCCATCTCGGCGTCGTGCGCGCGGTTGCGGATGACGTCCGCCGCGGCGCGCCAGGCCTTGGACGGGATGCAGCCGCGCCACAGGCATTCGCCGCCGGGGAAGGGCTCGTTGTTGACCATCATGACCTTGATGCCGTGGTCGGCGAGGTCGCGCGCGCAGTCCTCGCCGCCGGGGCCGCCGCCGACGACGACGACCGGGAAGTCCCAGTTGCCTTCGGGGATGGGCGACGCCGGTGCGCTGGTGGTCGCGGCCGTGCCGGCGACGGTTTCAGCCGCCGCGCCGCCCGCCATCCAGGC
Source organism: Thiobacillus sp. (assembly GCA_030692355.1). Classification (GTDB taxonomy): domain Bacteria; phylum Pseudomonadota; class Gammaproteobacteria; order Burkholderiales; family Thiobacillaceae; genus Thiobacillus. Next base: position 17,532 of record JAUYCF010000061.1, read on the forward strand.
ATCGGGCGCTTCGATAATCTGCTTCAGCGTGGCCAGATACAGCGCCACGTCGGCGCCGTTCAGCACGCGGTGGTCGCCGGTGATGGTAAACGGCGTGCCCTGCGGACCATTGGCGGCGATCGCCAGGATCGCGGCGATGCCCGGGGTGGGAATCGCGGTGAAATGCGACACGCCCAGCATGCCCATGTTGGAAATGGTGAAAGTGGGGTTGGCGTATTCGGACGGCGCCAGCTTGCGCACGCGCGCACGCTCGACCAGACCCGTCCAGTCGCTTTGCAGCGCCTCCAGCGGTTTCTTCTCGATGCCGTGCAGGATCGGCACCACGAGGCCGCCGTCGTTCGACATCACGGCGACGCCGAAGTCGTGGTTCACGCGTTCGACCAGCTTGTCGACCGGCTGGTAGGCCCAGTTCATGCGCGGGAATTTCGCCATCGCCACCGAGCAGGCCTTGGCGATCGCCACCGTCACCGAGACCTTCTTCGCCTTCGCGGCGGCGGTCAGTGCGGCGGTGTTGATGTTCATCGTGACGTTGAAGGTCGGCAGCGTCAGCGAGGCGGTCATCGCGTGGCTCACGGCCTTTTCCATCGAGGTCATCTTGCGACCCTGGCCCGGTACGTCGACCTGCGGCAGCGAGTGCGCGACTTCCTGCATCGACGGACGGGCACGCGCCACGTCGGCGGCGACGATGACGCCCGACGGGCCGGATCCGGCCAGTCCGCTGAGGTTCACGCCCAGTTGCGCCGCGACCTTGCGCGCATACGGGCTGGCCTGGCGGCCCTGCGGACGGCCCACCGGCGGCTGGCTGCCTTCGGCGGAAATCTGCACAGGCGCGGCCTTGGGCATGGGAATGTGCGCAGGCCGGTCAGCCGCAGGCGGCGCAACCTTGTGCGTGTCCTTGACCTTATGGTCGGCGCTGATGGTGACGCCGGTGTCGTTGGCCTTGGCCGCGTCGTCGACGATGAAGCCCATCGGGTGGCCGACTTCGACCACGCTGCCGACGTCGGCGATCGGACCGGACAGGAAGCCGTCCTGGAACACCTCGACATCCATGATCGCCTTGTCGGTTTCCACCGTGGCGACGATATCGCCACGCTTGATCGCATCGCCCGGCTGTTTTTCCCAGGTGACGACCACGCCCTCGGTCATGGTGTCCGACAGCTGCGGCATCACGATCGGCGTGCCGGCGTGGTGCGGAATCATTTCGGTCTGCGCCTGTTCCGCCACCACTTCGTCGGCGGCAATCGCCACGTCGCCTGCGGTGTCGGTGATGTAGCCGAGCGCGGCGCCGACGGCGATGGTCGCGCCGACGTCAGCCAGCGGGCCGGCCAGGTAACCGGCCTTGAACACTTCGACGTCCATGATGGCCTTGTCGGTCTCGACCGTGGCAACGATGTCGCCGCGCTCGACGCGGTCGCCCGGCTGTTTTTCCCAGGTGACGACCACGCCCTCGGTCATGGTGTCCGAGAGCTGCGGCATCGTAATTGCGTAGTGATTCATAGGAGTTAGGGGCTAGGAGTTAGGGGCTAGGGAAGAAGGACCAGCTTGCTGTGCAAGGATTTTCTTAAGCCTTGGAGCATTCTTCCCAACTCGTCTGCTATTGCAAGCAATTCGCCCAATTTGGGTTGATCGATATAGTCCAGTCTTGCTGATAGTTCCAGTTGTGTTTCAAGCTCGGCAAGCGAGCCCATGGCGATGGAGATGAAACGCAAATAGTCCTTGGTCGAGCTTCGAGCATGTCCTTCAGCAATGTTCGACGGTACTGAAACAGCCGCCCTTTGAAGTTGATTGGCCAGTGCATAGGTCTCTTTGTTAGGGAAGGTTCCGGTGGCGCGATAGACGTGCTCAGTCAATTGCATCGCCAGTTGCCAGGCCAGCAAATCGCGATAGCTGTTGACCTTCATCCCTAGCCCCTAACTCCTGGATCCTAGCCCCTGCCAAATAGCTTCAGAACCGCCTTCACCACATCCTCATGATCCGGGATCGCCGCTTTTTCCAGCGTGTGGTTGTAGGGCTGCGGCACCAGCGCCGAGTGGACGCGCACGGGGGCTGCGTCCAGTTCGAAGAAGCATTCCTCGTTGATGATGGCGATCACTTCGGAGCCGACGCCGACCGGCGCTTCGTCTTCTTCGGCGATGACGACGCGGTGGGTCTTGCTGACCGATTTCCGGATGCCTTCGCGATCCAGCGGCGACAGCGAATAGAGGTCGACGACCTCGGCCGAGATGCCGTATTGCTTGTCGAGGATTTCGGCGGCCTTCAGGCACCAGTGCACCGAGATGTTGTAGCCGAACAGCGTCACGTCGGTGCCGGCGCGGGCGATGTCCGAACCTTCCAGCGGGTGGAAGTATTCGCCGTCCGGCACTTCGCCCTTCATGTTGTACATGAGTTCGTGTTCGTTGATGAATACCGGGTCGTCGCTGCGGATCGCCGACTTCAGCAGACCGTAGGCTTGTTTGGGATTGGACGGCGTCACCACGCGCAGGCCGGCGATGCCCATGAATACCTTTTCCATGCGCGCCGAGTGCTGCGCGCCGAGCTGGTGCGCGGCGCCGCCAGCGGAGCGGAACACGCATGGGGCCGTGAGCTGGCCGCCGGACATGTAGCGCACCTTGGCGGCGGAGTTGAACATCTGGTCCATCGCCAGCCAGGCGAAGTTGACCGACATGATTTCGACGATCGGGCGCACGCCGAGGAAGGAGGCGCCGATTGCCAGGCCGGTGAAGCCGCCTTCGGAAATCGGCGTGTCCATCACGCGCAACGGGCCGTATTTTTCGTACAGGCCCTTGGTGGCCTTGTAGGTGCCGCCGGCCACGCCGATGTCTTCGCCCATGCAGATGACCAGGGGGTCACGCGCCATTTCTTCGTCGTGGGCGCGCTGGATCGCTTCCCAGTACATGATGTTTGCCATGCTGTCTTTTCCTTAAACCTTAAGCGGCCTTGCCCGTGAGCCAGGGCAATTGGGTTTCGCGGTCGGCGAAAACGTATTTTTCGAGATCCTCGACGCGCGGTTCGGGCGACTCCTCGGAGAACTTGATCACATCGTTCTCGATGTAGGCGTCAGTTTCCTTTTCCAGCGCCTCGTAGTCGGCCATGGTCATCGCGCCCGCCGTAATCAGGCGGTCGCGCAGCATGAGGATGGGGTCGCGCTGCTTCCACGTTTCTTCCTCTTCGCGCGAACGGTAGCCGCGCGCGTCGGACATCGAGTGGCCGCGATAGCGGTAGGTCATCAGTTCGAGGAAAAAGGGGCCGTTGCCCGCGCGCACGTGTTCGACCGCCTTGCGCGCATGCTCGTACACGATGTCGATGTCCTGGCCGTCGCATTCGTCGGCCGGGATGTTGTAGGCGGCAACGCGCTTGTGCTGGTGCACCACGGCGGTGGAGCGCTCGATCGAGGTGCCGATGCCATAGAGGTTGTTTTCGCACACGAACAGCACCGGCAGCTTCCACAGCGCCGCCATGTTCATGGTTTCGTGGAACACGCCCTGGTTGTTGGCGGCGTCGCCGAGGAAGCAGATGGCGATTTCGTCGCCGCCCTTCAGCTGGATCGCCTTGGCGATGCCGGCCGCCAGCGGGAAGGGGCCGCCGACCAGCGCGTAGCCGCCCATGAAGCGGTGCGCCGCGTCGAAGATGTGCATCGAACCGCCGCGCCCCTTGCTTGATCCGGTTTCCTTGCCGTACAGCTCGGCCATCACTTCCTTCGGGTCAGCGCCGCACTTGATCGCGTGGACGTGGTCGCGGTAGCCGGTGATCACGTAGTCGTGGCCGGGGCGCGCCGCTTCCATCACGCCGTTGCAGCAGGCTTCCTGGCCGGGATAGAGGTGCAGAAAACCGCCGATCTTGCGTTCGATATAGGCCTGATAGCAGCGCTCTTCGAAACGGCGGTGCAGCACCATTTCGCGCAGCACGCGTTTCTTGTCTTCAATCTTCATTCGGTTACCCTTGGTGGACAGGCTTGGAAACAGCGCCGGAAAAATTCAAACGCGCAATTATCCGGCAAACCCCGCCAACCATCAAGAAAAACGCCATCCACAAGGACCCTTCATGCTGCCTAAACTCACTGAAAACAAACAGGAAATCACCGCAAAATCGCTCGAAACAGCGGGCCATGCGCTGCTGCTGCTGCCGGTGACAAAGTCCTTGCCCGAGGTGCTGGGCAGCGTTGAGCTCAAGGCCGCGATGAAGCGACGCGGCCTCAAAATCGACGCGCTGGCCAAGTCGCCGGTGGCGGTGCAACTGCCCGGCGGCACGCTCGCCGTTTACGCCATGCTCAAGGCCGACGCCAGCACCTTCGAGGCCCACGAGCAGGTGCGCAAGGCTTTGGCGCTGTTGCTGGCCGAGCATCCGAAGGCGCTGACGCTGGCCGTGTTCGGCGAGGCGGAATTCACGGCGCGCGCGGCGGAGGCTGCCGTCTACACCGCGCTGGTCAACGCCGTGGCGCTGCCGTCGCGCAAATCCAAAACCGATCCGGTCCTCAAATCCGTGCAGCTTTTTGGCCACCAGTCCGCCGATGGTTTCGCCCGCATGCAGGCGCTGGCCGAAGGCAACGTCCTCACCCGCAGCCTCACCGTGCAGGGACCGGATGAACTCACCCCCGGCGTCTACCGCAAGCGCATCAAGGCGCTGGCCAGGCAATATGGCTGGACAGTCGAGGAATACAGCTTCGACAAGCTGAAGAAGATGGGCGCGGGGGCGTTTTGCGCGGTGGCGCAGGGTTCACCGGCGAAGGATGCGGCGATTGTGCGGCTCACCTGCGGCGAGCCGGTGAGGGGTGAGGGGCGAGGGGTGAGGGGGAAAAAGCAAAAGTCCCGTATCGCCTTCGTCGGCAAGGGCATCTGCTTCGACACCGGCGGCCACAACCTCAAGCCGGCCAAGTACATGCAGGGCATGCACGAGGACATGAACGGCTCGGCGGTGGTGCTCGGCATCCTCGCGGCCGCGTCGAAAATGAAACTGCCGGTCGCGCTGGAAGGCTGGGTCGCGCTCGCGGAGAACCACATCAGCCCGCAGGCCTACCGGCAGAACGAAGTGGTCACGGCGCTCAACGGTACCACCATCGAAGTCGTCCATACCGACGCCGAAGGCCGCATGGTGCTGGCCGACACGCTGACGCTGGCGGCCAGGGGCAAGCCCGACCTCATCGCCGACTTCGCCACGCTCACTGGCTCGATGCACTACGCGCTTGGCAGCCGCATGTCCGGCGTGTTCGCCACCTCCAGCGCGCTGGCACACCAAGCCTCGCGCGCAGCCACGGCCAGCGGCGAACGCATCGTCGTCTTCCCCTATCCGGAAGACTACGACAGCAACCTCGATTCGACGGTTGCCGACGTCAAGCAGTGCAGCATGGAAGGCGAAGCCGACCACATCCTCGCCACCCGCTTCCTGTCGCGCTTCGTCGGCGACACGCCGTGGCTGCACATGGATTTGTCGGGACACAGCTGCAAGGGCGGACTGGGCGCGGTGATGAGCGACGCTAACGGCTTTGGCGTGGCGTGGGGGATCGCGTTGCTGGATGGTTTGCAGGCCAAGGCCTGATCGCCAGATGACGCCTGCGCAGGAACCGGCGGTGGTCTACGCCGACGATATCCTGCTGGTGGTCGACAAGCCCAGCGGCTTGCTGGCGGTGCCGGGGCGCGGCGCCGACAAGCAGGATTGCCTGAGCGCGCGGGTGCAGGCCCGCTATCCCGACGCGCTGATCGTGCACCGGCTGGACATGGCCACTTCCGGGCTGATGTTGATGGCGCGCGGCGCGGCGGCGCAGCGCGAACTCTCCAGGGCATTCGCGGCGCGCACGGTGAAAAAGCGCTACATCGCGGTGGTGGCCGGCCGGCTGGAAGCGCCGCCGCAAGGCTGGGGCATCATCGACCTGCCCATCATCGTCGACTGGCCCAACCGGCCGTTGCGGATCGTCGACCACGTCCACGGCAAGCCGAGCCTCACCCGCTGGCGCGTGCTGGGGCACGAGGAAACCTGCACCCGGGTTGAACTCGAACCCATTACCGGCCGTTCGCACCAGTTGCGCGTCCACCTGTGCGAACTGGGGCACCCGATCCTGGGCGATGCCCTCTACGCGCCGCCGGATGTGCACGCCATGGCCGGGCGCCTGCTGCTGCATGCCTGCGCGCTGGGCTTCGTGCATCCGGTGACGGGGGAGGGGCTTGCGTTCGAGAGACGTGCGCCGTTTTGATCGGCGCACGATTCTGGCGAGGCTCGCCAGGTAGCGCAGCTTGCGGCAAATCCGTCAACGCCCGCTTTGCCGGTTTAATGAGGCAGCTTGATGGTCTGCCAGCCCGGATGGTTGAAATACTCGCCGTAGGTATTGAGGGTGCGGGAAATTTCCACCACCCCCATGGCACGATCCTGGCCGGGCTGTTTCCCCTGCATCGCGTCGACACCGTTGGCCAGGTCGCCGATGATGATATGGAGTTGCGCATCGGCCTTGGGATCGAGCTTGCAGTTCTCCACGACAAACGCGATCTGCGCGTTGACATCTTTTGCCAGGGCGTCGTAGCCGGCAGGCGTGAGCTTGCCGGCGTGGGCGGCCGGCAGCGCTTTTTCAGCGAGGGTGCGGATCGATCCCATGCCATGGCGCAACGCATCGTCGGTGCCCCACTTCTTGCCGGCATTGAGTTGGATCGAGGGCGGAGCACTGGCGCCATGATCGTGGTGGCTATGGTCGGCGGCCTGCACCAGCAGGGGAAAAGCCAGCATGGCGGCGGACAGCGAAAGCAGGATGGATTTCATGATGTATTCCGTTGGAGGTTGGGTTTAGGCGCCTCCGCGGAGGCGCCCGATTCTAGCAGCCGGCAATTGCCGGGCCTCTTACGAATGTAGTGAAACCAGAAAAGTTCCATTTCCGTAATGGCGGGCAATCTGGAAAGAAGGCAAACACAAAAAAGCCTGAATATTGGCAAGCAGGGCAACCCGGAAACGCCCGCTTGTATCGATACGCTGGATTGCTTGCGCTACGCAATGACAGCCATGCCGAATTAATCGGTGCTTCCCTAGCAGCCTGTCGGGCTTGAAGGAAATCGGCTGCAAATCCGCCTGGCCGGTCCATATTTCGCCGCTTTTTTGGGCAATAGAAACGACTATTACCCTGCAAAATCGTCAAAATTATGTCCCATCGGGACGGTATCCCTTGGGGCTGTCCTCGCCCAGCCGAATTTTCGCTTCGATTCTTCAAGTCCGACAGGCTGCTAGCGAGCCGACAGGTAGCGGGGGAAGACGTGTTTGTCGAGCAGGATTTCGATGAGGTTGATCGTGCCGGTGAGATCGGCGTCGGCGAACAGGGCGTCGAGTTCGGCCTCGCTCTCGATGCGGTAATGATTGACCCCGAACGACTGCGCGAGCAGGCCGAAGTCGGGGTTGGTGAAGTCGCAGTCGATGTAGCGCTCGCCGTAGAGCTGGAACTGGTTCTTGCGGATGAGGGAAAGGGTGCCGTTGTTGATCACCACCACGTTGAGCGGAATGCCGTAGTTCACCGCCGTCATCATTTCCATGCAGCACATCTGGAAGCCGCCGTCGCCGAGGATGGCGAAGGTGGGGCTGTCTTTCGCGAAGCAGCGCGCGCCGATGGCCGCCGGGATCGCGTGGCCGAGCGACGAGATGCCGGAATTCGGGAAGTAGTGGTTGCGGTCGGAGACGTCGAACCAGCTTTGCGCGAAGACGATGTTGTCGTCGAACACCAGCGCGTTGTGCGGGAAGCGTTGGGCGAGTCCGCCGAAAAACGCCTGCATCAGGCGGAAGGGTTCCGCTTGCGCAGCGACGTTCGCGTCCGCCGGCTGCGCGGAAGCGGCCTGGTGGCTATCGAGCAAGCCGCGGGATTTGGGCGGCATGCCGTCGGCTTCCAGCACGTCGAACACGTCTTCCATCGTCGCGCGGATGTCGCCGCAAATCGCCACGTCCGGCTGGAACACGCGGCCGAGCTGCGCGGCGTCGCGGTCGACCTGGGCGATTTTCTTGTTGGCCAGCAGCCTGGCATCCCACAGGTAGCTGGTGCGTTCGTTGAAGCCGGCGCCAAGGAATATCAGCAGGTCGGCGTGCTCGGCAATATAGCGGTAGGCGTCGCCGTTGGACGTCACGCCGAGACAGCCCAGCGACAGCGGCGTGCCCTCGGCCACCACGCCCTTGGCCTTGAGGCTGGTGGCGACCGGAATATTGAAGCGTTCGGAGAACGCAGCGACGACGTCGCGCGCGCCGGCCCGGATGCAACCGTGGCCGGCGACGATCACCGGATTGCGCGCGGCGAGCAACAGCCCGGTGAGTTCGGCGGTGGGCGTCGTGTGCCGGATCGCCGACTTGCCGGGAAAATGGATCTGTTCGAGCACGCCGTCGTCGACCGGCTCCTTCTGCACGTTGTAGGGGATCGACAGCAGCACCGGCCCCGGCTCGCGCCCGAGCAACGCCTGGGTGGCCTGGTTCAGCACCTGGCCGAGATAGTCGGTGCGCTCGACCAGTTTGTGGTAGCGGGTGATGCTGGCGAACAGCGCGCCCTGGTCGATGGCGCCGCCTTCGCCCGTGCTTTCCTGCAGCCCGCCCTTGCCGAAGATGTAGGTGGAGGTCTCGCCGGTGATCGCCAGCACCGGCAGCCGCTCGGCGTAGGCGTTGGCGATCCCGGTGATGAGGTTGGTCGCGCCCGGCCCCGCCGTGGCGATGCAGGCAGCGGGCCGGTGCGACACCCGTGCGTAGCCGCCCGCCATGAAGGCCGCGCCCTGCTCATGCTTGACCAGCACGCTCTTCACGCCGGAGTCGTGCAGGCGGTCGTAGATCGGCAGCACGTGCGCGCCCGGCATGCCGAAGATGTGGTCGATCCCCAGGCGCTCCAGATACCGGACGATCAGTTCGCTGACGGAAATGTTCATGTGCTGTACGGGGTCTCGTGTTCTGCCGGCGCGCGCGGATGGCGCGACAGAAAATCCCGGATTTGAGCACAAGACGCCGCGCGGGAAAACCTTGGGGATTGCGTGAAGCCCGGGGCGGATGCGCAGCCTGCGCGGATTGGCGGCATTTTCGGCCGCAATCCACGCATATCGACCCGCCCGGTCGCAGGTGCGCGGCTCAGGCGTGCGCCAGCTGCTGCTCGATTTCGATGAAGGTGTGCGCCACCTCGGCGGTCTCGACGGTGACGCCCAGTTGTTTGCACAGCTGCGACAGCGACAGCAGGCCGCGCACCATTTGCTGGCCATTCACGTTTTCGATCACCAGCGCATGCTGGCGGCCGCGTGCCTTGAGCGTTTCCAGCACGTGACCGACGCGGGCGTGGGCGATGTCGTCGAAGTCGATCGCTTCCAGACGCTCCACCGGGGTCATGATGTCGGCCACCAGTACTTCGTGGCGGCGGATGCCGCGGCTTTGCACCACCTGCATGGGCTTTTCGCCGTAAATGTCGGTGCTGGTGATCAGGCCGGCGACGCGATCCTCGCTGTCCATCACGAACAGCAGACGCACCTTGCGGCGGATCATGCGTTCCTCAGCCTGCTTGACGGTGTCGCCGGGGGTGGCGATGAAGGCGGTCAGGCAGCGGAAATCGGTCATCACATCGAGCGCCGGATTGTCCAGCCCTACTTGCTCCGGCAACACACAGGCTGGGCATAGCAGGCCGGCGATCTTGTCGAGATTGCGGGAGGGCAGACTGGTATAGGTTGTGGTCATGGCGGGTCTCCTTGTCATGGTTGCGGAATGCACCAAACACCTGATAAAAAAAAGCAGATGGAGAAAGTGTGTTCCCGGCAGGTCCGCCTGTCTATTCAAGATTTTTTTGCGGGATATAAATATAAATTGTTCTGCTTGATCCGGCGCGGTGTCGGGCGTAGGACCATCGATCCGCCCTCACGACGCCATCGCCCGCGCGTGAAACGCCAGATGCTCGCCGATGAAGGTGGCAATGAAATGGTAGCTGTGATCGTAGCCGTCCTGCATCCTGAGCGTGAGCGGGATGCCGCGCGCGGCGCAGGCTGCTTGCAGGTTCTGCGGATAGAGCTGCCCGGCCAGAAATTCGTCGGCGGTGCCGTGATCGATCAGCGCGGGCGGCAGCGGCGCGCCGGCCTTGACCAGGCAGGTGGCGTCCCAGGCGTCCCAGGCCTGCTTGTCATCGCCGAGGTAGGCGGCAAAGCAGGCTTGCCCCCACGGACTCTCCACCGGGTTGCAGATCGGGGCAAAGGCGGATACCGAGGCATACATGCCGGGGTTTTTCAGCGCGCAGATCAGCGCGCCGTGGCCGCCCATCGAGTGCCCGCTGATGGCGCGCTTGCCGGGAAGGGCGGGGAAGTTCGCCTCGATCAGTGCCGGCAGTTCGCGGGTGACGTAGTCATACATCTGGTAGTGCGTCGCCCACGGCGCTTGCGTGGCGTTGACGTAGAAGCCGGCGCCCTGGCCGAGGTCGTAGCGCTCGGGCACGTCGGGCACGTTGTCGCCGCGCGGGCTGGTGTCGGGCATGACGAGGATGAGGCCCAGCTCCGCACAGTAGCGCTGCGCCCCGGCTTTCACCCGCACGTTGTCGTCGGTGCAGGTGAGCCCCGACAGCCAGTACACCACCGGCAATTTCTGCGTCGCCGCCTGCGGCGGCAGATAGACCGAGAAGGTCATCGTGCAATGACAGGTGGCCGACTCGTGCTGCCAGCGTTCGAGCCAGCCGCCGAATTCCTTGATGGACTCGATTTTCTTGGTGCGTTCAATCTGTTTCATCCCAAACAATCCATTAGCCGGTCATTCCGGCGAAGGCCGGAATCCAGTAGAAAAAATAACCCGCGAAGCGGGCAGGACAGTGATGTTGCCCCGCTTGCGCGGGGGATTCTTGAATCCACTGGATTCCGGCCTTCGCCGGAATGACGAAGTTTAATTTAGTGGACAATCCCGGCTCATCGCCGCCTCAGAAAATGATGACTGAGCGGATGCTCTTGCCTTCGTGCATCAGGTCGAAGGCGCGGTTGATGTCTTCCAGCGGCATGGTGTGGGTGACCAGCTTGTCGAGTTCGATCTTGCCCGCCATGTAGTTGTCGACGTAGCCCGGCAGCTGGCTGCGGCCCTTGACGCCGCCGAACGCGCTGCCTTTCCAGGTGCGCCCCACCACCAGGTTGAACGGCCGGGTACAGATTTCCTGGCCGGAGCCGGCGACGCCGATCACGGTGGAAACGCCCCAGCCCATGTGGGTGCATTCGAGCGCGTCGCGCATCACGTTGACGTTGCCGATGCACTCGAACGAATAATCGACGCCGCCTTTTGTCAGGTCGCGGATATATTCCGGGATCGAGCCGTTGACCTCGCGCGGGTTGATGAAGTCGGTCGCGCCGAGTGCTTTCGCCATCTCGAACTTGTCGGGGTTGAGGTCGATGGCGAGGATGCGGCCGGCCTTGGCCATCACCGCACCCTGAATGCAGGACAGGCCGATGCCGCCCAGGCCGAAGACGGCAACGGTCGAACCCGGCTCGACCTTGGCGGTGTTGAGCACTGCCCCAATTCCCGTCGTCACGCCGCAGCCGAGCAGGCACACCTTGTCGAGTGGCGCCGCCGGGTTGATCCTGGCGAGCGCGATCTCGGGCACCACGGTGTATTCGGAGAAGGTCGAGCAGCCCATGTAGTGGAAGATCGGCTTGCCGTTCTTGGAGAAGCGGCGGGTGCCATCGGGCATGTAGCCGGTCCACACGGTGGATGCGATCGACTGGCACAGGTTGGTCTTGGGCGAGGCGCAGTATTCGCAGTGCCCGCATTCGGGGATGTAGAGCGGGATGACGTGGTCGCCCGGCTTCAGCGTCTTGACGCCGGATCCGCATTCCACCACGACGCAGCCGCCTTCGTGGCCGAGGATGCAGGGGAAGGCGCCTTCCGGGTCATCGCCCGACAAGGTGAAGGCATCGGTATGGCAGACGCCGCTGGCGACGACCTGCAGCAGCACTTCGCCTTCGCGCGGACCTTCGACGTCGACTTCCTCGATCGACAGCGGCTTCTTGGGTTCCCAGGCGACGGCGGCACGTGATTTCATGGCGATTCCTTTTTTCTGACGTGTAAACGGTAACGGTGGCTTCGATGATGCAGCATCGGCTGCATAGCGATAATGCGCGGTGGCCCTACGCGGTCTGTTCGAGCAATTTTGTAAACGACGCCTCGAAGCTGTTCACCCCGTCGACCTGCAGGCGTTCGCCGACCGCGTCCATGCTCACGCCCAGGTGCGCGAGTGCGGCCAGCTGCGCGGCGGCCTCGTCCGCCCCGGTTTCCAGGGTGAGCGCCGCCTTGCCATGGTCGACCAGCGCGGCGAGCGTCTTGTCGGGCAGGGTGTTGATGGTCTCGCGGCCGATCAGCGGTTCGACGTAGAGCAGGTCGGGATAGGCCGGGTTTTTCACGCCAGTGCTCGCCCACAGCAGGTACTGCGGCGTCGCGCCCTGTTGCGCCAGCGCGGCGAAGGGCGCGCCGTGAAAGGTTTGCAGATAGTCCCGGTAGGCGATTTTGGCCATCGCCACCGCCGCGCGGCCGCGCAGCGACAAGGCCTCATCGGTGCCGATGGCGGCCAGCTGCGTATCGACCAGGGTGTCGACGCGCGACAGGAACAGGCTCGCCACCGCCTTGCTGCGGCGCACGTCGGCGCCGGCCGCGGCGCGCGCGGCGAGCCCGCGGAGGTAGGCGTCGAACACCGCCTTGACCTGCGCGGTCGAGAACAGAAGGGTCACGTTGATGTTGATGCCGAGCACCGTCAGCGCCTCGAATGCGCGCACGCCTTCGGGGGTGCCAGGCACCTTGACCAGCAGATTGCGGCGATCGACCGCGGCCGACAGGCGCTGCGCTTCCTCCACCGTGCGCGCGGCATCGTAGGCCCAGCGCGGTGCGACTTCCAGGCTGACGTAGCCATCGTTGCCGCCGCTGGCTTCATAGGTGGGCAGCAGCAGGTCGCAGGCGGCCTGGATGTCCGGGATCACCAGCGCTTCGTAGCGCCGCTCGACATCCGGCTCGCCGGCTTTCAGCCGCGCCAGGTCGTCGGCGTAATAGGGGCTGGTCGCCAGCGCGTTCTGGAAAATCGACGGATTCGAGGTCACGCCCGACACGCCGCTTTCCGCGATCATTTTCTCCAGCGTGCCATCGCGGAGCAGGCTGCGCGACAGGTTGTCGAGCCAGAGGCTTTGGCCGAGGGTGGTGACGTGCTGGGCGGCGTTCATGGGCGGTCCTTTTTGGTGGGTAGGTTTTAGAATAGCTGACAAGAATAGAACGGTCTTGTGGCAGCAAGTTCAGCGACCCGCACCGACGGCGGCCAAAGCCACGCCTGTGCTAGACTTCGGCGCATTCTTTCGGCTCTTTTCGCGGCTTATTCCCATGTCTGGCAGCACACTCGGCAAACTGTTCTGTGTCACCGTATTCGGCGAATCGCACGGCCCCGCCATCGGCTGCGTGGTCGACGGTTGCCCGCCCGGGATGGCGCTCGCCGAGTCCGACATCCAGCACGACCTCGACCGCCGCAAGCCCGGCACCTCGCGCCACGTCACCCAGCGCCGCGAATCCGACACCGCCGAAATTCTGTCCGGCCTGTATGAAGGCAAGACCACGGGCACCCCGATTGCGCTGCTGATCCGCAACGAGGACCAGCGCAGCAAGGACTACGGCAACATCGGCGAGACCTTCCGCCCCGGCCACGCCGACTACACCTACACGCAGAAATACGGTTTCCGTGATCCGCGCGGCGGCGGGCGCTCGTCGGCACGGCTGACCGCGCCCATCGTCGGCGCCGGCGCCATCGCCAAAAAATGGCTGGCGGAAAAATACGGCATCGTCATCCGCGGCTACATGAGTGCGCTGGGCCCGATCGACATCCCCTTCGAGTCGTGGGAGGAAATCGGCAACAACGCCTTCTTCTCGCCCAACCCCGCCATCGTGCCCGAGCTTGAGGAATACATGGATGCGCTGCGCAAGTCGGGCGATTCGGTCGGCGCCAAAATCAGCGTGGTCGCCGAGAACGTGCCGCCCGGCTGGGGCGAGCCGCTGTACGACAAGCTCGACGCCGACCTCGCCCATGCGCTGATGGGGCTCAACGCCGTCAAGGGCGTGGAGATCGGCGACGGCATGGAAGCCGCGCGGCAGAAGGGCACCGAGCACCGCGATGAAATCACGCCGGGTGGATTCCTGAGCAACCATGCCGGCGGCGTGCTCGGCGGCATCTCCAGCGGCCAGGCCGTGGTCGCCCACATTGCGATCAAACCGACTTCGTCGATGCGCCTGCCGGGCCGCTCGATCGACCTCAACGGCCAGCCGATCGAGGTGGTCACCCACGGCCGCCACGATCCCTGCGTCGGCATTCGCGCCACGCCTATCGCCGAGGCGCTGATGGCCATCGTGCTGATGGACCACGCGCTGCGCAACCGCGCCCAGTGCGGCGACGTGACGGGCGGCACGCTGGTGGTGCCGGGCCAAGTCGACTGAGCGTACGCAGGCCCGGATGCACATGATCCGGCGCTTTTTCCTTGCCCTGCTGTGCGGCTGGGCCTGGCATGGGGCTGCGGCTTCGCCGATGGCCTTCATCGACACCCAGATCGCCGCGCATCCAGACGCAACCGGCACCTACGTACTCGATAGCGGCGAAGAGGCGCTGCGGGCGCGCGCCTGGCTGGCCGATCACGCGCGGCACTCGGTCGAGGTGCAGTACTTCATCTGGAGCAGCGACAACATCGGCATCCTCGCCACCGAAGCCCTGCTGCGCGCGGCGGAACGCGACGTGAAGGTGCGTGTCATCGTCGACGATCTGCTGATAGACGCACCCGACAAATCGCTGCTCGCGCTGGACAAACATCCCAACGTCGAGATCCGCATCTACAACCCCAAACACCGGGTCGGCACCCCCTTCTATAAGCGCGCGCTCAACGTGGTGACGGACTTCCGCGGGGTCAACCAGCGCATGCACGACAAGACCTTCATTGTCGACGGCCGGGTGGCGATCACCGGCGGCCGCAACATGGCGGACGAGTATTTCGATTACGACCGCGATTACACCTTCCGTGACCGCGACGCGCTGGTGGTAGGCGAGGCGGCGAAGGCGATGCGGGCGAATTTCGAGGCCTTCTGGTCGAGCAAGCTTGCCGTGCCGGTGGAATCGCGCTTCGACGGCTTGGGGCTGACGAAGAAAAATGTGAAGGTCGGCGACGCCGAAGTGCAGCAGGTGTATCGCGAGCTGCATGCCTACGCGCGCAAGCCGGAAAACTTCGCCCCGGAAGTGCGTGCCGCGATCGACGCCACGCCTGCCGCGTTCGAGCGTCTGGCGCGCGAGATGGCCTGGGGGCGGGTCGAGTTCATCCATGACACGCCCGGCAAGAACGGCCGCCGCTGGAGCCTCGGCGGCGGTGGAAAAAGCACGGCGGCGCTGGCGCAGCTGGTGGCCGACGCGCGCGAGTCCATCGTCATCCAGTCGCCCTACCTGGTAATGTCGGACAACGCCAAGGCCTTGTTCAAGGCGGCGGTCGAACGCGGGGTCAGGGTGAGTATCCTCACCAATTCGCTCGCCTCCACCGACAACCTGCAGGCCTTTTCCGGCTACCGTAAGCAGCGCAAATCCCTGCTGAAGATGGGCCTCGACATCCGCGAGTACAAGCCCGATCCGGCGAACCGCGCCCTGCTGATGTCGCGCGTGAACCCCCCTGCCGTCCCGCCGGTATTTGCGCTGCACGCCAAGAGCATGGTGGTGGACGGCCAAATCGCCTACATCGGCACCTTCAACTTCGACCCGCGTTCGGAAAACCTCAACACCGAAGTCGGCGTGATCGTGCACCACGCCGGGCTGGCGCAGCAGTTGCAGACACTGATGGAAGCCGACATGCGCCCTGAAAACAGCTGGAGCGCCGCCGACGCGCCCGACCAGTACGTGCCGCTGACCAAACGCGGCCAGGTGCTGCTGTGGCAGCTGCTGCCGCTGAAGCCGCTGCTGTAGCGCATCCGTGTCATTGCGAGCAAAGCGAAGCAATCCAGCTAGTATGCAGAGTGGTTAAACTCTGGATCGCCACGGCTCTCCGAGCCTCGCGATGACGGACCGGTGTTTGTACGCTTTGCGGAGGAGGCCCCATGCGACTTCCCATCAGCCTGAAGATCTTCAGCATCACCACCGCCCTGCTGGTGCTGATGGTGGTCGTCACCTGGCTGTCGGTGCTCAACTTCCACCAGCTCAACAACCAGGTACGCGCGCTTGCCGATTACTACCTGCCGCTGCAGCAGCAGGTGGCCAGCGTGGAAATCCTCATCCGCCAGCAGATCGTGCATATGGAGCGGGTGCTGGCAGGCATGGAGGTGGCGCGCCCCGATCCCGAATTCCTCGCCGCCGAATCGAACGGCTTCGATATGCGCGGGGTCAACGCCGACCAGATCGTCGATTCCTCGCTGCGATTCCTCGCCGAGGCCGAGGCGGAAAAGGACATCGAACTCGACCGTGCGACGCTCGCCGTGCTGGGCAGGCAGCTGCCCGCGATCCAGACTGCACGCCAGCACTTCCACATGACCTTCCGCCTGTTCCAGATTGAGGCGGAGGAAGGCACCCCGCGTTCGCTAAAAATCGTCCGCGAAACCCTGCTGCGCGAGAAGGACACCGTCGACGTCGAAATCGGCAAAACCATCGACATTCTCAACAAGCTGACCCAGGACACTGCCATCCAGGCCAAGGCGGAGGAGAAACGCGCCACCACCCTCAACTGGATCGTCACAGCCATCGCCACCACGCTCGGGCTGATCTTTGCCGGCTTCGTCACGCGCTCGCTGGTCGATCCGGTCAAGCGCCTGGTGGGCGGCACGCGCGCGGTCGAGGCGGGCGACCTCGACGTGGAAATCCTGGTGCGCACCCACGACGAACTGGCCACGCTCGCCACCTCGTTTAACCACATGGTGGTCGGGCTGCGCGAGAAGGAGCGCATCCGCGATACCTTCGGCCAGTACGTCGATCCGCGCATCGTGAAGAGCCTGCTGGAAAACCGCATCCCGGCCGAACGTGGCGAGCGCCAGGTGATGACGGTTTTCTTCTCCGACCTGCAGGATTTCACCCGCCTGTGCGAGGGCTTGACGCCGGACGCTGCCGTGCGTTTCCTCAATCGCTACTTTTCGCTGATGTCCGAGGTGATCCGGACCCGGCAGGGCATCGTCGACAAGTACATCGGCGACTCGGTCATGGCGTTCTGGGGCCCGCCATTCACCGATGCCGCCGACCACGCCACCCTGTGCTGCCTCGCCGCCCTCGAACAGATGGCCCGCATGGAAGCTTTCCGCGCCTGGCTGCCCGAGATGTTCGGCGTCGCCCATGGCCTGCCCGTAGTCAACGTGCGCATGGGCATCGCCAGCGGCGAAGTTACCGTCGGCAACATCGGCTCCGAAACCTCGCGCAGCTACACCGTCATCGGCGACACCGTGAACCTGGCATCAAGGTTGGAACAGGCCAACAAGTTCTACGGCACCCGCATCCTGGTCAACGAAGCGACGCGAGAACTGGCGGGCGACACGCTGGCCTTCCGCGAAATCGACAGCCTGCGCGTCGCCGGCAAGCAGGAAACGGTAAGGGTGCACGAGTTGCTGGGGCTGGCCGCCGAATTGAGCGAGAGCGACCGGCAGCGGGTGCAGACGTATGAAGCCGGACTGGCACGCTATCGCGCGCAGGATTGGGATGCGGCGGAAGCGGCGTTCCGTGAATGCCTTGCGATCGAACCGAAGGATCAGCCCAGCCAGGTCATGCTGGCGCGCATCGCTGCGTTCCGGCAGGCGCCGCCTGGAGCTGGGTGGGACGGGGTCTGGGTGGCGCTGAGCAAGTAAGACGGCTGGCTGGGGAAGCGCCATCCTGCAATCTGGTTCTCAAGCCGCTTCCGCATGCAGTCGCACGCCAAAGTGCGCGCGCGACTTTGAGTACGGTCACAAAGTAACCCCCGGCTTGCTACTCAGCAACCCCTTCGTCCCCATGACACGTGCACCCCGGCTCCTTGCTGGTGGAGTTGTCGCAGCACACGATCTTACCGGCGCGGCAGCCGCAGATGCCTTTGTGGGCCTTGCAGCATGCTGTCTGGATCTGGGCGAGTTGCATGCCATTGGCATTCGCGATGCAGGCCTCGGGTGAAATCGATGTCTGCTGCGTGGCAGCAGGCGTGCGGTCGACACTTGAATCGGCAGCGGCCGGGAGCATGAAACAGGCCGGGACGAAGGCCAGAACGGCGAGCAGGGTACGGAAGCGCATGGGAGTCTCCTTGGGAGAAACGGGCTGCCTCACTATAGCCGATCGGGCGCGGCTTTAGGCGTCGCGCAGCAGCAGCCCCAGCATCAGCGCGGCCCCCACCAGGATTGCCGCCAGCAGGGTGAACGCGCTGCCGTAGCCGGCGACGCCGACCATGAAGCCGGTGAGCACCGGGCCGATCGACTGGCCGACGTCCATCACGGTGCGCAGCACGCCCATCGACGAGCCGTAGCGGCCGTCTTTGGTGAGGTCGGCGACGAGGGCGGCGGTGGACGAGGTGACGGTGGCGAAGCCGAGGCCGAATACCAGGCTCAGCGCCGACAGGCCGATGAAACTGGGGAAGTAGGGCAGTAGCACCACGCTCGCCGCGCCGATCAAGAGGCCGGGCAGGATAACGCGGCGGCGGCCCACGCGGTCGGACACCTTGCCCATTAGCGGCTTGATGAAGACGATGCTGACGAGCTGCACGCCGAGGATGACGCCGATCTGCCACGCCGGGATGCCGAGCGAGGCGGCGAACAGGGCGAGGAAGGCCTCGATCGCGCCGAACACCAGGTACTGCGCCGCCTCCACCAGGCTTACCAGCATGATGCTGCGGTCGCGCAGCACGGTGGCGAGGCTCGACCAGAAATGCGGCAGCGCCTGTTTCTTTGCCGGCGGCGGCGTGTCGTCGCGCAGCAGCAGGCCCGCCGCCAGCGCCAGCACGCCGGCGATCGCGCAGGCGACGTACACCGCGCCGAAGCTCGCCAGCGAGATCAGGGCGCCGCCGAGAAAGGGCGCGATGGAACGGCCGACGATGGTGACCGAGGAATAGGTGGACAGCCGCGCCGCGCGGTCGGCGCTGTAGCGCTCGGCGATCGCCGCGCTCGCCACGGTGCCGAAGATCGCGGTGGCGAAGCCGTGATAGAAGCGCACCGCCATCAGCTGCCAGGCGGTTTCGATCAGCAGATAGAGGAAGGGCGCGCTGGCGAACACGACCAGCGAGGCCAGCAGCACGCGCCGCTTGCCCAGATGGTCCGACAGCGCGCCGGCGGGATAGCTGACGAGGATGCCGGGGATCGTCGAGGCCATGACGATCCAGCCGATTTCCGCCGGCGTGGCGTTGAGCGACGCGGCAAACAGCGGCAGCACCGGCGTCTTCGACAGCGTGGAACTGAAGATGGCCAGCCCCCCGATGAGCGCGATCAGGACGAAGAAGGAAGGCTGGGCGGGTTTCATCGGGTGGCGTATGAGAGATTTTTGCGAATGTAGTGCGAAATCGCGCGGGATGCGAAAAAATCGCGACCGTGATGAATCAGCGATTTGAATGCTGAACCACAGTAAAGATTGCTTCGCTTCGCTGGCAATGACAGGGCGCGGGGTTTATCTCGTAGGGTGCGCTCTGCGCACCAACAATAGTAATGGTGCGCAGAGCGCACCCTACGAATACCAAGCGTTATGAGCCGTCCCGACACCCTCTCAATCCGCCAAAGCAGACAATGAGCATGCATCCCCCGCCGGTCCTCTTCGGCGCCTTTGACCGCCACAACTTCGGCGACCTGCTGTTCCCGCATCTGCTGGAAGCGCTGTTGCCGGGGCAGGTATTCGACTTTTGCGGACTGGCGGCGCGCGATCTGCGGGCCTTCGGCGGACACCGGGTGACGCCGCTCCCGGCGCGGCCGAGGCAGCTGATCCACGCCGGCGGCGAGCTGCTGACCTGCAGCGCGTGGCAGGCCGCGGTCATGCTGCTCGAACCGGCGGCGGCCGCAGAAGCCATTTCGCGCTCCGGCGACGACCCGGCCCCGGCCGCCGCGTGGGCGGCGCGCCAGCTCGGCACCTCGCGCAGCATGCCCTACGTCGTCGGGCACGACGCGCTGGCGCCGGGCGGCAAGCTGGTCTTCAACGCCGTCGGCGGGGTCGATTGGGGTTTCCTGGCGGCGGCGCAGCGGGACGAGGTGAAGGCGGCGCTGCAGCAAGCGGACTGGCTCAGCGTGCGTGACCACGTCACCCAGGCGGCGCTGCGGGCAGAGAGGATCGATGCCCCGCTGTGCCCCGACCCGGCGGTGATGGCGGCGGACTGCTTCGGCGAGACGATCCGGCAGCATCAAGATACGGGGCCGGTGAAGGCGATGCGTGACGCCTTTCCGCACGGCTACCTGGCGTGCCAGTTCAGCGCCGATTTTGCCGACGACGCCAGCCTGGATGCGTTGGCGCACGGCCTGTCGCGGGCGGCTGCCGCGACCGGCCTGGGCGTGGCGCTGTTCCGCGCCGGCGCGGCGCCGTGGCACGACGATCCGGCGCTCCACGAAAAACTGCGGCGCCGCCTGCCGCCCGGCACCGCGCGGATGTTCCCGTCGCTGCACCTGTGGGACATCTGCGCCCTCATCGCCGCCAGTCGCGGCACGGTCTGCAGCAGCCTGCACGGCCGCATCGTCGCGCTGGCCTATGGCCTGCCGCGGGTCAGTCTCATGCCGCCGCAGCAGGGTCGGCGCCCCGACAAGCGGGCCGCCTTTGCCGAAACCTGGGAGCCGGACGCGGTTCCGCGCAGCGTGACGCCTGCCCAGATTGAGCCCGCACTGATGCAGGCGCTGGCCGTACCCGTCGGGGTGCTGCGCGAGAACGCGGCGCGTCTGCGCGCGCATTACCTGCGCAGCCTGGCGCAGTGGGCCGGCCTGCTGACGCCATGAATCAGGCCGGCCAGCCGGTCTTGCGCAATAATCCAGAAACCGCAAAAGCCCGAACCCACGCCATGCCGATTGCCGCCCTCTCCCCCGCCGATCTTAGACTGACCCTCGACCCCGCGTCGCTGGGATTTGCCGACACCTCCGAATTGCTGGCGGAGCCGCTGCCCTGGATCGGCCAGGCGCGCGCCGAAGCGGCCGCCCGCTTCGGCTTGGGAATGGAGCAGCCCAACTACAACCTGTTCGTGCTCGGTGAAGTGGGCAGCGGCCGTTCCTCGCTGCTCAAACAGGCGATGCACGAAATCGCGGCGGGCAAGCGGGTGCCGCCCGATCTCTGTTATCTGCACAACTTCGACGCACCGGAGCGGCCGCTGGCACTGCGCCTGCCGGCCGGTGAGGGGTGGCAGCTGCGCCAGTCGCTGGCGCAGGCGGTGAAGACGCTGCAGGATGAAATCCCGCAGCGACTGAATGGCCAGGATTACAAGGCCGAGAGCGAACGCATCGAGAAGACCTGGAAGGCCGACATGGAGCGGCATTACGCAGAACTGTCGGCGTTTGCCGAGGCGCGCAGCTTTTCGCTGCACCGCGAGGCCGGGCGCATGCTGTTCACGCTGACCGGCAAGAAGGGGCAGGCGCTCACCGAGGACGAGGTGCTGGCGCTGCCGAAGGCGCGCCGGGCCGAGGTGGAGCAGGCCGAGCAGGAACTGCGCGCCGAGATCACCCGCTACATCGAGAAGACCCAACCGCTGGAGCGCGCGATGAACGAGGCGCTGGCCGCATTGCGGCGGCAGACCGTGAAGCCGCTCATCGAGCGCGAACTGCAGGCGATCCGCGACGGGCTGAAGAAGCAGATCAAGGACGCCGCCAAGCTCAATGCCTGGCTCGACGCGCTGGAACAGGACGTGTTCGACAATCTGGAACTGTTCAGCGGCAGCGAGGACGACGCGGACCGGCTGGAAGCGCTGAATTTTGTACTGGCGCGCTACCGCGTCAACCTGGTGGTCGACAACGGCGGCCTCGACGGTGCGCCGGTGATCGTCGAGGACAACCCGCTGTTCCGCGCACTGTTCGGCAGCATCGAGTACCAGTCCGAAAACGACGTGCTGGCCACCGATTTTTCGCGCATTCGCGCCGGCAGCCTGCTGCAGGCGCATGGCGGTTTTCTGATGCTGCATTTGCGCGATGTGCTGGCCGATCCTCTGGTGTGGGAGCAGCTGCGGCGCTTCCTGCGTAGCGGGCGGCTGCAGATCGAGGAGCCGGGCGTGTCGTTCTCGCCGATTGCCGCGGTGTCGCTGGTGCCGGAAGCCGTCGACGTCGAGGTCAAGCTGGTGCTGGTCGGCTCGCGCGAGCAGTACTACGAACTGCAGGAGGCGGCGCCGGAATTCGTCCGCCATTTCCGTGCCAAGGTCGACTTCGCCGACAGCTTCGTCGCCACGGCCGACAGTCGCCGCGCTTCGGCGATTTTCGTCGCCCATGCCTGCCGCGAGTTCGGCCTGCCGCATTTTTCGGCGGCGGCGGTGGCGCGCCTGATCGAGGAATCGCACCGCGAGGCGGGCGACCAGGCGCGCGAGAGCGCGATTTTCGCCCGCGCCGAGGCACTGGTAGTGGAAAGCGCGGCGACCTGCCGCGCACGCGGGCCGGGCCTGGTCTCGGTGGCCGACGTCGAGACGGCGCTGGCGGCGCACACCGCGCGCCACGACTACCCCGAGCAGCGCCTGCGCGAGGAAATCGCCGAGGGCGATGTGGCGATCGCGCTTAGCGGCGAGCGGCTGGGCCAGCTCAACGGCCTCACCCAGATCGACCTCGGCGATTACCGCTTCGGCCTGCCGGTTCGGCTGTCCGCGCATGCCTATGCGGGCGAGGACGGCCTGCTCAATATCGAGCGCGAAGTCGAACTGTCCGGCCCGATCCACGACAAGGGCGTGTTCATCCTGCAGAATTACCTGGCCGCGCTGTTCGCCCACCTGGCGCCGCTCTCGCTCAATGCATCCATCGTCTTCGAGCAGCAGTACCACGAAGTGGAGGGCGACTCCGCCTCGTGCGCCGAGCTTTATGCGCTGCTGTCGGCGCTGTCGGGCCTGCCCCTCAAACAGGGCATCGCCGTCACCGGCGCGCTCAACCAGCACGGCGAGGTGCTGCCGGTGGGCGGCATCAACGAAAAGATCGAGGGCTGGTTCCGCGTGTGCGAGGCTGCCGGCCTCGACGGCAGCCAGGGCGTGCTGATCCCCGCCCGCAACCGCCGCCACCTGATGCTGGCGCCGCGGCTGGTCGAAGCCGTCGGCGCGGGACACTTCCATATTCATGTCGCGGATCACGTGACCGAAGGCATCGCGCTGCTGACCGGCGTGGCGGCGGGCGAACTGAACGCGGCAGGGAACTACCCCCGCGGCAGCGTGCTGGGGCGCGCGCAGGACGCCCTGCTGGTATTTCGCCACGCCTGCCAGATGCAGGAACACCCCAAGCGGCCGCGGCGGCATTTTCGTGCGGGCGAGCATCCGCATCGGCGCTAAGGAAGCGCTGAACAATTCGATATGGCCGTTCATTGCGAGCACACCGTCGAATCATTTCCCGCGGCCCTGCAGGAGCGGGCTCGCCCGTGATCACCGTGTCGCTACGCGCCTCGCAATGAATTAATCAGCGCGTGTTGCCTCACGCTGGCAGGCGGCAGAGAGGTGATCTATATTGAAAATCACCCCATCGTCTTGCAAGGAGTCGATCATGAATGCACTTCATCGCATGGAACGTTTTCTCGACGAGCACATGATTCCGTTCGAAATCGTGGCGCATCCGCACACCCAGACCAGCGTCGAAACCGCACGTGCGGCCGGGGTGCCGCTCGATCAGGTGGCCAAGGGTGTGCTGCTCGACAGCGTGGAATGCCAGATGGTGGCGATGATTCCCGCCGACCAGGAAGTCCAGCTCGGCAAGCTCAGGCAGGATATCGGCGTGGAATTCGCCCTGGCCGACGAGGCCGGCATCAGCCGCCTGTTTACCGAGTGCGAACCCGGCGTGGTGCCGGGCCTGCCGAATGCCTGGGGCGTGGAAATGGTGTGGGACGACGCGCTGATGGCGCAGCCGGATATTTATCTGGAGGCCGGCGACCACAAGCGCCTGCTGCACATCCAGACTCGCCATCTGCGCGAAGCTTTCGGCGACGCACCGCATTGCCACTTCAGCCAGCCGCGCATGCAGCATGTCTCCTGAGCCTGGCGTGGTGGTTGCCGGTTGGGCACGCGGTTCTTCCCCTGCGCACGGGATTTGAATTAGGCTTGGTCACCCCGGCGCGCCTGGCGCGCCGAACCATGAACCGCCTGATCTGTCTCACGCGCTGTGAACTCAAAAGAATCCGAATCCGCTTACAACCCCCACCGTCGCCTTGGACGGGGAATGGCGCTGGCCGCCAGCCTGCTGTTGCTGGGCCTGTTTTATTTCTACTTTGAAAACAGCCTGCAGGCGCGCAACAACCCCAACCAGCAACTGCAGATCGCGCCGGGCAGCGAGTTGGTGCTGAAGCGCAGCCGCAACGGCCATTATTTTTTCCCCGGCGCCATCAACGGCCAGCCCGTCACCTTCCTGCTCGATACCGGCGCCACGCTGGTGTCGGTGCCGGCGCACCTGGCGGATGAACTGGGGCTCAAGGCGGGTGCGCGCCAGCAGTCGGTCACCGCCAACGGCACGGTCACCACCCGTGCCACCCGGCTGGATGCACTGGCGTTCGGGCCGTTCGATCTGCGCGGCGTGCCGGCCAGCCTCAACCCCGGCATGGGGGGCGATCAGGTGCTGTTGGGGATGAGCGTGCTGAAGCATCTGGAATTCACCCAGCGCGGCGACACCCTGATACTGCGTGCACTGGAAAGATGATTGAAAAAATCCTTTGACACGCTGAAATTCTGTGTTATTAATACGCCCGTCTGTTGGATTCAAGCTTTAAATTGCGGTACCTCTGGTAAGCGTTTTCCTTGAAATTCGATCGATAGGGCATGTCGCCCAATTTTTTTTAGATAGATAGGAAACAAAAGATGGAAACGGGTACTGTTAAGTGGTTCAACGATGCAAAAGGTTTTGGTTTCATCACCCCGGATAACGGCGGCGAGGACCTTTTCGCACATTTCTCCGCAATCAACTCCAACGGCTTCAAATCCCTGCAGGAAAACCAGCGCGTCAGCTTCGAAGTGACGACTGGCCCCAAGGGCAAGCAAGCTTCGAACATCCAGGTCGTGTCGTAATCTTTCCGACCTGATGTGAAAAAACCCCGGTTCGCCGGGGTTTTTTTATTTCCGTCTTTCGAGTGTGAACACCCATGGCGCTTAAAGCCACCATCTATAAAGCCGACCTGCAGATTGCCGACATGGATCGGCACGTCTACGCCGACCACGCGCTGACTATCGCGCGCCATCCCTCCGAAACCGACGAGCGCATGATGGCGCGGGTGCTGGCCTATGCGCTTTACGCCCAGGACGGCATCGCCTTTACCAAGGGGCTGTTCGAGGTCGACGAGCCGGAAGTGTGGGTGAAGAGCCTGACCGACGAAATCGACTTGTGGATCGACCTCGGACAGCCCGACGATGCGCGCATTCGCCGCGCCTGCGGCCGCGCCGGGCAGGTCGTGGTGCTGTGCTACAGCAGCAGCTGCGACGTGTGGTGGAAGCAGATCGCCAGCAAACTCACGCGCTTTGCCAATCTGACCGTGCTGCAGCTGCCTGCCGAAACCAGCCAGGCGCTGGCCGCCTTGGCCGAACGCGGCATGCGCCTGCAATGCATGGTGCAGGACGGCGAAATCTGGATTAATACCGACAAGGAGAGCGTGCCGGTGAAGCTGATTTCGCTCCAGGCGGCACGCTGAGCGTCATTTTTCCGGCGGACAGTTCTTGATGCACACCGTTTCGGTCACTCGCTGTCCGCCACAGCCGATAAAACAGGCATCGTAGGCGGGCAGGCAGCCGCAGTCGACCTGGCAGTTCTCGGCTGCAAGCCGCGCCCTCACGCCTTCTCGCGTCGGTATCGCCGGCTCGCGATACGGTGGCGGGAAATATATTCCCGGCCAGGGATCCCACCAGTAGGGGTGGCGGTAGGGATAGCTGTAGGGATAGCTGTAGGGATAGCTGCGCAGCCATTCGAAATGCAGTTCCATTTCATGGTGGCGCAGCGCCGCGGCATACTGCCTCAGATCGAGTCCGTATTGCTTCAGTGCCTCCGCATAGCGCGCTTCCACCTGTGGCTCGATGTCCTTCACACAGGCCCGGTAGCGGGCCTGGCAATCGGCCTGGCACGCGTTCTTTCGGGCCTCGCAGTCCGCCACGCAGGCCCGGCCCTGCGCATCGGTCGGCGGAATCAGGCGAATCGTCGTCTGATACTGCGGCGTGGCGCAGCCTGCCAAGGCGGCGAGCAGAACCAATGCAGCGAAGGAGAACGTCAGGGCAGGCAGGCGCATCAGGCACTCCAAACACACACTTATCTGATCATAGACATTTTTCGGATGACTGCGGGCCAAGAAAACGCCCTTCGAGCTCCTGCAGGTTGAGTTCCCGCAGGATCTGCTGCAGGCGGGTACCCGCGTTCCCGCGCGGCGCATCGGTCCGGGTGGCGATGATGAGCTCGTTCTTCAGCGAATGCTCCCAACCGACGAGTTCGGTCACGGTAATCTGGTAGCCGTGCGATTCCAGCTGCAGGCAGCGCAGCACGTTGGTGAGATGGCTGCCGAATTCGCGCGTGTGGAGCGGATGGCGCCAGATTTCCGATAGCGGCGTTTTTCCTAATGATTCGTTCTTGTGCTTGCGCAGGACAGCGGCGACCTCCGCCTGGCAGCACGGCACCAGCACGATGTGGCGGGCCTGCTTGGCCAGCGCAAACCGGATCGCGTCGTCGGTTGCCGTATTGCAGGCGTGCAGCGCGGTGACGATGTCGATGGTGGGCGGCAATCGGTCCGATCCGATCGATTCCGCCACCGTTGCGTTGAGGAACGTCATGCGCGCGAACCCCAGCCGCACGGCCAGCTCGCGTGACTTCTCCACCAGTTCGTCGCGCGTTTCGATGCCGAAGATGTGGCCGCCGGGGCGCTCCTTCAGAAACAGGTCGTACAGGATGAAACCCAGATAAGACTTGCCCGCACCGTGGTCGGCCAGCGTCAGCGTGTCCTGCCGGGCCAGCACCTCGTTCAGCAGCGGCTCGATGAAATTGCACAGGTGATACACCTGCTTCAGCTTGCGGCGGCTGTCCTGGTTGAGCTTGCCGTCGCGCGTCAGGATGTGCAGTTCCTTCAGCAGTTCGATCGACTGGCCGGGACGCAGCACATCCGCCAGCGGGTCGCTGAAACCTGGCTTGGACGCGGGGGCGGCAGCAGGGCGGGGGCGCTTCATGCCGCACCGAGCCGGATATGGATCGCGAGGTCGATTCTGGTTCGTCGGGCGTATTCCAGCATTTGCAGCGGTTCGTTCATGGCTTGGCAATGGCAGGGGAAAAGCCGAAGGGTACCCCATCAGGTTCCGTGCCGTTGCAGGAGGTCCGCCCCGGCCCGATGCCGTGGAAATTGCCATGATGCAAAATTCGTGTCGGGCATGCCCGTAGGTCGGCAATACCTTGCCGACAGAAATCTGGTGCGAAATTTGCGGCGAGGACTGTCCCCGGCAAGCTCCCGCAAATGGCGCCTCACCCATTCTGGCGGGAGAGGCGGCCTCGCGACGATGGAATAAATCCGCGTTTCACGGGATCCCTGGCGCGAATTCTGCTCTATGTCACCCGGTGCGGCGGCACGCTTGGTGTAACATTCGTGCCACATAATTTCCAGTAATCTGGATGAAGAGGAAGACGGAAATGCACGGTGTCAAGAAATTGTATCTGCCCTTGCTGGTTGCCGTTCTGGTTGTCGGCTGCGGCGACAAGAAGGACGATGCAGCAACCGGGGAAAAGGCCCCCGCCCAGGCGGCGGCCAAGGTCAACGGCACCGAACTGACGGTGGATCAAGTGAACTACGCGCTGCAGCGCATCCCCAATCTCGATCAGGAGCAGATCAAGGCGGCTTCGCTGCAGATGGTGCGCAACCTGGTCGACCAGGAAGTGATTGCGCAGAAGGCACTGGCCGACAAGCTGGACCGCGACCCCGCAGTGACGCAGGCGCTGGACGCGGCGCGGCGCCAGATCCTGGCCGAGGCCTACATGAGCCGCAAGCTGGGCACGCCGGCCGAGCCGTCCGACGCCGAGGTGGCGGACTATTTCGACCAGCACCCGGAGCTGTTTGCCAGGCGCAAGATTTATCACCTGCAGGAAATTTCGATCAAGGCGCCGAAAGACAAGCACGACGCGATACGTGCCCAGCTGGGCGCATCCGGAACGCTGGAAGATTTTGCCACCTGGCTGAAGGCTGAAAACCTGCCGGTGAAATCGGCGCAGGGCGTGAAAACGGCCGAGCAGTTGCCGCTGCAGATGCTGACCCAGCTGGCCAAAATGCCCGACGGCCAGGCCATGGTGGTGAATGCGCCGGACGGCCTGATGGTGATCGTTCTGGCCGATTCGCAGATGCAGCCGGTGACGCTGGAGCAGGTCAAACCCGCCATCGCACGTCTGCTGCAGACACAGGCGCGCCAGAAGGTGGCCAAGGCCGAGATGGATACGCTGAAAGCTGCCGCCAAGATTGAGTACATGGGCGAGTTTGCCGACGCCGGCAAGGAAGCGGCTGCCGCGGCGCCTGCCGAGCCCGCTGCCGCCCCTGACGCCGACGCGATCAGCAAAGGCGTTTCCGGCCTGAAGTAAATTAGAGAAGCAAGGAATCGCCGGCCACGCCTACGGCTGGCTACATATAATATATACGCACCCGCAACCTGTGGGCGCCCATCGTCGCGCATGCCGTCAGCAACGGCCTGCTCGGCGTTTATATGGTGACCACCGGCCAGTGGCGTTTCTGGTGAGCGTAGTCATCGGCTTTGACCGGGATCGTTCATTCCGGGCGCGAGATGCCTGAAGTAGGGTGCACTCCGTGCACCTTCGAGTGTCAATTGGTGCACAGAGTACACCCTGCTTTTTCACCCCCTTGTCCATTCCCCTTCCTTCCCATCGAGGTGGCGGACAACAGCTCCACTCTGGTGACGGCAAACACGAGTACGTTTTCCCGGGTACCCGGGCTTAGGGTTGGAAACTGCCTCTGACAAAAGAAATGACAGGTGGGCGTGAAAGATAAGACAATTCCGGACTTAGCCAATGTTGTGAGTCCAGAAAGATGACCAAAAAAGCCCTAATCACCGGCGTCACCGGCCAGGACGGCGCCTACCTTGCCGAATTCCTGCTGGGCAAGGGCTACGAAGTCCACGGCATCAAGCGCCGCACGTCCCTCTTCAACACCGACCGCATCGACCACCTGTATCAGGACCCGCACGAGACCAATCGCAAATTCATCCTGCACCACGGTGATCTCACCGATTCGTCCAGCCTCATCCGCATCATCCAGCAGGTGCAGCCCGACGAAATCTACAACCTCGCCGCGCAGTCCCACGTCGCCGTCAGCTTCGAAGAACCCGAATACACCGCCAACTCCGACGCCCTGGGCGCCCTGCGCATCCTCGAAGCCATCCGCATCCTCGGCCTCGAAAAGAAAACCCGCTTCTACCAGGCGTCCACCAGCGAACTCTTCGGCCTCGTCCAGGAAACCCCGCAGAAGGAAACCACCCCCTTCTATCCGCGCAGCCCCTACGCCGTCGCCAAGCTCTACGCCTACTGGATCACCGTCAACTACCGCGAAGCCTACGGCATGTACGCCTGCAACGGCATCCTGTTCAACCACGAATCCCCCGTGCGC
>JAUYCF010000051.1 GCA_030692355.1 Thiobacillus sp.
TGCTTTTGCAGCACAAGTAACGACGGCGTTGGGACGGCGTGCGGCACCAGGTAAATCGGGTAGGCCACGCCGGTTGGCAGAGCCTGAGTCGGGAGAGTTGTTTGGTGATTGAGATAAACCGTGGTCTGTCCCCTGTTGTCCCTAGATAAACCGTGGTCTGTCCCCTGTTGTCCAGGGGTTTGAAGGAATAAAAAACGGGGCACGAAGCCCCGTTTTTTATGGGTGAAGCCGCTTTATTTCGCCGGCTTGACCGTGGTCAGGCCGAGTGCTTCCCATTCCTGCATGCCGCCCCGGTACCACTTGATCTTCTCTGCCGGGTAGCCAATTTTCAGCAAGCCCTTGATGTTGGTCGGCGACTGGCCGCACCATTGGCCGTTGCAGAACATGACGACGGTTTTGGCGTTGTCGAACATATTGAAGCCGTCCTGGTTCTTGACCCCGAAATGCTTTTCAAGAATTTCCTGAACGGTGATGGGGTCGGACTTACCGATGTTGAGCTTGTCCCATGGGATGTTGATCGCGCCGGGGATCGTGCCTTTCGCGGCCCAGTCCGGGGTGCGCGAGTCGACCACCATGATGCTTGTGTCGCCGCCGCTCATTTTTTTCAGATAATGAATGACTTCCAGTTCGCCGATGGTCGCGACACCCGGCGCCAGTTCGCCCGGCTGGATGCAGAAGGGCGGGCATTTGCGCGAGGTCTTGGCAAAGTCGGGGTTGATGGTGTTGTTCTGGTTCTGGTTGCGCTGGATGCTGACTTTCTGGCCGTTGTGCATCACGTCCACCGACGGCAGGCCGGCGGCAAGGGCGACTTCCAGGGGTTTGTCGGGCGTGGCAGCCGTGTTGCCGGTGGAAGCGCAGCCCGACATGCCGATTGTGGCGGCAAGCGCCAGGGCAAGACCAGAAAGCTTGAGCAGATTTTTCTTCATGAATTTTATCCTCTGAATTTTGTAAGCTTATTGCCGGTTCAAGGCTTTGCCGTGCTCAGGCCGAGCATTTCCCAGTCCTGCATGCCGCCCCGGTACCATTTGATCTTGTCGGCCGGGTAGCCGATCTTCAGCAGGCCCTTGATGTTGGTCGGCGATTGGCCGCACCAGGGACCGTTGCAGAACATGACGACGGTTTTGGCATTGTCGAACATGTAGAAACCGTCTTGGCTCTTGACCCCGAAATGCTTTTCAAGAATGTCCTGAACGGTGATGGGATCGGACTTGCCGATGTTGAGCTTGTCCCATGGGATGTTGATCGCGCCGGGGATCGTGCCTTTCGCGGCCCAGTCCGGGGTGCGCGAGTCGACCACAATGATGCTTGTGTCGCCGTCGCTCATTTTTTTCAGATAATGAATGACTTCCAGCTCACCGATGGTCGCGACACCCGGTGCCAGTTCGCCCGGCTGGATGCAGAACGGCGGGCATTTGCGTGAAGTCTTGGCAAAGTCAGGATTGACGGTGTTGTTCTGGTCCTGGTTGCGCATGATCGCGACTTTCTGGCCGCCGTGCATGACCTCGACCGAAGGCAGGCCGGGGGCGATGTTGACATCCAGTGCGCTTGCCGCCATCGGCGTGGCGAGGGCGGTAAACAGGGCGGATGCGGCGAATAGGGTGCGAAGCTTCATTGTGTAGGTCTCCTGGAATATGCTGGACAAGCAATCGTGAGAATTAATTGCAGTCCGGTTCTTGTTGGGGTTTGGCCGGTACTACTTGTACTTCTTGGGTTGCGGGTGTCGTGCTTTGCGATGGGTTTTGGGCGGATTCCTCCCGAAGCGTGGACTGGTTTTCAGGGGCGTTTACGGCAGTGGGCTCGGCGTGCCGTGCTTCGGTATGGTCTGCTGAATGGTCTGCCGCCATGGCGATGCCAAAAGTCAGGGGCAGCACGGTTGCCATTACGCAAGATAAGCGGGTTGTCTTCGTCATTTGTTTCCTTGTGTGTGCCGGGATAAAAGCATCCTGAAATAAGCACCTTGCGTGCCAGTGCCTTGTCACCTTGATTGGAATGGATTTTATCCTTATGTACTCGCCCGGAAAACTGACTGACACCGTTGTCAGGTGGTCTGTCATGTTGTCATGACAGCGGGGGAAGGGGGTATCATTGTTTGGCCTCTGAAAGCGAAGAAAGGGAGGTAACGGGCCATTTTCCTTTCCTGCCCATCTGCGCTCGCTCGCGTGCCCGTGCCGCACACATCCTCGTTTATTCGCGCATAGAAAACTTCGATTGAAAATGCGCGCTTGCCCGTGGCGGCAGGTGCGGCCTTCGGGGTACCATTTCAGGGATTCACACTGGGCTAAAAACCCGGCTGTCCGGGAGGCTGTTCCGGATGGTTTCAGATTACGTTGCATCCATCGGATGGAGGAAACAATGACGGAGCATGTTGCGACCAACGAGACCATACTCGTAGTGGGCGGCGGGATTTCCGGCATGACCGCCGCGTTAGAAGCGGCCGAAACCGGCAAGAACGTCGTTCTGGTTGAGAAGAATCCCGCGCTGGGCGGACGCACCTCCCAGCTCTATCGCTACTTTCCCAAGTTGTGCCACCCCATCTGCGGACTGGAGATCAACCAGCGCCGCCTCAAGGGCAATCCCCGCATACGCCTGCTGACGCTGGCCGAAGTGACCGGCATCGAGGGCGGCACCGGCAACTACACCGCCACCATCAAGGTCCGTCCGCGCTATGTGAACGAGAACTGCACCGCCTGCGGCGACTGCTCGCGCGCGGTCGAGACGATGGTGGACGATCCGTTCAACTACAACCTCGGCCAGCACAAGGCGGCCTTCCTGCCGAACGCGATGGCCTACCCGCAGCGCTATGTGCTGGATCCGGCGATCATCGGCACGGCCGACGCCGACCGCGCGAAGGCTGCATGCAAGTACGGCGCGATCGACCTCGACATGCGGGAAGAGACGATCCAGGTCAAGGCCGGCGCGGTGGTGTGGGCGACCGGCTGGCAGCCCTACGACGCGGCAAAGATTCAGCCTTACGGCTATGGCCGCTTCAAGAACGTCATCACCAGCGTCGAATTCGAGCGGCTGGCCGACATCCACGGCCCGACCGGCGGCAAGATCCTGCGTCCCGGCGACGGCAAGGAGGCGAAGAACATCGCCTTCATCCAGTGCGCCGGTTCGCGCGACGAGAACCATCTGCGCCATTGCTCGCGCATCTGCTGCATGGCCTCGCTGAAACAGACCCATTACGTGCGCGAGAAGTATCCGGAAGGCGGCAAGTCGACCATCTACTACATCGACATCCGCGCCATCGACCGCTTCGAGGACTTCTACCAGAAGGTGCAGGCCGATCCCTCGGTGAGCTTCATCAAGTCCAAGGTCGCGAAGATCACCGAAGACGAGCACGGCAACCCGGTGTGCCATGGCGTCGACACCGAAGGTTACAAGCGCTACACCACGCCGCATGACCTGGTGGTGCTGGCGGTAGGCATGGAACCCTCGGTCAAGGGCATCAATATTCCCGGCCATATTGTCGCGGATTCGAGCGGCTTCATCGAGGCCGACCCGGCCAACGGCGCGGTGTTCGGCGCCGGCTGTGCGTCGAATGCGCTGGACGTGAACCGTGCCGTGCAATCGGCCACCGCGGCGGCATTGAGAGCCATCCAGGTGGTCAACAAAGTAGCAAAGGCGGAGGCTTAAACCATGGCTGACATCAAAGTCGCAGCGTATATCTGCAAGGGCTGCGGACTGGGCGAGCGCCTCGATACGGACGCTCTGGTCAAGATCGCACAGAAGGACGGCAAGGTGCCGCTGGCGAAATCGCATGAGTTCCTGTGCAACGCCGATGGCGTGGCGATGATCAGGAACGACATCGCGAATGAAGGCGTCACCCACGTCATGATCGGCGCCTGTTCGCGTCGCGCCAAGACCGAAGCGTTCTTCTTCCCCGAAAATGCGGTGGCACGCGCCAACCTGCGCGAAGGCGTGATCTGGATCCGTCCCGACACCGACGAGGCGCGCGAAACCACCCAGGAAATGGCGGAAGACTACATCCGCATGGGTTGCGCCGAAGTGAAGGCAATGACCGCCCCCGGCGGCAACCCCAACACCGGCACCAGCAAGACCCTGCTGGTGGTGGGCGGCGGCGTCACCGGCATGACCACCGCAATCGAAGCCTCGAAGACCGGCTACCCGGTGGTGCTGGTGGAAAAAACCGGTGCACTTGGCGGTTGGGCGGCCAAGCTCTACAAGCGCGTGCCGGTGCATGAGCCCTACAAATCGCCGGCCGATACCGGCGTGGCCGATCTGGTCTCGCAGGTGCTGGCCGACAGCAACATCAAGCTGTACCTGAACGCGACCATCGCCAAGACCGACGGTGCGCCGGGGCGTTTTGTCGTGGAGGTCGCCACCGAATCGGGCGCAACGCATACCGAAGACATCGGCGCCATCGTGCAGGCGAGCGGCTTCACCCTGTACGACATGAACAAGCTGCCGGAACTCGGCGGCGGCAAGTCGGCCAACGTGGTCGATCAGGCGGGCCTCGAAGCGCTGGCGATTGCGGCTGCAGCGGGCGATGGCGTGATCCGCCGGCCTTCGGACGGTGCGCCGGTGAAGTCGGTGGTATTCGTGCAGTGCGCCGGCCAGCGCGACACCAGCGGCCAGCACCTGTCGTACTGCTCGGGCTTCTGCTGCAATGCCAGCATCAAGCAGGCGATGTACTTCAAGGACGCCAACCCGTCCGTCGACACCACGATCATCTACACCGACCTGCGCACGCCCGGCAACGGTGAGGACTTCTATCGCAGCGCGCAGGAAAAGGGTGTCATCTTCACCAAGGGCAAGGTTGCCGAAGTGGTGCCTAACGGCAACACCAGCACGGTGAAATTTCACGACCTCATCCTTGACGACAAGGACGCGGCCGAAGTCGACGTCGACCTGGTGGTGCTGGCCACCGGCCAGGTGGCGAATTCGGGCATCAACATCGAACTCCCGCCAGTCGTCACGGAAGCGGACACGGTGGAGATCAAGCCGATTTCCATCCTCAACCTGACCTACCGTCAAGGCAAGGACGTGCCGCAGCTGAAGCAGGGCTTCACCGACTCGCATTTCATCTGCTTCCCTTACGAGACGCGCCGCACCGGCATCTACACCGCCGGCCCGGTGCGCCGCCCGATGGACATCGCGCAGGCGCGCGAGGACGCCACCGGCGCCGCGCTGAAGGCGATTCAGGCGCTGGAAAACGCCGAACTCGGCCGCGCCGCGCATCCGCGTTCGGGCGACCTCTCGTTC
Organism: Thiobacillus sp.; assembly: GCA_030692355.1. Taxonomy (GTDB): domain Bacteria; phylum Pseudomonadota; class Gammaproteobacteria; order Burkholderiales; family Thiobacillaceae; genus Thiobacillus. The sequence continues at coordinate 5,227 of JAUYCF010000051.1, forward strand.
CCGAAAGTGCGTCTCGAAGGTTGCACCCAGTGCAAGCGCTGCACGGTGGAATGCCCGTTCGGCGCCATCGACGAGGACGAGAAGCGCTTCCCGGTGTTCAACGAATCGCGCTGCCGCCGTTGCGGCACCTGCATGGGCGCCTGCCCGGTGCGCGTGATCTCCTTCGAGAACTACTCGGTCAACAGCGTCGGCGCGCAGATCAAGGCGGTCGACATTCCCGACGAGTTCTCCGAGAAGCCGCGCATCCTGATTCTGGCGTGCGAGAACGACGCCTACCCGGCGCTCGACATGGCGGGGATGAGCCGCAACGAGTATTCGGCGTTTGTGCGCATCATTCCGATCCGCTGCCTGGGTTCGGTCAACACGATCTGGATCACCGATGCGCTGAACGCCGGCTACGACGGCGTGATGCTGATGGGCTGCAAATCCGGCGACGAATACCAGTGCCACTTCGTCAAGGGCTCAGAGCTCGGCCGCGTGCGCATGTCCAAGATCGACGACACGCTGAAGACGCTGAATCTGGAATCGGAGCGCGTGCGCGATCTCGAGGTCGCGATTACCGACATCGAGCGGGTTCCGGAAATGATCAACAAGTATGCCGCCGAGCTGGTCGCCGTTGGCCCCAGCCCGTTCAAAGGCTTCTAGTCATGCATCGGCCATTTTTGACGATGCATCATTTAGCAGGCAAGGAAACGACATGAGCGCAAACACCGCAGTGGCGGAGAAATACCGCAACAATTTCCTGAAGGAAATCGAAGAACAGGTCGAGATGGGCGACTGGGTGAAGATGTGCATGCAATGCGGCGTCTGCTCCGGCTCCTGCCCGACCAATTTCCAGAGCGCGTGGGAACATCCGCCGCAGGAACTCTTCATGATGATCCGCGCCGGCAAGCGCGAAGAAGTGCTGACCAGCAGTTCGATGTGGAACTGCACGTCCTGCTACAACTGCATCGTGCGCTGCCCGCGCAAGCTGCCGATCACCCACATCATGCACGGCATCGCCGAATACGCGCACCGGCTGGGCATGGCGCCGAAGATGCAGCCAACGCGCTTTTTTTCCGGCCTGTTCTGGAAAAACTGCACGCATACCGGACGCGTCAACGAACTCAAGCTGTCGATGGGTCTGTACTTCAAGGACGGCTTTGTTCAGGGCATCAAGAACGGCATGGCGATGCAGTCGGTCGCGCTGGGTCTGGTCAAGGCCAAGCGTCTGAACGTGATGGAGCTGTTTGGCGGCCACAAGTGCAAGGACCAGAAGGGCGTCCATGCCATGCTGAAAAAAGCCTACGAAATCGAACGCGGCCGCAAGACCGCCAAGATAGCCGGTTGAGGAGACAAATATGGCCAAACATGAATATGCGTTTTACCCCGGCTGCTCGTCGCAGAAGGGCGCTTCCGCCTCCAACTACCTGACCTCGGTCGAGTCGATGTGCAAGACGCTCGACGTCAAGCTCACCGAGATCCCCGACTGGAACTGCTGCGGCGCGTCGATCGGCTACGCCGAGGCCGGCGAGCTGCCGCGCCACGTGATGAATGCGCGCAATTTCGCCCTGTCCGAGAAGAATCTGCCCGGCCAGGAAATCGTCGCCACCTGCGCTGCCTGCTGGCTGGGCGCACGCGAAACCCGCGAGCGGCTGACCCACTCCGACACGCTGATGGCGGATACCCGTGAAGCGCTGAAAGAAGCGGGCCTCACCATCAACGAAATGCCCGGCATCCGTCACATGGTCGAAGTACTGATCGAGGACCTCGGCTTCGAGGAAATGGCGAAGCACGTCGTGCGGCCGCTCGAAGGCGTCAAGATCGCCGGCTACGTCGGCTGCCAGACCAACCGGCCCTTCGGTGTCGCGGGGGAATCGTTCGAGAACCCGGTTTACCTCGACAAGATGGTCGAAATGGTCGGTGCCGAATCGATCCCGGAATACGAGCAGAAGGTGACCTGCTGCGGCGGCGCACTGGCGTTCTCCGAGCCCGAAAAGGCGCAGGCGCAGATCAAGGACATCGTCGAGTCGGCCTACGACCACGGCGCCGAAATGATTGTGACGCCGTGTCCGCTGTGTCAGGCCAACGTCGAGATCTACCAGGGCCAGATCAACAAGCGCTATGGCACCAAGTTCGACATTCCGGTGATGTATTACAGCCAGCTCATGGTCGTCGCCTACGGCGGCAGCGCCAAGGATGCCGCGCTCAACGGCCAGGTCATCAAGGCACGCCGACTGGAAGAAATCGCAGCCAAGCCAGTCAAGCGCTGAATCGGTTTTGGATGGCGAAAACAGGGGCAGCATGCCCCTGTTTTTTTGCGCCGAATTTCTACGTCAGGGCTGTTTTGCTTGCGGGCGGAAATGAATGAAGGCCAGGCCTCGCCCTGTTGGTCAAGCAGCGGTATTCTTACGCTTTGTTTTACACCGATTGAATACGAACATGAAAAAAGCCAAAGATCTCAACGAACTGATCGACCTGGTGCACGAAGCCGTGTACGAAGTCGACGAGCTGCGCGCCTGCCTGGAACACGACGACGAAGAGGCATCCACGTACACGCCGTATCTCGACTCGCTGGATTCGATGCTGCGCGCGTTGCACGAATCGATGGTCTCGGGAAAATACGGCGGGGTTGGGAAGGGCGAGGATCTGGCCTTCATGCCGCTGTTCAAGAAACACGAGCGCAGCATCCCCTTCCGTGAACTGCTGCGCACCATCAATGCGACGCATCGCGAGGGCTATGAGTTGTAATCGCTCCGCCCGCAGCGCATCCACAGGATTCAGCTCGCGTAGGTTGGGCTGCCAAGCCCAACATCTTTGATGATCCTGCGAGGATGCAGGTTGGGCTTCATTTCATTCAGCCCAACCTGCTTGCTGGCTATTGAACCGTGAGCTGGTTGTCCACCCGCACCACACCCTCGACGTTCTCGGCAATCTGCGTGGCGAGTTCCTTGGCCGTGTCGCTCTGTACCGGGCCAGTCAGTGTCACGACCCCCTGTACGGTGTCGACCGAGATGTCCAGGCCCTTGAGCGTGTCATCAACCAGGTATTTTCCTTTGATCGACGCGGTGATCGAGGCGTCATCGATGGCCTGACCTGCCTGATCGGCTCTACGTTCGATCGTGTCGCCCATGCCGCTGATGGCGTTTCGGCTGTCCGTGGCGGCATTGTCCATTCTCTCGCCGGGGGTCGGCTGCTCGGGCGTGCGGTCGCAACCGGTGGCGACCAGGGCAAGGCTGGAAGCAAGCGTAATGGCTGCAATGCGGGCTACGTTTTTCATGGGGGTTCTCCTCAAAATGATGGCGGTAAGTTTGACCAAGCCGCTGTTTCCCTTGCTTGGAGCGCGCCGAATCGGATGGCGTGTCAGGATCGATGTCTCGAGCCATGATGTCGGCTGCGTAGAAACCAATGTAAAGGCGGCACCGGCCTGCTTGTATAGGTATAGGTCGTGAAGTCTTGTAGGACAAGCGCCCATCGCGCTGCGTGACCGGGCACGGGAGGCGCGATGTGGGGCCGTGCATTGCCCCTGCAGCCGGGCCTATCGGGCTCGGGCTGGCATTATTCGGCGCGCAGCGCGTCCACAGGATTGAGCCGCGCCGCGCGCATCGCCGGCACAACCCCCGCAGCAAGCCCGATCAGCACCGACACCCCAAGCGCGCCGAGGGCGTAATCCCACGGCGTGTTGACCGGCAGGCCGCTCACCGTGGTTTTCAGCAGCCAGGCAATGCCGGCGCCGATGGCGAGTCCGCCGAGGCCGCCGAGGGTGGACAGCACGGTCGACTCCATCAGGAACAGGGTGCGGATGCGCGCCCGCGTCGCGCCGAGTGCCGTGAGCAGGCCGATCTCGGCGACGCGCTCGGCTACCGCGATATGCATCAGCGTGACCATCCCCACCGCGCCGACCAGCAAAGAAATGCCGCCGAGCGCGGCTACGGCAAAGGTCAGCACGTCCAGCACGGTACCCAGCGTATCCAGCATCTGCTGCTGCGGCGTCACGGTGAAATCCTCGCGGCCGTGGCGCGCGACCAGGATGCGCTTGATGTCCTCGACCACCGCTTGCAAGGGCGAGCCGGGCCGATAGGCGACGTGGATTTCCATCACCCCCTCGCGGTTGAACACTTCCAGCGCCCGTGCGGTGGGGATGTAGACGGTGTCGTCGAGGTCGAAGCCCAGCACCTGTCCCTTGGGCGCCATGACGCCGATCACGCGAAACCGCGACGTCCCGACCTGCAGGGTGGCCCCCAGCGGATTGGCGCTGCCGAACAGCTCGCTGCGCACTTTCGATCCCAGCACCGCATACGCGCGCGGATTGCGCGGGTCGTCGGCAGGCAGGAACTGGCCGACCGCCACACGCATGTTGAAGGCGCGCGAAAAGTCCGGCCCTTCGCCGTACACCGTCACCCGCCGGCTGCGGCCATGGGCGCGGATTTCCGCATTGCCCATCACCCCGGCATTGGTGTATTGCGCATAGCGCGAGGCCTTCAGCGCCAGCGAGTCCTCGATCGTCAGCAGGCGCGCGCTGCCGATGGCGCCCACCGAGGCGCCGTGGGTGCTGGTTTTGCCCGGACTGATGTTGATGATGTTGGTGCCGAACTGGGTGAACTCGGCCAGCACAAATCGATGGATGCCGTCGCCGATCGAGGTGAGCAGGACCACCGCGGCGATCCCCACCGCGATGCCCGTGGCGGACAGGAAGGTACGTAGCCGGTGCGCGGTGAGGGCATGCAGCGCGAAGCGCAGGGTGTCGGTGAAGTTCATTTTCCGCTCAACGCAAGCACGGGGTCGAGCTTTGCCGCGCGCGCAGCCGGCAGCAGGCTGGCGAGGATGCCGGTGAGGAGGGCGGTGGCGACGCCCGCTACGCTGGCCCAGGTTGGCGGCCAGGCGGGGAGCAGCGGATAGGCGAGGCGAATCATCCAGGCGCCGAAGTGTCCCAGCGCGAAGCCGATGGCGCCGCCTGCCAGCGACAGCCACAACGCTTCGGCAAAGAACAGGCGGCGGATATCGGCGGCGGTTGCACCGATGGCCTTCAGCAAGCCGATTTCCGAGGTGCGCTGGGCCACCGCCACCAGCATCACGTTCATCACCAGTATCCCGGCCACCGCCAGGCTGATCGCGGCGATGCCGGCGACGCCCAGCGTGAGCGCACGCAGGATACGGTCGAAGGTTTCGAGCACCGCATCCTGGGTGATGACGGTGACGTCCTCCTCGCCGTCGTGGCGCAGTTTCAGGACATGGGTGATCGCGGCCTTGGCCGGCTCGATGGCGTTACGGCTGCGTGCTTCGACCAGGATGCGGAACAGCGACTCGGTGTTGAACAGTTCCTGCGCGTAAGCGATCGGGATGATGGTGATCTCATCCGAATTGAAGCCCATCGATTCGCCCTGCACGGCCAGCACGCCCGACACCAGGAAGCGGCTGTCGCCGAGCCGGATGCGCTGACCGATGACCTTGCCGTCGGGAAAGAATTCGCGTGCCAGTTGGCTGCCCAGCACGATCTGCGCGCTGCGCTCCGAACCGTGGGCGAGAAAGCTGCCCTGCGCCAGTTTCATGCTGCGGATCGGCAGCAGTTCGGCGGTGCTGCCGAGCACCGTCACTTCGCGTAGCCGCCCGCCGGCGGTGAGTTCGGCCACCCCCACGTTGAGCGGCGCATAGCGCCGGACCTGCGGCAGCTGGCCGACAAAGCGGGCGTCCTCCAGTGTGAGGTCGCGCGGCGTCTGCCCGAGCGCTGCACCGGGAAAGCCGCCGGTGGTTTCGGCGCGGCCCGGCAGGACGATGACCAGATTGGTGCCGAGCGAGGAAAACTGCCCCACCACGTAGCGCCGCGCGCCGTCGCCCAGCGCGGTCAGCACCACCACCGCCGCCACCCCCAGCGCCATCGCCAGCACGATGAGCAGGGAACGGGTGCGGTAGCTCGCCACCGTTGTGAAAGACAGTATCAGCGTGTCGCGCAGATTCATCCCAAATCATCCGACGGAGTGACACGGAATAAATCGTCATTGCGAGGAGCGCAGCGACGTGGCAATCCAGAAATGCCAACTTGATCAAAGCACTGGATTGCCGCGCTTCGCTCGCAATGACGGGCTAATGGAATTTTTGGATTCATTTTTCGTCGGCGACGATCTCGCCGTCGCGCATCGCAATGTGGCGATGCGCGCGTGCGCCGAGTTCGCGGTCATGGGTGACGACGATGAGCGTGGTGCCGGCATGGTGCAGGCCTTCCAGCAAGGCCATGACTTCGGCGCCGATGCGGTGATCGAGATTGCCGGTCGGCTCGTCGGCCAACAGCGCGGTTGGTCGCAGGATGGTGGCACGCGCGATCGCCACGCGCTGGCGCTGGCCGCCGGAGAGTTCGGCCGGACGGTGGTGGGCGCGGTCGCGCAGGTCGAAGGCGTCCAGCGCGGCGTCAACCCGCGATTTGCGTTCGGCCGGAGCGAGGCCTTCGAGGATCAGCGGCAGCGCGATGTTCTCCGCCGCGGTCAGGCGCGGCACCAGGTGGAAGGACTGGAACACGAAACCGATTTTCTCGCGGCGCACGCGCGCGCGCTCGTTCTCGGACAGATCGGTCACGTCGGTGCCATCCAGCTCATAGTGGCCGCTGTCGGAGCGGTCGAGCAGGCCGATGACGTTCAGCAGAGTGGACTTGCCGGAACCTGACGGGCCCATGATGGACACGTATTCGCCCGACGCGATGTCGATGCTGATGCTGTTGAGTGCACGCACTTCCTGCCCGCCCATGTGGAACACACGCGTGATCGCGGAGAGGCGGATCATGGAGCGGGTTTGGCTTTGACTTTCACACCGGCCTTCACGTTTTCGTCATCGAAGGTCAGCAGCACGCGGTCGCCCGCATTGAGGCCGCTGACGACTTCGGTGAACGCCCAGTTGGCCAGCCCGGTTTTCAGCCTGCGCGTTTCCAGCTTGTCGCCGGCGCCCAGCACCAGCACGCTGCCGTCCTGCTGGATTGCCTGGGTGGGCACGCGCAGCACCTGGGTGCGTTGCTCGATGATGGTCTCGACATCGGCGCTATAGCCGACCAGCAGGATTTGTTGCGGCGGCGTATCGAAATCGACTTCGACATCGACCGTGCGCGCCTGCTTCTCCACCTCGGTCACATACGGCGCAATACGCCGCACATGGCCGGGAAAGGTCTGGCCTGGCAAGGCGTCGAAGCTGATGCGCGCGGCTTGGCCGGGTTTCAGCCTAGGGGCATCGACTTCGTCCATCGGTGCGCTCACATAGAGGCAGGTATCGTCGATCAGATCGACCGCGGGCGGGGTGGGGATGCCGGGCGGCGAGGGGGTGGTGAATTCGCCGACCTCGCCGGTGACGCGCGCCACGATGCCGGCAAACGGCGCAGTCAGGGTGGTGCGCTCCAGCCCGGCCTGCGTCACGCGGATCTGCGCCTGCGCACGCTTGACGTCGGCGGTGAGCGCATCGCAGTTGGCCTGGCGGGCGCGCGCTTCGGCACGCGCATCCTCGCCGCGCTGCGGACTGACAAACCCTTGCGCGGCAAGCTGCCCGGTCCGATCGGCGTTCCGCCGTGCGTTGTCGGCCATGATGCAGGCCTCGCGGCGGCGATCCTCGCTGGTGGCCAGTTGGCGGGTGGCGAGTTCACGCTGCGCGGCCAGGTCGCGGCTCCACAGTTCCAGCAGCGGCTGCCCAGCCTGCACGCGCTCGCCTTCCTTCACCCACAGCTTCACGATCTGTCCGCCCGCCACCGGGGCAAGCTTGGCGCGGCGGCAGGCCTTGACCGTGCCGGCACGGGTGTTGACCACGGTGGATTCAACGGCGCCGCGTGCGATCGTGGCAAGTTCGACGTCGGGCGGCGTCGGACGGGTGAAGTGCCAGCCCGTGTAGGCCAGCGCAGTCCCCATCAGTACGACGACGACAAGACGCAGCCAGGTTTTCGGTTTGAGCATGATTGGGCGAGGCAGCAGTGAACCGGCTCAATGTAACATTCGATCATGCTGAAAACCATCGTTCCCGCCCGCCTCGAATTCAAGGACGGCGTGCCGTATTCCGCCGCGTACGGCGACATCTACCATTCCGCCGACGGCGGCGCGGGGCAGGCGCGCCATGTGTTCCTGCACGGCTGCGACCTGCCGCACAGATGGGCCGGACGCGACAGCTTCGTGGTGCTGGAAACCGGTTTCGGCACCGGGCTGAATTTCCTGACGACCTGGGCGGCATGGCGCGACGACCCGCAACGCCCGGCGCGGCTGCATTTCCTGTCGGTCGAGAAGCATCCGTTTTGCGCCGACGACCTCGCGCGCCTGCATGCGCTGTGGCCGGAGTTCAGCGCGCTCTCCGATGAACTCCTGGCGAACTGGCCGACGCTGACACCGGGCTTCCATCGCATCGCGCTCGACGGCGGCCGGGTGCAGTTGACCCTGATGCTGGGCGATGCGCTCGACTGTCTGCCGCAGGTGCAGGCCGGGGTGGACGCTTTTTATCTGGACGGCTTTGCGCCCGACTGCAACGCCGATTTGTGGCAGCCCCGCCTGTTCGATGCGTTGGCGAAGCTGGCCCGGCCCGGTGCTGTCGCTGCGAGCTACACGGTGGCGGCAGCGGTGCGGCAGGGCCTGAAGGAGGCGGGCTTTGCCTGCGAAAAACGCGCGGGCTTTGGCCGCAAGCGGCATTGTCTGAGCGCACGCCATGCGGGCCGATCCCAGCGGGCTGAATCGGCGGTGCCGCAGCGTGTCGCCGTCATCGGCGCAGGGGTGGCGGGCGCCGCGGTGGCGCATGCACTGGCTGCGAGGGGCCTGTCGGTTACGGTACTCGAGCGTGCCGACGCAGCGGCGCAGGCTGCGTCCGGCAATCCGGTGGCGGTGTTCCGGCCGCTGATCTCGCGCGACGACAGCCTTTCCAGCCGCCTGACGCGCGCGGCGTTCCTGCATGACCTGCGCACCTGGGCGGTGCTGGATGGAATTGAATGGTCGCGCTGCGGCGTGCTGCATCTGGCGAAGAATGCGGATGCGGCAACGAAGCAGCAACAGGCGCTGGCCGCCACTACGCCGCCTGTCGAGTACGCGCGCTGGGCGGAACTGGGCGAGGCGCGCGAACTGGCCAACTGGCCGGTCGCCGCGCCCGGCACGTTTTACCCGGCGGCGGGCTGGGTGGTGCCGGCGGGCCTGTGCCGCGCCTGGCTCGATCATCCTGCGATCCGGTTGAAGACCGGCAGCGCCGTCGCATGCGTGCAGGCCGTCGCAGCGGGCTGGCAGGTCCTGGGCGACGACGGCGCGGTGCTGGCCGAGGCCGATGCCGTGGTGCTGGCGAACGCGCGCGACGCGCTCGATCTGGCCCCGGATCCACCCTGGCCGCTCAGTACCGTGCGCGGGCAGATCACGCAGTTGCCGCCCGGCCGCCTGCCGGCAATCCGGCGGGTGATCGCGCGCGAAGGCTATGTGGCGCCGGGCGGGGGCCGACTTCTGGTCGGCGCAACCTACGAGCACGATGACGACGACACCGCGCCGCGCACGGCGAGCGACATGGCCAACCTGGCGCGGCTGGAGGCGATCCTGCCGGGGGCGGGCGAGCGTCTGGCTGCAGGTGAAGTGAAGGGGCGCGCCTCGCTGCGCGCGACCCTGCCGGACCGGCTGCCGATCGTGGGGGCGGTCAGCGGGCAACCGGGATTATTCGTAGCGGCGGGCTATGCCTCGCGCGGCGTGGTGTGGGCAGGCTTGCTGGGCGAGGCGCTGGCCGATCTGCTGACGCAGCAGCCCTTGCCGCTGGAGGCCGAACTGATGCGGGCGATCGCACCGGCGCGCTATACGCGCGTGGATACAGCCAGAGAAATTTGAAGCTCCGGAAAGGTAGGGCCGCCCCCGTCCCGAATGGGTGGCGGTTAAGACGTGCGACATTCGGGGCGAGGGCGCCTCTCCCACAGGGGGGGCTGCAGTTGTAGGGTGCGCCATGCGCACCATCTTTCAAATAAATGGTGCGCATGGCGCACCCTACAAGGGGTGGTGCTGTTGCAGGAGTTCCCACAGGGGGTGGCGTGCTGTTGTGGGCCGCCCTCGGCCCGATGCCGTGGCGGTTGCGACGGTGCGAAATTCGGGCCGGGGGCGGCCCCACAGGTAAGGTTCAAACCGGATCAAGAATCAGGCGGCGGTGAGCGGTTTGCCTTTGTGGGCGGCGACCGCCAGGCCCGCCTGGTCGTACAGGCCGCCCTGGCTGGTTGCGCTGTGGACCAGGACATTGAGCGCTTGGCGGGCGGAGGCCAGGCGCAGCTCGATCAGCGCGCCGATGCGCTGGTTCGCCGCCTGGGCGTCCTGTTCCATTTGGTGCAGTTGCTGCCAGCAGGCGCGTGCTTCGGGCTGGCCACGCTGCGCCAGCCAGGCGGCCATGCCGGAGTGATCGGGCGGGTGGCCGGCCGCCTGCAGATCGGCAAGACGGCTCCGCGCATGGTCGCTCACGGTCTGCAGCTGGGTCAGCTTGGCGGTGTTCAGCAGCGCCAGGCGGTCGGCGTCGCCCGCGATCAATGCCTTTTCCTCCTCCCGCAGCACATCCAGCAATGCCTGCCAGGCAGCATTTTCCATCTTCAGCCCGGCAAGCAGGGCCGTGTTTTCGTGCGACGGCTTACCTGGCGACATGGAGCATTTCCTTCACCGAATCGATCAGGCCTTCGGCGATGTTCTCGGGATTGATGGTGTACTGGCCGCTGGCGATGGCTTCCTTGATGCTGTCCACGCGCGCACGGTCGACGACCGGAATCGCTGCAAGCCGGGTTTCCAGCTGCTTGAGTTCGACCGCACGCTGGCTCAGGCTGACATCGGTCTGTTCGGTGTCGGCATGCTTGTTCGCCTGCGGCTGGGCGGGTCGGTTTTCGACGGAAGGGGGCAGCGTTACCTGCTTCAGTCCGGGATCGATTTTCATGGCGGGTTCCTGTATCCGGTCGGGCAGAACGGGGAAATCTCTTTTAGAACTACATCAGTAACGTCAGTTTTCAAATTTACTGAAGCCGGGCCTCAAAAGGCAACCACCACTTGCTGGCCGTCCTGCGCCACGCCGCTGACCACCTGGCCGGAGCGGGTTTTCACCCGCACCCGGTCGCCGCGGCTGGCATTGGCCAGCGCCTGCCCCTGGCTCTGGACGGAAAAGCCCGGGCCGTTCATCACCAGGCGGGTGGTCTGCCCCTGCTGCACCGCCAGCGGCGGACGCAACAGCGCGCTGCGCAGCGGCGCGCCCGCGGCCAGCCCGGAAACCGCGCGATAGCCCAGCATCGCATCGGCATCGGTGACGACGTCGGCGGGCAGGCTGCCGAGGTCGCCCTCGCGCAGGGCGATGTCGGCCGCGGTCAGCACGTGGTTGGCGGGCAGCGGCTGGCGGGTCACGGCATAACTTCCGATCAGCCGCACCTGGGCGGACAGGTAAACCGTCCATTGTGTCGGCGCCAGGCAGCGCACCCCCACGGTGATCTTGCCGATGCTGCGGCTGCCCGCGGGCTGGAAGGTGTCGAGTGCCGCACAGGCCGGCAACGAACTGCGCGGCGGCTTGACCTGGATGGACACCTTGCCCGGCAGGCCACCGGTTTGCGTTTTAAGGAAGCGTTCGGCATGCGCCTGCAGCGCGGCCGGGTCCTGCCGGTCCGCCGCATGGGCGACGGCCGACACGCACAGGCAGGCGGTGGCCAGCCACTTCCAGTGGGCTTGTCTGCCTGCTTGGATCGATCTTGCTGTCATCTGCGGCTCCTCGACTCGGCTTCTCACATTGCGCCATTGTAGGAAGCGGCGCGTCATCTTAAACGGCGAAATGGGCCGGCTTTCTGCCGCTTATCGTGCGATTGGATGGACAGGGGCATGTCTAGGATGCAGTCATCGCAAAAAGGCTTTGCGGCACACGCGGCAAAGTAACGAGGTGACGACCATGCTGAACCGGCTGGATGACATGCTGAGCTTTCACACCCAGGCGCTGCGCGTTCGCGACCAGCGCCAGCAGGTGCTGGCGTCCAACATCGCCAACGCCGACACGCCCAATTACAAGGCGCGCGACCTGGACTTCAAGACCGCCCTGCAGGGTGCGCTCAGGGGCGCAGGCAGCGCCGGCGGCACTGCGCTGGCCACCACGGCGCCGGGGCACCTGGCAGGCAACCCCGGCTCGGCGGCCGACGCCGGGCTGCTGTACCGCACCCCCGCGCAGGGCAGTGTCGACGGCAACACGGTCGACATGGACGCCGAGCGCGCCGCCTTCGCCGACAACGCCATTCATTATGAATTCAACCTGACCCGGATCAGCTCGCAGATCAAGGGTCTGCTGTCCGTCATTCAGGGATAAGGAGCCTAGCGCATGTCTTTATTCGATATTTTCAGCGTGGCCGGCTCGGCCATGAATGCCCAGTCGCAGCGGCTCAATGCCGTCGCCAGCAACCTGGCCAACGCCGACAGCGCCGTCAGCGCCAACGGCGAAGCCTACAAGGCCAAGCAGGTGGTGTTTGCCGCCACCCCGGTGGGCACGAACGGCGCAACCGGCGTCAACGTCGCCGCGGTGATCGACGATCCGTCGCCGATGAAGATGGTGTTCGACCCGAAGAATCCGCTCGCCGACGAAAAGGGCTACGTCACCATGCCCAACGTCAATGTCGTCGAGGAGATGGTCAACATGATTTCCGCCTCGCGTTCGTATCAGTCCAACGTTGAAATGATGAACACCACCAAAACCCTGCTGCTCAAGACCCTGAACCTGGGCCAGTGATCAGCCCGAACAGTCAAACCTGAAAACGTAAAAAGGATACGCCATGAGTACGGTACAAGACGCAAGCAGTGTCAGCAGCCTGTTCGGCGCCGGCGCGACCGCGGCAGCCAGCAGCACCGCCAGGGAAACGGAAGACCGGTTCCTGACCCTTCTGGTGGCGCAGATGAAGAACCAGGATCCGCTGAATCCGCTCGACAACGCCGAGGTGACCAGCCAACTGGCCCAGCTTTCCACGGTGCAGGGCATCGAGGACATGAACGCCACTTTGCAGGCGCTCGCCGCCAGCATGGGCGTCAACCAGATGGCGCAGGCGGCCAACCTGATCGGCAGCGCCGTGCTGGTGCCGGGCGACAGCATCGGCCCAACCGAACTCGAAAACGTAATCGGCTTCGAGCTGTCGCGTCCGGCCGACAAGGTGACGGTCGATATTTTCGACGCCGCCGGCGGCGCGGTGCGCAGCCTCGATCTGGGGCCGCGTGAAGACGGGGTCAACCTGCTGGCATGGGATGGGCTGACCGGCAGCGGGGAAACTGCGCCGGACGGTGCGTACACCTTCAAGATCAATGCCACCCAGGGTGGTAAGGAGGTCGACAGCACCGCCCTGCATCTGGGTCTGGTCAACAGCGTCTCGCAGAACAGCCAGGGCGTGCGGCTCAACCTGGCGGGCAACGAGAGTGTGACGTATGCCGATATCCGGCAGATTTTTTGAGTACGGAAATGTGTACCTGACGGGTAAACCGGGCGCAATCAACACAAGGAGCAGAACATGAGTTTTCAGCAAGGCTTGAGCGGCCTCAATGCCGCCGCAAAGAATCTGGATGTCATCGGCAACAACGTCGCCAACTCCGGCACCGTCGGGTTCAAGCAGTCGCAGGCGCAGTTCGCCGACGTCTATGCCAACTCGCTCACCGGCGCCGGCGGTTCGAATGTCGGCATCGGAACCAAGGTGGCGCAGGTGTCCCAGCAGTTCACCCAGGGCAACATCACGGCCACCAACAACCCGCTCGACATGGCGATCAACGGCGGCGGCTTCTTTCGCATGGACAACAACGGCGAAGCCACCTACCAGCGCAACGGCCAGTTCCAGCTCGACCGCATGGGCTTCATCGTCAACCCGACCGGCGCCAAGCTGACCGGCTACACGGCGAATGCCAGCGGCGTGCTGTCGACCGGCGCGCCCGCCCCCCTGAGCATCAACACCGCCGATCTGGTGCCGCAGATCACGAGCGAAGTGAATGCCGTGCTCAACCTGGATTCCGGTAGCACGCCAATTGATGCGGCAACCGTCCCCTTCGACATGAATGATCCGACCACTTTCCATAGTTCCACGGCGGTTTCGGTCTATGACAGCCTGGGCAATTCCCAGACGCTGCAAACCTTCTATGTGCTACGGCCGCCCGTAGCGCCCGCGACGACCGGTGCATGGGATGTGTATGCTGCCAGTGACAGCGTGCCAATTGGTTATGTTCCACCGGCTGCCCCCGTCACGGTTGCCAGCCTGAGCTTCAGCACGAGCGGGATCCTGCAGACGGCGATGCCGCTTGCGCCCATCAACGTGCCTGCAACGGCAACGGGCGCGACGACGCCGTTCCCCGTTACCCTCGATTTCACCGGATCCACCCAGTTCGGCTCCGCCTTCAGCGTCAACACGCTGAACCAGGACGGCTACACCGCGGGGCGGCTGGCCGGCTTCAACATCGGCGCCGACGGCATGATTCTCGGCCGCTATACCAACGGCCAGTCGGCGGTGCTGGGCCAGGTGGTGCTGGCCAATTTTGCCAACCCCAACGGCCTGCAGCAGCTGGGCAACAACATGTGGGCCGAGACCTCGACCTCGGGCAACCCGCTGATCGGCATTCCGAGTTCGGGCAGCCTGGGCGTGCTGCAGTCGTCGGCGGTGGAGGATTCCAACGTCGACCTCACCGCCGAACTGGTCAATCTGATCACCGCCCAGCGGGTGTACCAGGCCAACGCGCAGACCATCAAGGCCCAGGATGCGGTGATGCAAACCCTGGTCAACCTGCGCTAAGCGCCGATTCAATAAGGAGGCCGCATGGACCGTCTCATCTACACCGCCATGTCCGGCGCGAAGCACATCCTGGAACAGCAGGCGACCGCTTCGCACAACCTGGCGAACGCGACCACCACCGGCTTTCGCGCGCAGATCGACCAGTTCCGCGCGGTGCCGGTGCAGGGCGCGCTCGTGGACACCCGCGCCTTCGTGGTCGACTCCACCACCGGCAGCGATTTTCGCGGCGGAGCGATCCAGCACACCGGGCGCGAGCTCGACGTGGCGGTGCAGGGTGACGGCTGGATTGCGGTGCAGGCCGCGGACGGCAGCGAGGCCTACACCCGCAACGGCAGCCTGAAGCTGGACGAGAACGGCGTGCTGCAAACGGGCAGCGGGCTCACCGTGCTGGGCGACGGCGGCCCGCTGTCGATTCCGCCCGGACGCAACATCGCGGTGGCCAAGGACGGCACGATTTCGCTGGTGCCCGACGGCTCCGCCGCCACCGGCCTGACCACGGTCGGGCGCATGAAGCTGGTGAATCCGCCGGAAACCGATCTGAGGCGCGGCGACGACGGCCTGTTTCGCCTGCAGGATGGCAGCCCGGCGTCCGCCGATCCCGACGTGACCGTGATCGGCGGCGCGCTGGAGTCCTCCAACGTCAACGTCGTCGACGGCATGGTCAACATGATTTCGCTGGCGCGCCAGTTCGACATGCAGATGAAACTGCTGCAGCACGCCGAAAACAACGACAGCAAGGCAGCCCAGCTGCTGAGCATGAGTTGATTTTTTGTCCGTGAAGGACGCGAAGGGCCGCAAAGTAAAAGCTCTTCGATCTTCCTTCGTGTTTCTTCGCGTCCTTCGCGGATGAAATGATTTTTTAAAGGAGCCGACATGATTCGCTCACTATGGATTGCCAAGACCGGCCTGGATGCGCAGCAGACGCAGATGGACGTGATTTCCAACAACCTCGCCAACGTCAGCACCAGCGGCTTCAAGCGCTCGCGTGCGGTGTTCGAGGATCTGCTGTACCAGACCCTCCGCCAGCCCGGCGCGCAGTCGTCCGAGCAGACGCAGCTGCCGTCCGGCCTGCAGATCGGCACCGGCGTGAAGCCGGTGGCGACCGAGCGCATCTTCACCCAGGGCAACCTGCAGCAGACCGGCAACGCCAAGGACGTGGCGATCCAGGGCAACGGCTTCTTTCAGGTGCTGATGCCGGACGGCACCACGGCCTACAGCCGCGACGGCTCGCTCCAGGCCGACGCCAACGGTCAGCTGGTCACCTCCAGCGGTTACGCGGTGCAGCCTGCCATCACCATCCCGGCCGACACGCAAAGCCTGACCATTGCGCGCGACGGCACGGTGTCGATCACACAGCCGGGGGCGGCCAACGCAACCACCATCGGCACCCTGCAGCTGGCGATGTTCATCAACCCGGCCGGCCTGCAGAGCCTGGGCGAGAACCTCTACGCCGAAACCGCCGCGTCCGGCACCCCGAGCTCCAACGCGCCCGGCAGCAACGGCGCCGGCCTGCTCAATCAGGGCTATGTCGAGACCTCCAACGTCAACGTGGTGGAAGAACTGGTCAACATGATCCAGACCCAGCGCGCGTACGAGATCAACAGCAAGGCGATCTCGACATCCGACCAGATGCTGCAGCGCCTGACCCAGCTGTGAGGTTTGTCATGACTACGACGCTTGAACCGGGTTGTTTCGGTGCCATGCCAGCGCCCGCATTCGGGGCGAGGGCGCCCCTCCCACAAGGGCGCGGACCTGTGGGAGGGGCGCCCTCGCCCCGAATTTCGCACGTCCTGCTGGCCGGGCTGCTGGGGCTGGCCGGTTGCGGCACCACGCCGACGTCCATCGTCGGGCAGCCGACCACCGTGCGTCCGCAGGCGCAGCCCATTCAGGCGGCCAGCAACGGCGCCATCTACCAGGCGGCGGCCTACCGTCCGCTGTTCGAAGACCGGCGCGCGCGCCACGTCGGCGACGTGCTGACCATCGTCATCAACGAGAAGACCCAGGCCGGCAAGCAGGCGTCGTCCAATGCGTCGAAGGACAGCGAGGTCGATTCGTCGATCAGCGCCGTCGCCGGCCTGCCGCTCAAATCGCTGCAGAAGCTGGGTGTGAACGCCGAGTCGTCGAGCCAGTACGCCGACAAGTCGGCGCTCAATTCCAGCAATACCTTCAGCGGCAATGTCACCGTCACCGTGGTCGAGGTGCTGCCCAACGGCAACCTGATCGTCGCCGGCGAAAAGCAGATCGCGCTCGACAAGGGCACCGAATACATCCGCCTGTCGGGCGTCGTGCAGCCCGACACCATCCAGGCGGGCAACACCGTGTCGTCGGCCAAGGTGGCGGACGCGCGCCTCGAATACCGCTCCAGCGCCAAGTTCGATTCTGCCGAAATGATGGGCTGGCTGGGCCGCTTTTTCCTGAGTTTCATCCCTTTATAAACGGTGGGCGCCATGACCATTCCCCGTCTGTTCCTGCTGGCCGCGCTGTTGCTCTCCGGCATGGCGCATGCCGAGCGCATCAAGGACATCGCTGCCATCCAGGGCGTGCGCATCAACCAGCTGGTGGGCTATGGCCTGGTGGTGGGCCTGGATGGCAGCGGCGACCAGACCACGCAGACGCCTTTCACCGTCCAGAGCGTCACCAGCATGCTGATGCAAATGGGCATCAACCTGCCGCCCGGCGTCAACATGCAGCTGAAAAACGTCGCCGCGGTGATGGTGACGGCCGAGCTGCCGCCGTTTGCCCAGGCCGGGCAGACCATCGACATCACGGTGTCGTCGATCGGCAATGCCAAGAGCCTGCGCGGCGGCACCCTGGTGATGGCCCCGCTGAAAGGCGCCGACGGGCAGGTCTACGCCATGGCGCAGGGCAACCTGGTGGTCGGCGGCGCCGGCGCTTCGGCCAACGGCAGCCAGGTGCAGATCAACCATCTGAGCGTCGGCCGCATCCCTGCCGGTGCGACGGTCGAGCGCAGCATCGCCAGCGCACTGGGCGAAGCGGGCAGCATCAATCTTGAATTGCGGCAAAGCGATTTCACCACCGCCAGCCGGGTGGTCGAAGCGGTGAATGCGCGCTTCGGCCAGGACACCGCGCGCGCCCTCAACGGCCGCGTGATCCAGGTGAGCATGCCGGTGGGCGCGAGCGAGCGGGTGACTTTTCTGGGCATGATCGAAAGCCTCGAGATCAGCCCCGCGCAAGCGCGTGCCCTGGTCATCATCAATGCGCGTACCGGTTCGGTGGTGATGAACCGGGCCGTCATGCTCGACCCCAGCGCGGTGTCGCACGGCAACCTGTCGGTGGTCATCAGCACCGAGCCGGTCATCAGCCAGCCCGCACCGCTCTCCAAGGGCCAAACCGTGGTCGCCGCGCAGTCGCAGATCGAAATCCGCCAGCAGCCGGGCGAAGTCATGCTGCTCAAGGGCAGCGCCGCGCTCTCCGACGTGGTGAAGGCGCTCAATTCCATCGGCGCCACCCCGCAGGACCTGCTGGCGATCCTGCAGGCGCTGAAAGCATCGGGCGCGCTGCGCGCCGAGCTGGAGGTGATCTGATGAGTAGAGCTGAAAACCGCTCGCCTCAGAGGCACGGAGGCACGGAATTTTTTAGGGAGACACTGATTAATTCAAAAGTTGTCATTGCGAGCGAAGCGAAGCAATCCAGAGTCTCAGCCAAATCAACGGTCTCTGGATCGCCGCGTCACTTCGTTCCTCGCGATGACGGAATTAATCAGCGCTTCCTTAGTGCGGCGCTTGCGCATGCCTTCAACGACGACAACAGCAATGGTTTTCTCTGTGTCTCTGTGCCTCTGCGGTTAATGGCTGGAATATCGGCATGACGGGCGGCGCCGATCTCTCCTCCAGGTTCGCCCTCGACGTCCAGGGCGTCAACCAGCTCAAGCTCGACGCCAGGCAGTCTTCGCCCGAGGCGCTGAAGCAGGCGGCGCAGCAGTTCGAGGCGGTGTTCATGAACATGCTGATGAAAAGCATGCGCGAAGCCACCCCGCAGGATGGCATGTTCGACAGCGAACAGACCCGCATGTACACCTCCATGCTCGACCAGCAGCTGACGCAACGCATGGCCAGCCGCGGCATCGGCCTCGCCGAGGTGATGGTGCGCCAGCTCTCCAGCGCGCTGAATGTGCCGCCGCCGGGCGAGGGGGCAGCGCAGGGCTTTCCGTTGAATGCGCTGCAAGTAGGCGCCGATCCACTACGCTCTGAAGTCCCGCAAGGCGGGATGTCGTCGTATGCACCGGGCCTGGTGACGCCGCAGTCGCCGGCGGTCACGCCTGTTCGCAGCGGCGGTGCTCCTGCGCACGTCGAGGCCTTTGTGCAGAAGCTGCTGCCGCACGCCCAGGCGGCGAGCGCCAGCACCGGCATTCCCGCCCGCTTCATGCTGGGGCAGGCGGCGCTCGAAACCGGCTGGGGCAAGGCTGAAATCCGCGGGGCCGACGGCCAGAACAGCCACAACCTGTTCGGTATCAAGGCCGGCGCCAGCTGGAAGGGCCAGACGGTCGACATCGTCACCACCGAATACGTCAACGGCCAGCCGCGGAAGCAGGTGGAGTCCTTCCGCGCCTACGATTCCTACGCCGACTCCTTCCACGACTACGCCAACCTGCTGCGCGGCAACGCGCGTTACCAGAACGTGCTCGCGCAGGGACAGGATGCCGCCGGCTTTGCCCAGGGCCTGCAGCAGGCCGGCTATGCCACCGACCCGAAATACGCCCAGAAGCTGATGAGCGTGATTCGCCTGGTCGAAGCCGCCTGATTCAAGAAACCGGAGAATCTGCCGATTCCTCCAGCAATCGCACTCGTTCCCTCCAATCCCGACCCGCGTGCATCGATAAAATATGGCAACCAGCATACTCAGCATCGGTCAGAGCGCACTTGCAGCCGCGCAGGCAGGCATCAGCACGACCGGCCACAACATCGCGAATGCCGCAACGCCGGGCTTCAATCGACAGGTCGTGGTGCAGGGCGCGGCCCAGCCGCAGAATTACGGCTTCGGCTTCATGGGGCAGGGCACCGAGATTTCCACGGTCAAGCGCATTTACAGCGAATTCCTCGGCAGCCAGGTGCGCGCCGCGCAGACCACGAAAAGCGGGCTCGACAACTATTACGCCCAGATCAAGCAGATCGACAACATGCTGGCCGACCCCGCTTCCGGTCTGTCGCCCACCTTGCAGAACTTTTTCAGCGGCGTGCAGGAGATGTCCTCCAATCCATCGTCGATTCCGGCGCGCCAGGCGGCGCTGTCATCGGCCGAATCGCTGGCCTCGGGTTTTCGGAGCATGGCCGGACGGCTCGACGAGATCGGGCAGGGCGTCAACAGCCAGATCGCGTCGAGCATCAGCGTCATCAACAGCTATGCGAAGCAGATTGCGCAACTGAACGATGCCATCGGCCGCGCCCAGGGCGCGACCGGCCAGCCCGCCAACGATCTTCTCGACCAGCGTGACCAGCTGATTCTCGATCTCAACAAGGAAACCCGGGCGACGGTCGTCAAGCAGGGCGACGGCGGCTACAACGTTTTCATCGGCAACGGCCAGCCGCTGGTGGTCGGGGCGAGCGCCTTCTCGCTTACCACCGTCGCCTCGCCCACCGACCCCGAAAGAATCGAGGTGGCCTACCAGACCGCCACTGGCCCCGTCGTTATCGGCGAGTCCAGCCTTGGCGGCGGCAAGCTTGGCGGCGTGCTCGAATTCCGCAGCCAGACGCTGGATCCGGCGCAGCAAGCGCTCGATGACCTCGCCATCGGCCTTGCTACCACGTTCAACGCCCAGCATCGGCTGGGGCAGGATCTCGACGGCAACCTGGGCGGCGATTTCTTCGTGGTTCCCACCGCCGGGGCGGGGGCGTCCGGCTTCGCCGTGGCGATCGCCGATCCCAGGCAGATCGCGGCAGCCGCGCCGATCCTTGCCCAGGCCGCAAGCGCCAATAGCGGAACGGGGGCCATCGGCCCGGGCAGCGTAAACACGCCACCGCCTCCCAATGCCAATTTGCAGGAACCCGTCACGATCACGTTCACTTCCGCAACGACATTCGATGTCACGGGAACGGGGACGGGAAACCCGACAGGGCTCACGTATACGCCCGGCGGAACGATTACCTATAACGGCTGGAGCATCACGATCGGCGGCGCACCGGCCAATGGCGACACCTTCACCGTGGGCCCCAACACCGGCGGCGTGGGCGACAACCGCAACGCCCTGCTGCTGGGTGCGCTGCAAACCGCCAACACCATGAATGGGGGCACCACCACTTACCAGGGCGCCTATTCGCGGATCGTCAGCGAGATCGGCAACAAGACCCGCGAGCTCGAAGTGACCAGCCGCGCGGCGGGCAATCTCCTGTCCGAGGCGAACCGTTCACTGCAGTCCGAATCGGGCGTCAACCTCGACGAAGAGGCGACCAATCTGCTGCGTTACCAGCAGGCCTATCAGGCGGCCGGCAAGGTCATGCAGATTGCCAGCGAGATGTTCGACGTGCTGCTTTCGCTCGGCCGATAAGACAAGAAGGGAAACGAACATCATGCGCATCAGCACCCAAACCCTGTTCGAATCCGGCGCGGCCCAACTTGGCGAACTGCAGTCCGGCCTGGTCAGGACGCAGCAGCAGATCGCCTCCGGTCGTCGCATTCTCGCGCCGTCGGACGATCCGGTCGCTTCCGCGCGCGCGCTGGAAGTTTCGCAGTCGCAGTCGCTCAACGCCCAGCACGGTGTCAACCGTCAGTATGCCAAAAGTGCGTTAAGCGAAATGGAAGGCACGCTGTCGAGCGTGACCGAGCTGATGCAGGACGTGAAAACCACCATCATCACTGCCGGCAATGGCACATTGAGCGATACGGAACGCGGCTACCTGGCGACCGAATTGAGCGCGCGCCGGGATGCGTTGCTGGGGCTGGCCAACAGCCGCGATGGAATGGGCAATTACATGTTCTCCGGATTCCAGACCGCAACGCCCGCATTTTCCAAAGACGCGTCCGGCGCGGTGACCTATGACGGCGACGCGGGACAACGCCTGATTCAGGTCGATGCCACACGCCGGATGGCGGCCACTGCCCCCGGTTCGACCGTGTTCCAGGGCGGAGGGCAGGACGTATTCGTTATCCTGAGCGATCTCATCACCTTGCTGCAGACACCCGGAACCGCAGGATTGACCGCCGGGCTGGCAACCGCCAATGCCAGTATGGACCAGGCGCTGGACAACGTGCTCACGGTCCGCGTCTCGGCCGGCTCGCGCCTGCAGGAGCTCGATGCGCTCGACTTTGCGGGCGATGATCGCCATATCCAGTACAGCCAGGTCCTGTCCGATCTGCAGGACCTCGACTACAACGAGGCGCTGACGCGTCTCTCGCAGCAGCAGTTCACGCTCGAAGCCGCGCAACGCTCCTTTGTGACCGTTTCGGGCCTGTCGTTATTCAACTTCCTCTGAACGCCCCCATGGCTGCCCACGATATGTCGCCGAGCGAACGGTTGAGCGCGCAGGTGATGCACCTGCTGTCGGGGGTGTCGGAGCACGGCGACCAGCATCTGGCCGAAGTGGAGCGCGATCTGGTGCAGATGGACGTGCTGCTGGACGAGGCCATCAAAAAACTCTGTGCGAGCTTCATGGCGATCCATCACGCAGTCGATCGGCAGCAGGAGGCCCTGGACGGCCTGCGGGCCGAAGGCAGGCTGGCGCCCGGGCATGCGGCGCGCTTCGAGGCGCTGCGCGGCGAGATCGACCGGAATGTCGCCGCGGCGGTGACCGGCCTGCAATTTCAGGACATGACCAGCCAGCTGATCGGCCGCATGGTGCAGCATCTGGCCGGGCTGCGCGACGTGTTCGGCGCACTCGACACGAACGCCCCGGTTCTGCCGGAAAGCAGCAATGAAGCCCTGCTGGCGACGCTGAGCCAGATCAGCGACCGGGTGGGGGCGTGCTGCACCGAACGGGCAGGCGGCGTGCGCAGTACGGTGAACCAGCGCCACATGAACAGCGGCGACATCGAACTTTTTTGAAACGATGGAATATGCGGGCAGCAGCCCGGACATGGAAAGAGCGGGAGCGACAACGATGAAAACGATACTTGCAGTGGACGACTCGGGCTCGTTGCGCCAGATGCTGTCCTTCAGCCTTAAAGCCGCGGGCTATGGCGTGATCGAGGCGGTGGACGGTCAGGATGGCCTCGACAAGGCGAAGCAGCAGCAGGTGGATATGGTGCTGACCGACCAGAACATGCCGGGCATGGACGGCCTGAGCCTGATCAAGGCGCTGCGCGCTATGAAGAATTACCGGAATGTGCCGATATTGATGCTGACCACGGAGTCCGGCGACGACATGAAGGCCATGGGTCGTGCCGCGGGGGCCAACGGCTGGCTGGTCAAGCCCTTCGATCCGGCGCGGCTGACCGAGGTGGTGAAAAAGCTGATTGGCTGAGTCACGGCCGGGCAACAAATAACAATCCGCGCAACAAACATGGAGTTTCAGCATGACGATTGATATGAGCCAGTTCTACCAGGTTTTTTTCGACGAGGCGGATGAACTGCTCGCCGAAATGGAGAAGCTGTTGCTGGTTCTCGATGTGTCCGCACCCGATAGCGAGGACCTCAACGCGATCTTCCGCGCCGCGCATTCCATCAAGGGCGGCGCCGCCACGTTCGCTTTCAACGACATCACCGAAGTCACCCACATGCTGGAGTCGCTGCTCGACCGCATCCGCAAGGGCGAGATGGCGTTGACGTCCGAGCATGTTGAGGCCTTCCTGGTATCGAAGGATGTCCTGACCATGCAGATGGATGGCCATCATCATGGTTCGAGCGTCGACCAGGATGCGGTGGACAGCGTATGCCGGCGGCTGAAGGCGTTGTCGCAGGGCATTCTTCCGGAGACAGCGGATGCCGGTCCGGCGCCCGCGCCCGCGCCCGAACCCGCCAGGACCGATGCCGCCCCGGTTGCGGATGCGGACGGCAACTTTTGCTTCCGTATCGAACTGCCCGAGGTGCCGCAGCGGGATGTGGATGCGCTGGCAACAGAACTGGGCTTGCTGGGAACGATCAGCCAGGAGAGCCTGGCCGACCAACGCGTGGTATTCACCCTGACCACCAGCGAGGGCCAGGACAGCATCGTGGCGATCTGCTCGTTCGTGCTCGACCCGGACGACCTCAAGATTACGCATGGCGCTTCGCAGGCAGCGGCGCAAACCGGCGCCGAGCCGGAACAGGCCGATGCCAAACCGTCGGCCGAAGATCCCGGCTATGGGATTTTCGAGCCGGAGAATACCGGCGCCGCCGGCGCGCCCGCCGTTACGGCCGGGGCGGCCAAAGCCGAGCCCGCGACCGAGGCCAAAAACCTTGGCCGTCGGGCCTCCGACAAGGAAGGCGCCAGCCAGGAATCCTCGTCGATCCGGGTGGGCATTGAAAAGGTCGACCAGCTGATCAACCTGGTCGGCGAACTGGTCATCACCCAGGCCATGATCGAGCAGCGCATCGGCGTGCTCGACCCCATCCACCACGAACGCCTGCTCAACAGCGTCGGCCAGTTGACCCGGAATACGCGCGACCTGCAGGAAGCGGTCATGTCGATCCGCATGATGCCGATGGATTACGTGTTCTCGCGCTTCCCGCGCATGGTGCGCGACCTTGCCGCAAAGCTGGGCAAGAAGGTCGATTTCATCACGCGCGGCGCCGCCACCGAACTCGACAAGGGGCTGATCGAGCGCATTGTCGATCCGCTGACCCATCTGGTGCGCAACAGCGTCGATCACGGCATCGAAATGCCCGAGAAGCGCCGTGCCGGCAACAAGAGCGAAACCGGCAGGCTGACCCTGTCGGCCGCGCATCAGGGCGGCAATATCGTGATCGAGGTCAGCGACGACGGCGGCGGCCTGAGCCGCGAAAGGATACTCGATAAGGCGAAGCAGCAAGGCCTGCCGGTATCGGACACGATGCCCGATGCCGAAGTCTGGCAACTCATCTTTGCGCCCGGATTTTCCACCGCGGAAGTCGTCACCGACGTATCCGGACGCGGCGTCGGCATGGATGTGGTCAAGCGCAACATCACCGCGATGGGCGGCACCGTCGATATCCGTTCCGTTCCGGGCGCCGGCACCACCATTGCCATCTCGCTGCCGCTGACCCTGGCGATTCTCGACGGCATGTCGGTCAAGGTGGGCGAGGAAATCTACATCCTGCCGCTGGGCTACGTCATCGAATCGCTGCAACCGGCGGGGGCGGACGTCAAGGACATTGCCGGCCAGGGCCAGGTGGTCAAGATCCGCGAAGAGTATCTGCCGCTGATTCCGCTGTATCAGATTTTTGCCATCGAACCGAATTTCACCGACCCGACCCAGGGGATCGTCGTCATTCTCGAAGCCGACGGCAAAAAGGCCGCCCTGCTGGTCGACAGCCTGGTCGGGCAGCAGCAGGTCGTCGTCAAAAACCTCGAATCGAATTTCCGCAAGGTGGCCGGCATTTCCGGCGCCACCATTCTGGGGGACGGCGGCGTTTCCCTGATTCTCGATGTGTCCGCACTCTTGCGCTCCAGCCGCCAGCTCAACGCCGACCCCGTTTTTTTCTGAGGCCAGATAAGGATCAAAGCCATGTCGCACAGCACGCAGACACAAGCAAAAACCAAAGCCCGGGAGGTTGCCGGAAAAGAGTTTCTGGCCTTCACCCTGGGGCAGGAAGAATATGGCATCGACATTCTGCGGGTGCAGGAGATACGCGGCTACGAGCCGGTTACGCGGATTGCCAACGCGCCCGACTTCATCAAGGGTGTGGTCAACCTGCGTGGCATCATCGTGCCGGTTGTCGACATGCGCATCAAGTTCAGTCTGGGCACCCCCACCTACGACCAGTTCACCGTGGTGATCATTCTGAACATTGGCGGCCGCGTGATGGGCATGGTGGTGGACAGCGTCTCCGACGTCACCACGCTGTCCCCCGACCAGATAAAGCCCGCTCCGGAAATGGGGGCGACCTTCGACAGCGATTACCTCATCGGCCTCGGAACGCTCAACGAGCGCATGCTGATCCTGGTGGATATCGACAAGCTCATGTCCAGTGATGAAATGGGTTTGATCGAAAGAATCGCTGCCTGAAAATCCGCTTAAACCAATACGCACACCATAACCAGGGAGCTTCTAAATGTTTAAAAACCTGAGCATCAAGGCACGTTTGATCTTCATCATGTCCTTTATGTCCGTCATGCTGCTGGGGGGCGCAGCCATCGGTTTGTATGGGATCAATGAAAACGGGAAGGGGATCGAAACCATTTACGAGGACCGCACGGTTCCGCTGGTGGATATGGGACTCATCATCGATATGGTCAACCGTATCCGCACCAATGCCGTGATTGCCGCCAATGCTACCGCGCCGGACGCGGCAAGAAATGCAAATGCAGACACGCTCTTGCTGGACACGGAAATCGATAAGCTCTGGACAAAATACATGGGCACCACGCTCACCCCGGAAGAAAAGCAACTGACGGATGCGTTCGCGCCCCAGTGGAAAACCTATCAGGCATCGCGCAACGTCACCCTGAAGCATGCGATGGACGGAGACCTTGCCGCTGCCCAGGAAAACGCCGCCGGCGATGCCGGAGCGAAATTTTCCGCTGCGCATGAAACCCTGTTCAAGCTGATCGAGTTGCAGGGCGCGGTCGCCAAGCAGGAATACAACCAGGCACATGACCGCAGCGTAAGCATTCGCAACTTCGCCATCGTTGCGGTCACCGTTGGCCTGGCCCTGGCGGCATGGCTGAGTTTTTCCCTGATTCATGCCATCGTGCGTCCGCTGGACGAGGCGGTGAAGCTGACACGTGCCGTTGCCGAAGGCGATCTGACGCAGAACATCGACGTCCACTCGACGGACGAAATCGGCCAGTTGATGCAGGCGCTGAAAGACATGAACGAAAGCCTGGTGCGGGTGGTCGGCCAGGTGCGCACCGGCACCGACACC
>JAUYCF010000102.1 GCA_030692355.1 Thiobacillus sp.
CTCGGTCAAACGCGTCACCGACATCATGAGCGAGATTGCCGCGGCGAGCCAGGAACAGAGTTCCGGCATCGAGCAGGTCAATCAGGCCATTGCCCAGATGGACGAAGTGACCCAGCAGAACGCCGCTCTGGTGGAAGAGGCGGCTGCGGCGGCCGAAAGTCTGCAGGATCAGGCGGCCAAACTCACCGAGGCGGTGAGCGTGTTCAAGCTGGAAGGGGCATATAGCGTACGGCCGGCATCTCCGGCCCGGCAGGGCGCCACGGCGGCCTTGCCGAAGCCAAAGGGCGCGCCGCCCAAAGCGATGGCGAGCCCGAAGAAGCTGGCGGCCGCCGGTGGGAGCAACGAGGAGTGGGAAGAGTTCTGAACGACCAGTTGAGACAAGCTTTGTCCAAGGTACAAAGATCCCATTCGTTTTTTGTTTAAATATCCGATTCAATAAATAGTTGGCACCATCGCTTCGGGATCGCTTGTGATGAAACATGGGATGAGCAAAAGTATCGCGGCACTGTTTGCCGGAACACTACTCCTGGTTCCCGCATGCGTGATGGGCGCCGAAGCCGCAATCGAGACACAACGAACGCCTGCTGTCGACAACGGCATCGCTTTCGGGTTTATGTACAGGGCCGATGTTTTTTCCAGCGTTTCCGGCGGACTGAAACAAGGGACGACCGCGCTGGGCAATCTCGACGCCAAGCTCGATTTCAATCTGGGTACGCTGATTGGCTGGGATGGGGTTTCGGTGGGCTTGCACGGCATTGCGAGCCATGGCGGCAAACCCAACGCCAATCTTGTCGGGAGCAGCCAGGGCGTCGACAACATCGAGGTCGACACCAATGCCGCGAAGCTTTTCCAGGCATGGATCCAGAAGCAGTTCCTGAATGAGAAACTGTCTGCACTTTTCGGCCTGTACGACCTCAATTCCGAGTTTTACGTCAGTCATAGCACGGGGATCTTCCTGCACCCGTCTCCCGGCATCGGCTCCGAACTTGCTCAAACCGGGCTGAACGGGCCCTCGGTCTTTCCTACCAGCTCCGTGGGTTTGCGGGTGGGCTATCTCCCTACCCCGAAAACCTATGTGCAAGCGGTCGTTCTGGATGGGGTTCCGGGCGACCCCGGCAACCCGCGCGGCACCCACATTCAGTTTAACGATGGCGATGGCGCATTACGTGTCGTCGAGGCGGGCTATATCCCGGGAAAAGCCCAGGGAGGGGAAGCGGCCAGCCCCGGCCAGACCGACAAATATGCCGTGGGCGCCTGGTCCTATACCAGCCGGTTTGCAGATTTGGTGGACGTCGACGGGGTGGGCGACCCGCTGATGAGAAAGGGCAATCGGGGTTTTTATGTGCTGGCCGAGCGGACGCTTCATCGCGGAACGCGCAATCCCGACAGCCATGCCGACGGGTTCATCCGCTATGGCCGGGCCAATGCCGATTTCAACCAGTTTTCCAGCTATTTCCAGGCCGGCCTGGTTTTCAGCGGAATGCTTGCCGGCCGCAGCGAAGACCAGTTTGCCGTGTCCTACAGCACTGCCCGCACCGGAGACAAGCACCGTCTGGCCGCCTCCATTGCCGGCGCGGAGGCTACGTCTCATGAATCGGCTTGGGAAGCGACCTACCGTGCGCACGTGACGCCCTGGCTGGCCGTGCAGCCGAACCTCCAGTATGTGATCAACCCAGGGGCCGACGCACGGATCAGGAATGCGACGGTGCTGGGTGTTCGTTTCGAAATGTCTGTGGAGAAATAACACGTGTTCAAGAATTTAAGTGTCAAAGCCCGTCTCCAGATCGGATTCGCCGTGGTGTCGGGGCTGTTCTTGTCGATTCTTCTGGTTTCCGGGGTGGGGATATCCAGATTGGCGCAGGATGTGCAGACCATCAATGAGAAAACCATGCCCAACGCGCTGCTGGCGGATGAAATGAACCTCAGCCGTTCGGATGTCCAACAATTTCTTACCGACGTATCGGCCACCCATGACGCCGAGGGATTCGATGCGGCCGAAGAGGCCGCCCAGCGATTCCTGAAAGGTGTCGAGAAATTCAGGCAGGCGTACCAAGAGGAAGGAAACGCAGCGGCCATTAAGGATATCGAGGTCATCGAATCGGATTTCAATGAAATGTATGCCATCGGCAAAGTCATGGCGAAGGCCTATATCGATGAGGGAATGGAGGCCGGCAATGCGCTTATGAAAGGCTCTGACACGACCCCCGGCTTTGATCAGGCCAGCGAAGCACTGTTGGGACATCTGGATGCTTTTCGCAAGCGTCAGGTGGCCGAGGCTGAACGCATATCGGCCAGTGCCGGGAAAGCAGCAAATATCACGTTATTTGGAATGATTGCGGGCAGCCTGGCGGTGGGATTGCTGGCGGCGTTCGCCGGAATGTGGCTGGTGCGTTCCATCACCCGCCCACTGGATGCTGCGCTGAAGCTTGTGCGTGCCGTTGCCGAAGGCGATCTGACGCAGAACATCGACGTCCACTCGACGGACGAAATCGGCCAGTTGATGCAGGCGCTGAAAGACATGAACGAAAGCCTGGTGCGGGTGGTCGGCCAGGTGCGCACCGGCACCGACACC
>JAUYCF010000043.1 GCA_030692355.1 Thiobacillus sp.
ACCCGCGATTGACCCCCACAAAACCATCGCCGTCACCCCCTGTGGGAGCGGGCTTACCCGCGATTGACCCCCACAAAAACATCGCCGTCGCCCCTGTGGGAGCGGGTTTACCCGCGATTGACCCCCACAAAACCATCACCGTCGCCCCCTGTGGGAGCGGGTTTACCCGCGATTGACCCCCACAAAAACATCGCCGTCGGCCCCTATGGGAGCGGGTTTACCCGCGATTGACCCCCACAAAACCATCGCCGTCGGCCCCTGTGGGAGCGGGTTTACCCGCGATTGACGCACGTATCGCGGGTAAACCCGCTCCCACAAGCGGCGTCACCGCCGCGCTTTTCACACTGCGGGCGCTTATTCGGTGCTCCCGACAGCAGGTTTTGGTGGCAGCGCTACCGATTTGAGCAAGCGCTCGAGGCCTTTGATGCGGCTGCGGTATTCCTCGGTGATGGCGGCTGCGTCTTGCGTGTCGATGAGCACGCGCGGGGTGATGAGGATGATCAGTTCGGTGCGGTTGTCGCCCCAACTCTGGGTGCCGAACAGGCCGCCGATGAGGGGGATCTGCGCGAGGAGCGGCAAGCCTTCGGTGGCCTTGGTCTTTTCTTCCTTGATCAGGCCGGCGAGGATGATGGTTTCGCCCGATTTGACGGTGACGGTGCTTTCCGCGGTACGTTTCTGGATGGTTGGGGAGTCGATGCCGGAGGTGGTGGTGGGGGTGGCGTTGCTGACTTCCTGATTGATTTCCATGGTGACCTGTCCGCCGGCATTGACGCGCGGGGTAACCGAGAGCATGACGCCGGTTTCGGTGTACTGGATGCTGCTGATGATGCCGGTGGCCGTGGTGGTGCTGGCGACTGTCTGGGTCTGGCTGATGGTGGGCACGCGGTCGCCAACCTGAATCTTGGCTTTCTGGTTGTCCGCCACGGTGATATGCGGAGAGGAAATGATCTTGAGCCGCGAATCGGTAGCGAGGGCATTAAGGACGGCACCGACGTCGGCCGCCTTGCTCACCCAGGAATAGGAAAAACCGGGTACGAGCGCAGCGATCCCCCCCAGGCCGGTATCGAGCTTGCCGTTGATGCGTGCACCATTGTTGAAATACCACTCCAGCCCGTATTTGAGTTCGTCCTTGAGGGTGATTTCGGCGATGGTGACTTCGATCAGAACCTGGCGCACCGCAACATCGAGCTTGCGGATGGCGGATTCGATGCTCTCGTAGTCGGCGGGGCTGGCCAGAATCAGCAGGGCATTATTGTCCTTGTCGGCGATGACGCGAACGTCCTGGGGCAAACCTACACTGCCTCCAGACCCGGCGGTCACGCTTGTCGCGGATGCAGCCGGCCGGACGTCCTTGCCGTTGGCCTGGGACGGCTCCACCGATTTGACTTCGGCAGGCACTGCACCGGGCGCCAGGCTGGGGGAAGACACTGCCTTGGTTTGCGTACCCTTTCCGGAAAAAGCATCGTTGAGCAGGCCGGCCAGATTTTCGGCCTTGCCGTTCTGGACCGGATACACGTAAAGCCGCTGGCCGCCCCCACCCGCGCCCGGACGATCGAGACGTTCGATCCAGGTGCGGGCCTGCTCCAGATATTTCGCCTGCGGGGTGACCACCAGCAGGGCGTTGAGCCGTTCGATGGGGACGACCCGGATGGCACCGGCGAGCGGGCCGAGGTTCTTGTCGCCAAACAGATTTTCCAGTTCGCCGGTGACCGTTTTCACGTCCACGCTTTGCAGGGTGAACAGGCCCACCGACATGCCGGAAATCCAGTCCACGTCGAACATGTCGACGGTCTCGAGCATGTGCTTCAGTTGCAACTGGGTGCCGGACAGAATGAGCAGGTTGCGCAGCGGATCGATGCGCACGCTGGAAGGCTCGCCGGCGAGGGGCTCAAGGATCCTGGCCATGTCGGCCACACCGATGTGCTTGAGCGGGACAATCTGGATGCTGTAGCCGCCGGGCAGCGGCTTGCCGGTTTCGGCCAGTTGCGGCGTGGCATTGCCCTTGCCCGCAACCGCCGAGGGCACGATGCGAAACACGCCATCGCCCTCGCGGATCATGACCGCTCCGTTCATGCGCAGGACCTCCTCGAGCGTATGCATGGCCGCGCTTTTCGGGATGGGCTTGGCGGTGCGCAAGGTGATGGTTCCCCCCACGCGCGGATCGACGATGTAATTTTCCTTGAGAATGTCGCCAAGGATGGTGCGTACCACCTCACGCAAATCGGCCCCTTCAAAATTCAGGGTCAGATTGCCGCCTGCGTCCGTGATCAAGGGCTGCGCCTCAGGTGGCTTGACCACTACGCCGCTGCCATAAAAAAGCTTGTAACGCTCTTCGACATCGGCTTTCGCCTTGATTTCGCCGGCCGCACTGGCCTCGGACGATGACATGGCGAGCTTGCTTGCCGTTTCTGGCTGGTCAACCTTGGGCGTAGCCGCGCACCCTGCGATGAGGGTGGCCAGCAGAATGGGGACGGCAACTCGATTCGCTCGGCTTGTCTTCGGGTTATTGGTTTCCATGCTTAACTATCCCAGGGTTGGTTGCAGTAGCTGTGGGGTCCAGGACTTCTGGTTTCACTTAATACAGACTGCCTTTTCATTACTTGTAAAAATCTTTCAGCATCGGGTCACGCTTACGATCTTCCATCGTCTGCGGTGGGAGAGTGATGGGTGCGGGTCGCTCGATCTGCCCGGCTGAAACGCCCGTGCCTCTCGCCCATCCGGCCGGTTTGGTCGGGGTGGCCGTGGTAGACGGGGCGGCCTGCGGTATGGCGGGTTGTCCACCCTGAGGTGCGGAAACAGGCTTGGCAACAGGCTGGGAACTCCGCTGAATCTTGAGCCGTATCTCTTCCTGGTCTTCGTACTGGGTGAAAACGATGCGATCGGCCT
This sequence comes from Thiobacillus sp., assembly GCA_030692355.1. Classification (GTDB taxonomy): domain Bacteria; phylum Pseudomonadota; class Gammaproteobacteria; order Burkholderiales; family Thiobacillaceae; genus Thiobacillus. Next base: position 2,887 of record JAUYCF010000043.1, read on the forward strand.
CGACCATCCCGAGCTGGAGGCCATTGATGGTAAATCCCTGAACGATCTGGCGTTCCTTGCCGCTGGAGATTTCCTTGACGATCGCAATCCTCATCTCGTCCGTGATGATGGTCCCCAGCAATTGAAATTGCCCCTTTTGCATGGTTGGAGGGGGCGGCGGCGGCGGGGGTGGCGCCGGCGGCGCCTCACGGCGGCTGGGCACGAAGAGCGGCCGCTCCAGCGTCAGGGCATAGATTTTTTCCCGCGCCGGCAGGCGAAAATCCGGATAAAGCGCGACCTCGACCGGCGCGGACGAATGCACCACAGGCACGGGCATGGGCGGGTGCAGCTTCTCGCCCCAGCCCAACTCCCTGCCAATCGCCAGCGCCAGCAAGGCATTGACGAGTACCCAGGCCAGCAGCGCCAGACTCTTGATGTTGGTAAGGGCCATCATGGCTTTTTCAGCGCCGGTTCGGCGAGCCGGGTGAAGGCGTACAGTTCGAACTGCACCAGGACGTCAGGCTCGACGCCCGGAACAGGCTTGAACACTCTCGCCACGCTAGAGCGGACGACCAGATTGTCCACGTACAGATAAGGCAAGGCGGTTTCCAGCTCGTACAGGGCTTTCTGCAGCGCGGACAATTGCCCGCGCAGCTGGAAATCGACTGCGACCTTGCGGCGCGTGCCGTCATCCTTGTGCGCGGCGATCTGGGTACTCTCCACCTTGAGTTCATTGGCTTCGATGATGGCCTGCGCCATTTGCTGCACCTCGGCCGCGGCAAGGGCCGGAGAACTGGCCTTGAGGTAGTAGCGGCCGGCATCCCGTTTCGCGATGAATGCGATGTTCGCCTCGACGTTTTTGCGCTGGCCGGCGACGCGCAGATAACGGCTGGTCCGATCCAGCTGTTCCTCGATCGCCGTGTCGTAATGGAGATGGGCGCGCTGCCAGGGCACGTAGACCAGCACGGCAAGCAGCGCAAGCAGGACAAGCAGCAGCGCAACGGCAAGCGCACGACTTTGCATGGGAGTGAGCGTCAGTTTCATGGCTTTGCGGGCTGCTTGCCGGCCTTGGCCGGTGGTTTGTTTTCATGCAACCCCCGCAGGGTTGCGAGCGCCCCGGCCGGATCGATGGCCTTGATCCCGGCTGCGAGCTGGAAACGCTCCTCGCCAGCTTGCGCCTGGTCGGCCTGGGCTCTGCCTGCTTGCACCTTGACCAGCGGCGATTTGAAATGGGCGTTTTCCAGCAAGGTGGACTTCTCGAACAGGCCAATCAGGCTGGCCGAGGAACCGGTATTGCCCTGCATGGAGATGTCCGCGCCGCGGATCTCCAGTTGCTGCAGCCAGGTGTTGTCGGGAAGGATGCGCGTCACTTCTTCGAGCAGGGCCACCTTGGCCGGCGTAGCCAGCTTGTGCTCGGTGGGGAAGTTGTATTCGGCCAGCAGCCGCTCCTGTTCCCGCTTGAGCGCATCCACGGCATCGGCTTGTTGCTGGGCCTGGGCCAGAAGCGGTTGCAGCGCGATCACGACCTCGCGCTTTTTCCAGAGCGGCGCCGCAAGCAGCACGGCAAACAGGAGCAACGTAACCCCCGCCATGGCCCCATAAAGCCAATACCCGGCGTGGCCCGGTTTGGGACGCAGCCTTGCCGGAAGCAGGTTCAGGCAGCTACCGGTACTTTCAAGTTCGTCGCTTACCACGACAGCCTGGGCCGTTACGCCCCAGGCTGTGAGACAGGCCAGGATTTCGTCGATGACGGTTTTGGGCGCAACGCCCAGCAGCACGTGCAAGCGATTGCCGCTGCGATCCTCGCGCAACACCCGCTGGTCGTAATAGGCCTGATCGGCGGTATAGGGTGTCTGCCGCCCCAGCTCGAAGCCAAGTACCTGGGTCAGATTTTCTGCCGCGGCAAGGGGCAGGACGACTTGCTTGCGCAGCACCTGCGCAGCGGGCAGGCAGATGCCGACCGAACGGGCGCCGGCTTTGTTGAGCAGGGCATCGAAGGCGATCTTGTGCGCGGCCGCATCACCCGCGGCGAGGTTGACGCGCCCGATCTCGCTCCGCTTCTGCCCGGCCAGACGCCAGAGGACGAGCGCGCCTTGCTCCATCCCGGCCCACAGCATGCTGGGCGAGGGACGGTTTTTGGGGCGCAAAGCGGGGGGCACCATGGCCGCCAGTTCGCGGCCCCACCAGCGCAAAAAGCGCACCAGGACGGCACTGCGACTCTTTCGCTGCCTGCGTCGGGAGGATGTCATGCTCGCCATTGATCCAAGTCTGAGCGGATTAAGGCCGCCCCTCCTGCCAGAGCAAGAAGATAAACGGTCGTTTTGGGTCTGGTGCCAACTTTGCTACCGCCTCCCGGACGAACTGCGTGCCGTCCGACGCTTTCGCAATCGACCGAAGATTATACACTTGGCTTGCAGCACCGGATTCGAATCCGGCGGCCTGCGGGAACGGCAGTGGCACCTGCTCTGCGGCCAGCATCTCCTCGCGCTGGGCGAGATAGGCATCCACGTCCGCCTCGGTCACGTTGGGCAGGGCCAGCAGGACCTGGCGCGGCGCCAGCGTACTGTTGATGCCGGGCGATCGGGAAAATACGGTGAGCGCGCCCGCCAGTTTTCGATACAAGTCGGGGGTGACGCCGATGACCCGCTGGAGTTCGTCGACGGTCTGGAACGGGGCGTTGGTCGGAACATAGGGCAATCCCATGGCCTCGTAACGGTCCCGCTCCGCCCCCTGGGGGCGCGTAAGCTCATCGACGTCCCGCCAGTCCAGGATGGCATCGAGCAGTTGATTGGCCTGTTCTTCATCCAGCCCGGCGGACAGAAGCAGCCCCTTGAGCAAGGCGTCGCTGGCGGTATTGAGGTCGATTTTGGCGGATTCGTCGCGCATGACGAGGCGAATCTCGGCAGCATCCAGGCTGAATGCGTGTGTTCTGCCATCGGCCTTCCATCTCTCCGCATCGGTCGCCGGCCTGGCCAGTTCGTAGAGGCCGCGATGGATGCCGGCATCGGCCAGGGCGCGCGCCTTGGCGAAGGAAACCAGATTGCCGGCGACCAGGGCGGTGCTGCGCGCGCCATAGACAAAGCTGCCCGCAATGACGGCCAGCAGGGCGACGACCCAGAGCACGAGGATCAGCGCGATGCCGCGCTCGAACCGGTTTGGGCGGACCGACCGGGAGGATGCGTTGCGCATGCTCATTCCGTCCTGGCCCGAGGCGCGGCAACGATATCCGGCCAGGTTTCGCCGTTTTCCATGGTCAGTTGCAGGCGGATCAACTCGGGGGGCGTTTTTTGATCCAGCCATTGATCGTGCCAGGCGGGGTCTTCCGTTTCCGACCGGGCTCCGAAGTAGGCCAATGCCATCTCCTTGACGGCTTTTATCAGCACCTTGGGTTCGGCTTGTTCGATGGGCCCGAAACCCGGCGCGCCGGGGTCGGGCAATTGCCAGCGCATCACCAGGTCGCGCCCGGTCTCGCCGCCGACCAGGTCGAGGGCGATGAGGTGGTTGCCGGATGCGCCGTCGTGCATCGCCACTGTCCCGACGAAGCGCAGGGACTCGGCTTCGCCGGCGAAGGCAAGCCGGTCCTCTTCGCCCACCCGCCAGCGCAAGGGGTAGGTTTGCTCGATGCCGCGCCGGATGAAATCGACGACGACCGCCTGCCGCGAGGAGGTCACCATGCGCTGTTCGCCTGCCTCCCAGCTCCGCGTTCCGAGATTCAGTCCCGCGAACAGCAGGCTCAGGATGAAGCCCACCAGGGTCATGCCGATGAGCAATTCCAGGAGGGTGAAGCCTTGCGAGCGGCGCATGGGGTTCATGGCCGGGGCGCCGCGCGCAGGGTGACGAAACGAAGGACGCGCGGTTTCGTGGCGGTGTGGTCCCAGTTCACGGCGACTTCCACCTGGTACAGGTCGACCGGCGCGCCCGCGCCCTCCAGGGGCTGGGCGCCCGCGTCGTAACGCTGCACCGAGGTGCGCCACGTATAGCCAGGCTCCGCCCCGCCCGTGCTCTCGCCCTCGGCCAGGGGCGATTCGACGCCGACGGCCGCCAGTTGCGATTCGGCGATGGCCACGGCCCGGCTGTAGTGCTCCGCCGTGCCGATATTGCCGAGCCCTCCGGAGAAGATGCGCATGAGCACCCCCAGCGCCAGGGCGAGGACGATGAAGGCGACCAGCACCTCCAGCAGGGAAAAGCCCCGGCAGGACCGCTTCACGGCGCATCCAGAATCTCGACCTGGCCGGTGAGCCAGTCGACATCGATGAGGAATTTGCGTTCGCCCATGGCCAGGGTCACCCGGCCACCGGTCGAACTGCCGTCGGGATAGAAACGGATAGCAGCGGTGCTGGCGTCGGTAACCTCGCCCTGGGCGGTGTAGACCCCGATTTCCGCCTGCTGCGGCAGCTTGCGGGACTTGCCGTCTCCGCTCAGCAAAAAACTGCGCGCCTCGACATCCAGGGTCAGGGTCGCCTCGCCCCGGCTGACGATCGCCTGGGAACGCGCTTTGCGCAGGCCGGCCGCCACCTGACGGGCACCCGCCTTGAGCTCGGCGGTCGAACCGCCGACGGCGAACATCGGCGGAATCAGGGCGTAGGTCAGCGCCAGCAGCGCCAGCACGACCAGCAGTTCCAGCAGGGTGAAGCCGGCTTGACGGGCTGTCACCAACTCACAAGGTCCCGATCCTCGCCCTCGCCGCCCTCGCGCCCGTCGGCGCCGAGGCTGGAGAGATCGAAAGCGCCGTGCTGGCCCGGGGATGCATAGATGTAGTCAGCACCCCACGGGTCCTTGGGAACGGTTTTTTTCTTCAGATACGGGCCGTTCCAGTTGGCCGCCCCGCCAGGCGCCTCGACCAGTGCCTGCAGGCCTTCCTGGGTGTTGGGATGGCGCCCGACCTCAAGCTTGTACATGTCGAGCGCCGCCCCGAGTTCCTCGATCTGGAGCTGGGCCGTGTCGGACTTGGCGCTGGAGACGTATTTCATCACGCGCGGCCCCGCCAGCGCCGCGAGCATGCCGAGGATAACCAGAACCACCAGCAGTTCGAGCAGGGTGAAGCCGCGCTGCGCCCTTGCCAATTTGAATCGGACCGACATGTATAACTCCTTTGCAAAAATTTATCCTGATACCGGGGCTGCATCCGGCATCAACGTCTGGCCGCTCGAAAAGCAGCCTGCAACCCATCGATTTCGTAGGGTGCGCCGTGCGCACCATTGAACGTACCCAAACAGTACCGTCCCTGCGGGGCATCAATCGGTGCGCACGGCGCACCCTACAGAGTTTCTTCGGCGCGAGAACCTGTCCACCGGTCATACCGCCAGTTCGTTGACGCTCAGGATAGCCACCAGAATGGACATGATGATGGCGCCGATGAGCAGCCCCAGGCCCAGGATCAACGCGGGTTCGAGCAGGCCGAGGGTGCGTTTGACCGCGGTCTTCACTTCCCGGTCGAAAACGTCGGCGACCTGGATGAGCATTTCGGACAGCCGCCCGGTTTCCTCGCCGACCATGACCATGTGCACGCCCAGCCTTGGAAAAACCTCGGCTTCCATGAGCGGCACGCCAAGGCCCTTGCCTTCGCGCAGCTTGGTCGCCACTTCGTCGAGGCGGTCGGCCATGACGCTGTTGGTCAGGGTTTCCTTGACGATGGACAGCGCGGACAACAAAGACACGCCATTGTCGAGCAAGGTTCCCAGGGTGCGGGAAAAACGGGCCATTTCGATCTTGGCCACCAGGTCGCCGATCAGGGGCAGGGCGAGAAAGCGCTCGTCCCAGCGATAGCGGCTGTCCGGGTCGGCCATCTGGCGCTTGAACAGGGCAGACAAGACCAGGCTGCCACCGATCAGCGCCCACCACCAGGCCTGGAAGAACTCGCCAGCGCCGACGACGATCTGCGTCGCCAGGGGCAGGGCCTTGCCGGATTCCTCGAACATCTGGGTGAACTGCGGCACGACGAAAATCAGCAGCACGACGACCGAAACCACCGCCACCATGACCAGGATGGCCGGGTAGATCAGCGCGGATTTGACGGTTTCCCTGAGATCCTTGGCTCGCTCCATGAACTCGGTCAGGCGGAGCATGACGACTTCCAGCGCGCCGCCCGCCTCGCCCGCGCGGATCATGTTGAGATAAAAACGGGAGAAGACACCCTGCTGGGCGTCCAGCGCGGCATACAGGGATGAGCCGCCGCGCACGTCCTGACGAACCTCGCCGAGGATTTCGGCGACCTCGTCGTTGGCCGAAAGATTGACCACGATTTCCAGGGCACGGTCGAGCGGCAGGCCGGCACGCAGCAGCGTGGATATCTCGCGCGTCATCATGGCGATTTCGTCCTGGCTCACCCGCGCGCGTCCGAATCCGCCCAGCCAGCCCCCGCCACTGCCCGCAGTCGCCTCCTCAATCTGGATCGGCATGAAGCCCTGGGCCTGAAGGTGCTCGGCCACCGAATCCGGCGCGCGCGCCTCCATTTCACCTTCGAGGATGCTCCCCTGCGCGTCTGCCGCCTTGTACTGAAACAGGGGCATTCTCAGTCTTCCCGTGTCACGCGCAGCACTTCTTCGAGGGTGATGACCCCGGCAATGACTTTGCGCAGGCCATCCTCATACAGGGTCTGCATGCCCTCTTCGATGGCCTGCCGGCGGATCTCCCCGGATACGGCATGACGCATGATCAGACTGCGGATCGTATCGGTCATCGGCAGCATTTCCATGATGCCGAGCCGACCGCTGTATCCGGTACCGCCACAAGCCTCGCAGCCTACGGGCCGGTATAAAACGATAGGCGAATCGCCAGCGAACCGCTTGAGGTCGAACTCCTCCACGACTTCGGGCAGGGGTTCATACGGTTCGCGGCAGGCCTTGCAAAGCGAACGCACCAGGCGCTGGGCCAGGATGCCGTTCACGGTGGACGTCAGCAGGTAGTCCTCTACTCCCATGTCGAGCAGGCGGTTGACCGTGCTGGAGGCATCGTTGGTGTGCAGCGTGGAGATCACCATGTGTCCGGTGAGCGCCGACTGCACCGCGATCTGGGCCGTCTCCAGGTCGCGGATCTCGCCGATCATGATGACGTCGGGGTCCTGGCGCACGATGGAGCGCAGTGCGTTGGCAAAGGTCAGGCCGATCTGCGGCTTGACCTGAATCTGGTTGATGCCCTCCATCTGGTATTCCACCGGGTCTTCCACGGTGAGTATCTTGACGTCCGGCTTGTTCAGCAGCTGGAGGGCGGTATAGAGCGTGGTGGTCTTGCCGCTGCCGGTGGGGCCGGTGACCAGCACGATGCCGTGCGGCTGGGTGAGCGCGTCGAGAAACAGCTTGAGCGTCGCCGGATCGAAACCCAGAGTATCGAAATTGAGCGGCACGCCGCCCTTGTCCAGCACCCGCATGACCACGCTTTCGCCGTGCATGGTCGGCACGGTGGACACGCGCAGATCGATTTCCTTGTTCTTTGCCCTCAGCTTGATGCGGCCGTCCTGAGGCAAGCGGCGCTCGGCGATGTCCAGATTGGCCATGATCTTGATGCGCGAGATGACTGCCGCAGACAGCCGGCGCGGCGGCGATTCCACCTCCTGCATCACGCCATCCACCCGGAAGCGCACGATCAGGCGGCTCTCGAACGGCTCGATATGGATGTCCGAGGCGCGCGCTTCGAGAGCGCGCTCCATGATCAGGCTGACCACGCGGATAACCGGCGCTTCGCTGGCCAGGTCTTTCAGATGCTGGACGTCGCTGCTCTCTTCCAGGTCGACCGGCCCTTCGGCCTCGCCGACGATCTGCCCGATGCTGCTGCGGCCCGCGACATAAAGCCGTTCAAAGGCAGCGTCGATCTCACCAGGCAGGCCGAGCAGAACGGTGATCTCCCGCCCGGTAACCAAATGGAACGCATGGATGACATAGCGGTCGAGCGGGTCGGCCATCGCCAGCACCAAATGATCGGCATCCTCGCGCACGGGCAGGGCACGGGCTTCCTGGAGGAACCGGGTCGACACCCGCTCCTCGAAGACCGGCAAGGCCGGGTAGTCCCCGGCCGTGGCCAGGGGGATGCCAAGCTGGTCCGACAACGCCTGGTACAAAACCTTCTCGGCGACCCAGCCCTGTCTGGCCAGAATTGCGCCAAGCCGCTCCGAGCCACCCGCATCTTTCTGCAGCTTGAGCGCGGCCAGCAAGTTTGTCCGCTCCAGCGCCCCCCGCCCGATCAGGATTTCACCGATGAGTTTTTTTGACAAAACAGGTCGTCTCACAACTAAAGGACATCATTGTATTTCATCCGCCCAAAAATACGGCGGGCACCGGGCGGGGAGTCTTGACCGCTTGCCCCGTTCAGCGCCCCGAATGAAATCAATCGCAACAGCCAAATTTCTGGAATCCCCCCTGCCCCCGGTAAAATTCCGGGATGATTGTCTATCTCCACGGCTTTAATTCCTCCCCCGCGTCCGGCAAGGCCCGCCAGCTCGGCGAGCATATGGCCCGCATCGGCCGGCTGGCGGACTACTATTGCCCGACGCTGCCCAACAGCCCGCGCGACGCCATCGCACTCGCCGAGGCCGAACTGGAGCGACGACGCCCCGAATCGGTCACCCTGATCGGCAGTTCGCTGGGCGGCTTCTACGCCACCTATCTGGCGGAAAAGCACGGCTGGAAGGCGGTGCTGGTGAACCCGGCGGCGCACGCCCATAAACTGCTGCGCACCGCGCTCGGCCCACAGACCAACTGGCACACCGGCGAGTCGTGGGTGCTCACCGAGGCGCATCTGAACGAACTCGCGGCGCTGGATGTCGAAGCCATCACCCGCCCCGAACGCTATCTGCTGCTGGCGCAGACCGGCGACGAGGTGCTCGATTATCGCGATGCGGCGGCCTACTACGCGGGAGCCACGCAGATCATCGAAGAAGGCGGCGACCACGGCTTTTCCGGGTTCGAGCGCCACTACCAAACCATTCTGGATTTCTGATGCACCTTATTTTCGAAGAAGACGGCCATTTCAAGGCCGGTTCCATCCTGTCCGAAACCGATGCCACGGCGCAGGTGGAAACCGCCTCGGGCAAGCGCAGCAAGATCAAGGCGGCCAATATCCTGCTGCGTTTCGCCGCGCCGGCGCCGACCGAGACGATGGGCGAAGCGGAAACGCTGGCGGCGGAGCTCGATGCCGACTTCCTGTGGGAGGCGGCGGGCGCCGACGAGTTCGGCTTCGAGCATCTGGCGCAGGAATATTACGGCCACGCGCCGACACCGCCGGAGTCGTTGGCGCTGCTGCTGAAGCTGCACGGCTCGCCGATCCATTTCCACAAAAGAGGCAAGGGCCGCTACCGTCCGGCGCCGGCCGAGACGCTGGCGGCGGCCAAGGCCGGGGTGGAGAAAAAGCGGCTGACGGCGGAGCGGCAGGCGCATCTGGCGGCGGAACTGGCGGCCTTCCGGCTGCCCGGGGAATACGCCTCGCTGATCCCGCGCATCCTCATCGCGCCGGACAAGAACACGCTCGAATACAAGGCGCTGGAAGACGCGGCGGCGGCCACCGGGCTGTCGCCGCTGCGCCTGATCGAACGCTGCGGCGCGATTCCGTCGACGCTCGACTTCCACCTGGCGAGCTTCCTGCTGGAATACTTTCCGCGCGGCACCGGCTTTGCCGAAGTCACCGAGCCCACCGACCCGCCCGAGCTGCCGAGAAGCGCGGTGCGCGCCTTCTCGATGGACGACGAGGCGACCACCGAGATCGACGATGCGCTGTCGGTCGAGTGGCGCGACGACGGCAGCATCCGCGTCGGCATCCATATCGCCGCGCCGGCGCTCGGCATCGCGCCGGGCTCCGAACTCGACAAGGTGGCGCGCGAGCGGCTGTCGACCGTGTACTACCCCGGCAGCAAGATCACCATGCTGCCGGAGGCGCTGATCCACCACTACACGCTGGGCGAAACCCACGACTGTCCGGCGCTGTCGCTGTATCTGGACGTGGCGCCCGACCTGCGCGTGCTCGGCACCGAATCCAGGCTCGAAATGGTGCACATCGCCGACAACCTGCGCCACGAGACGCTGGAAGCGCTGTTCAACGACGACACCCTGCGCAACCCGGCGGTTCCCGATTACCCCTACCGCCGCGAGCTCGAATGGCTCAGGGACTTCGCCGCCACCCTGGAAGCCGGGCGCGGCAAGACCGACACGGTCGACCGCGTCGATTACAACTTCAAGGTCGACGGCGAGCGCATCCGCATCGTGCCGCGCAAGCGCGGCAGCCCGATCGACAAGGTGGTTTCCGAGCTGATGATCTTTGCCAACGCGCATTGGGGCGGCTGGCTGGCGGAGAACCGCGTGCCCGGTATTTATCGCGCGCAGTCCAACGGCAAGACGCGCATGACCACCGCGCCCGACCCGCACGTCGGCCTCGGCGTCGATCAGTATGCGTGGTCGTCGTCGCCGCTGCGGCGCTACGTCGATCTGGTCAACCAGCGCCAGCTGATTTCATTGGTGCAGGGCAGCGACCCGGTGTATCCGCCGCGCAGCGAGCAGCTGTTTTCGGTGGTGCGCGAATTCGAGCTGGCGTACGACGCCTACAACGAGTTCCAGCGGCGGCTGGAGCGCTACTGGATGTTGCGCTGGATGTTGCAGGAAAACATCCACGAGCTCACCGCCAGTGTCATCCGCGAAGACCTGGTGCGCTTCGACAGCCTGCCGCTGGTGACGCGCGCGCCGTCGGTATTGGGTGCCGCGCCGGGCGCCAGGGTGCGGCTGGCGATTTCCAGCATCGATCTGCTCGACATCAACTTTCACGCCGAGCTCATGGAAACGCTGACGCCGCCTGACAGCAGCGCCGCCCTTCCGTAAAATCAGGCCTGCCCCAACTCCCGGTTTCCATGGTGTCTGTCCAGACTCTTCCCCTCGCCGAGCCGTCCAAGCAAGGCACCCGCATGGCGCTGGCCCTGCTGGCGTCGGCGGCGGTGCACGGCATGATGCTGTCAACCCAGTTTGTGCAGGTCAACCCGCGCCTGTTCGAGGATCCCAACCTGCCGATGGAGGTGGTGCTGGTTAACGCCAAAACCGCGGAGGCGCCGCTCAATCCAGACGCCCTGGCGCAGGTGAGTCTGGCCGGCGGCGGCAATACCGATGAAGACCGGCGACTGAAGAGCCCGCTGCCCGCCAGCAGCGAAACCCGGAGCGGCAGCGAGGAAACCGCCCTGCAGGCGCGGGTGGCCGAACTGGAACAGCAGGCCAAAACCCTGTTGACCCAGTTGCAGCCCAACGGCCAGCTGCAGGAGCGTCCGCAGGCCGCGCCGCCCGCGCCGGTTCAGCCCGCCATCGACGCCAGCCAGCTCAACCTGCAGGCGCGCGAAATGGCGCAGTTGCAGGCGCGCATCTCGCAGCAGTGGGACGCATACCAGAAGCGCCCCAAGCGCGCCTTTGTCGGAGCCAACGTCAAGGAATACGCATTTGCGCGCTACGTCGAGGACTGGGTCACCAAGGTCGAACGCGTCGGCAACGTCAACTACCCCGAAGCCGCGCGCCGCCAGGGCCTGTACGGCAGCCTCAGGTTGACCGTGTCGATCCACGCCGATGGCCGCATCGAAAAGGTCGATATCGATCGCTCGTCCGACTCCAAGATCCTGGACGCCGCGGCGATCCGGATCGTCGAACTCGCCGCGCCCTACGCGCGCTTCCCCGACGACATGCGGGAAAAGGCCGATATCCTGTCGATCACCCGTACCTGGACCTTCACCCGCTCGGATCAGCTCGTCGGCACTGATTGATTCCGCCAGCCAGCGCCGTGGGTTATATGCCCGGCCACGCTGCTCCCGCCGCCAGCGGGTTTTTTTTGCCACCCCCTCATTGCCCGGCCGGTTCCGCAGAGAAATATTGTTTTCCCGGCGTGATAAAATACTCTATTGATGCCATATATTTTTTTAATCAAGCTCCTGGAGATTTGTCATGCATACCGGCACCACCCTTACCCAGTTCATCATTGAAGAGCAGCGCCGCACCGCCGGCGCCACCGGCGATTTCACCTCGCTCCTGAACGACGTCGTCATCGCCTGCAAGGCGATTTCCAACGTCGTCAACAAGGGCGCGCTGCTGGGCGTGATGGGCTCGCTGGATTCCGAGAACGTGCAGGGCGAAACACAGAAGAAGCTCGACGTCATCACCAACGACATCATGATCCGCTCCAACGAGTGGGCGGGCCACCTGGCCGGCATGGCGTCCGAGGAAATGGATGACGTGTATTCGATCCCCGGCCGGTATCCGCTTGGCAAGTACCTGCTGGTGTTCGATCCGCTCGACGGCTCGTCCAACGTCGATGTCAACATTTCGGTCGGCACCATTTTCTCGATCCTGAAGGCCCCGGTTGCCGGTCGCGCTGCCAAAACCGAGGACTTCCTGCAGCCCGGCACCAGGCAGGTGTGCGCCGGCTACGCGATCTACGGTTCCTCGACCATGCTGGTGCTGACCTTCGGCCACGGCACCAATGGCTTCACGCTCGACCGCGACGTCGGCGAATTCGTGCTGACCCACCCGAACATGACCATCCCCACTGAAACCCGCGAGTTCGCGATCAACGCGTCCAACATGCGTTTCTGGGAAAAACCGGTGCAACGCTACGTCGACGAATGCCTGGCCGGCAAGACTGGCCCGCGCGGCAAGGACTTCAACATGCGCTGGGTCGCCTCGATGGTCGCCGAGGTGCACCGCATCCTCACCCGCGGCGGCATCTTCATGTACCCCAAGGACACCAAGGATCCCACCAAGGCCGGCAAGCTGCGCCTGCTGTATGAAGCCAACCCGATGGCCTTCATCGTCGAACAGGCCGGCGGCGGCGCCACCACCGGGCGCGAACGCATTCTCGATCTGGTCCCCGAAGGCCTGCACCAGCGCGTGCCGGTGATTCTCGGCTCCAGGACCGAAGTGGACGCCGTGACGGGCTACCACCACGAAAAGGCCGCCTGAGCGGTTTCGGATTGAAATGACGAATTGAAAAAGCCGGGCATCGCCCGGCTTTTTCAATGGTTCAGACGGGGCTATGCAACCGCCCGGAGCAGGCCTTCGCGCATCAGCCTGATGCATTCGTCCGGCGGCAACGGACGGCTGAACAGATAGCCCTGGACCTGGTCGCAATGGTTGGCGCGCAGATACGCCAGCTGCGCCTCGGTTTCGACGCCTTCCGCCACCACGGTCAGGCCGAGGCTGCCGGCCAGCGCAATGATGGTGCGCACGATGGCGGTATCGTTGTCGTCGCCCGGAATGTCATTGATGAACGAGCGGTCGATTTTCAGGCAGTGAATGGAAAAGCTTTTCAGATAGCTCAAGGACGAATAGCCGGTGCCGAAGTCGTCCACCGCGATGCGGATGCCCAGTCGCTCCAGTTCCGCCAGCACGGCAGTGGCGGAAACCAGATTGTCCATGATGGATGATTCGGTGATTTCCAGTTCGAGATTGCCCGGCGCAAGTCCGGTGTCGCGGAGCGCGATGCTGATTTCCTCGACCAGATCGGTCTGCCGGAACTGCCGTGTCGACAGGTTGACCGCCATGCTGCCGGCCGCCAATCCTTGATCCTGCCACACGCGCATCTGGCGGCAGGCCTCGCGCAGCACCCAGTCGCCAATCGGCAGGATCAGCCCGCTCTGTTCGGCGACCGGGATGAATTCCTCCGGGCTGACCGCACCCAGTTCCGGCGACTGCCAGCGCAGCAGCGCCTCCCAGCCCACCAGGCGGCCCGACCGGATCTCCAGCTTGGGCTGATAATGCAGCGCCAACTCCTTGCGCACCAGGGCATGCTTCAGACGCGCCTCCAGCAACACGCGGCGCTGGATTTCCTCGGACAGGTCCCGGCTGAATACCGTGAGGCAGTTGCGCCCGGCCGATTTTGCGCGGTGCAGGGCAAGGTCGACATAGCGCATCAGGACGCTGGCCGACTCGCCATCCGTCGGGTAGGCGACGATGCCGAGACTGGCGCTGATTCCCAGACGGTCGTTGCCGATGTCAAACTCCCGGGTCATGGTCTGCAGCAGATTCTGGCCCACCTGTTTTGCCTGTTCGATGGATGTATTTTCCAGCAGGATCACGAACTCGTCGCCGCTGAAGCGGGCCATGAACGCAGCCTCCGGCAGACTGGCACGGATGCGCCCGGCGACGGCGACCAGCAGCAGGTCGCCGTGCTCGTGGCCCAGCGTGTCGTTCACATTCTGGAAGTGGTCCAGGTCCAGCAGCAGCACGGCGCAGGGCGCCTCCGGCCGGGCGCGCGCCACCGCCAGGTTGAGCCTGTCGTTGAACGCCGCGCGGTTCGGCAGACCGGTCAGGTCATCGTGGCTGAGTATGTGCTGCATCTGGCGAAACGGCCGGCTCACTGCCTCGGCATAGATCGCGCGGTAGAGAAAATAGTAGGCAAATACCTTGTACAAATGGCCCAGCAGGTTGGCCATGCTGGTGACGTCCACATACACGATGAAGAACAGTTCGCCCGCCGCCAGCAGCAGCAGGGCCAGCATCAGGCTCTCGATATCGCAGTTGGTGATCCGTTGACGGCGCAGGTACAACAGGGCGGCTATCGCCAGGTAAAAGCCGAACACCAGCCATTCAAGGGTGATTTTGAGCGGGGTCTGGCCTTGGCCGGTCACGTACATCGCCGGCACGCCGTGCGGTGACGCCAGAAGCCCGTAAGAAAGCGCCCCCGCCACGAACAGAACCCCGATCCAGGCGTGGCGGCGAAGCGGGAAACGTGCGACAGGGGCTTCCGGCAGCAGCACATACGCCAGCAGGCCGATCCCGGCGGCGAAGCGGCCGCACAGCCAGAACAGGATCGACTTGTGGGGGCTGTTGGGGCTGATCAGGTCCGGCATCCCCAGGTAGGACAGGAAATGCAGGATGTCGAACAGTGCCACCGCCAGAAACGCGCAGCCCAGCACCATGGAGCGGACCGAGCGCACGGTTTCCTGCACGCCATGGCCGGTGAAGAAGATCAGCGCCGCAACGATGATGGCGAATATTTCCATCATCGAATGCGCCGCCAGGAAAGTCGGGGCCGAAATCGCCAGCTGATTGGCCGTCACGGCCTGCCACAGCAACAACGGAATACTCGCGGCCAGCAAGAGTACCCCTGCGCGGCGGTGGGCTTTATATTCCTGCAGTCGAATCAAGAAAACAGTCCTCGCCAGCGTGGCGGAGAGGTAATAACCATACTCCGCGTATATAAGTATACATACGTAGTATTTCGAGTTTGAGAGCCAAGGTCAACGGTTTTCAAGCGGGCTCGCCCACGCCAATGCCCGTGTCACCCGCCCGAAAAGAGGGCGAACAGCGAAACGCCGATGGCGAGAAGCGCCAGCGCAACGGCCACCCCGCACAGGACGGTCACGCGCCTGAAACGCGACTCTGCGACTGCCGCGGCCTGCTCGAGCGCGGTCACCGTTTTCTGCAGCTGTTCGGCCAGTTCCTTGACGTGCAGCGCATTCTGCGAAGCCGCCGACTGCAGCTCGGTAATCTGCTTCTGCAACACGCCGGACTGGGCTGCAGCCGCCTCGTTGCTTTTGCGCGTGGTAAACACCGGCAACGCCGACGTCACGATGGGGGTAACGAAAGGCAGAATTGCCTTGACCGCGGGAATCAACCATGCCGCCATGAAACCTCCTTGTCTGGATGCGGCATCACGCCGCGAACGCTACTTTAGCGCAGGCGCCGCCGCCTGCCTGAAAAGTGCCAGCGCCAGCACCCTCTGCACGGCGTGATCGACGACCGGAAACGGGTAATCGCGACCGATGACGCAACCCGCGCGCTGCTGCCCGGCGGCAGGCATCGTCCACGGGGCGTGAATGAATTTTTCCGGCACGCGGGCGAGTTCCGGCAGGTAGCGGCGAATGAATGCTCCCTGCGCGTCGAAGCGCCCGGATTGCGTCACCGGATTGAAGATGCGGAACCAGGGCTGGGCGTCGCAGCCGACCGAGGCCGCCCATTGCCAGCCGCCGCTGTTGGCGGCCAGGTCGAAGTCGATCAGTTTGTCGGCGAAATACTTTTCCCCCAGCCGCCAGTCGACCAGCAGATCCTTCGTGAGGAACGAGGCGGCGACCATGCGCAGGCGGTTGTGGAGGTAGCCGGTCTGGTTCAACTGGCGCATCGCGGCATCGACCAGCGGGTAGCCCGTGCGCGCCCCGCACCAGGCTTCGAAATGGCCGCGTGGATTCGGCCACGGCAGCGCATCGTACTGGCGCTTGAAAGCATGGCCGCTGGCGACGTCGGGACGATGCCAGAGAACCTGATGATAGAAATCACGCCAGATCAGTTCGGACAGCCAGGTCTGCGCGCCGCGCCCGCCCTGCTGCCAGGCCGCGGCGGCGAGCTGGCGAATGGAAACGGTGCCGAAGCGCAGGTGCGCCGACAGGCGCGACGGCCCCTCGCTGGCAGGGAAGTCGCGCGTTTCCTGATAGCGGTCGATGCGGCCCAGAAAATCCTCGAACAGCTGCGCGCCGCCCGCCATGCCGGTGGGCAGCGTGCGTTCGGCGGCGGCAAAGCCCATGTCCTGCAGGCTCGGTATGGCGCTCGACTGCGGTGCCAGCCGGTCTGCGCGGGCATCGGCCGGATAGGCCTGCAAGTCAAACGGCGTCAGCCTTTTCAGCCAGGCATTCCTGTAGGGGGTGAATACGCTGTAAGGCGTGCCGCCGGCGGTCAGCACTTCGTCACGTTCAAAGATTACCGTGTCCTTGCTGTGATGGACGGCGATACCGCGGGCGCGCAGCGCGGCTTCGACGGCGGCGTCGCGCGCCAGCGCGGCAGGGTCGTCGTCGTGATTGAAAAATACAGCGTCGATCTGCAGGCCGGCGGCCAGCCGCACGACCTCGTCGCGCGCGACGCCGTGCCTGACCACGAGGCCGCCGCCCCGTGCCGCGAGGGCCTGCTGCAATTCAGTGACGCTGGCGTGGATGAACGCGACGCGGCGGTCGGCCGGGTCGGGAAGCAGGTCGAGGATATCGCGGTCGAAAATGAAGGCGCAGACGACCTGCCGCGACCGTTTGAGCGCGTGGTAGAGCGCGGCATGGTCGAAGTCGCGCAGATCGCGGCGGAACCAGACCAGGGCGCGGGTGTATTCAGGCATCGGGGGTTGTGGTCGCTATAGTGTCAGGGACAGGGTGCAAAAAGGAATGCTTGCTTGAATTGAGCAGATTACAATGGGAGGGCAACCATGGATACCGTCAATCTCACCCACAATTTCCTGATCGCCATGCCGGGCATGGTCGATCCCAATTTCAATGGCACGCTGACCTATATCTGCGACCACAGCGAGCAAGGCGCGCTGGGGGTGGTGGTCAACCGGCCGATCGATCTGGATTTGTCGACGCTGTTCGAGCAGATCGGTCTGTCCCTGCCCGAGCGCCTGCACAAGAACATGGTTTATTTTGGCGGCCCGGTGCAAACCGAACGCGGTTTTGTGCTGCACACGCCGCCGCAGACCTTCAGTTCCACCCTTACCGTCAACGACGTGATCAGCCTCACCACCTCGAAGGACGTGCTCGAAGCCGTGAGCCAGGGTGCGGGACCGGAAAAGTTCATGGTGTCGCTGGGTTACGCAGGCTGGGGTGCCGGCCAGCTGGAAGAGGAAATCAAACAGAACGCGTGGCTGTCGGTGGCCGCCGACCCGCTGGTGATTTTCGATCTGGCGCCCGAAGAACGCCTGCCGGCGGCGATGAAGCTGCTCGGCATCGACTTTGCCAGCCTGTCCGAAGAAGCCGGGCACGCTTGACTTGAGCCATGCGGACACCCACGGCACGGTGCTGGCCTTCGACCTCGGCCTCAAACGCACCGGCGTCGCCTCGGGCGATCTGTCGATCGGCGTCGCGCACCCGCTCAGCGTCATCCAGGCCGAGTCCACCGATGCGCGGCTCGCCGCCATCGCCAGACTGATCGCCGAATGGCAGCCGGTGCTTTTGGTGCTGGGCCTGCCCACCCACGCCGACGGCAGCGAACATGAAATGACACGGGTAGCCAAAAACTTCGCGCGCAAACTAGAATCGCGCTTCAATCTGCCGGTGTTTCTGGTGGATGAGCGCCACACCAGCACGGCGGCCGAATCCGAATTGCACGCGCGCGGCATCCACGGCAAGAAGAACAAGGCGCTGACCGACGCCGTCGCCGCCCAACTGATACTGCAAGGATTTTTTGATGCACGCCTCATTGCCTGACGTCGACCCCCTGATTGCGAAGCTTGCCGCCGCCATGGCGCCCACCCTCACGCCGGACACCGTCATCGTCGGCATCCACACCGGCGGGGTTTGGGTGGCCGGGCGGCTGCACGCGCTGCTCGGCTGCAAGCTGCCGCTCGGCACGCTCGACATCTCGTTCTACCGCGACGACTTTTCACGCATCGGCCTGCACCCGCAGGTGAAGCCGTCCAACCTGCCGTTCGACCTCGAAGGCCGCGACATCCTGCTGGTCGACGACGTGCTGCACAGCGGGCGCACGGTGCGCGCGGCGATGAACGAGCTGTTCGATTACGGCCGTCCGGCCTCGATCCGGCTGGCGGTGCTGGTCGACCGCGGCGGCCGCGAACTGCCGATCCGCCCAGACTTTGCCGGCCTGACGCTTGCCGTGCCGGCCCACCAGAACGTCAATCTTTCGCGGCTGGACGACGGCCATCTGACCCTTTCCCTCGCGTGATCCTAAAAACCGCAGTTGACCGCTTATAACCTCAAGGAATCCCACATGGATATTGGCTTTTCTGCCTTCGATCATGTTCACCTTTCGGCTGGGTCCGCTACGCACCCGCTGGCACGTCTGGGCGGGCGCCCGCCTTTGTACCCGCAAGGGGTAGGCCGGATTCGTAAAGCCGCTAAAGCGGCAACGACTCCGCTCTCGCTCGTCGTTGCAGGCCCCGGCCTGCCGCCTCCTCGCTTCGCGGCATCCACCCGCCCAGACGCACCATCGAGCGCGTCCAACTGCGATTTCTAGGATGAACCTACAACTCACCGAAGACGGCAGGCTGCGCCACCTGCTCACCCTCGACGGCCTGCCGCGCGCGATCCTGACGCAGATCCTCGACACCGCCGAATCCTTCATGGACGTCGGCGAGCGCGAGGTGAAAAAGGTCCCGCTCTTACGCGGCAAGTCGATCTTCAACCTGTTCTTCGAGCCGTCGACGCGCACCCGCACCACCTTCGAGATCGCCGCCAAGCGGCTGTCCGCCGACGTCGTCAACCTCAACATCGCCACCTCCAGCCAGACCAAGGGCGAGGCGATCCTCGACACCGTCGACAACCTCGCCGCGATGCACGCCGACATGTTCATCGTGCGCCACGGACAGTCGGGGGCGGCGCACTTCATCGCGCGCCACGTGGCGCCCCACATCTCTGTGATCAACGCCGGCGACGGCCGCCACGCGCATCCGACGCAGGGCCTGCTCGACATGTTCACCATCCGCCGCTTCAAGGGCGAGTTCCACAATCTCACCGTGGCCATCGTCGGCGACGTGCTGCACTCGCGGGTGGCACGTTCGCAGATCCACGCGCTGACCACGCTGGGCGTGCCGGAAGTGCGCGTGGTCGGCCCGAAGACGCTGCTCCCCACCGGGGTCGAGCAAATGGGCGTCAGGGTGTTCCACGACATGGAAGCGGGGCTTGCCGGCTGCGACGTGGTCATCATGCTGCGCCTGCAGAGCGAGCGCATGAAGGGCGCGCGGCTGCCTTCCGCGCAGGAATACTTCAAGTTCTTCGGCCTGACGCCGGAAAAGCTCGCGCTCGCCAAACCGGATGCCATCGTCATGCACCCCGGCCCGATGAACCGCGGCGTGGAAATCGCCTCCGAAGTGGCAGACGGCCCGCAGTCGGTGATCCTGCCGCAGGTGACCTACGGTATCGCGGTGCGGATGGCGGTGATGGCCTTGCTGGCGGGGACGGGGAACGCATGAAAATCCATATCAAGAACGGCCGCGTGATCGACCCGATGAACGCGCGCGACGAAATCGCCGACGTATTCGTGGCGGCGGGCAAGATCGTCGGCAACGGCCACGCGCCCGCCGATTTCCACGCCAACCGCACCCTCGACGCGACCGGACTCGTCGTCTGTCCCGGCCTGGTCGACCTGTCGGTGCGGCTGCGCGAACCCGGCTTCGAGTACCGCGCCACGCTGGAATCCGAAATGCTCGCCGCCGCTGCCGGCGGCATCACCTCGCTGGCCTGCCCGCCCGACACCGACCCGCCGCTGGACGAGCCGGGTCTGGTGGAAATGCTGAAATTCCGTGCCAGAAACCTGCCCGGCCCGCGCGTCTACCCGATCGGCGCGATGACGCAGAAGCTCGAAGGCAAGATGCTGACCGAGATGGCCGAACTGACCGAGGCGGGCTGCCGCGCCTTCACCCAGGCCGATGCCCTGCCGACCGACAGCCAGGTGTTGCTGCGTGCGATGGAATACGCCTCCACCTTCGGCTTCAGCCTGTGGCTGCGGCCGCAGGATGCATCGCTGGCGCGCGGCGGCGTGGCGCACGACGGCGCCGTCGCCTCGCGCCTCGGTCTGCCCGGCATCCCGGCGCTGGCCGAGACGGTGGCGCTGGCGACCATCCTGCAACTGGCGCGCGAGACCGGCGCGCGCGTGCATGTGGCGCGCCTGTCGACCTACGAAGGCATTGCGATGGTGCGCGCCGCCAAGGCGCAGGGGCTGGCGGTCACCTGCGACGTCGCCGCCACCCACGTTCACCTGTCGGAAAACGACCTCGTGAGCTTTGACTCGCATCTGCATCTGATGCCGCCGCTGAGGAGCCTGCGCGACCGCGATGCCATCCGCGAGGCGCTGCGCGATGGTTCCATCGACGCGCTGTGCTCCGACCACACCCCGGTCGACGATGACGTGAAACAAGTCCCCTTCGGCGAATCGGCACCCGGCGCCTCCGGGGTCGAACTGCTGCTGCCGCTGACCCTGAAATGGGCGCGCGAGATGGGCGTGCCGCTGCTGCAGGCAATCGACCTGATTTCGTGGAAGCCGGCGCAGATCCTGGGCGTCCCCGGCGGCAACCTGTCGGTCGGCAGCAGCGCCGACCTGTGCATTTTCGACGAGAATGCCGAATGGGTCGTCACCTCCAAAACGCTGGCCAGCCAGGGCAACAACACGCCCTTCCTCAACCTGCCGATGCAGGGCCGGGTGCGCTACACGCTGATCGACGGCCACATCGACTTCGAAGCCCCGCATTGAGCCCCGCATTGCCATCCATGGCGGGCAAGCTGCCTGCCATGCGTTATCTGCCCGTTTCAATGCTGCCGATCAGCCTGGGCGCCGGCGCGCTGGCGGTCGCCGGCTTCGCCCCGTTCGATTTCTGGCCCTTGCCGATATTGAGCCTGGCGGTGCTGTTCACGCTGCTGGCGCGCACCACCTCGATGCGCGCCGGCTTTATCGTCGGCCTGACCTGGGGACTCGGCTTCTTCATTACCGGGGTGAGCTGGGTGTATGTCAGCCTGTCGGTGCATGGCGGCATGGCAGCATGGCTGGCAGCGCTCGCGACCTTCCTGTTCTGCGCCGTGCTGGCGCTGTTTCCGGCCGCGGTCGGCGCGCTGCAGGTGCGCTGGCCGGTCTCGCCTGCATTGCGTCTGCTGCTGTTGATGCCGCTTGCGTGGGGGGTGACGGAGTGGGTGCGCGGCTGGCTTTTCACCGGCTTCCCGTGGCTGGTGGCGGGCTATTCGCAGGTGCCGGCGAGCCCGCTGGCCGGTTATGCGCCGCTGGTCGGCGTGTATGGCGTGTCGTTCCTGCTGGCGCTGATCGCAGCCCTGCTGGCATGGGTCGTGACGACGCGCGGCCGGCATGCGCCGCGCGCCTGGGCCGCGGTGGCGATCGTGGCGCTGGGGGTCGGCGGCCAGGCCCTGCGCGGCGTCGCCTGGACGACGCCGGACGGCGCGCCGACAACGGTCGCACTGCTGCAGGGCAACATCCCGCAAGACCTGAAGTGGCAGCCGGAAAAGGCCCAGGCCACGCTGGAAAGCTACGCACGGATGGCCACGGCCTCGCCCGCGCAACTGATCGTGCTGCCGGAAACCGCGCTGCCGCTGTTCGAATCCGATCTCCCCGATTCCTATCGCGCCGGCCTGGCGTCGCTCGGCCGGAAAAACGGCGGCGATGTGCTGACCGGGGTGCCGACCGGGTCGCTCGCGGGCGCCTACTACAACAGCGTCATCAGCCTCGGAGCTGCGCCCAGCCAGCGTTACCACAAGGTGCACCTGGTGCCGTTCGGCGAGTACATTCCGCTAAAGGCGGTGTGGGGCTGGGTGATCAAAGTGCTGCACATCCCGCTGTCGGATTTTGCGCGCGGCGCCGTCGACCAGCGCCCGCTCGCCATCGGCGGCCAGCGGGTGGCGGCCAATATCTGTTACGAGGATGCCTTCGGCGAGGAAATCATCCGCCAGCTGCCCGAGGCGAGCGTGCTGGTGAACGTCAGCAATCTGGCGTGGTTCGGCGATTCGTTCGCGCCCTGGCAGCACGCGCAGATGTCGCAGATGCGCGCACTGGAAACCGGGCGCATGATGCTGCGCGCCACCAACACCGGCGTCACCGCGATCATCGATGCGCGAGGCCATGTGCTGGCCAGCCTGCCGCCTTTCACCACGGGCAGCCTGTCCGGAGAAATCCAGGGCTATGCCGGCAGCACGCCCTATGTGCGCTGGGGCAATGCGCCGGTGCTGGCGCTGTGGGGGGTGCTCGGGATCGGACTCTTGATCGCCGGTTTCAGGCAGCGGCCCTGACCCGCGTGGCGTTGCGGCCGCTGCGCTTGGCTTCCAGCAAGGCAGCATCGGCGCGCGCCAGCGCCTCGTTTTCCCCCTTGTCTTCGCGGCCGTATTCGGACAGCCCGCCACTCCACGACAGCTTCTGCGTCACGCCGGGAATCAGCTCCACACTTTCCGGCATGTTGGCACGCAGGCGCTCGGCGAGTTCCCGCGCACGTTCCAGCGGGGTGAAGGGGAACAGCACGCAGAACTCGTCGCCGCCCAGGCGGGCGATGAAGTCGCTGTTGCGCAGGCAGGCTTTCAGCGCATCGCCGAACTTGATGATGAGCTGGTCGCCCGCTTCGTGGCCGAAGGTATCGTTGACCTGCTTGAAGTTGTCGATGTCGAGAATCAGCAGGCTGTGCGACCAGCCGTCCTTCAGGCTGGCGAACAGCTCCTTCTGCTTTTCGTCGAAACTGCGCCGGTTGTTGACCTGCGACAGGTGATCCATCCGCGCCTGCGAGGTGGCTTCCTTCTGTCGCCCCATCATCACCCTGCCGAGTTTCAGCATGGTTTCAAGCGGCGACCTGAACTCGTCCAGGCTGACCGGATAATCTGCGCGCAGCCGCTGCTGGCGCAGATCATTGGTGAGTTTCACCAGGATGCGCAGGCTGTCGGTCACCCGGTTGCGCACCGCCAGGATGGTCGCCATGACCAGAATCGCGATCACCAGGCTCGCCACCAGCCAGCCCATCGCATAGGGCGCGATGTTCTCGATCGCGGGCTTGTCGTGGCGCCACACCGCGATCGTCCACGGCGTGCCCGCCAGCGCAATCAGGGTGGGATGGGCATTGCGCTTGATGGCCTGATTGCCGCGCCGCATCAACACGCTGACCGCGCTGTCGCCCCGGCTTTGCTGGAGCTCGGCGTAGGCGGCGGCATCCGGCAGAGGCAGGGTGTCGAACAGCGCCTGCAGCTGCGGCACGCTCTGCTCGACGATGACGAATCCCAGCCGCTGGCCTTCGGCACTCACCACCGGATGCGACAGCGACAAGCTGAAGGTGGCGGCCGCGCCTGCGCCATTCTGGCCGGTCCCGGCAATCAAGCGCCGCGTTTCCCCCGGCAGGAAGCCGGGCAGCAACTGATTCTGCCCATCGGCGACGAACAGCACGGTCGCGTCCTGATTCAAGGCGTGCAGATTGGCAGCCTGCGCCTGGCACACCTCCGGTGCGGCACTGGCGAAACATGACAGCGTCTGGGGGTGGGCGGCAATCTGCGCCGCGCTGCGGCGCAGGGCCTCGGCCAGGAATTCGATCTGCGTGGCCATCACCGGCTTGTCGAATTCTTCCGCCACAGGCTGCACCTGCGGCCGCGACAGGTAAAACGCAGCCGTGACGAGCCCCGCCAGCAGCACCAGGGCTGCGGCCAGGATCAGGCCAAACCGCAAAATCGATGTATGGGGCATGACGTATACGCCAGGAAGCTCTAGCCTCTTATGGGTACTTCTATAAATTCTGATTTCGTCATTCCGGCGAACGCCGGAATCCAGTCAAATCAAGCATCTGGATTCCGGGTCAAGCCCGGAATGACAATTTATAGAAGTGCCCTTATGTTTATTGTCTCCGCAATGGCCGGCTCCCGATTCCATCCCGGAAAGCCCGCCGCATACGCTGTACTCACTCAGCAAATTCCATGCCCCAATGCGGCCGCACCCGGCAGATTCAATCTGCCGGGTGCGGCGCTCATCCCTGTGTAAAGAAATCCGACACTACTGGCGGCCGGTGCTGCCGAAGCCGCCCTCACCGCGCCGGCTTGCTTCAAAATCATCCACCACATTGAATTCGGCCTGCACCACCGGCACGATGACCAGCTGCGCCAGGCGCTCCATCGGTGCGAGTTCGAATGCCTGCTGGCCGCGGTTCCAGGCGGAAACCATGAGCTGGCCCTGGTAATCCGAATCGATCAGCCCGACCAGATTGCCCAGCACGATGCCGTGCTTGTGGCCGAGACCGGAGCGCGGCAGGATCAGCGCGGCGTAGCCGGGGTCGGCCAGATGGATGGCCAGCCCAGTCGGAATCAGCCGGGTTTCGCCCGACTCTAGCAGGATCGGACCATCGATGCAGGCGCGCAAATCGAGTCCGGCGGAGCCCGTTGTGGCGTAGTGCGGCAGCTGATCGCGCAGGCGGGCGTCGAGAATCTTTACATCCATCTTCATTTTCGTCGGAATCTCGTCAATTCAGCAGATTTACAAGGTGATTGATCAAATGGCGTGCCTGGACGAGTTTATCGGCGCGCGGCAGCCGGTGCCGGCCCCGGTCGTCGAACAGTACCAGCTCGGCCGTGTCCCGTCCCAGGGTGTCCTGCGCCAGGTTGCCGACCAGGAGCGGCAGCTTTTTGCGCAGGCGCTTGGCCTCGGCATGCTCGGCGAGTTGCTCGGTTTCCGCGGCAAAGCCCACGCAAAACGGCGCATCGGGCAAGGCCGCGACCTCGGCCAGGATGTCGGGGGTGGCGACCAGTTGCAGCGTAAGCCCCGCGGCGCTTTTCTTGAGCTTCTGTGGCGCCGCGGCATCCACCCGGTAATCGGCCACCGCCGCCACCGCGATGAACACGTCGGCGGGCAACGCCGCCAGCACCGCGCGGCGCATGTCGGCCGCGCTTTGAACGTCGACGCGGCACACGCCCGCTGGCGTGACAAGACAAGTCGGACCCGATACCAGGCACACCTCGGCGCCCGCTTCGGCCGCGGCCTGCGCCACCGCATAGCCCATCTTGCCGGAACTCAGGTTGGTCAGCCCGCGCACCGGGTCGATCGGCTCGAAGGTGGGGCCGGCGGTGATCACGACCCGCTTGCCCGACAGCGGACCTGCGCCAAGACCGCCCGCAGGGCGAGCGTCTGGCGGCGTACCCCTTGCGGGTGCGGCACCCAGCAGGCCCGGCAGCGCCGCCAGAATATCGGCCGGCTCCTGCATCCGCCCGAGGCCGGTTTCGCCGCATGCCTGCTCGCCTGCGGCCGGCCCCAGCACGCGCACGCCGTCCGCGTGCAGTTGTTCGAGATTGCGCCGGGTCGGCGCGGCCGCCCACATTTCGCGGTTCATCGCCGGCGCGACGGCGAGTGTGCAAGCGCGCGCGAGGCACAGGGTCGACAGCAGGTCGTCGGCCCGTCCGTGCGCAAGCCTGGCCAGAAAATCCGCCGAAGCCGGCGCCACCAGCAGCAGGTCGGCATCGCGCGAAAGATGGATATGTTCCATGCCGTCGCCGCTGGCGGCCTCCCATAAGGAGGTCGGCACCGGTTTGCCGGACAGAGCCTGAAAGGTCAGCGGGGCGACGAACTGCTGCGCCGCGGCGGTCATTACCACCCGCACGTCGGCGCCGGCCTTGATCAAGAGGCGGCACAATTCCGCCGCCTTGTAGGCGGCAATCCCGCCGGTCACGCCAAGGATGATTTTTTTGTTTGCAAGCGACACGGCTTCGGTTCCCGGCGCATTTCCATGAATAATGGCCGCATTCTACAGGGAGACAGGCATGGCGATCCGCGACTGGCCGGAGGACACGCGTCCGCGCGAGAAACTGCTGAAGCAGGGCGCCGCCGTGCTGAGCGACGCCGAACTGGTGGCGGTCTTCCTGCGCACCGGCATGGTCGGCAAAAGTGCGGTGGACCTGGGACGCGAACTGATCGAGCGCTTCGGCGGCCTGGGCGGCCTGTGCCGTGCCGACAAAAAATCGGCCTGCGCGGCACCCGGCGTCGGCGAGGCCAAATTCGCGCTGTTGCAGGCGGTGATGGAAATGGCCCGGCGCACGCTGGCCGAGGACATGCAGGCGGGCGATGCGCTGACTTCCCCCACCGCCGTGCGCGACTACCTGCGGCTGATTCTGCGCGGCAAGGAATACGAAGTGTTCTGCTGCGTGTTCCTCGATGCGCAAAACCGGGTGATCGCGGTGGAAGAACTGTTCCGCGGCACGCTGACGCAGACCAGCGTCTACCCGCGCGAGATCATCAAGCGCGCGCTGGCGCACAACGCGGCCGCGCTGATCCTGGCGCACAACCATCCGAGCGGGGTGGCGGAACCCAGCCAGGCCGACCGCACCCTCACCCGCCGGCTGGCGGATGCGCTGGCGCTGGTGGACGTGCGCGTGCTCGACCATTTCATCGTCGCAGGCGCGTCCTCACTGTCGTTCATGGAGTCCGGCCAACTCTGAATTGCCGCCAAACTTGCCTCACGCTTGCAGCCTGTGGTATAAATCGCGGTTCTCGGGTTGGGCCCCATTGTTCACCCGGCAAGATAACCCGCATTGTTAACCCTCAATTTTGGAGCAGCGTCATGGCTCGCGTATGTGTCGTTACGGGCAAGAAGCCCATGGTCGGAAACAACGTTTCCCACGCCAACAATAGAACCAAGCGTCGTTTTCTGCCCAACCTGCAATATCGCCGGTTCTGGGTCGAGAGCGAGAACCGCTGGATCCGTCTGCGTTTGTCCACGTCTGCGCTGCGCACCATCGACAAGAACGGCATCGACGCCATTCTGGTTGACCTGCGCGCCCGTGGCGTCGCTGTTTAAGGAGATCCATCATGGCTAAAGGCGGACGCGAAAAGATCAAGCTGGAGTCCACTGCGGGCACCGGCCACTTCTACACCACCACCAAGAACAAAAAGACCATGCCCGAGAAGATGGAGATCAGCAAGTTCGATCCCAAGGCTCGCAAGCATGTGATGTACAAGGAAACCAAGCTGAAATAAGCGGGCTTTCCCAATAAAAAACCCGCCGAATCGGCGGGTTTTTTATTGGGCGCAAGCCGCCTGTCAAACCATCATGCATCTCTGCGCGGGCACACCGAAAATTCCTGCGGCGGCGGGTAGTGAAACGGGGCCGGATGGCGGCCGGTTCCTGGCGCAACCAGTGGGGCCGATTAAAAATCGGGGGGGCCGCGCGCGAGCGGACGGAGCGGCGCTCCGGATCAAAAATCCAGGGTCAGCTGGGCGGAAAGAATGTCGACCGAAGCCCCATAGCTGCCGGCCAGCGTGACCCCGTTCTCCGCCTTGTCGATTGCGGCATCCCTGATGAAAAGATGCGCATACCCGACATCAATCGCACTTTTCCGGGACAGCCGGTACTGCGCGCCGAACGCGACCCAGGTGCGGTCTTCGTCCGGAATGCGCGCGGTGCGAAAGGCATCGGACACCGGGGTTTCGTCGAATGCCAAGCCGCCGCGCAGGGTCAGCTTGTCGTTGGGATGATAGTTTGCGCCCAGCGAATACCGGTAGCTGTCGCTCCAGTTTTCCTCGGTGGGCGTCCCCAGCACATCGCCGTTGGTGCGCACGATGCGCAGTTCCCTGAAGTCGCTCCAACCGGTCCAGGTGATGTCGGCAAGCAGATCCCAGCGCGAGTCGAGCTTGTGGAACAGCGAAAGCGAAGCCGAATCCGGCAGGGTGACGGCGGCGGTCACCGGGCCGTTGAGCGTGGCCGCTGTGCTGAAGCCGACATCGCCGGCCAGCGTCTGCTCGACCTCGGAACGATAGGCGAGGCCGACGCGGGTGGCCTCGCTCACCTGCCACAACGCGCCCAGATTGAAGCCCCAGCCGTAATCGTCGCCCTTGACGGCGGCCACGCCCGCGCCGCCGGCCGAGCTGGTGAGCGTCGCCTCGGCATACTGGATGCTCACCCCCGCACCGAGCGAGAGCGACTCGCTGGCCTTCCAGGCAATCGAGGGGTTGAGGTTGACCGTCTTCACTTCGGACTTGATCGCCTGGGTACGGCCTTTCCAGTCGGGGTCGTATTCGGTCTTGAGGCCGAATGGCGCATTGAGGCCCACGCCCAGATATACGTCTGGCGTCAGGCGATACACAAGGTAGGCATTCGGGACCAGGGCGAGATCGCCCGCGTCACCGCCATTGCCGCCCGCGAGCGGAGATGTCCCGGTGAATTCGGCTTGCGGCCGGATCAGGTGGCCGGCCACCACGACCTGAAGGTCGGGCAGGCAGGTCATCCCGGCGGGGTTGAAGAAGATCGTGCTGGCGTCTGTCGCAGCCGCCGCCTGGCCCGCATACGCGTTGCCCAGACCGCTGGCGTTCTGCTCGATCAGCGCGAAGCCGGCGGCGTGCGCCAGATTGGCGCAGCCAGCCAGGGCCAGGCTCGCGGCCAGGCGATTAAATCGATGCGACATGAAGGCTACCCCTTGAGGACTAGAATTATGAGCGCGCGAAATCCGCATACATCGCGTCGATCTCCGTGTGGTAACGATCGAGCACCTGCCGGCGTTTGACCTTGAGCGTGGGTGTCAGCAGGCCGTCGTCCACCGTCCACGGCTTGAGTTCGGGATGCAGGCGGCGGATCTGGGCATAGCCCGGAAAGTGCTTGAGATGATCGGCCACGCGCCGGGTCAGCGCCTTCACCACCCTGGGGTCGCGCAATGCCGCGGAATGCACGGGGTCGACATCGAGGCTGGCGGCAAAGGCCGGCCAGTGTTCCTCGTTCAACACGGTCAGCGCGGCCAGGTAGGGCCTGCCTTCGCCGACGACCATCACCTGCTCGAACAGGGAATCGAGCAGGATGGCGGATTCCATGTCGGTGGGCGACACTTTCTCGCCGTTGTTCAGCACGATGATGTCCTTGATGCGTCCGACGATCGCGTAATGACCGCTGGTGTCCCGGCGCGCCTTGTCGCCGCTGTGCAGCCAGCCCTCGCTGTCGATCATGGCGCGGGTGGCCGCCTCGTCTTTCCAGTAGCCGCGCATCACGCAGCGGCTGCGGGTGAGCAGTTCGTCGTGGTCGCCGATCTTCACCTCGACGCCGGGCAGCGGCAGGCCGATGCCGGCGGGCACGTTGGAATCGGGCCGGTTGACGCAGACCACCGGGCTGGTTTCGGTGAGGCCGTAGCCCTGATAGATCGGCACGCCGAGGCCGATGAACACGCGTGCGATCTCGGGCGACAGCGCGGCGCCGCCGGAAATCGCCAGGCGCAGCCGGCCGCCCAGCTTTTCCGTGACCTTGCCCGCCACCAGCGTGTCGAGCAGCGGCCACAGCAGCAGTTCGGGGTGCCAGCTCGCCCGCCCCTGGCTACGCTCGAAGCGCCGCCAGCCGACCCGCACCGCCAGCCTGAACAGCATGCCGGCGAGCGGGCTTTTTTTTGCCAGGCCGTCCAGGATGCGCCCGTACACCCGCTCGTAGATGCGCGGCACCGAGATCATTACGGCGGGGCGGATGGCCTGCAGATCCTGCGCCAGCTGGGCGATCGAGCGCGCATAGGCGACTTCGGCGCCGAGCAGCATCGGCAGGTAATAGCCGGCGGTGCGCTCCAGCGTGTGCGACAACGGCAGAAAGGACAGGAACACCGCGTGCGGCCCGAAGTCGGCGCATTGCGAGGCGTAGAACGCGTTCCACAAGAGGTTCTCGTGGGTCA
Source organism: Thiobacillus sp. (assembly GCA_030692355.1). Taxonomy (GTDB): domain Bacteria; phylum Pseudomonadota; class Gammaproteobacteria; order Burkholderiales; family Thiobacillaceae; genus Thiobacillus. Next base: position 32,885 of record JAUYCF010000043.1, read on the forward strand.
GCATCACGCCCTTGGGCCGCCCGGTGGTGCCCGAGGTGTAGACGATGCTGGCCAGCAGGTCGGCCGAGAGGTGGCGCTCCGGGGCCGGCGTGCCGGCCGCGGCCGCCAGCCAGTCGGCCGCCACGGCGAAACGCGGGCTCCAGTCCGCCAGTCCGTTTTCCGGCGCGACCAGGCTGACGATGCGCTGCAGGCCGGGGGCCGAGCCGGCGATTTCCGCCAGGTTCCGGTGCTGGAACCTGCCTTCGACCAGCAGCAGTTTGGCGTCCGCGTGATCGAGGATGTAGGCCGCGCTGTCCGGGCGGTCGTCCAGATACAGCGGAACCGTGACCAGTCCCAGCGCCAGCGCGGCCTGGTCGAAGATCACCCATTCGACGCAGTTCTTCAGCATCACCGCCACGCGGTCGCCGGGAACCAGGCCTTCCTTCGCCAGCGCGGCCTGCCAGCGCGCCACCTCGGCCGCCACCTCGGCCCAGGTGAAACCCACCCAGGCGTCGCGCGTCTCGTCGAACTGGCGGTAGGCAAGCTGGTCCGGCGTCGCCGCGACGCGTGCGCGGAACAGGCCGCACAGCGTGCCCAGGGCATCGGGGTGGAGGGGCGTAGCGGTCATGTCAGGTCATCGAGCACCGTATTGAACCCAGATTGTTCATTAGGCGATTTGTAATAAGTAGGGTGCACTCTGTGCACCGATTGACGCCCAAAGGTGCATGTATCTCGCGCCCGAATGAACAATCCCGGTTGAACATGACGCCTTTATTCAAGCGGCGCCAGCGCCAGCTTCACCAGGACGGCGGCGAAAAAGCCGTCGGTGCCATGCACGGCGGGCGACAGCCTGAGCATGGCGCCGGTATCGAGGTCGATCTTGTTCTGCGCCAGCAGTTCGTTGACCGGCAGCAGGGTGAAGCCGCCTTCGGCCAGCAGCGCCTCGACGATGGCTTCGTTCTCTTCCGGCAGCAGGCTGCAGGTGGCATACACCAGCCGGCCGCCGGGCTTCAGCAGTTTCGCGGCGGCGCGCAGGATCGATGCCTGTTTCTGCGTCAGCACCGCCACGCTCTCCGGCGACTGGCGGAATTTCAGGTCGGGGTTGCGGCGCAAGGTGCCGAGTCCGGAACACGGCGCATCGACCAGCACGCGGTCGAGCTTGCCGGCGAGCCGCTTCACCCGGGTGTCGTTTTCGGAAGCGATCAGTTGCGGCATCACGTTGGACAGGCCCGAGCGCGCCAGCCGCGGCTTCAGCTTGGCGAGCCGTTTTTCCGCCACGTCGAACGCGTACAGGCGCCCGCTCGACGCCATCATCGCGCCGATGGCGAGCGTCTTGCCGCCCGCGCCGGCGCAGAAGTCGCACACCATTTCGCCGCGGCGCGCGCCCAGCAGCAGCGCCAGCAGCTGGCTGCCGTCGTCCTGCACTTCCAGGCTGCCATCGAGAAACAGCGGATGGCGGTTGATCGCCGGATGCTCCTTGAAGCGGATGCCCCACGGCGAATACGGCGTCGGCTCGACCGCCAGCCCTTCCTCGCGCAACCGCGCCAGCACGGTGTCGCGGTCCGCCTTGTACGCGTTCACCCGCACGTCCATCGGCGCGGGGAGCTGCAGGGCGCGGCCGAGCACGAGGATGTCGGCGTCGCTCATCACCGGCTGCAGTTTCTCGATCACCCATTCGGGCAGTTCGGCCGCCACGGGCAGCGGCAGGTCGTCCGTCCTGGCGTCGCGGATGTGCTGCACGAGTTCGGGCTTGGCGAACTGCTCCAGCGTCGCGCCGCTCATGCCGCGCGACTTGATCAGCCAGGCGATGATCAGCGTGCGCGGATTGGCCGCCGGCACCACCACCGACAGGTAGCGGTAGCGGCGCAGCACGCCGAACACGGCTTCGGCCACAAATGAACGCTCGCGCGGGCCGAGTTTTTTATGGTCGCGAAAAAAAGCCGACAGCTCGGAGTCGGCGGGACGCTTGAAGTCGAGCACCCGATCGAGTGCCTGGGTGGCAAGTTGCAATAGGGGCGGGGTCAGTTCCATCGGCGGGGGCTGGCAGGTTGGCGGGCGGCAGGAATCGTCCTGCCGGAAAGGTCATTCGTCTTCGCCGAGCTCGGGATCCCAGCCCTTTTCGCGCGCGCGGTCCACCGCCATCTTGTACAGGGCGGTGTGGCGCTCGCGCAGCTCGGGCGGCAGGCGGCTGGGCAGGTTGCCGTATTTATCCCACTCGGCTTCGATCTTGTCGGTCAGCGCCTGCATCTGTCCCAGCTGCCAGCCGGCGCAATCCTCGGACTCGGGGATGAAACCGAACAGCCAGCCGTCGAGAACGACGCGCGCCAGCATGGTGACGCCGTGCTTGTCCTGATAAAAACCGGGATAGGTCATTGTGTTCTTCATGGCAGCGAGTCTCGGTCTTGCGGGGTTTCGTTGTAGGGGTAACGTGTGTGGCCATAGCGGATTACCAGCACCGCGACGGCCAGCAACAGCATCGAAGCGGTTACGCCCAGCATGCGCCAGTCGTCGAGGCTTTTCATGTCGAGCACCAGATAGCGGGCCAACGCCACAATGGCGATGTAGATGGGGAAACGCACCGGCAACTGTCCGGAGCGGAAGTACACCCCCACCATGGCAAGGATTTCAAGGTAGAGGAACAGCAGCAACAGGTCGGCCAGCGTCACCGTCCCGGCATCGACCATGACCTTCACTTCAATCACGCTGGCCACCAGGGTGGCCAGCGTGATGACAACGAGGCCGACGGCTTCGAATACGCCCAGCACATTGAGTGCCAGACGCGAGAGTTTGCGGTCTTTGGCGGGGTTCATGGCAGCATCGAACAAGTGACGCGCAAGGATACCATCAAGCACTGACGACGGGCCGACGAATCATGGTATCGATCCACCCGCGCGCGCCATAAAACAGGCCCAGCGCTGCTCCCGTTTCGCCGCGTACCAACAGGCTCAGCGACAGCCCGATCCACACCGCCGGACCGACGAAGGGAGTCGGCGACACGAACGGCATGCGGCAAGCTTATCGGGCATACATCCGCTTCCCGGATCAGCCACCGCGCAGCATTGCCATGATCTGGGCGGCGTCGAGGGTGCTCGCCTGCTGCTGGATCTGAGGCAGATATTGCGTCTGCATCTGCTTGGCCGGGCCGAGCAGGTTTTGGAACGTGTCTTTAAGCACCACTGTATTCATCACCCGGCCGCCGGCGTAATAGCGTTTGGCGAGCTGCCCCAGCGCGTAGGTGGTGGCGAAGGAGAAGGCCATGCCGGTGGCCGCGCCGCCGATAGTGCCGAAGGCCTTGCCTGCGGCCTTTCCGAGCAGCCCGCCCAGGAGCTTGCGGCCGAACTGTTCGAGGTATTGCGAGGTGAGGCCGACCCCGGCGGCAGCGATGAATTCCTTGATGTGGCCCTGGTCGAGGCTGACCCCGTGGGCACGGCCGATGCCGTACACCATCTTGATCTGCAGCGGGATGATGGCCATGGACGCCCACGACTGCGGCAACAGTTCCAGCGCGCCATTCATCAGGGCGTAGTTGAGGATGGACTTGTCCAGCTCCGCCTCGGACACGTTCGGCTGCGCCGCCGCCACCGCACCCGCAAGGAGCACGCCGGATTCGTAAGGCGGCCTGGCCGCCAACGACTCCGCTGGGCCGGGCGCGGCAACGGCGGCGGGCGCCGCGGCCTCGGACAGTTCGACGATGGCGTCGGCCTCGCGCTCGAAGGCGGCGGCCTGTTCGGCATCCAGCTTCAGCAGGACCTTCAGCTCATCCAGAAAGCGCTGCTCGGCCTCGCTCTGGCGGCCGTCGGCGTCGCACACGCACACCGCCATTTCATACGCCAGCTGGCGCTCGCCGGGGTCTTGCAACGCGGCGGTGGCGGCCTCCAGGCTGATGCGCTTGAGCAATACGTCCTGATAGAGACGCGCGAGATCGGGCGCACCTGGTTCCGGGGGGATGAATCCCCCCGCCGCGCCGGGCGAAGCCCTGCGCGCGGCTCCCCCCTCTGGTTCGCCCCCGAGGGACTCGGCGATGCGACGGATTTCCTCGCGCTCGCGGTCATGCTTGGCGCCGTCGGCGAAGGCGGCAAACAGGGCGATGGCAAGGATGGATTTCTGCTGTTCGGGGTTCATTGCGGGTTCTCCCATTTAATCTGGAACTCAATTTCTTCCGACTCGCCTTCGCGTTCGTGCTCGATGTTGCAGACCGCCCGCACGGGCACCGAGATTTTCTCGCCCGCGATCTGGATTTCAAAGCGTTCACCCTGTTCGAGCGCATCGGCCAGGCGCCGCAGCTTCGCAATGAAGTCGGGCATGGGGTAGGTTTTTTCCGCATCGCGTTCAGGTTTGCTGTTCATGCCTGCTCCTTTCATTCGGTTAAACGAGGACACGGCAAGGCCCCAAAAAGGCGACGCGGCATCATCATTTCGCCACCTTCCGCGTGGCGATCAGACTGGCGACCACGCTCGACCCGATCAACACCGCGACGATGGCCAGCGAAGCGCCCACCGGCACGTGATACCACGGCATGATGAGCATCTTGGTGCCGATGAAGGTGAGCACCATGGCCAGGCCGTACTTCAGCAGATGGAAACGGTCCGCCACGTCGGCCAGCAGGAAATACAGCGCGCGCAGGCCCATGATGGCGAAGATGTTCGAGGTGAAGACGATGAAGGGGTCGGTGGTGATGGCGAAGATGGCCGGAATCGAATCCACCGCGAACACCAGATCGGTGACCTCGATCAGGATCAGCACCAGGAACAGCGGCGTGAAATAGCGCACGCCGTCCTTCATCACGCTAAATTTCTCGCCGTGATCGCCCTCGGCGATGCGCAGATGCCGGCGCGCGAATTTCAGCACCGGGTTTTTTTCCAGATCGGGCGTCTTTTCCGCCATCACCAGCATGCGCATGCCGGTGACGACCAGAAAGGCGCCGAAGAGATAGAGCACCCAGGAATACTCGCGCACCACCCAGGCACCGGCCAGGATCATGATGGCGCGCATGACGATGGCGCCCAGCACGCCGTAGATCAGCACCCGGCGCTGGAATTCCGGGGCAACGTGGAAGGCGGTGAAGATCAGCAGGAAAACGAACACGTTGTCCACCGACAGCGACTTCTCGATGAGATAGCCGGTGAGGAATTCCAGCGCCTTGCGGTCGGCGATCTCCGGCCCCACCGTGCCGTTCAGGTACCACCACATACCGGCGTTGAACGCGAGCGCCAGGCTCACCCACACCAGCGACCAGGCGGCCGCCTCCTTGACGCTTACTTTGTGCGCTTTGTTGCCGCCGAATACGAACAGGTCCAGCACCAGCATAACCAGAACGAAGACGATGAACGCTGCCCACATCCATGGCTCGCCGATCGAGATTGCGCTATTCATGAGGCATTCCAACAGGTAACGGCGTGGAACGGGAACATTCCCGCCAGGCGCAGCCCACCACCACGATCAAATCGTGCGGTAGGCCGACGAGAAGATAGACGGCTTTACTGCCGCGCGCGCAGCGCCGCGATGCGCTCTTCCAGCGGCGGGTGCGTCATGAACAGGCGCTTCAGGCCATGGGCGCCGCCGCCGGCGATGCCGAACGCCGCCATCTTGTCGGGCAGCGGCTGCGGATGCAGGCTGCCCAGGCGCTCCAGCGCGGCGATCATGTTGGGGCCGCCGGCCAGGCTGGCGCCGCCACGGTCGGCGCGGAATTCGCGCTGGCGCGAGAACCACATGACGATGATCGAGGCCAGGATGCCCAGCACCATCTGGGCAACGATGGTGGTCACCCAGAACGCCGGGCCGTGGCCGCGCTCGTTCTTGAACACGACACGGTCGACGGTGTGGCCGATGACTCGCGACAGGAAGATCACGAAGGTGTTCACCACGCCCTGGATCAGGGTCAGCGTGACCATGTCGCCGTTGGCGATATGGGCGATTTCATGCCCCAGCACCGCCTCGGCCTCGTTGCGCTTCATCTGCTGCAAAAGTCCGGAGGACACGGCGACCAGCGACTTGTTGCGGGTCATGCCGGTGGCGAACGCGTTGACGTCGGGGGCGTCGTAGACGCCGACCTCCGGCATCCCGATTCCCGCGTCCGCCGCGTATTTGCGGATGGTGTCGACCAGCCAGAATTCGGTCGAGTTCGACGGCGTCTCGATCACCCGCACGCCCATCGATTTCTTCGCCATCCACTTCGAGATGGCGAGCGAAATGAACGAACCGCCGAAGCCCATCACCGCGGCCATGACCAGCAGCGAAGTCAGATTCAGCCCGGTCTCGGTGAGATAGGGCTCAAGGCCCAGCACGCGCATGGCGATCGACAGAACCAGCAAAATGGCCACGTTGGTGGCGAGGAACAAGGCAATCCGTTTCATGGTTTCTCCTTCAAAGCGCGGGTCGTGTGCGGGCCTGCGGCCCTTTCACGGATAGACAAAGGATACAGACCGCCCACACACAATAAAATTCGATTTTCATACTGCTATTGTTCGGTTTTATCGAACCGATTCCACATCATGCTCAATTACAGGCACCTGCACTACTTCCGTACCGTCGCCAAGGCCGGCGCCATCAACAAGGCGGCCGAAAAGCTGCATCTGACGCCGCAGACGCTGTCCGGGCAGATCAGCATACTGGAAGACCGCCTGGGGGTCGCGCTGTTCCGCCGTAGCGGACGCCGGCTGGAACTGACCGATGCCGGGCATACCGCGCTGACCTATGCCGACGAGATTTTCGCCGTTGGCGCCGAACTTGAGGAAGCCTTGCTGAACCGGCCCGGCGCGCGCGTGTATCCGTTCCGCGTCGGCATCGCGGATGTGGTGCCGAAGACGATCGCCTACCAGTTGCTGGCGCCCGCGCTCACCCTGACCGAGCCGGTCAAATTGATCTGCAAGGAAGACCGGCTGGAACAGCTGGCCGCCGAGCTCGCCATCCACCGGCTCGACATGGTGCTGGCCGACCGGCCGCTACCTTCCAGCATGGACATCAAGGGCTACAGCCATCCGCTGGGCGAATGCGGCATCGCCTTTTTGGCCACGCGCGCCCTTGCTGGCGAACTGGCAGCGAATTTTCCTGCCTGCCTGCACGGCGCGCCCCTGCTGATTCCGGGCGAGGACAGCGCCCTGCGCGCGCCGCTGTTGCGCTGGCTCGAACGCCGCGGTATCCAGCCCACCATCGTCGGCGAATTCAACGATAGCGCGCTGATGAGCGCCTTCGGCCAGGCGGGCGCGGGGGTGTTCCCGGTGCCGCTGACCACGGCGCAGGAGGCGATGCGGCAGCACGAGGTGGTCGAAGTGGGGCAGACGCTTGAGGTGCGTGAGCGTTTTTTTGCCATTTCAGTCGAGCGGCGGCTGAGCCACCCCGCGGTGCTGGCGGTCAGCGAAGCGGCGCAGCGACGATATCAGCCGCAGGATCCGGGCTGATGCGCCGATCTATTCAACCCAGATTGTCCATTTGACTTGTGAGGCGCACCCTACAAGCTTTAAATCGGCAATGGATAATCCGGATTCAAACAAACATCCCGTTCAGCCAGCGCACCGCCTCGTCCGGGCGCATGATGAGGAACTGCGACGCGCATCGACGGCGCAGCTTGAGCACCGCGCGATCCTTGCTGACCAGGCCCTGCGCGCCGACGGCGGCGGCCAGTTCGATAAATTTCTGGTCGTCGGGGTCGCTGCAGCGTGGCAGGCCGGCGCACCCTTCGACCGTCCGGGCCGCTTCCGACAAGGCACGATAGCGCGCGAAGAGCCCCGCCTGCCGTACCTCGTCCAGAACAAATTCCGGATATGCCAGCACGCGCTGCAACTCGTCCAGCGTGGCGGCCGACGCCACGCAGCGCACTCGCCCGGCTTCCAGCGCGAGCCGCAGGGGGCGCGCAACCGCATCGTCGAAATGCAGCAGATCGAGCACCACGTTGGTGTCGATCACCAATAAGGGCCTATTCAATACCGGCGTGCCCGGCGATGAACTCGCGTACCCAGTGCTCCGGCCTGGCGCTGGCGAAGCGCCCGACGATTTCGCCGTTGACGAACAGCAGCACGGTGGGGAAGCCGCGCAGTTCATAGCGCCCGGCAAGCTTCATGTTGGCACCCTCGTCGACCTCGACCTTGGCCATGCGGATCTTGCCGGCGTAATGCGCGATCACGCGCTCCAGCACCGGCGTCAACGCCTTGCAGGGCGGACACCAGTCGGCCCAGAAGTCGACCAGGATGGGCAACGCGTGCGAGGCCTCGATCACATCACGGTCGAAATGTTCCAGGTGGGTGTCGAAAATCAGGCCGGGGGCGGGTATGGCATGTAAAGGGGTCATGGCGTGGAACTGGTCGGGGCGTCGCAGTGAAGTCAATACGCGCCTATTTTGCCTCAAGGGCCGGCCTTTTACTGCCTGCGCCGACCGCGCCAACCAAACATCCGCGTAAAGAACTGCTTCGCCAAGCAGGTGAAGGGCTGCTATTTTTACCCTATGGAAGAACGTTTCTATCGCGAACAGGAAATCGCCCGGCTGCCGGCCTTTCTTCCGGCCGCCACCTACAACCTTGCGCACACCCTGCTGGCGCGTGCCGGCACATGCCTGTTCGTGCCGATCCGCAGCCTGCAGTACATGGCGGTGCTGGATACCGAAGAATTCATTTTCATCGACAGCCAGAACAAGGCCTGGGTCGAGCTGGCCTGGCAGCATTTCCGCCCGCAGGCGCGCAGCGCGCTCAACGAACGCGTGCCGTTCGAGGTGGTGCATTACGCGCCGCAGGCCGAGCAAACCATGAAGCGCCTGCCGGGCGAATTTCTCAAGGCACTCCAGGCGCTCGCCGAGCGCGACTTGCCACAGCAGGATGCAAACGTGCTGCCGCTGGTGCGCCCGCCCCATCCGAAGTAAGGGACAGGCTGCGCGGGACAATACGCGTCGACTGGACGCCGAAGCCACCGGAGTGTTAAAACCCCTGCATGCGCCTCCCCCCTCCCAATAACCTGCCATGAGCGACCGCACCGTCTTTTCCATTCTGGTCGTGGAAGACAACGCAGATCTGGCGGCGAACATCGCCGACTTTCTGGAAGGCCATGGCCATCAGGTGGATGTGGCACAAGACGGCGTAACCGGCCTGCACCTGGCGGTCACCCAGCCGCATGACGTCATCGTGCTCGACCTGATGCTGCCAGGCATCGACGGCCTCACCCTGTGCCGCCGCCTGCGCCAGGACGCGCAATCGCAGACGCCGGTGCTGATGCTGACCGCGCGCGCCACGCTGGACGACAAAGTCGCCGGTTTCGGCGAAGGTGCCGATGACTATCTGACCAAACCGTTTGAACTGCGTGAACTGGAACTGCGCCTCGCCGCCTTGGTGCGGCGTGCCAAAAGTGGCGAGCGCCTGAACCGGCTGCAAGTGGCCGACCTGGCGTTCGACCTCGGCACCCGCGTCGTGCAGCGCGCTGGCCGCACCCTCACCCTGCCCATGCTGCCGATGCGCATCCTGGAGCTGCTGATGAAGCGCTCGCCCAACGTGGTGTGGCGGCGCGAAATCGAACAGGCGGCCTGGGGCGATTCGCCGCCCGATTCCGATTCCCTGCGCGTGCACATGCATACCCTGCGCGCAGCCATCGACCCGCCCGACCTGCCGCCGCTACTGCATACCGTGCGCGGCGTGGGCTATCAACTGAAGGCACCGGATGTTCCGCCTGCATAGCCTGCGCGCGCGCATCGCCCTCTACTTCGCGGCATTCGGCGCACTGCTCGCCCTGGTCATGGCGGTGATGATGTATCAGTCCGCGCACGACCTCAGCGTGCGCCTGGTGGACGAAACCCTGACCGCCGAACTCGACGACTACATCGCCCGCCGCGGGCGCAACCCCCGCTCCCTGCCGCCTTCCACCGTCATCCTGCAGGGCTACGTGCGGGAAGCGGGCGAGACGGACGGCGTGCCGGACTACCTCGCCAAGCTGCCGCCCGGACGTCACGAAGTCCGCGTCGGCGACCTGTTCTACCGGGCAGCCGTGCTGGACCGGGAAGACGTCCGTTACTACCTGCTCCACGACATCACGCTCAAGCTCAAGCGCGAGCGGCGCTTTGCCCAGCAGCTCAGCATCGTTGCCGTTGCCATGACCCTGCTTTCCGCCTTGCTCGGCATTTTCCTGTCCGGCGTAGCGGTGGCGCCGGTGCGTGACCTGGCCGCGCGGGTACGCCACCGCCGGCCGGAAGACTGGAGCGACCCGCTGGTCGAACATTTCCACGACCGCGAGATCGAGGAACTGGCCGGCGTGTTCGACCGCCAGTTGAGCCGCATGCGCGCCTTCATGGAACGCGAGCGCGCCTTCGGTGCCGACATGAGCCACGAACTGCGCACCGCGCTCGCCGTCATTCTCAGCGCCACCGAAGTGCTGCTGGACGACGGCGCCCTGAGCGAAAAGCAGAAAGCGCGCATCCAGCGCATCGATCGCGCCGCCCACGACATGGCCGAACTCGGCACCGCCCTGCTGCTGATGGCGCGCGAAGACCACGCCCAGCCCGGCGGCGGCTGCCAGGTCGCCGCCGTGCTCGAGGAAGCGGTGGAAAAGCAGCGCCACATCCTGGCAAGCAAACCGGTTGCCGTGGACGTGCAGACCGACCCCACCCTCGTCGTCGCTGGCGATTGCGGACTGGTCGACATCCTGGTCAGCAACCTGGTGCGCAACGCCTTTTCCTACACCGATGCCGGCAGCGTCACCATCCACCAGGACGGCCGCAGCCTCGTCATCTCCGACACCGGCCGCGGCATCCCCGGCGACGCCATCGACCAGGCCTTCCTGCGCCACTTCCGCGACATGGCCAGCACCGGCGCTGGCATCGGCCTGTCCCTGGTCAAACAGATTTGCGACCGCTATGGCTGGCAGGTCCGGCTGGAAAGCGGGGAGCAGCAGGGCACTACGGTGACGGTGGTGTTCGCGCGCTAAGCAGACAGGCGGCTCGACCAATATGGGTCCGTGGTCGACTGGGCTGATTCTGACCTTCACCTTATAATATATCCCGCATGAAATTTCTCTCGTCCCGTTTCGCCAGCCTGCCTTTTCTGCCTTACGCCATCTTGTTTCTGGCCATCGCCAGCCTGACGCGTCTGGCGCTGACCTTGCAAACCGGCCTCGACAAGACCCCGCTTTTGCTCTGGCCCGGCCTGTTGCTGCGCGGCATCGGGTTCGACCTCGCGGTGCTGGCCTGGCTGCTTGCGCCCATGCTGCTGTGGGCTGCGCTGTGGCCGACGCGCTGGCGCAACACGCGCTGGCGGGGCGGGCTGCGCCTGGCGATCTTCTTCGTGATGGCGGCGCTCCTGCTGTTCGGTGCGCTGGCGGAATGGGTTTTCTGGGAAGAGTTCGCCACCCGCTTCAACTTCATCGCCGTCGATTACCTGGTCTATACGCATGAAGTGATTGGCAACATCGTCGAGTCGTATCCGGTGGCGCCCCTGCTCGCCGGCGTGGCGGCGCTGGCGGCCTTGCCGACCTGGCTGTTCCGCTCGCGCATCCGCGCCGCGGGCATTCCCGCGACGCGGGCAGGCTGGCGCGTGGCGTACGCGGCGCTGGCGTTCGCGCTGCCCTGGGGCGCCATGCATCTGGCCGATGTCGACCAGATGCAGTTTTCCGGCAACGCCTACGCCAACGAGCTGGCCGGCAACGGCCTGATGACCTTCTTCGCCGCCTTCCGGCGCAACGAACTGGATTACGAACGCTTCTACGCGACCTTGCCTGCAGCCCAGGCGGATCGCATCCTCGCCGAACTCGGCGTCGAGCGGAAGCCGCTTACCCAGGCGCTGCACCCCGGAGCGGACGAGGGCGAGACCTTCGATCCGCAGCGCGTGCCGTTCACGCGCCCGCCGCGCAACATCGTGCTGATTTCGGTGGAAAGCCTGTCCGCCAAGTTCCTCGGCAGCTTCGGCAATCCGGCCGGTCTGTCGCCGCGGCTGGATGCGCTGGCCCGGGACGGCCTGCTGTTCACCCGTCTGTACGCCACCGGCACGCGCACGGTGCGCGGACTCGAGGCCCTATCACTCGGCACGCCGCCGATCCCCGGCCAGGCGATCGTGCGCCGGCCCGGCAACGAGCATCTGGCAACAATCGGCGAAATTCTGCGCCGCCAGGGCTACGAGACGCTGTTCCTGTACGGCGGCTACGGCTATTTCGACAACATGAACGGCTATTTCGCCGGCAACGACTATCGCGTTGTCGACCGCACCGATTTCCCGAAGGCCTCCGTCGGCTTCGCGAACGTCTGGGGCGTGGCCGACGAGTTTCTCTACGACAACAGCCTGGTGCAGCTCGACCGTGCCCATGCCGCCGGCAAGCCCTTCCTGGCGCAGATCATGACCACCTCCAACCACCGGCCCTTTACCTACCCGGATGGACGCATTGACATCCCCTCACCGGGCAAACGCGAGGGCGCGGTGAAATACACCGATTACGCGATCGGCCACTTCATCGACCAGGCGCGCAGCAAGCCCTGGTTCGACGAAACCCTGTTCGTCATCGTCGCCGACCATTGCGCCTCCGCCGCCGGCAGGACCAAGCTGCCGGTGGCGGGCTATCACATTCCGATGATTTTCTACGCGCCGGCATTGCTAAAGTCCGGGCAAGACGACCGCTTGGCCAGCCAGATCGATATTCCGCCGACCCTGCTGGATGCGATAGGCCTGCCCGGCGACGACCATTTCTTCGGCCAGTCGCTGTTCGAGCAGCGCCAGGAAAACCGCCGCGCCTTCATCAGCAATTACCAGGAACTCGGTTACCTGAAGGCGGGCAAGCTGGTCGTGCTCGGCCCCAAGCAGCGGATCGACACCTTCCGCATCGACGCCAACGGCGACGCCACCCCGACGACGCCGGATCCGCGCCTGCGCGACGAGGCCGTGGCCTACTACCAGACCGCATTCAAGGCATTCAAGGGGGGGGCGCTGAAAATGGGGGCGGCGGACAAGGCACGATAATCCTATCGCGCCAAAGCCGCGGATCACCTCGACCCCGGCGATGCGCCCCTATGCCGGATCTGCGTCGCAGCGTTCCGTGCAAGTATTGGACTTGACAATATTGGCCGCCTTACCGGCCACACCGCCTCTATCCGCATCCTGCTCGTCAGGCCAGCACTTTGCCCGCGGCTTCCTTCAATCTCCGCCTTGCGACAGATACCCTTGTCGTTCAGCCAACACTTCCTCTTGCCGGATGTGTAGAGGACTTTCGCCTCCAGGTCGCTCTATAATATAATTTAATACATCCATAAAGAAATATCGAGACAGATTATGATTCGCCGCAACCCCAACGGAGACACCCCACGGGTGCATGAGACCGCTTTCGTCGATCCCACCGCCATCCTTTGCGGCAAGATCATTGTCGAAGCCAATGTATTCATCGGGCCGTATGCCGTGATCCGTGCCGACGAGGTCGACGGCGACGGCGACATGGAGCCCATCATCATCGGCGCCGACTCCAACATCCAGGACGGGGTGGTGATTCACTGCATGGCAGGCAGCGGCGTCACCATAGGGCGCGGCAGTTCGATCGCCCACCGCTCCATCGTGCATGGCCCGTGCACGGTGGGCGACGGCGTATTCGTCGGCTTCAACTCGGTGCTGTTCAACTGTTCGGTCGGCGAAGGATCGGTCGTCCGCCACAACTCCGTGGTCGAAGGCTGCGACGTGCCGCCGGGCTTCTACATCCCATCCACCGCCAACATCCGATCCAACCGGGACCTGGAGACCATCGATCGTGTGACGCCCGATGTCAGCAGCTTCTCGGAAAGCGTGGCACAGGCCAACCACGAACTGGTTAAAGGCTACAAGCAGATGCGCAACGAGTTCTGACGGGCTGAAATCCACCCGGACGGGCACTCAGAAGAAACTGACTTTGACCGTCGTTCCCTGTTGCTCGCTGCTTTCCAGCCGCACCTGCCAGCCGTAGCGGTCGCAGATACGCTTGACCAGGGGAGAGGCCGATGCCGGCGCCTTCGCTCGCCATGTCGCGGAAGTGGCGATGAAGACCTGGTCGATAGCGTAGCCAGTTACTTTCGCCCGTAATTGCTCACGACCACGGTGCCGGCGCCGCCAGGATTTCCACCAGCCGGCATCGGCCGACAGGAGTTCCGGCGACGAGGCCGTGGCCTACTACCCCCGCATTCAAGGCGCATTTAAATGGACACGTGACGATGATCTGATTTTCCGGGCCGCTTTGGTTTTGTAGTCACAGACCACTTAATCTTCTCTTACCCCTCGCTTAACCCTGGGTTAACACCCTCATCGCTACGATCCGATCAATATCTTTAATCGGATTTTTCCCGCGATGCTTACTCCTCTTGCCCGTTTCGGCGTTCCTCCCCTCCGTCTCGACTGGCCGCGCCTGCTACCGTTTCTGCTCTGGCGCAATCGCGTCAACAAGCAGAGTCTGCGCGACGACCTGATGGCCGGCCTGACCGGGGCGCTGGTGGCGCTGCCGCAGGGGGTGGCGTTTGCCACCATCGCCGGCATGCCGCCGGAATACGGGCTGTATGCGGGGATGATCCCGGCCATCATCGCGGCGTTGTTCGGTTCTTCCTGGCATCTGGTGTCGGGGCCGACCACGGCGGCCTCGATCGTGCTGTTCTCGGTGCTGTCGCCGCACGCCGAGCCGGGCACGGCGCAGTACGTGAGCCTGGCGCTGACGCTGACGTTTCTGGTCGGGCTGATCCAACTGGTGATGGGGCTGGCGCGCATGGGCACGCTGGTCAACTTCATCTCGCATTCGGTGGTGACCGGGTTCACCGCCGGCGCGGCGATCCTCATCGCCACCAACCAGGTGAAGCATTTCTTCGGCCTGGAGATTGCGCGCGGGGCGTCGTTCAGCGACACCTGGAGCACCCTGTTCAGCCAGTTCGACCAGGTGCAGCCGGGCGTGATGGCGGTGGCCATGTTGACGCTGGCGCTGGGCATCGCAGTGAAGCAGTTTCTGCCAAAGTGGCCCTACATGATCGTGGCGATGCTGGGCGGGTCGGCCGCGGCGGCCGCGCTAAGCTATTGGCAGGGCCTGCAGATGGCCACGGTGGGCGCGCTGCCGGCAAGTCTGCCGCCGCTGTCGGCGCCGGCGCTGGACGCCGAGAGCATCCGCGCGGTGGCGTCCGGCGTGGTGGCGGTGACGCTCTTGGCGCTGACCGAGGCGGTGTCGATCGCGCGCGCACTGGCGGCGCGCTCCGGCCAGAACGTCGACGGCAACCAGGAATTCATCGGCCAGGGCATGTCGAACCTCGCCGGCGCGTTCTTCTCGGGTTATGTCGCCACCGGCTCGTTCAACCGCAGCGGCGTCAACTACGCCGCCGGGGCCAAGACGCCGCTGGCGGCAATGATGGCGGGCTTCTTCCTGCTGCTGGTGGTGCTGCTGGTGGCGCCGTGGGCGCGTTTCCTGCCCAACGCCGCCATGGCCGGCATCCTGTTCCTGGTGGCCTGGGGTCTGATCGACTTCAAGGAAATCATCCATACGGTGAAGACCAACCGCTCCGAACTGGCCATCATGGCCGCCACCTTCGCCGCCACGCTGTTCCTGACGCTGGAAGAGGCCATCATCATCGGTGTGCTGATGTCGCTGTCGCTGTATCTGGCACGTACCTCCAAGCCGCAGGTGCGCGAGCGCGCGCCCAACCCGCACAGCAGGAAGCGCAAGTTCACCGACGCCGACCACGCGCCGCAGTGCCCGCAACTGCGCTTCGTGCGCATCGACGGCTCGCTGTTCTTCGGCGCCACCGCGCACGTGCGTGAAAAGCTGGCCGCCCAGGACCAGGCCAAGCCCGAGCAGAAACACGTGGCGATCATTGCGCACGGCATCAACTTCATCGACATGGCCGGCGCCGAGGCGCTCGCCGACGAGGCACGGCGACGTCGCGCGGCGGGCGGCGGGCTTTACCTCATGGGCGTCAAGGACACGGTGCAGGAACAGCTGGCCGAAAGCGGCGCCCTGAAAACGATCGGCGGCGCCAACCTGTTCGATTCCAAGACCGAGGCCATCGCCGAAATCTACCGCCGCCTCGACCGCGACGTCTGCCGCAATTGCAGTGCGCACATTTTCCGCGAATGCGCACCCGTGCGCAGCGAACCGTCCGCCTCGCCACAGCCCCTTGTCCACGCTGGAGCCCACTCATGAAAACCCGTCAA
Source organism: Thiobacillus sp. (assembly GCA_030692355.1). GTDB lineage: Bacteria > Pseudomonadota > Gammaproteobacteria > Burkholderiales > Thiobacillaceae > Thiobacillus. Next base: position 48,961 of record JAUYCF010000043.1, read on the forward strand.
CGCATCCTGATCCCCTTCACGCATGGCCATAGCGGTTCGGCCCTGCTTCGCCGCGCCGGCGAGATCGCCGCCTCACAAGAGGTCGAGCTTCTGGTGGTGAGCGTGCTCGACACCCGCTCCAGTTTCGATTCGGACGGCCCCGCCGGCTCGCTGCCCGGCGAGCGTGCCGCCCGCCTCGCGCCGCCCGAGCAGAAACGGCTTGAGCACGACCTGAAGCGGCACGGCTTGAATCAGGCGAATGCCACGGTGATCTGGGGCGAGCCGCGTAGCACCCTGGCAGCCCTGATCCGCAGCTGGTGCCCCGATCTGGTCTTGTGCGACGGACGGACGCGCCGCCTGCTGCCGGCGCGCTCCGACCGCGAAGGCCCGACGCTGATGACGATCGGGCGCGACGGCGCTTTCGCGCGTCTGGCCGGGTTGTTCTTTCCGCACGCGCAGGAGCATGCCTGACCGCTCCGTGCGCCCGCGCGCCGGTTGATCGGAGGGCGCACCAGGCCGGCGGCCACCTGTTTTTTCATCCCGCAACCACAAGGAATACACCATGATTCGCCGCAACCCGCGAGGCGACCTGCCGGTCGTCCACGAGACCGCGTTTGTCGATCCCACCGCCATCCTCTGTGGCCACATCATCATTGGCGAGAACGTCTTCATCGGCCCCTACGCGGTGATACGCGCGGACGAGGTCGATGACGCCGGCAACATGGAGCCGATCGTCATTGGCGCGCACTCGAACATCCAGGACGGCGTGGTCATCCACTCCAAGGCCGGCGGGCGGGTCGAAATCGGCGAATACACGTCGATCGCCCACCGCTCGATCGTGCACGGCCCCTGCAAGGTGGGAAACCGCGTGTTCATCGGCTTCAATTCGGTGCTGTTCAACTGCGTGGTGGGCGAGGGATCGGTGGTGCGCCACAACTCGGTGGTCGAAGGCTGCAGCGTGCCCGACGGCTTCTACATTCCCTCCACCTGCAACATCCACTCGGACGAGGAACTGGCCCGCATCGAACCCGTCACCCCCGACGTCACCGGATTCTCCGAAAGCGTGGCGCAGGCCAACCACGAGCTGGTCAGGGGCTACAAACGCATCCGCAATGAGTTTTAACCCACAAAAAACCCCGCATCTGCGGGGTTTTTTGTTGGGCAAAGCTCGCTGTCAGGCCGGCTGCGGCTTGCTAACCATGCAGAACAGGTCATCCTTGCCATCCTCGCCCAGCCATTCGTAAATGGCCGTCAGCGCCTGGTCCTCGTTGGCGAAAATGTATCCCTGGCCAATTTTGTCAAACAGTCCGGTGTTGCGCATCACGTCCAGCACCTGCTTCTTGAGGCCGGAGAACACCAGCGTGATGCCGCTTTCACGCAGGCGTTCATGCAGGTGCATGATGACTTCCTCGCCGGTGGCATCCAGGTTATTGATGCCATCACCCACCACCAGCACATATTTGGCCTTGGGTTTGCCCGCGACGGCGCCGAGGATGGTGTCCTCGAAATAGGCGACGTTGGCGAAGTACAGCTCGCCGTCGAAGCGCATGGCGACGACATGCTCGCTGGTGGGCAGATCCGGGTTCACCTTGACGTCGCGCAGGGTGCCGTCGGCGTAGCGTCCGAGCTGGGCGACGCGCGGCTTCATGGTGCGGTATAGGAACAGCGCCAGTGCCAGCGCCGCGCCGATCAGGATGCCCTTGTCCAGATGCGGGGCCGCGATGAGCGTGACGAAGAAGGTGGTGATTGCCACCACGCCGTCCATCTTGCTGGCCTTCCAGGCGTGCTTGATGGCGCCGGGGGTGAGCAGGCCCGCCACCGCCAGCAGGATGATGACGCCCAGGGTTGCCTTCGGCAGGTGATAGAGAAAGGGCGTCAGGAACAGCAGCGTGACCGCCACGAACAGGCCGTTGAACACCATGCCGAAGCCGGTTTTCGCGCCCGCCTGAAGGTTGATCACCGAGCCGGTGAACGAACCGGTCGCCGGGTAGGCCTGGAAGAACGAGCCCCCCATGTTGGCGATGCCCTGGCCGATCAGCTCCTGGTTGGGGTCGAGGCGCTGCTTGGTTTTCGCCGCCAGCGCCTTGGCCATGGAAATGCTTTCCATGAAGGCGACCAGCGCGATGATCAGCGCCGCGGCAAACAGCTGCATGAAGGCGTCGAGGGACAGCGCGGGGATGCGGAAGGACGGCAATCCGGCCGGGATGTTGCCGACGACGTCGCCACCGCCGGTCAGGTTCATCACTTCGCCGTCGACTTTCTTGATGTGCCACTGGTGGCCGTCGGTTTTCACGCCGTCAGGAACGCCGCCTTTCAGATAGAGCGTGGCCGCCTGGTCCGGGGGGGTATCGGCGCGTTCAAAGCTCAGCTTGCGCATATATTCCAGGCGTTCCTTGTTCTGCTGTTCGAAACCGAATGCCTCCAGATTCAGCAGGTCGATCTTGTAGTTGAGATCCGCCGCGGCACGTGCGTCACGCGCTTTTTCCAGCGTGCGGAGCTCCGCTGCCTTCGCCGTGACATCCGCCTTGATTGCGTCGATGCGAAGCTGCGCCTGAGAATATTTCACGACCAGTTCGCGCACCACGGGGTCGGCAATCGTATCCGGCGCACTGGTGGCCTTGTGCGCGAAACCAGTCGCATAGCTGACCAGCGTGGTGATCACCACGGCAATCAGCACGCTGGGTTTGGACAAGGCCGGGATTTTCTTCAGCCCCAGCATCAGTACCAGCGCAAAAACCGACATGGCCAGCGTGGGCCAATGGGTGAGCGGCAGATAGACGGACATTCCCCAGATGTCAGCCAGGAAGGAGTCGCTGCGCCCCTTGGGGATGCCCAGCAACATGTCGAGCTGCGACAGCGCGATGATGATGGCCGCTGCGTTCATGAAGCCCAGAATCACCGGGTGCGACACGAAATTGACAATAGTGCCCAGCTTGAGCACGCCGAGGCTGAGCTGGATGATGCCGACCATCAGGGTGAGCAACAGCGCGAGGCCGATGTAATCCTCGGAAAGCGGAATCGCCAGCGGTGCCAGCGCGGCGGCCGTCATCAGCGAAACAATCGCAACCGGCCCCGTCGCCAGCTGCCGGGAAGACCCCCACAACGCCCCGAGAATCGCGGGGATGAACGCCGTATACAGCCCGAAATACACCGGCAGCCCCGCCAGTTGCGCATACGCCATCGCTTTCGGCACCAGCACCAGCGCGCCGGTAATGCCGGCCATCACGTCGGCGCGCAGGAATACTGAATTGATGGGAAACCAGGCCAGAAAGGGGAAAAAACGCACAAGCCATTTGTTGTCGTACATGAGGGCCGCCCTGAAACCTGTCGAGTTGCTTACCGCAACAGCATTGTTGAAAAATGTAATATTCTAACATTTTGACATGGCGCTCCGGAAGCCGCTGCCGCCCGCCACGATGGTCCGCGGTGTTCGAACGCAAACTGCTGTCCAGCGCTTTATCAATCGAGACAACCATGATCCGCCGCAACCCCGACGGAGACACCCCACGGGTGCATGAGACCGCTTTCGTCGATCCCACCGCCATCCTTTGCGGCAAGATCATTGTCGAAGCCAACGTATTCATCGGGCCGTACGCCGTGATCCGTGCCGACGAGGTCAACGGCGAGAGCGAGATGGAGCCCATCGTCATCGGCGCCGATTCCAACATCCAGGACGGGGTGGTGATTCACTGCAAGTCTGGCGGCGGCGTCACCATCGGGTGCGGCAGCTCGATCGCGCACCGCTCCATCGTGCATGGCCCGTGTGTGGTCGGCGACCATGTCTTCGTCGGCTTCAATTCAGTGCTGTTCAACTGCTCGGTCGGCGACGGCTCGGTGGTGCGCCACAACTCGGTGATCGAGGGCTGCGACGTGCCCCCGGGTTTCTACATCCCCTCCACCGCCAACATCCGGTCCAACCAGGACCTGGAGACCATCGAGCGCGTGACGCCCGATAATCAGCAGCTTCTCGGAAAGCGTGGCGCAGGCCAACCACGAGCTGGTGAAGGGTTACAAGCGGATGCGCAACGAGTTTTGACGGATGGGCAGCGCCCTATAGATTGCCCCATGGCGCTGCTTTTACGCACTGATATGAAAAACCGGCCGCCCGGATCTGGCAGTCCAGCATCCCCAATCGCGACGGCCTGAGTCCTGAGCGTCGCTACCAGTCGGCGCGGAATTGCAGGCCCCATACCGGCACCGCGCTGCGCGGGTAACCCGACGGGCTCCCGGAAGCGTGATCCATCCCGTCGGCAAGTAACGGGGTTTGCATGCCGATGGGCTGCCACCGCAACATCGTTTCCACCCCCAGCCAGCGGTCAGTTTGCGCACTGATCACGCCAAGGGGATCGGTGACGAACAGAAGGGTCTTGTCCGACCAGTCGAGCTTGCCGGGTTTGGCGCGGATGCGTGCCCGCAACGGCGTAAACAGGTATTCGCCGACGAGGAAGCCCACCACCGGCGTCACCACCAGATCCTGCGCCGAAACGGGCTCGGCCAGGGCTTCCGCGCCGTACTCGAAGAGCGTCGACAACAACGCCGAATACCAGAATGCCTGGGCCCGGTCCAAACCGCGCTCCCGCGCCTGAATGTAATACGCGCCGCCCCAGTAAGGGTGCGTGATGTAATTGACCCACCAGGCGTCCCCGTCCCACACCGGCTTGCTGACATTGTTGCGCCACTTGCTGAAGCTGTAGTTCCGCTTTTGCTCGCGATCCCAGCCCGAGATGCTTTCGGGGGCGACATACAGCACGGCAATGGCGGCAAACTGGTAACCGAGGAAATAGCTCACATCACGACGTACGCCCCGCCAGTCCGGCTGATCGACCGAAGCCCCCCGCCAGTTGTATCCGGGTGATTCCCCGGCAGCCGCGTCATCCAGCGCCGAGCCTTGGAGAAGGAAAAACGCATTCCCTGCCTGTGGCGAGGATTGGCGCCAGACGACATCGGACATCACAGCAGAATCGGCCGCGATGGCCGGAAGGGGGTGGAACCCACCCCCAGCGATGCCGATAGCCATGCAGCAGCATGCGCAGGCCAAGCGAAAAAAATCCGGGCGCTGCAAGCACGCCCGTCGATGCCGGCGATCGCGCAGTTTATTCACACCGAACGGCAAGGCATGGTCAGTCATTGCACCCTATCCTTTCTCCAGCTCGTAGCGCTTCAGCTTGCGCCATAACGACACCCGATCGATGCCGAGCATCTGCGCGGCCAGCGTCTGGTTGCCGCCGGCTTCCTGCAGCACCCAGGTGATGTAGTCCTGTTCCTGCTCTTCCAGGGTGGGGATGCGCCCGGCTTTTTTGCGAAAGGTGCGGATCGACAGTTCGCGCAAATCGTCGGGCAGCTGGGCGGGGTCGATGCCGTGGCCGGTGGCCAGTGCGACGCCGCGCTCGATGATGTTTTCGAGTTCGCGCACGTTGCCGGGGAAGTCGTAGGCGCGCAGCAGGTCGAGGGTGTCGGTGGCCAGTTCGGTGACCTCCTTGCCCATCAGCGCGGCGTGCTTCGCCAGGAAGTGGTGGGCGAGCAGCGGCACGTCCTCCTTGCGCGCGCTCAAGGCGGGAATGTGCAGGTTGACGACGTTGAGGCGGAAATAGAGGTCCTGGCGAAAACCACCCTGCTTCACCATGTCCAGCACGTCCCGATTGGTGGCGGCGATGAAGCGCACGTCGATTTTCACCGGCACGGTGGCGCCCAGCGGCAGCACCTCTTTTTCCTGGATCACGCGCAAGAGCTTGACCTGCATGGCGGGCGGCATTTCGGTGATTTCGTCGAGAAACAGGGTGCCGCCGCTGGCCGCTTCCAGCAGGCCCTTCTTGTCGGCGTGGGCGCCGGTGAAGGCGCCCTTGCCGTGGCCGAACAGTTCGTTGGCCAGCAAGTCCTCGTTGAAGGCGCCGCAGTTGACCGCGACGAAGGGCCCGGATTCGCGCCGGCTGTGATGATGCAGATAGCGCGCGAAGAGCTCCTTGCCGGTACCCGATTCGCCGGTGATGAGGATGTTGCAGTCGGTCGGCGCGACCTGCCGCGCCATCTCGAGCAGGTGCTGCATGTGGCTGTCCTGGGTGAGGATGCGCACCCTGCCCTGGTAGCTTTCCACCTGTTCGCGCAGGCTGCGGTTTTCGCGCTTGAGGCGGGTCTTTTCCAGCGCCTCGGCCACCACCTTGCGCACCTCGTCCAGCCGGTAGGGCTTGGCGATGTAGAAGAAGGCGCCGTGCTTCATCGCCTCGACGGCGGATTCCAGCGTGGCAAAGCCGGTGATCAGGATGACTTCGGTATCGGGGTGGTTCTCGCGGCAGCGCTTGAGGATCTGCATGCCGTCCACCTTCTCCATGCGCAGGTCGGTGAGCACCACGTCGAAGGCCTGCTTCTCCAGCAGGGCCAGCGCGTTGCCGCCGCTCTGGGTCGCGGTGACCGCGTAGCCCTCCTTCTTCATCACGTGTTCGAGGTTTTTCATGGCGACCTTTTCGTCGTCCACGATCAGTACTTTGCCGCTGCTCATGTGGGTTCCTTGTTGAGTGTGGCCGGCAGGCGTACATGGAAGGCCGTTCCCGTGCCGGGCTCGCTTTCCACGGCGACGCAACCGCCGTGTTCCTCGATGATTTCAAAGGCGATGAACAGCCCCAGCCCCGAGCCCTTGCCCACGTCCCGTGTGGTGAAGAAGGGGTCGAAGATGCGCGGCAGCACCTCGGGGGGGATGCCATGGCCGTCGTCCCGCACTTCGATGTCGACCACCTCTCCGGCGTGGGCGCAGCGGCCGAAGGCCAGCAGCTTGCGGCCGGCGGGCGCGCCCAGCCCCGCGGCATGCCGGCGGGCGGTGAGCGTCACATGGCCGGCTTCGTCGACTGCTTCCAGCGCATTGCGGATGAGGTTGAGGAACACCTGCTGCAATCGCTGGCGGTCGCCGACCACGCTCAACTCCGCCGGAATATCGAGCGCCACCACTACGCGGCTCGGCACCTGGCCTTTGACGAAGCGCAGCGTTTCCGCGATCAGCGGCGCCAGCGGCAGGATTTCGCGGCGAATTTCGCGGTCGCGCGCGAAATCCAGCAGCGAGCGCACGATGTTGCGGGCGCGCACGGTCTGGGCGTCGATTTCCCCCAGCAGTTCGTCGCGCAGCGCCGGGTCGGCGGCCTCGCCTTCCTCCAGCAGGATCTGGCAGGAACTCGAGATGTTGGAGAGCGGGTTGTTGAGTTCATGCGCCACGCCGGACAGCAGGGTGCCGAGGGAAGCGAGCTTCTCGGCGCGCAGCAATTGCTGCTGGCGCAGCGCCAGTTCGCGCATGACCCGGTTGAAGGCCAGCGTGAGCGAGACGATTTCACGGTCGCTCGAAACCTGTTCCAGGCGGGTGAGCCGGCCGCTGGCCACGGCCGCCATGTCTTCTTCCAGGCGCTGCAGCGGGCGGGCGACGCGCCGCGATACCAGGAGGCCGATGCCCACCGCCAGCATCGCCAGCAACACGATGGAGACCGCCAGCACCCGGCGATGCCGGTCCAGCGAGGCTTGCAGGCTGGCGCGCTCGGCACGGGCAATCGCCTCGGCCGCGGTGACGATTTCCTTGCCCAACTGGCGGATTTCGCTTTCCAGGCTTTCCAGCTTGTCCGGCTGCGCAGCGCCGCTCGCGGCATAGGTTTCCATGAGCGATTCGTAACGCCCGAGCCCGCGGGTCAACGCATCGGTTTGCCGCAGACCGGCGAAGCTGACGAAGGCCGGACGGTAATCCCGCAGCAGGCCCCGCGCCTGCTGCAGATAGGCCCGATTCTCGGCCTGATCCTCGGCCTGCCGATAGAGAAAGATGTTCTTCTCGAAGCGGCGGATTTCCAGGGTGGCATCGAAGAATTCGGCGATGTGCGCGCCGGCGACGATCTTGTCGCCGATCAGGCGCAGTTCGAAGAAGGCGAACACCGACAGACCGACGATCAGCGTAGCCAGCGCGTAATATCCGAACGTGATTTTTTGGCGCAGCGAATGCATGGCGCCAGCATGCCTGCGATTGTTGCTGTTTGCAATATGTGCCTGACGATTGCAACACAATGGGGCAGATATCACTTAACCCATATTTAACAAAGCGATAATGACCGCCATGAACAAACGGCCGGCGTGAAAAAAATAAGAAAGTTGCGTAACGCAACAACCAGGATTGTTGTCCGTGCGGCCGCTCTTTGCAAGTTTCCTATCATTTCAATGTATTGCATGATTTTCCCAGGGCTGGCACGCTTGCTGCATAGTAGAGGGACCTTAATAAATAGGAAGCTTCCTGGAATGACCCACCCCGGCAAACAACGAACCGTACTGCTCGCCGTCCGCGAAGGGCATGTGGATCCGCGTCTGCTGACCTCGGCGCTGTCGCTTTGCCGCCGTCTCGAGGCCGACCTGGAGATTCAGGTCATCGCCGCTGGCGAAACGCCGCCGGCCGAGATGGCCGATTTTCTCGATTCGCTGCGCGAGGCGGGCCTGCCCTTCAGCCTGGACGTAAAACCCAGCCTGCGCCGGCGCGACCTGGTCGACTACGCCAATGCCCGCGAGCACATCGCGGCGGTGGTGATCGACTCGCGCGAAGGCTGGGAAGCGCTGGCCCAGGACCGCAGCAGCGACCCGTGGAAGCATCTCGCCTGCCCGCTGGTGACTGCGGCGTCGCACGACAAGAAACCCGCCTGATCCGTACGCAACAACCGACCAAAAAATATACGAACATGCCCGCCTTCCTGATCAAATTCCTGCCCTTCCTGCGCTGGTTCCCCATGAAGGGGGACATGCTGAAGGCCGACTTCATGGCGGGCCTGACCGTGGCCCTGGTGCTGATTCCGCAGTCGATGGCCTACGCGCAACTGGCCGGGCTGCCGGCGTACTACGGGCTGTACGCGGCCTTCCTGCCGGTGGCGGTGGCGGCCCTGTGGGGCAGCTCGAGCCAGCTCGGCACCGGCCCGGTGGCGGTGGTGTCGCTGCTGACGGCCTCGTCGCTGGCGGTACTGGCGGCGCCGGGCTCCGACCAGTTCATCGCGCTGGCCATCATGCTGTCGCTGGTGGTGGGCGTCATTCAGCTGCTGCTCGGCGTGTTCAAGCTGGGGGTGATCGTCAACTTCCTGTCGCATCCGGTGATCGTCGGCTTCACCAACGCGGCGGCCATCATCATCGGCCTGTCGCAGGTGTCCAAGCTGTTCGGCGTGCCGATGGGGCGCAGCGAGCATTTCATCAACGACATCGTCGGCGTGTTGAAGCAGATCGGCGACACCCACCTGCCGACGCTGGCGATGGGCGTGCTGGCCATCGCGCTGATGTGGGGCATCAGGAAATACGCCCCCAAGCTGCCCGGGGTGCTGATCGCGGTGGTGGTGACGACGCTGCTGTCATGGTCGATCGGCTTCGAACGCAACGCCAACGGCTCGCTCGATCAGATCGCCGACCCGCAGCTGCAGGCCGTGGTGCAGCAGAACATGGCTGCGGCGAGGCAGGTGGACGACCTGAATACGCAGATCGCCGGCAAATCGGCCGCGTTGAAAGCCGCCGAGAAAGCCGGCGAAAACAACGTCGGCGCCGTGCAAATGGAGGCCGAACTGGCACTGTTGCGGATCGCGCTGCGCGATGCGGAAGCGGCTTTCGCCAAGGAAAAGGCGGCACTGCGCTATCTGCAGGTGGTGCGCAGCACGGACGCGGACGGCGCAACCCTGGCGATTTATTCGGCCGAGCGGGCGCCGCAGGGCGTGACGCTGGACGAGACCCGCTACCGCCTGCGCAAGCTCAACGCCGAAGGCTTCAAGCTGGTGGGCGGCGGCGAGGTGGTGGGCGCCATCCCGGAAGGCCTGCCCAGCATCCAGATGCCCAGCCTCAGCCTGGATGCGCTGGGTTCGCTGCTGTCCGCCGCCCTGGTGATTTCGCTGGTGGGCTTCATGGAAGCCATCTCCATCGCCAAGGCCGTTGCGGCCAGAACCAAGGAGCGCATCGACCCCAACCAGGAACTGATCGGCCAGGGCCTTGCCAACGTGGTCGGCAGCTTCTCCCAGGCATTCCCGGTCTCGGGTTCGTTCTCGCGCACGGCCGTCAACATGAATGCCGGCGCCAAAACCGGCATGAGCTCGGTGATCACCGCGCTGATCGTGCTGGTCGCGCTGCTCTTCCTCACCCCGCTGCTGTACCACCTGCCGCAGGCCGTGCTGGCCGCCATCATCATCATGGCGGTGATCGGCCTGGTGAACTTCAAGGCGGTGAAGCATGCCTGGCAGGCCAGCCGCCACGACGGCATCGCCGCGGGCGTCACCTTCGTTTCCACGCTGGCCTTCGCCCCGCATCTGGACAAGGGCATCATGGTCGGTGCGGGCCTCGCGCTCGGCCTCTACCTGTATCGCACCATGTCGCCGCGCGTCGCCATTCTCGGCCGCTACAAGGACGGCACGCTGCGCGACCTCAAGGTGAACCCGGATCTGCCCACCAGCAAGCACGTGGTGGCGATCCGCTTCGACGGCTCGCTGTACTTCGCCAACGTCCCCTACTTCGAGGACGCAATGCTGGAGGCCATTTCCAAGAATCCCGAAGCCAAATACGTCCTGGTGGTGGGCGATGCGATCAACGAGCTGGACGCGTCGGGCGAGGAGGTCATTCATCACCTGGTCGAACGCCTGCACGCCGCGGGGATCACCCTGGTATTCAGCGGCCTGAAAAAACAGGTGCTGGATGTGATGCGCGCCACCGGGCTGTTCGAGGCGATCGGGCAGGACAAGCTGTTCGCCACGGTGGACCAGGCGATTGCCGCGATCTACGAGCAACTGGGCGAAGAAGCGGCAGACGACCTGTTCTGTGCGATCAAGCCGGCTGCATGATTCAACAACATTCCGTTTCTGGACCGCACGTGCTGCGTGTCGATAACCTGGGCACGACAGGCTTACAACCAACATGATGGAAACATTTTCCCTGCTTCCCCTCGAACCGGTCCAATGGGCGTGGGGCGTCGTGCTGTTCTGGCTGGCACTGGGCTTCGCGGCCCTGCTGCTGCAGCGAGTGCCGCAGCTGCTGAGCCGGCTGGTGTTTCCGCTGGGTGCGCTGGGCGCGCTCTTCATCGCCGGCGTCGGCGTTGCCGGCCTGCTGCTGCCGGCCTCCACCATCGTCCTGCCGATCGGGTTGCCCGACCTGCCTTTCCACCTGCGGCTGGACGCCCTGTCCGCCTTCTTCATGGTGCTGCTGGGCGGCGCGGCGTTCGGCATCACGGTGTATGCGTCCGGCTATTTCAAGAGCATGGCCGGCGGCCCGCTGGCGCTGCTGGCGCTGTGGTACCACCTGTTCCTGGGCGGCATGGTCACCGTGCTGCTGGCCAACGACGCCTATGCCTTCATGGTGGCGTGGGAAGTGATGGCGCTGTCGTCCTACTTCCTCGTCACCACCGACCACAAGGTTCCCGAAATCCGCCGTGCCGGCTTTCTCTATCTGTTGATCGCGCACGTCGGCGCGATCTCGCTGCTGCTCACCTTCGGGGTGCTGCAGGGCGGCCAGGGCGACTACACCTTCGACACCATGCGACTGGCCGAGATGACGCCGTTCTGGGCCTCGGTCGCCTACCTGCTGGCGCTGTTCGGTTTCGGCGCCAAGGCGGGCATGGTGCCCCTGCACGTGTGGCTGCCTGAAGCCCACCCGGCCGCGCCATCGCCGGTTTCCGCGCTGATGTCGGGGGTGATGCTGAAGACCGCCATCTATGGCCTGCTGCGGGTGACCTTCGATCTGCTCAACATCCAGATCGGCTGGTGGGGGACGCTGGCGCTGGCGCTCGGTTTGATTACTGCGCTGTACGGCGTGATCTTCGCCGCCGTGCAGTCGGACATGAAGCGCCTGCTGGCCTGGTCGTCGATCGAAAACATCGGCATCCTGCTCGCCGCCTTCGGCCTCACACTGATCTTCTACACCGACGGCAAGGGCGCGCTGGCCGCGCTGACGCTCACCGCGCTGCTCTACCATGCGCTCAACCACGCCTTCTTCAAGGGCCTCTTGTTCGTCGGCACCGGTTCGGTTCTGCATGCCACCGGCGTGCGCCACATGGGCCACCTGGGCGGGCTGATGCGATTCATGCCGTGGACCGCCTGGCTGACCCTGATCGGCGCGCTGGCGATCGCCGGCCTGCCGCCCTTGAACGGTTTCGTCTCGGAATGGCTGCTGCTGCAGGCCTTTCTGCAGACGCCCGGCCTGACCCAGCCCTACCTCAACATGGTGATCCCGGTGGCCGCCGCCACCCTCGCGCTGGCTGCGGCGCTGGCCGCCTATGTGATGGTGAAGTTCTTCGGCGTGGTCTTTCTTGGCCAGCCGCGCGACCCGGCGCTGCACGAGGCGCACGAGGCCGGCTGGCCGGAGCGCCTGGGGATGCTGTGGCTGGCGGCGGGCTGCGTGCTGCTGGGCCTGTTTCCCGCCCAGGTCATCGGCTGGCTGGCGCCGGTGGTGTCCCTGCTGACCGACCAGACGCTGGTGAACGACGGCAACTGGCTGATGCTGGCGCCCATCTCGGCGGAGCGCGCCAGCTACGCGCCGCTGATCTTCTTCGCCGTGGTGGCGGCGGTGCTGCTGCTCACCTTCGTCTGGGTGCGCCGCGTCTATCACGGCCGGGTGCGCCGCAGCGACCCGTGGGATTGCGGCTATCCGGAACAGGACGCGCGCATGCAGGACAGCGCCGAAGGCTTCGGCCAGCCGATCCGGCAGATTTTCGAGGTGTTCATGAAGGTGGAGCGGGAAACCCCCGATCCCTTCTCGCGTTCCCCGCACTACCACGGCGCGTCGCTGGACAAGGCCTGGTTCATTTTCTACGTACCCATCGCGCGCGTGACGAACTGGCTGTCGGAGCAGGCCGGGCGGCTGCAGCACGGCCGCATCCAGTGGTACCTGATCTACAGCTTCGCCACCCTGATCTTCCTTCTGGTCTTTACAACACGATGAGTACCGGCATCCTTCTGCAACTCGCCCAGACCCTGCTGGCGATCCTGCTGGCACCCCTGCTGATGGGCTGGGTCAACCAGTGCCGCGCCTGGCTGCAGGGCCGCAGCGCGCCCCCCATCACCCAGCCCTACCGCACGCTGAAGAAACTGTTCCACAAGGACGCGGTGATCGCGCACAACGCCAGCCCGCTGTTCCGCTTCGCGCCCTACATGATCTTTGCCTGCATGGCGCTGGCGGCAGGCATCGTGCCGACCATCGTGAACGACCTGCCGTTCTCGCCCGCCGCCGACGTTATCGCGCTGGTCGGCATCTTCGCCCTGGCGCGGGTGTTCCTGGCGCTGGCCGCGATGGACATCGGCACCTCGTTCGGCACCCTCGGCGCGCGCCGCGAGATGCTGGTGTCCTTCCTCGCCGAGCCGGCGCTGCTGATGGTGTTCTTCACCGCCAGCCTGATCTCGCAGTCGACCGAGTTGCCGGTGATCGTCGAGACCCTGGCGCACCAGGAATTCGCCATCTACCCCAGCCTGGCGTTTGCGGCGGTGGCGTTCTGGATGATCTCGGTGGCGGAGAATGCGCGCATCCCGGTGGACAACCCGAGCACCCACCTCGAACTGACGATGATCCACGAGGCCATGATCCTGGAGTACTCGGCCCGCCACCTGGCGCTGATCGAGTGGGCGGTGGCGCTCAAGCTGTTCACCTATTCCGCGCTCGGCATCGCGCTGTTCCTGCCATGGGGCATTGCGGTGCAGGGCGATCTCGCGGCACTGCCGCTGGCGCTGGTGGCGATGGTCGCGAAACTTCTGCTCGGCGGTGCCGTGCTGGCCTTCATCGAAACGATTTCGGCCAAGGTGCGGCTGTTCCGCGCACCCGAGTTTCTCGGCACCGCATTTTTGCTGGCGGTGCTGGGCATGCTGATTCATTTCCTGCTGGAGGTTTGACGTGATCGCAAGATGTAGGGTGCGCCATGCGCACCATGTGAACGGTGCGCATGGCGCACCCTACGGGAAATCATCATGAGCCTGACCTACCACCTGCAGATCGTCAACCTGCTGGCCGCCCTGCTGCTGCTGATTTCCTTCGCCATGCTGTCGCAGCGCCGCATCGCCGGGCTGATCACGCTATTTGCCTGGCAGGGCGCGGCGCTGACGGCATCCACCGCGCTGGTGGCCTGGTCCACCGGCCAGCATCACCTGTATTACACGGCGGCGCTCACCCTGGTGCTCAAGGTGATCGCCATGCCCTGGTACTTCTTCCGCATCGTCAAAAAGCTCGACGTCGACCGCGACGTGGAACCGATGATCAACATCCCGACCACCATGCTGATCGGTATCGTGCTGGTGATCTTCGCCTTCAACCTGGCGCTGCCCATCTCGGAGCTGTCGGGCACGGTGACGCGCTCGACCCTGGGCATCGCCCTGGCCACCGTGCTGCTCGCCTTTTTGATGATGATCACGCGCAGCAAGGCGATCCCCCAGGTGATCGGCTTTCTGGCGATGGAGAACGGCCTGTTCTTCGCCGCCACCAGCGCCACCTACGGCATGCCGCTGGTGGTTGAACTGGGCGTGGCACTTGACGTGATGGTGGGCGTGTTCGTGCTCTCCATCTTCTTCTTCCAGATTCGCGAGACCTTCGATTCGCTGGATCTGAAGCACATGGAAAAACTGAAAGAACGCTGAGATGGAAATTTACTGGCTACTCGGCATTCCGCTGACCGGCGGCATCTTCCTGGCGCTGTGGGGCTGCCGGAAACATTCGCCGGAGATCAACGCGCTGTTCAGCTTGCTGACGCTGCTGGCGGCCGCGCTGCTGACGCACCGCATCATCGAAAACGGCCCGATGACCGTCGGCGGCGGCTGGTTCTTCATCGACTCGTTCAACGTCTTCCTGGTCGCGCTGACCGCTTTCGTCGCCTTCACCACCGCCCTCTTCTCACGCCCCTACATGCGTATCGAGGCGGAGCACGGCAAGCTCAACGACAAGCGGCTGCGCCTGTACCACAGCAGCTACCAGATCTTCATCGCCGCCATGCTGCTGGCACTGACCACCAACAACATGGGCATCCTGTGGGTGGCGATGGAAGCGGCGACGCTCGCCACCGTGCTGCTGGTGTCGCTGTACCGCACCCCGGCCTCGCTGGAAGCGGCGTGGAAGTATTTCATCCTGTGCGGGGTCGGCATCGCGCTGGCGCTGTTCGGCACCATCCTGCTCTACTTCGCGGCGGAGAAGGTGCTGGGCTCGGGCGGCACCGCGCTCTTGTGGACCCACCTGGACGGCGTCAAGACCGAGCTGGAGCCGACGGTGCTGTCGCTGGCCTTCGTCTTCCTGCTGGTCGGCTACGGCACCAAGGTGGGCCTGGCGCCGCTGCACAGCTGGCTGCCGGACGCGCACGCCGAAGGCCCGACGCCGGTGTCCGCCGTGCTCTCCGGCCTGCTGCTCAACGTCGCGCTGTATGCGGTGATGCGCTCCAAGGTGCTGGTCGACGGCGCGCTCGGCAACGAGATGGCGGGCAACCTGATGATGGGCTTCGGCCTCTTCTCGGTGGTCTTGGCCGCCTTCCTGATCAAGCGCCAGACGGATGTGAAGCGCATGTTCGCCTATTCCTCGATCGAGCACATGGGCCTTATCACCTTCGCCTTCGGCATGGGCGGCGCGGTGGCGAACTTCGCCGCGCTGCTGCACATGACCATGCACTCGCTCACCAAATCCGCCATCTTCTTCGCCGTCGGCCACGCCACGCAAAAGGCCGGCACGCAGCTGATGGGCGACATCCGCGGGCTGATCAAGACCAATCCCACCATCGGCTGGGGGCTGATGCTGGGCACCATCGCCATTCTCGGGGTGCCGCCGTTCGGCGTGTTCGCCAGCGAGTTCCTCATCATCACCACCGCCATGCACGATCATCCCTGGGCCACGCCCTTCCTGCTGCTGGCGCTGGGCGTCGCCTTCGCCTCCATCTTCGGCAAGGTGCAGCCGATGGTGTTCGGCGAGACCGAACTGCCGAAACTGCCCTACCAGCCCGCGCTGGCGCCGGTGTTCCTGCATTTGGGCCTGGTGCTGATGCTGGGCCTGTTCATTCCGCCCTATCTCGCTAACTGGTACCGGCAGGCAGCGCAGTTACTGGGTGGGTAATCAGGTAGGGTGCGCCATGCGCACCAATTTACGTCCAATGGTGCGCATGGCGCACCCTACGGAAGGCTGAAATGAAGATCGGCGAACACGACTGGCATCTCGACCCCCTCGGCAAGCACATCTGGCGCGGCCGCATGGAAGCCGGGCAACTGCTCGCGCTGGCACGCGCGGTCAAGGAAGAAGGCGGACAACTGATTGCCCTGTGGGGCGCGGACAATCGCCACCTGAGCCGCGGCTTCGCCATCCACGCCGCCCTGCTCACCAGCGCCGGGCTGGTCTGGGTGACCTGCGCCCTGCCGGATGAAGCGCCGGCCTACCCCGACCTCGCCCACATCTTCCCGCAGGCCGACCGCATGCAGCGCGCGACCTTCGACCTGCTCGGCATCACAGCCACCGGCGCGGTGGACGGCCGCAAATGGCTGCGCCACACCGCGTGGGCCGAAGATGAATTCCCGTTGCGCAAGGACTTCTCTCCGCTCTCGGCTCACCGCTCTCCGCCCGCGGCCGTCGACGCCTATCCCTTCATCCGGGTCGAAGGCGACGGCGTGCACGAGATCGCGGTCGGCCCCATCCACGCCGGCACCATCGAGCCGGGACATTTCCGCTTTTCCGTCATCGGCGAACGCGTGCTGAGGCTGGAGCAACGCCTGGGCTACACCCACAAGGGCACGGAAAAACGTTTCGAGGGGATGGACCTCGCCACCGGCGCCAAACTCGCCGGACGCGTCTCCGGCGATTCGCACATCGCCTACGCCTGGGCCTACTGCATGGCGGTGGAAACCGCCACCGATAGCCAGGTGCCCGACCGCGCCGTGTGGCTGCGCGCGCTGTTCCTGGAAATCGAGCGCATCGCCAACCACCTGGGCGACCTCGGCTACCTCGGCAACGACGTCGCCCTGGCCTTCGGCTTCATGCAATTCTGGCGGCTGAAGGAAGACTGGCTGCGGCTCACCGCAAAGCTGTTCGGTCACCGCTACCTGTTCGACCGCATCGTGCCGGGCGGCGTGGCAGTGGACATCGGCGACGGCGGCCGCGCGGAGCTCGCAGCCGAGGCCGACCGCCTCGAGGCGGAAGTGCACTCGCTCAAGGCCATCTACGACGACCACGCCACCCTGCAGGACCGCTTCACCAACACCGGCGTCTGCAAGCCCGATCTCGCGGCGAGGCTCGGCCTCACCGGCCTGGCCGGCCGCGCCAGCGCGCAGGCCTGGGACGCCCGCGCCCAGTTCCCGCAAGCGCCCTACGACCAGCTCGACGTCAACATGGCCACGCAGCGCCGCGGCGACGTGCTGGCGCGTGCCGAGGTGCGCTTCAGCGAAATTCACGAATCGCTGCGCCTGATCCGCGACCTCCTCGCGCGCCTGCCGGCAGGGGACCTTCACGCCCCGCTCAAGCCGGTTCGGGACGTGTGCGAAGGCCTTGGCTGGGTGGAGGGCTGGCGCGGCGAAGTGCTGGTGGCGGTGCGCATCGGGGCCGACGGCAGACTCGACCGGGTGCACCCGCACGATCCCTCGTGGCAGAACTGGCCGCTGCTGGAGATCGGCATCCTCGGCAACATCGTTCCCGACTTCCCGCTCATCAACAAATCGTTCAACCTTTCCTACAGCGGACCGGATTTATGAACCTGACCTGTAGGGTGCGCTCCGCGCACCGTTTTTTGATTGTCGCGTGCGCATGGCGCACCCTACGAGACTTGTGAGAACCGCAACATGGCCACCCACCTCATCCTGCAGAAGATCTTCAAGACCGGCTTCGTCTCCGAACCGGCGCCGCAGGCAGACCTCGCGCTGCGCACCCGCGAACAGGCGCTGCACACGGAAATCCTCAAGATTTTCGGCCAGTCGGTGGCGATCCGCCATGTCGACGCCGGCTCCTGCAACGGCTGCGAACTGGAAATCCACGCCATCAACGGGCCGCATTACAACATCGAGGGCATGGGCGTGAAATTCGTGGCCAGCCCCCGCCATGCCGACATGCTGCTGGTCACCGGCCCGGTCTCGCGCAACCTCGAAGTCGCGCTGAAACGCGCCTACGACGCCACCCCGGAACCCAAGTGGGTGGTCGCCATGGGCGACTGCGGCTGCACCGGCGGCATGTTCGGCGAGACCTACGCCACGTGCGGAAAGGTCTCCAGCGTCATCCCGGTCGACGTCGAAGTGCCGGGCTGCCCGCCCACGCCGATTGCCCTGCTGCAGGGCATTCTCGCGGCGGTCAGCCAGAACAAGACCAGCACGGCGTCCTGAAAAAACCGTCCGCGAATACCCGAAGGGCATAAAGGGCGCGAAAAAAACGCGAAGTCAACCGCTAAGGAGACGCTGGATTAATTCGGGATGGCCGTCATTGCGAGCGCAGCGTGGCAATCCAGTGCATTGATCAATGCAGGCATTTTCCGGATTGCGCTCCCAAAGATTTTACTTCGCGTTTCTTCGTGTCCTTCGCGGATAACGCATTGATCGAATCACCCCCGATCCAGCCACGCACCCTCCTGTCGGTCCAGCGCAACCGGCTCAGATGCCATCCAGAAATTCCAGATTCCGGCTGCCCCAGTTCAGCACCGTTGTCCTGCGGTGCATTTTTTCGGCCAGCTGCGGAAAATCGCGCGCGATGACTTCGGCGGCGAAGCCGGACAGGAAGCGCGACTTGAGTTCGGCACGCGCGCGGTCGACACCGATTTCGGCGTAGGGCACCGACGCCAGCAGCAGAAAGCCGTCGCCGGGGATTCGCCCGGCCGCCATGTTGCTCTGCAGGATGCCGGCGGCCTTGCGCACCGGGTCGGCCAGATCGGGGCTGTAGGGGCCGACGATGAGCGCCTGGTTGGGCATGTGCAGCCAGTCGAAGCCGCGCCCCAGGCAGATCACCCATTCGCGGTGTTCAACGTCGAGTTCGCGAGCGGTCCGGCGCACCTCGGCAACATGCCGGATATTGCCCTCGACCAGCGGCAGCAGATCGGCGCGCATCTGTTCGGGCATATCGGGAAACAGTATCCGCAAACGCGCGGGCAGGGTTTCGATCTCCGTCACGCTGGACGCATCGAGCACCTCGCCGTTTTGTCCGTGCAGAATGAGCGCGTCGTCATCCGTCTCGAACCCGCACACCAGCGGATAAACGGTTTGATGGCCGGCGCCGAACACCTGCTCGATCTGGCGACGGATGGCGAAGGTGTGTGCGCGCGCCGCCTCGGTGTCGAAATTGAATCCGGCGCAGCCGCGCTGCGGATCGCCCCTGGAAAAATGATAGGTCGACGCCATCAGCGTGCGCCGGCCCTCGCGCACCACCGACATCACGTAATCCGACAACACCTCGCCCAGGTGCGGCCAGCCCAGGTCAAAACGCCCGCCGAGGTTGCGGAAGGGCTGGATGATGCCCATCGGTGTTTCCGTCGCCACCGGGATGTTGATGCGGCCGTCCATGCATTTGAGCACCCCGATCGCGGTGGGATGCTCGGCCAGGTAGCGCTTGCGGGCCAGCCAGGTTTCCGGGCTGCCGAAGAATTCGGTGTGTTTCTTTGCGTGGGCGAACAGCCAGTCGATTCGCGTTTCGATGGATTGGGCGTAAAGATTCATTGAATGATCCTACCCGCGCCGAGGGGTGAGCGGAAGCCGTTTGTCATTGCGAGCGCAGCGAAGCAATCCAGAATGTCAGCTTGATTAAAGCGCTGGATTGCCGCGCTGCGCTCGCAATGACGGATTGATCGGCGGGGAATCAGCGCGTCAGCCCCGCATACAGCAGCGGCAGTTTCTCCGGCAGCCGCTCGACGTGGTCGACCACCATGTAGTTCTTCTGCCCGAAGATGCGGCTGACGTAGTTGTCGGCGCGCGGGTCGAGGCTCATGCAGTAGGTGATGACGCCGTCGCGGGCGACTTCCTCGACCGCCTTCTTGGTGTCGTAGCGCAGGTACTGCGGGTCGCGCACGTCGATGTCGGCCGGCTCGCCGTCGGTAATGACGATCAGGAGTTTCTTTGCCGAGCGCTGTAACTTCAAATGATGGCCGGCGTGGCGGATCGCCGCGCCCATGCGGGTCGAGAGCTGGCCGGTCATGCCTGCCAGCTTCGCCTTGGGCGTGTCATCCCAGTGCTGGTCGAAGTCCTTGAAGCGGGTGTACTCGACGTCGTGGCGACCGTCCGAGCAGAAGCCGTGGATGGCGAACGGATCGCCCACCTTGCTGATGGCGTCGGCCAGCAGCACGCAGGCCTGGCGGGTGAGGTCGAGCACGCTGTATTCCTGATCCTGCACCGTCTCGTTGGTCGATTCCGACAGGTCGAGCAGCACCAGGATCGAGAAGTCGCGCGTCTTGCGCACCGAACGCATCATGATGCGCGGGTCGGGCTGGTTGCCGAGACGGATGTCGATGAAGCTCTGGATCGCCGCGTTGATGTCGATCTCGTCGCCGTCCTCCAGCTTGCGGATGCGCTGCACGCCCTGCGGCTGCATCGCATCGAGCAGGAACTTCATGCGATGGATCTCGCGCTTGTACCTGGCGGTGATCTCGTCAATGATTTCCAGGTCGCCCGACTTGGCGCGTTTTTCCTGCACCGTGGCCCAGGCCGGCCGCTCCAGCTGGATCTGGTAATCCCATTCCGAATAGTGGAACGGATCGGACACCGGCTCTTTGCCTTCCATCTCGTTCCAGCTGACACCCATGTCCTCGTAGGGGAACAGCTCGGTCGACAGCACCCAGATTTCTTCGGCATCGTCGCCCGCGCCTTCGACCTCGACTTCGTTCGCCATTTCCATCACGTTCACGTTCTTGCGAACCTGTTTGGTGGATTCGTATCCGGCGCCCGCGGCCTTGTTGAAATCGAATTCCTCGAATTCCCAGAAGTAGCGGTTGTCGTCCCGATAGGGCGCGGCCAGGATGTCGGTGCGCGCGTTGAACGGGATTTTTTTCTGGGTGAGGCTGTGCGCCAGCTGCACACCGATCTCCCACGACGTGTGGTTGTTGTCGAGCGTATCCTGCGCGGACGCAAACAATGCGCGGCCTTCCGCGATCCACGCATCGTCGTCCCGGTA
The DNA here is from genome assembly GCA_030692355.1 of Thiobacillus sp. Classification (GTDB taxonomy): domain Bacteria; phylum Pseudomonadota; class Gammaproteobacteria; order Burkholderiales; family Thiobacillaceae; genus Thiobacillus. The sequence goes on from JAUYCF010000043.1 coordinate 69,979, forward strand.
GGTCTCGTCGAGCAGCGCGCGCGCCAGCCGGTTGAGGTAGTCGCCGACGCTCGCGCGCATTTCCGGCGTGGCAATGTGCAGCTTGCTCCACATCTGCTTCAGCCCGGGAAAGCGGCGTATTGCCAGGGCTTCCACCCGCGCGTCCTCGATCACCGAAATCACCGCCATCTGCAGCGGGTTGAGCGCCTCGGCGGAAATCGGTTGCCGCGTCTCGACGATGTGGGCGGCGCAGTGCGCGGCGGTAGCGCGGTAGAGTTCGAGGCCGGACACCGGCGCCTGCCCTTCGATCGCAAAATCATCGAAGGCGTCCGGCAGATGCAGCAGGTAGTCCTCGATGTAGGGCCGGTAGCCTTCGCGCGCTTCGAAGTCGCCGGAGGTCGGGCGCATGAAGAAATCGCGTGCCCACAGCGCGCGCAGATACATGTTGATGCGGCGCTGCACGTCGACCAGCAGGGTGCCCTTGCGCTCCTTCTGCAGCATCGCGATCGATTCCTTCGACGCCAGGCTGAAGTAGTTGATCTGCTCTTCGTAGTTGGTGCGGTGCGCGTGCGCGCCCCACAGCGCCCAGCGCCGCAGACCGCCCAGGGTCAGTTGCTGGAACAGCACTTCCAGCTTGTCCAGCATCGGCCGCACGCCGCGCGGCGCCTGCGCGGTCAGGGTGTTGATGAACTGCAGGTACTTGAGGAACAGCGCGGCGTCGCCCAGCCGTTTGGCCGCGGTCGGCGCGGTGGCCAGCAGCAGTTCGATCACCGCGCCCGAGGTCTTCGAGGCGAGCATCAACGAAGCGGTGGCGAGATCGGCCACCACGTCCTCGCCCACTTCCTTGGCCACCTGCGGCGCCTGTTCGATCCAGGTTTCGACCAGCGAATCGCCGCGGCCGAGTCCGCGGATGGCCGACACGCCCTTCAGGTAGTTGTCCAGCCCGCGCGGCGAGAACACCTTGGTGGCCTCGTGCCAGGCCGCGTTGAGCGCATCCCGGGTATGCGGCGACAGGTCTTCCAGCAGTTCTGCGTAGTCTTCGAGTTTGATGGACATGGCTTTTCCAGGGACTAGGGGCTAGGAATTAGGATTTAGGGGTGGAGCGGCCTTTGGCCGCGCTTTGATCCAGATCAAGGGCGCGGGCAAAGCCCGCACGTTCCCTAGCCCCCAGATCCTAGCTCCTAGCTCCTAGATCCTAATCCCCACCGTCAAATCAAAAGAACGTCGACACCGCCGCGTCCAGCGCGTCTCGCATGTCGGGATCGTCGGTGATCGGGCTGACCAGCGCGACGCGGCAAGCGGCCTGCGGGTTCACGCCCTTGGCGATCAGGCTGCCTGCGTAAATCAGCATGCGGGTCGACAGGCCCTCGTCAAGGCCGTGGCCCTTGAGGTTGCGGCTGCGTTCGGCGATCGACACCAGCTTGCCGGCGATGTCGGCGCCCACGCCGGATTCGTGCGCGACGATTTCGGTCTCGATGCCGTGCTCGGGATAGGTGAAGTCGAGGCCGCCGAAACGCTGCTTGGTCGACTGCTTGAGATCCTTCATCAGGCTCTGGTAGCCGGGGTTGTAGGAAATCACAATCTGGAAATCGGGGTGGGCGTGCACCAGCTCGCCCTTCTTTTCCAGCGGCAACACGCGGCGGTTGTCGGTCAGCGGGTGGATCACCACGGTGGTGTCCTGGCGCGCTTCCACTACTTCGTCCAGGTAGACAATGGCTCCATGGCGGGCGCCGATGGCCAGCGGGCCGTCCTGCCACTCGGTGCCCGCTGCGGACAGCAGGAAGCGGCCGACCAGGTCGGACGCCGTCATGTCTTCGTTGCACGCCACCGTGATCAAGGGCTTGCCGAGTTTGAACGCCATGTACTCGACGAAGCGCGTCTTGCCGCAGCCGGTCGGGCCCTTCAGCATCATCGGCATGCGCACCGAATAGGCGGCTTCGTACAGCTCGACCTCGTCGGCGACGGGACGGTAGTAGGGTTCCTGGGTGATGCGGTATTGATCGACGATGTTGCTCATTTCACACTCCGTAGGGTGCGCCATGCGCACCGATTCACGATGGTGCGCATGGCGCACCCTACACAAACAAAAAGCCCCCGCACCCAGCGGGCGACGGGGGCTGTTACGGTCTCCCGTCGCGACTTAAACCGTCTTGCCGCGGAAAATCACCATCGACGCACCTTGCGACTGGTTGAAGTTGTTGTAACCAATCAGGCGAACGTGGTTGTTGGGGTTGGCCTTGTGGCAGGCTTCGGCTTCGCCCAGCACGCGGTCGACGTCGGTTTCGCCGAACATCGGCAGCTTCCACATGTACCAGTACGAGTCCATCAGGTACTCGGGCTCGGTGTGCTCGATGGCCGGGTTCCAGCCTTTCTTCACCAGATACTCGACCTGCTTCCTGATGTTGTCCTTGTCCATGGCCGGCAGGTAGGAGAAGGTCTCGAATTTGCGGCTGGCTGGATCGGAGACGCGGCTTTTGTAATCCATTACTTCAGACATTTCATTTCCTTTCTAACTAGGATTTAGGATTTAGGATTTAGGAGCTAGGGAGGCGCGGTGCAGGGTTTCCCCTAGGCCCTAGCTCCCAGCCCCTAGTTCCTTATTTGTGGGCGACGTCCAGCTTGTCGACGGTGTCGAACTCGAACTTGATCTCCTTCCACGTTTCCATGGCGATCTTCAGTTCGGGGCTGTTCGCGGCGGCGGCAGACAGAATGTCCTTGCCTTCCTTCTCAAGCTCACGGCCCTGGTTGCGCGCTTCCACGCAGGCTTCCAGCGCAACGCGGTTGGCGGCGGCGCCGGCGGCGTTGCCCCAGGGGTGGCCGAGCGTGCCGCCACCGAACTGCAGCACCGAGTCGTCGCCGAAGATGTTCACCAGCGCGGGCATGTGCCACACGTGGATGCCGCCGGATGCGACCGGGATCACGCCGGGCATGGAACCCCAGTCCTGGTCGAAGAACAGGCCGCGGCTGCGGTCTTCCGGGATAAACTCGTCGCGCATGGTGTCGATCCAGCCCAGGGTCGCTTCGCGATCGCCTTCCAGCTTGCCGACGACGGTGCCGGAGTGCAGGTGGTCACCACCCGACAGACGCAGCACTTTGGTCAGCACGCGGAAGTGGATACCGTGGTGCGGGTTGCGGTCGAGCACGGCGTGCATGGCGCGGTGGATGTGCAGCAGCATGCCGTTGTCGCGACACCAGTTGGCCAGGCCCGTGTTGGCAGTCAGGCCGCCGGTGAGGTAGTCGTGCATGATGATCGGTGCGCCGATTTCCTTGGCGAACTCGGCACGCTTGTACATCTCTTCCGGGGTCGGTGCGGTCACGTTCAGGTAGTGGCCCTTGCGCTCGCCGGTTTCGCGCTGCGCCTTCAGGGTGGCCTCGTGCACGAAGGAGAAGCGGTCGCGCCAACGCATGAAGGGCTGGCTGTTGACGTTTTCGTCGTCCTTGGTGAAGTCGAGACCGCCGCGCAGGCACTCGTACACGGCGCGGCCGTAGTTCTTGGCGGACAGACCCAGCTTCGGCTTGATGGTGCAGCCCAGCATCGGACGGCCGTACTTGTTCATGCGGTCACGCTCGACCTGGATGCCGGCGGGCGGGCCGCCGCAGGTTTTGACGTAGGCGATCGGGAAGCGGATGTCTTCCAGACGCAGCGCGCGCAGCGCCTTGAACCCGAACACGTTGCCGACCAGTGAGGTCAGCACGTTGACGACCGAACCTTCTTCGAACAGGTCGATCGGATAGGCCACGAAGGCATAGAAGCAGGTGTCGTCGCCCGGCACGTCTTCGATGCGGTAGGCGCGGCCCTTGTAATAGTCGAGGTCGGTCAGCAGATCGGTCCACACCGTGGTCCAGGTGCCGGTCGACGATTCGGCGGCCACCGCAGCGGCGACTTCTTCGCGATCCACGCCCGGCTGCGGGGTGATCTTGAAGCAGGCCAGCAGGTCGGTGTCCAGCGGGGTGTATTCCGGGGTCCAATAAGTCTGCCGGTATTCCTTCACACCGGCGTTATAGGTTTTGACAGCCATAATTTCCTCCTACAGAAAGGGGTGGGTTTCCGTGTAGCGCCCCAGCGGCCTGACACGATGGAACGCATCTTGAAGGTTATAGACCATCAATAACAGTCGATATTTTCTATTTGTGAAATATACTTTTATCTATGATAGATTCCCCGTAGGGTGCGCCATGCGCACCGCTCGCCGCGACCCGGTGCGCATGGCGCACCCTACAAAACCAGACCCGGTGCGCATGGCGCACCCTGCAAAACCAGACTTACGCTGACCAAAATGCGTCAACACACCACCTTCCGCCAGCTGGAAATCTTCGAAGCCATCGCCCGCCTCGGCAGCTTCACCCGCGCCTCCGAAGAGCTGTTCCTCACCCAGCCCACCGTCTCCATGCAGATGAAAAAACTGGCCGACATGATCGGCGCGCCGCTGATCGAGCAGGTCGGCAAGAAAATCCGCCTCACCGCCGACGGCCAGGAACTGGCGAGGGCCACCCGCGAAATCTTCAGCATCCTCGACCACTACACCATGTCGGTGGACGAACGACGGGGCCTCAAGCAGGGCAAACTCAGCCTGATGGCGATCACCACCGCCTCCTATTTCGCGCCGCGCCTGTTGGGCGAATTCGACAAGCTGTATCCCGGCATCGACGTGTCCTTGCGCGTCACCAACAAGGAGCAGGTGCTGGCCAGCATCGCCGACAACCTCGACGACCTGTACTTCCTCGGCCAGCCGCCGGAAGACATCGACGTCGTCGCCACCCCCATCATGGACAACCCCATCATCGTGATCGCCGCACCGGACCATCCGCTGGCGCACAAAAAGAACATCCCGCTCGAACGCATCGCGCACGAGACCTGGCTGATGCGCGAAAAAGGCTCAGGCACCCGCAACGCCATCGAACGGATATTCACCGGACACGGGCTCAACATCCACCCGCGCCTGGAACTGGGCAGCAACGAAGCCATCAAACAGGCCATCCTCGCCGGCCTCGGCATCTCCGCCCTCTCCCGTCACGCGCTCACGCTGAACCAGCCCGGCCAGTTCGCCGTGCTGGACGTGGTGGGTTTTCCGATTTTGCGTCACTGGTATGCGGTCTATCCGGCCGGGCGGCAGCTGTCGGTGGTGGCGCGGGCGTTTCTCGATTATTTGCTGGGGCGGACCGATACCGCGCCGTCGGCGGGGTAAAGGGAAATAACGGAGTGAAGCGGGACATCCCCATCTGGGCACTCAGCCAGATGCACAATCAGTGGATGGTTGGCCGGGCGTCCCTTGATGACGAACACGCGCCGCACAGCTTCAATATTGCGGGCATCAGCTCCCAAGACCATAAACGGTCTCGGTAGGGATTGCCACCACACCGCCGGCACGCAGGCGTTCCGCCGGCAAGGCAATAGGGTTGGTCATGGATACGGGGCACCTGGCTGCATGTCGATTTGATCGGTCCAGTCAGTGTCTCCCGGGTCTAGTCTGGCCAGACACGGACCGGATGCAACTCAGTTCCTGGATCAACGCGGGCAGTCTCCACAACTGAAGTTTCATCGCACCCACCGGGCGGTTTACGGCCGCCGGCCTCGGAACGGGCCGGTTTGCCCGCGGTGGGCGCAGCTGTCCGCTGATCTTTCACCTTGCGCACACCGGCCGCCAATTTGCTGGACACTTTGTTGCTCATAATTTCAATACCTCTTCAATAACGGCTTCCACGTCTTGTACTGCGTACGCGCCCCGGCCACCCAGCCGGTAGACGCTACCGCCTTCGAGCGCCGCGCTGCGAAAAGCCGCGCGGCGCGCCAATCCACTTGCCAGCACCGGCACCTCGAATTCGGCCAGCGCCTGATGCATCGAGCGCGACAGCGCATTGCGGCCGTCGAGCTGGTTAAGAACCATGCAGGCGCGCAGGTTCGGATTGCCGACACGCGCCGCCTGCACGGCCAGGGTCATGTCGACACTCGCCCACAAATCCAGCGGCGAAGGCTGGACGGGGATCAAGACCAGGTCCACGGATCCCATCACCTGATGCAGCGTGTCCGACTGCAGGTGCGGTGGGCAATCCACCAACACGTAGCGGCTGGACCTGCTGGCTCGCAGGATGCCCGCGCGCACCTCGCCGGCCTCGATACCCTGCACCGGCGGCAGGTCGTTATTCGGTCCATCGACCCGTGCCCAGTGGCCGGCTGAACCTTGCGGGTCCGCATCCAGCAGAACGGTTGGGCCGCGACGATGAAAGCCTGCCGCCAGGTTGATCGTCAGCGTGGTCTTTCCCGTTCCGCCCTTCTGGTTCGCCACCGCAATCCGCAAGGCGGTCATGGCCGCGCTACCCCGCTTCAGGCACCAGCGCGTCAATCTTCTGCGCCAGCGCCACGGCTTCGGGTCCAAGTTTTTTGCCGTCGGCGTCGATGGTGACGCTGACGTAAGTCTTGCCAAAGCTCAGGTTGGGATAATAGTTGGCCGCTTCCGAAACCTTGGCGGCTTCGTCGAGGAAAGATCGGGTTTCGGCATAGGTCGCAAACTCAAATCGCCGGCTCAGCGTAGGCGGCAAATCCTGGCGCCGCCAGAGTGGAATCGGGTTGCCGTCTTCATGCATAACATTTCTCCTTCGTCGGTAGTGAGGCGATCATCTTGTCCAGATCGTCCAGATGATGCAGCTCGTCGCGCATGATTTGTGTGAACAGCGCGTGGTGGTCCGAATCACGCACCCTGGTGCAATAAGCCGCTGCCTCCTCGTACAGCCGAACCGCCTCGACTTCCAGCACCCGATCAATCGCGAGCATCTCCTCCATCGAACGCCCGAGACGTACCGCCGGCAGTTGTGTGGCATGCGGCGTCACGCCGAGCTTGAGCAACGCCTCCATCAGGCTTTCCACATGCCCCAGTTCCTCGATGACGTCCTGCCGGAAATGGCTGCAGTATTCCGCCATGCCCCACAGGTCACAGAGTTTGGACTGGGCCATGTACTGCTGGACCGCCGCCATTTCATGCGTCAACGCCCGGTTGAGATAAGCCATTAATCGTGGATCCATTGCCATGCCCTTGCTCCTTGAAGCTTGCCTGTCGTCGCCTAAAGGGCGATGCAGATCACCTCGCCGTCACGTCCACCCCCGCCAGCTTCAGCTTCGGTGGGGAGAATGTTCTCCACCTCGCCATGTACGCGGGCAATGATGTGGGCGGCGACCAGGCCGTCGCCCACCCGTTCGCAGGCATCGGCGCCCGCGCGAACCGCTGCGTTGACGGCGCCGGTTTCCCCGCGAACGAGAACGGTGACGTAACCGCCGCCGACGAACTGGCGACCGATCAGCCGTACTTCCGCCGCTTTGGTCATCGCGTCCGCCGCCTCGATCGCGGGAACCAGACCGCGCGTTTCGATCATGCCGAGCGCGACCCCAGTGGTCACGCCCGCCATGTTGCTTAGCTTTACCACAGCCTTATCCATGGTGCGCCTCGATCAAGCCGCGATAACCGTGGGCAGGATGTTTTCCACTTCGCTGTGGACGCGGGCGATGATGTGGGCGGCAACCAGGCCGTCACCCACACGCTCGCACGCGTCGGCGCCGGCGCGAACCGCTGCGTTCACGGCGCCGGTTTCACCGCGCACCAGCACCGTCACATACCCGCCGCCAACGAACTGGCGACCGATCAGCCGAACTTCTGCCGCCTTGGTCATCGCGTCCGCTGCTTCGATCGCGGGAACCAGACCACGCGTCTCGATCATGCCCAATGCAACACCTGTCAGTCCTGTAGCCATTTTGAAATCTCCTTAAAGTAAGTCGTGGTCTGTTTCAAAG
>JAUYCF010000086.1 GCA_030692355.1 Thiobacillus sp.
GACAAACAGATTAGTAGGCGCTAATGTACTGATAGCCAGCGCCGGGCGCGCAGCAGGCCGCGCAGTTGCTGCGCGGTGTCGAGCTTGTTGCGCTGCGCCGCCTGCAGCAGCACCAGCCACAACTCGGCGGTGGCGTAGGCGTCGGCCAGTGCGCCGTGGCGCGCGTACACCGCAATGCCGAAATGCGCCAGCCAGTCGTCAAGGTGGCGGCAGTGCGGCGCCGCGTCGGGAAACAGCAGCGGCGCTACCACGGCCGCGTCGAACCACGGTGCGTCAATCGACAGGCCCAGCTGTTCGCGCGCGGCGCGCTGCAAAACCGTCTGGTCGAATGCCGCGTGGAAGGCGACCCGCGGCGCACCCTGGGCAAACTCCAGCCAATCGAGCAATGCCTCGTGCGGCGCCCGGCCGGCGCGCTGCTCGCTGCCGCTGATGCCATGGATCAGGATGTTGGCGGCAGCGGTCGACTGCGCCTGCGTCAGCCCGACTTCCAGGCTGGCATCGAGCGCGATGCGGCCGTGTTCGATGGCCACCGAACCAATCGCCAGCAGCGCATCGCGCTGCGCATCCAGTCCGCCGGTTTCGGTGTCGACCACGCACCAGCGCAGGTCGGCAAGTGGCAGCTTGAGGTCGACCTTGTGCCGGATCAGCGCAGCGCAGCGTGCCCTGCTGGCGGCGTCCAGGGCGGGCAGCGCGCGTTTTGCAAACGGCCAGATCACAGCTGGTAATCCAGCGCCAGGCGCGCCTGCACCTTGCGCGCCTGGCGCAGGGCTTCCTTCAGGATGCGGCGGTCGAGGGGATTCAGCGTATCGGGGTCGAGATGGTTGTCGGGGGTAATCCCGGTGCGCTGCTGCTCATGCTGGTGGCGCAGCCGCAGCAGTTGCAGGAAGTGAAACGCGCGGTTCCAGTCGGCCAGCTCGGCGTCGGGAATGCGCAGCGCGGCCGTAGCAGCGCGCATGCGCTTGGCAGTGTTGGTCTGCGGGCTGCCGGACGCCAGCGCGAAAATGCGCGCGGCGTCGACAAACGGCGTCGCCCCGTTGAGCTTGAGGTCGATGGTGTGCGGGTGGGCGTGGTCGTCCGACAGCACGAAGTCGCGCACCAGTCCCAGCGGCGGGCGGTTGCGCAGGGCGTTGCCCGCCATCTGGTGCAGAAAGCGCGGGTTCTTTTGCGCGGCGCGGTTGAGCCAGGCACGCAGGTCGAGCGCCAGCGAAGCGTCGCCGGCCAGCGGACGAAAGTCGAAAAAGATGCTGGCGTTGAGCAGCGCATCGGGACTGCCGTGATCGATCCATTGCGTGAACTGCTGCTGCCAGCCGGCCGCCGACAGGCACCACTTCGGGTTGCTCGCCATGATGTCGCCGCGGCACAGCGGAAACCCGCAGGCGTCGAGCCGGTGGTTCACGCGCAGCGCAAATGCCAGCAGCGCATCGCGCCGGGCCTCGTCCGCCTCGGCGAAGATCAGCGCGTTGTCCTGGTCGGTGGCGAGCGTCTGTTCCATGCGCCCTTCCGACCCCAGCGCCAGCCAGCACCAGCGCAGCCCGGCGAGCGCGGCATCGGCCTCGCTTTCCAGCGCGATGATGCGCTCGGTGAGGCGGTCGTTGAGGCTGGAAATGATCGCGGTGAGGTTTTCCGCATCCATCCCCTGAGCCAGCAGGCTGTGCGCCAGGTCGCCGATGTCGAGTGCCAGCGCGGGCAGGCGGGCGGCGTCCTCGCTGCGCGCAATGGCCGAGGTGATGCCTTCCACCGACAGGCGGCGCAGGGCGAATACATCCTTTTCCGACACCACGCCGACCAGCTTCCCCTCCCTGACCAGCGGGATGTGGTGGATGCCCTGGCGCGCCATCAGCACCAGCGCATCCGCCACCGGCGCATCGACCGAAAGGGTCGCCGGGTTCGGCGTCATCACGCTTGAAATAGGCGTGGCGAGCGACACCCCGGCCAGGGTCACGCGCGCCAGCACATCCTTCAGGGTGAGAATGCCGAGCGGCTGCCCGGCTGCGTCGGCCACCACCACCGAGCCCACGCGCGCGGCCTCCATCGCCGCCAGCGCGTCGGCCAGCGGCGTCGCGGGCAGGGCCGATAGCGGCGTGCGCCGGACGAGACTTTCGAGCGGGCGCGAAAAGCGGCCTTCGTCGTCGAACGCCAGCGCGTATTCCGATTGCACCGCGCGCTGCGATTCCTCCAGCAGGCTGGCGATGCGGCGCGTGCAGAAATCGTTGAACTCGCTGCTCTTCGCCAGCAGCGCATGAAAATCGGCAGCCGGCAGCAGGTAGCAGAAGGTATCGGTTGCCGCGCTATAGCGGTTGGCGGCGCCGCGCCCGGCCAGCAGCGCGCCCAGCGGAAACATCTCGCCCATCGCCAGCTGCAGCACCGTATGCCCCTCGGCGGTGGCGCCTGCCACGGTGCCCTGCTTGACGATGAACAGGGAATCGGGCGGCGTGTCGGCAGGCGGCAGCAGCACCGCGTCGCGCGCGAAATAGGCCACCGACAGGCGCTGCACCAGCCATAACAGATCGTCTTCCGCCATCGCCGAAAACGGCGCCTGCCGCCGCAATGCGTCAATGGTTGCGCGGTGCAGGCTGTTGGCGAGCGGCATAATATGGGTCATGGGCAGCTGGGGAACCGGTTTTTTCTGCAATTTACAGCGCATCCGCCCTAGTATGCAAAAATTGCCGGGCGCCGATCGCTTCGGTCGCCCCTGCACCCCCGAAACCAAAGCCTCATTGCCTGGTCAACACTTGTTGAAACCCAACCGCACATCGCTCATGACCCAGACCAAGAAATCCAACCCGCTGCTCGAACTCCTGATCAACATCGTTATTCCTTCCGTCATCCTGATGAAGTTCAGCGGCGAACAGGACCTCGGCGCCGTCGGTGGGCTGCTGGTGGCGCTGGCGTTTCCGCTGGGCTGGGGCACATTCGAGCTGATCGGGCGCGGCAAGGTCAACCTTTTTTCCGTGCTCGGTCTGGTCAGCATTCTGCTCACCGGCGGCATCGGCCTGCTGCAGCTCGACACCCAGTGGCTGGCGGTGAAGGAAGCCGCGATCCCGGGCCTGATCGGCCTGGCGGTGCTGGTGTCCACCCGCACCCGCTACCCGCTGGTGAAAACCCTGCTCTACAACCCGACGCTGATCGATGTGGCGCGGGTGCAGCAGCATCTCGAGGCGCGCGGCACGGCGCGGGACTTCGAGGCGCGCCTGCAGAACGCCACCTACATGCTCGGCGGCACCTTCTTCTTCTCCTCGGCGATGAACTATTTTCTCGCCACCTGGATCGTCACCAGCCCCGCCGGCAGCGAGGCGTTCAATGCCGAACTCGGGCGACTGACCCTGTTGAGCTATCCGATGATCGCCCTGCCGTCGATGCTGATGATGATGGCGGCACTCTATTATCTCGGCCGTGCGATGCGCGAACTGGCCGGGCTGAAACTGACGGAAGCCTTGAATACGGGCGATACCCACCCGCAATAATTCCGGGCCACGACAATTCCGGGCAGCGCCGCCGTGGTTCAGCGCGCGCTTACGCGTGCCGCAAGCCGGTGCTCGGGTTCGCGTCCGAAAATCCACTCCGCCTCACTGCCAGCCGCCGCCCAGCACCTTGTACAGCGTCACCCGGTTGGCGGCATCGGCCAGGCGCACGCCGATCAGGTCAAGCTCGGCGGCATACAGCGTGCGCTGGGCGTCGAGCAGGCCCAGATAGCTGTCCACCCCCCCCTTGTAGCGGGCTTCCGACAGGCGGAAGCCCGATCCGGTGGCCTCGACCAGCCGCCGGCGCGCATCGAGTTGCTCGGCCAGCGTGGCGCGCTCGGCGAGCGCGTCAGCCACTTCGCGGAACGCACGCTGGATCGCTTTCTCGTATTGCGCGACGTGGATGTCGCGCTGCACCTCGGCCACCTCAAGACTCGCCTTCAGACGACCCGCCTCGAAGATCGGGACGCGGATCTGCGGCATGAAGCTCCAGGTTCCGGAGCCGCCATCAAACAGGCCGCCGAGCGTGCTGCTCGCGCTGCCGGCGGCGGCTGTCAGGCTGATGCTGGGGAAGAAGGCTGCGCGTGCGGCGCCGATGCTGGCGTTGGCGGCACGCAGCGCGCGTTCGGCCTGCAGGATGTCGGGGCGGCGGGTGAGCACCCCGGACGGTACGCCGGCCGGCAATTCGGCCACCGCGCTGATGCTGTCGGTGAGCGTGGCGGGCAGCAGCTCCGTGGGTACCGGGGCGCCGACGATGAGGGCGAGCGCGTTCTCGTCCTGCGCAACGAAGCTGCGATAGCGGGCGGCATCGGCGCGCGCATTGTGCAGCAGGGTCTCTGCCTGGCGCAGGTCGAGCGCCGAAACCGCACCGGCTTCGAAAATGCGGCGAGTCAGGTCGTAGGACTTCTGCCGCGTTTCGTACGTGCTGCGTGCCAGCGCCAGGCGCTCGCGGTCGGCGGCGAGCGTCAGCCAGGTGTTGGCCACTTCGGCCACCAGACTGATCTGTGCGCTGCGGCGCGCCTCCTCGGTGCCGAGATAGGTTTCCAGCGCCTGGGCGTTGAGGCTGCGGATGCGGCCGAAGAAATCAAGCTCGTAGGCGGAGAAGCCGATGGTGGCGCTGTAGCTGCGGTTGACGCCTGCGTCGCCGCTCGGCGAGAGATCGGCCGGCAGGCGCTGCGCGTTCATGCCGCCGCTGGCGCCGACCGCGGGGAACAGGTCGGCGCGCTGGATGCGGTATTGCGCGCGGGCTTTCTCGATGTTGAGCGCGGCGACGCGCAGGTCGCGGTTGTTGGCGAGTGCCAGCGCGATTACCTCGCGCAATTGAGTATCGGCGAAGTAGTCGCGCCAGGCGATGGCGTCGGCCGGCGTCGTCTCGGTCGCGGCCTGGGCCGCGTTCGGGAAGCTCGCTGCTACCGGCGCCGCCGGGCGCTCGTACTGCGGAATCATCGTACAGCCGCTCGCCAGGCTGGCGGCGGCCAGTGCAAGGGTCGTGCGTAACGGGGTCATCACTTGAGCTCCTGCGGGGCAGCGGCTTCCGCCTGCTGTTTGCCCCTGAAAATGCGCTTGATCACCACGTAGAACAGCGGGATGAAGAAGATGCCGATTGCGGTGCCGGCGATGGTGCCGCCGAGCACGCCGGTGCCCACCGCGTTCTGGGCGCCGGAGCCGGCGCCGGTGGCGATGGCCAGCGGCAGCACGCCGAATCCGAAGGCGAGTGAGGTCATCAGGATGGGGCGCAAACGCATGCGCACCGCGGTCAGCGTGGCGGTGATCAGATCCTTGCCTTCCTGCTCCATCTGCGCCTTGGCGAATTCCACGATGAGGATCGCGTTCTTCGACGACAGACCGATGGTGGCGAGCAGGGCGACCTGGAAATAGACGTCGTTCGACAGCCCACGGCTGGTCGCCGCCAGCACGGCGCCGACCACCCCGAGCGGCACCACCAGCATGACGGCGAACGGCACCGACCAGCTTTCGTACAGCGCGGCCAGACAGAGGAATACCACCAGCAGCGACAGCGCATAGAGCGCCGGCGCCTGCGAGCCGCTGCGGCGCTCTTCGAACGAGGTGCCGGTCCATTCGTAGCCGATGCCGACCGGCAGCCTGGCGATGATTTCCTCGACCGCGGTCATCGCGTCACCCGACGACAGGCCGGGCGCGGCCTGACCCTGCAACTCGACCGACGGCTGGCCGTTGAAGCGCTCCAGGCGCGGCGAGCCGTAGGTCCAGTGCGCCGTGGTGAACGCCGACAGCGGCACCATCTCGCCCTGCTTGTTGCGCACGTACCATTTGGCCAGATCCTCCGGCGTCATGCGCGCGTCGGCGTCGGCCTGCAGGTACACCTTCTTGATGCGGCCGCGGTCGATGAAGTCGTTGACGTAGCTGCCGCCCCAGGCGGAGGCGAGCGTGTGGTTGATGTCCGCCACCGAGACACCGAGCGCGCCGGCCTTGGCGTGGTCGATGTCGAGCTGGTACTCGGCGACGTTTTCCTGGCCGTTCGGGCGTACGCCGACCAGGCGCTTGTCCTGCGATGCCATGCCGAGGAACTGGTTGCGCGCGCCGATCAGCGCGTCGTGACCAAGGCCGGCGCGGTCCTGCAGCTGCACGCTGAAGCCGCTCGCGGTGCCGAGTTCGAGCACCGCCGGCGGCACGAAGGCGAACACCATCGCCTCCTTGATCTGCGAGAACGCGCCCATGGCCCGTCCGGCGATCGACTTCACGTCCTGTCCAGGTTCGCCGCGCTGGTCCCAGGGCTCGAGATTGACGAATCCGAGGCCCATGTTCTGGCCCTGGCCGGCGAAGCTGAAGCCGGCGGCGGTGAACACCGAGCGCACATTGCCCTTCTCGTTCTCGAGATACTGATGCTCGACCTTCTTAAGGACCTCGACGGTGCGCTCCTGGGTCGCGCCGGCCGGCAGGATGACCTGAGTGAACATCACGCCCTGGTCCTCCTCCGGCAGGAAGGCAGTCGGCATGCGCGCGAACAGCAGCACCAGCACGCCGATGATCGCGAGATAGATCGCCAGGAAGCGCAGGCTGCGATTGAGGATCTTGCCGACCGCCGATTCGTAGCGCTGCGCGTTGCGCGCGAACATGCGGTTGAACCAGCCGAAGAAGCCGGAGAACCAGCCGCCTTCGCCATGGCCATGGCCTTTCTCGACCGGCTTCAGCATGGTGGCGCACAGCGCCGGCGTGAAAATGATCGCCACCAGCACCGACAGCGCCATCGCCGAAACGATGGTGATCGAGAACTGACGGTAGATGACGCCGGTGGAGCCGCCGAAGAAGGCCATTGGCACGAACACTGCGGACAGCACCAGGCCGATGCCGATCAGCGCGCCGGTGATCTGGTCCATCGACTTCCGGGTCGCTTCCTTCGGCGACAGGCCCTCCTCGCGCATGATGCGCTCGACGTTTTCCACCACCACGATGGCGTCGTCGACCAGCAGGCCGATGGCCAGCACCAGACCGAACATGGTCAGCGTGTTGATCGAGAAACCGAACGCCGCCATCACGCCGAAAGTGCCGAGCAGCACCACCGGCACCGCGATGGTCGGGATCAGGGTGGCACGGAAATTCTGCAGGAACAGATACATCACCAGGAACACCAGGATGATCGCCTCGACCAGCGTCTGCACCACGTTCATGATGGAAATCCTGACGAAGGGCGTGGTGTCGAAAGGCACCACGGTCTCGACGCCGGCGGGGAAGTAGGGCTTCATTTCCTCGACTTTGGCGCGCACCGCTTCCGCGGTTTCGAGCGCGTTGGCGCCGGCGGCGAGCTTGATGCCGATGCCCGCCGCGGGCTGGCCGTTGAAGCGGCCGACGATGCCGTAGTTCTCGGCGCCGATCTCGATGCGGGCGACGTCCTTCAGCCGCACTTCCCCGCCCTGTGCCGAACTGCGCAGCAGGATCTGCTCGAATTCTTCGACCGTCTGCAGCCGGCTCTGGGCGGTGATCGACGCAGTGAAGCCCTGCCCCGCCACCGCCGGCGTGCCGCCGAGCTGGCCGGCCGAGATCTGGTTGTTCTGCGCCTGCACCGCGGCCTGCACGTCGGCCGGCGTCAGCCGGTATTGATTCAGTTTTGCGGGGTCGAGCCAGATGCGCATGGCGTACTGGGCGCCGAACACCTGTACCTCGCCAACGCCGGTGACGCGCGACATCGGTTCCTGCACCGTGGAATTGATGAAGTCGGACAAATCGACCCGGCTCATGCTGCCGTCCCTGGAGACGAAGCCGACGATCAGCAGGAAGTTGCGCGTCGACTTCACCACCTGCACGCCCTGCTGCTGCACTGCCAGCGGCAGCAGCGGCAGCGCGAGCTGCAGCTTGTTCTGCGTCTGCACCTGGGCGATGTCGGGGTCGGTGCCGGCGTCGAAGGTCAGCGTCACCGTGGCGCGGCCGTAGGAATCCGACTGCGAACTCATGTAGAGCAGGTTGTCGAGCCCGGTCAGCTTCTGCTCGATGACCTGGGTGACGGAGTCTTCCACCGTCTTCGCCGAGGCGCCGGGATAGCTGGCGTTGATGGCGATGGTGGGCGGCGCGATGGCCGGATACTGCGACACCGGCAGTGCGAGAATGGACAACACACCGGCGAGCATGATGACGATGGCGATGACCCACGCGAAGATGGGGCGGTCGATGAAGAAACGGGCCACGGTGCGTTACCTCATTTCGCCGCTGCGGGTGCGGCAGCGGGCGCGGCGGCAGCGCCGGCCTCCTGCGCCTGCACCGGGCTGCCCGGCCGCGCCTTCTGCAGGCCTTCGACGATGACGCGGTCGCCGGGAGCCAGCCCTTCGGTCACCACCCACTTGTCGCCGATCGACTGCCCGGTCTTGATGATGCGCGGCTCGACCATGTTCCCGGCATTTACCACCATCGCCTGCCCCTCGCCGCGCGGCGTGCGGCTCACCGCCGCGTGCGGCACCAGAATGGCATCGTCCTGCGTGCCCTGGGTCAGGCGCGCGCGCACATACATGCCGGGCAGCAGTTCGCCCCCGGGGTTGGGGAACACCGCGCGCAGCGTGACGCTGCCGGTGCCTTCGTCGACCGTCACTTCGGAAAAAGCCAGCTTGCCCTCGGCACCGTAGACGCTGCCGTCTTCCAGCACCAACTGAACCGGCACGGCATTACCGGCGGCGCGCTGCAGCCTGCCGGATTCAAGATCGCGCCGCATGCGCAGCATGTCGGCGCTGGACTGGGTCAGGTCGACATAGATCGGGTCGAGCTTCTGCACGGTGGCCAGTGCGTCGGCCTGGTTGGCGGTGACCAGCGCCCCCGGCGTCACCGCCGAGCGGCTGATGCGGCCCGCGATCGGCGAGGTGACGCGGGTGTAGCCGAGATCGATCCGCGTCCTGTCGAGCGCGGCCCTGGCGGCGCCGACATCGGCCTGCGCCTGCTTCAGCGCAGCATCCGCTTCGTCGTTGGCCTGCTTGCTCACCGCCTCGATCTTCACCAGCTCGGCGTAGCGCCCGGCCTTCAGCCGCGCCGCGTACTGATTCGCTTCGGCACGCGCCAGATTGGCCTGCGCACTGTCGAAGGCCGCCTGATAGATGGCGGGGTCGATCCGGTACAGCACCTGCCCCGCCTTGACCTCGCTGCCTTCCTTGAACAGGCGTTCCTTGACGATGCCGGTCACCTGCGGACGCAGTTCGGCAATCTGATAAGGTGAAGTGCGGCCGGGCAGTTCGGAGGCCACGGAAACGGACTCGGTCCGCACCGTCATCACCGTGACGGCCGGTGCGCCCGACCCGCCCGCGCCCGGTCCGGGCGGCGTTTCCTTGCCCCCGCAGGCGGCAAGCAGGAAGGCACCCGCCAGCGCGAGGCCCAGCGGGATGAAAGGCAGGTTGCGGGGAGTCTGCATGGTTGACCTTTTAACTTTTAAAATGGCACGGCCAGCAACCCGCGTGGGCGGCCGGCCAATGCCATGAATTTAGAACCGTTCGATAAACGGAATCGAACATCCAAACTAGAATGAACGTTCAATCTATATTAGAATTCGGTCAATTGCAAGATTTGCTGCTTGCAAACATCACTTGGACACCCTGACCGGAGGTAGACATGTCAGCCGTCATCAACCCCGCCACAGAAGCCCCGCGTGCCGAAGCACGCCGCACGCAAATTCGCGCCGCCGCCGAGGAATGCTTCCGCCGGCACGGTTTCCACGGCACCAGCATCGCGCAAATATCGAAAGCGGCCGGCATGAGCACCGGGCACATCTACCATTACTTCGAGAACAAGGAAGCGATCATTGCCGACATCGTCGCCCAGGATCTGGAGCGCCTGCTGACGCTGACCGCCGAACTGCGCGCGGCGAGCGACGTCAAGGCAGCCATGATCGAGCGCGCGGTCGAGGGCGTGCAAGCCAACCTTGATCCCGACACGGCCGGACTGCAGCTTGAAATCGTCGCTGAGGCGGCGCGCAACCCGCATATTGCCGGCATCGTTCAGGCGGCGGATCGGCAGTGCATCGGCAGCCTGATCGAAACGATCCGGACCCTGCGTCAGGCCGCCGGCCACCGTGACAGCAAGGCAACGCTCGCGGGCATGGCCGAGGCCATCGCGGCCATGTTCGAGGGCCTGCGCATTCGCGCCATCCGCAACCCGGACATTGACCGCGATGAAGTGGTAAGGATGTTTCGTCGCATGGTCAACGACCTGCTCTCACAAACCACCTAGCGCAGGCGTGTATGCCGCCCCGGTAGTTTCTACGCTGGAGTCCAGCAAACCCCAATAAAAAATTGCCTGGCGCGCCGCGTGCGATGGATTTCGGCAACGCACGGGTTTCCCTATTTGAACAGGAAGAGCAGCTTCTCGTCGCCTACTTCGATCGTGTCGTTGGGCGACAGAGGGCGGGGCTCATGGCCGATGGATTTCCCGTTCAGACGCGCCGGGGTTTTCCCCTCGACATGGGTGATGAAATAGCCGTGCGGGCGGGAGTTGATCACCGCAAGCTGCTTGCCGGGTATGCCGAAGACATGCAGCACCTCGGACAATTCGATTTCCCGGCTTGACCGGGATCCATCGAACGCGCGGATCAGCCCCAACCGCCCCCCTTTCTTGAGGCGGGACGCCTTCTTGGCCGTCGCCAGCGAATAGGCGCCGACCGGTTGGGCGGGCGCGTTGCGCTCCAGGACCGAGGCCTGAATGATCATCGTCCTGTCGAAGCTGGGGCCATCGATTGCCTTGTGGTTTCGGTAGCGAATCTGCACGCCGGCAATCTCGATGACGTCGTCGTTTTGAAGGATGTGCCGGGTAACGGGCTGGCCATTCACCACGGTGCCATTGGTGCTGCCCAGGTCTTCCAGGAAGTCATCGTTGCCGATCGAGGTGATGCGGGCATGCGAGCGGCTGACGCCATCGATGGCCAGGCACAGGTCGCTGTCGGGCAGGCTGCCGATCGTGAAGCTGGCATCGTTGAGAAACCGGTTTTCGGTGACCGTTCCGTTTTGACTGACGATGAGTTTTGCCATGGGCTTTAGTGTCCAAAGAGCCAGCCGAAAAAGCCGTGCTTTTTCGCGGCGGAGGTTTGCGTTCCGACCTTCGCCAGAATGACGGAGATGTTGTCTTCGCCGCCGTTGTCGTTGGCGATCATGATCAGCTGGCTGGCGGCAAGCGGCAGGTTGGCCTGGAGCGAATTGAGCACCAGCTCGATGTCCGCGTTGTCGACCATGTCGTTCAGGCCATCCGAGCAAAGCAGGTAGAGGTCGCCCGGCAGGGCTTCGCACGCGTCCAGCGCAACGTCCACCTCGGCCTGCAGGCCCAATCCGCGCGTCACCAGATGGCGGTTGTGGGAGGTGGCCGCGGCCTCCGCGCTGAGGATCCCCTGGTCGATCTGCTCCTGCAGCAAGGAATGGTCATGCGTCAGCAATTCCAGCCGGTTCGCGCGCAGCCGATAGATGCGGGAATCGCCGATGTGCGCCAGGGTGACGTGGTTGTTTTTAAGCAGCAGCAGCGCCAGGGTTGAGCCCATGGCCTGTTCCCGGCTGGTGTGCTCGCGCTGCGCGCGGTTTTCGCCTTCCAGGTAGATCGCGCGGTTGGCTCGCTTGACGACCTCTTCCAGGACGTCGGCCACCTCGCCGTCCTGGTGCGTTTTGTCCTTCAGGGCCTGGGTCAATCCCTCGACGATGACCTGGGTGGTGATGTGGCTGGCCACGTCGCCCGACTGATAGCCGCCCATGCCATCCGACAGCACCAGCAGGCCCAGTTCACCGACGGTAGCGATGCTGTCTTCGTTCAGGCTTCGCAGCGTGCCCGGATCCGTCCTGGCGGCGATCTCGAGCGAAAGCGGGGTATTGGGTGCGGTGGTTGACAAAGCGAGAGTCCCCTTTTGTGTTTGTTATACTTTCCTCACGAAGATTCTCTCACCCTGAATCGCACAGAAGCAAGCCGCCCACCACGCCTTCCACATGACAAGTCAAACAATAATCGGTCGTTACGAAGTGGTCGCCACCCTGGGGCAGGGCGCGATGGGGACGGTCTACAAGGCGGTGGACCCGCTGATCGAGCGCACGGTCGCCATCAAGACGATCAACCTCAACCTCTCGAAAGAGGAACGTGCCGAGTTCGAGGAGCGTTTCTACCGCGAAGCCAAATCGGCGGGCCGCCTCAACCATTCCAACATCGTCACCATTTATGACGTGGGCGAGACCGACGATATCGCCTATATCGCGATGGAATACCTGGACGGGGAATCGCTGCGCGAGATGCTCGACTCCGGCGTGGTGCTGCCGGTGGACATGATCGGGAAAATCGCGGCGCGCATCGCCGGTGCGCTGGACTACGCGCACGAAAACCATGTGGTGCACCGCGACATCAAGCCGGCGAACATCATGATCACGCCCGGCCGCGACGTCAAAATCATGGATTTCGGCATTGCCCAGATTCCCACGGGTTCGCGCACGCAGCTCGGCACCGTGCTGGGGTCGCCCAAATACATGGCGCCGGAGCAGGTGGCAGGCCAGGCCACGGATGGCAGGACCGATATTTTTGCGCTGGGCGTGGTGCTGTACGAAATGCTGACCGGGTCGACGCCGTTCAATGGCGACAACCTCAGCGCCATCATGTACAAGGTTTTGAACGAGGACCCCGCGCCGCCCAGCACGGTCAACCCCCGCGTGCCGCCGTTTTTCGACCGGATCGTCAGTCGTGCGCTGGCCAAGCGGCCGCAGGATCGCTATCAGACTGCCGGCGAGTTCGCCCGCGATTTGAAAATCCGGGATGGCGCTCCGCCCGAAACCGAACGCCTGCCCGCCGTCGGCGGCACGCCGGGCAATCCGGGGAAGGCAGGCAGGACGCAGGCGGGGCCGCACGACGCGACGGTTTTCTTAACACCTGACAAGGCCCGGGGGGTGATGGCAGCCGCGTCGGCGGCCAGCGGGCCGGGAACCGGAAACAAATCAGCGCTGCGGAATGGGCTGCCGCGCCGCAAGCCTGCTCTGCTCGCGCTTTCGCTGCTGGCCGTGGCCGCGTTTGCGGTGTATGTACTGGGCCCCAATCCCGCGCCCGGCAGGGTGCCCGCCCCGGCCGTTGCGAAGTTTGAAGGTGTCGGTCCGCCGCAAGCGGCGGTCGAGCCGGCCCTGCCGGCAGCGCCCGCTGCGGCACCGTCAAAGCCTGCAACAGCGCCCGCTGCGGCACCGTCAAAACCTGCAACAGCGCCCGCTGCCGTCGCGCAGGCGAAAGCCACCGTGTCGTTTGCGATTTCGCCCTGGGGCGAGATCTTCGTCGATGGCAAGCGCGTCGGCGTGTCTCCACCGTTCACCTCGCTGCAGCTGGAGGCCGGCAAGCACCAGGTGGAAGTGCGCAATCAGGGGTTTGCGCCCTATCGTGATACCGTGAACCTGAAACCGGGGCAGTCGCTCAAGATCAGGCACAAATTCAGGTAAGCAAGGACATGACCATGAAGCAGATAAGCGCGCTGCTCTGCGTTGCGCTACTCGTGACAGGCTGCGCTGCGCCCATCGTGCGGGACACGGGCCTGGACCGGCTCGCGCTGCGCAAGGCCGAAAAGGACTTGTCGCTGGGGATTCGCGCTTACGAGGATGGAGACTACAGAAGCTCGACGCGGCTGCTGCAGAGCGCGCTCGCCTCGGATCCGTTCCTGGATTCCGACAAGGTGGCGGCGCACAAGTACCTGGCTTTCATGCATTGTTCCCAGTCACGGGAAAAGGCCTGTCGCGATTCGTTTCGCAAGGCGCTGGAGCTCGATCCGAAATTCAAATTGACCCCCGCGGAATCGGGCCACCCTGCGTGGGGGCCTGTCTTCAGATCGCTCAAGTAAAGGGCGAAAGCCCGGCCGGGTGAGGTTCAAGGCGGTCGCCCGGGCCTGCCGGCGCCGAACACACCGCGCTCCGAAGGAAGCCGGGGTGCACTGCAGGGCACCCCTTAATAAAAAAGCCCCGCGCGAGGCGGGGCTTTTGGTTGGCGGTGAACAGCCGGGGCCGGGTTTTTACATCATGCCGCCCATGCCGCCCATGCCGCCCATCCCACCCATGTCGCCACCACCCATCGCGGCAGACTGTTTGTCTTCCGGCAGGTCGGCGATCATGCAGTCGGTGGTCAGCATCAGGCCGGCGATCGACGCAGCGTTCTGCAGCGCGATGCGGGTGACCTTGGTGGGGTCGAGCACGCCCATCGCCATCATGTCGCCGAATTCGCCGGTGCCGGCGTTGTAGCCAAAGTTACCCTTGCCTTCCAGCACCTTGTTGACGACGACCGAGGGCTCTTCGCCGCAGTTCTTGACGATCTGGCGCAGCGGCTCCTCGATGGCGCGCAGCACGATCTTCACGCCCGCGTCCTGGTCGTGGTTGTCACCCTTCACCTTGGCCGCGGCGGCCTTGGCGCGCAGCAGCGCGACACCGCCGCCGGGAACGACGCCCTCTTCAACGGCGGCACGGGTGGCATGCAGCGCGTCTTCGACACGGGCCTTCTTCTCTTTCATCTCGACTTCGGTCGCCGCGCCCACTTTGATGATGGCAACGCCACCGGCCAGCTTGGCCTTGCGCTCCTGCAGCTTCTCTTTGTCGTAGTCGCTGGTGACTTCGTCGATCTGCTTGTTGATCTGGCTGATGCGGCCCTTGATCGCGTCGGCATTGCCGGCGCCGTCGATGACGGTGGTGTTTTCCTTGCCGATCTCGATGCGCTTGGCGCGTCCCAGATCGGTCAGCTGGGCTTTTTCCAGGCTCAAGCCGACTTCTTCGGCGATCACGGTGCCGCCGGTGAGGATGGCCATGTCTTCCAGCATCGCCTTGCGACGGTCGCCGAAGCCCGGTGCCTTGACGGCGCAGGTCTTCAGGATGCCGCGGATGTTGTTGACCACCAGGGTGGCGAGCGCTTCGCCGTCGACGTCTTCAGCGACGATCATCAGCGGCTTGCCGGCCTTGGCCACCTGTTCCAGTACGGGCAGCAGGTCGCGAATGTTGGAGATCTTCTTGTCGAACAGCAGGATGAAGGGATCTTCCAGGATCGCCATCTGCTTGTCGGGGTTGTTGATGAAGTAGGGCGACAGGTAGCCGCGGTCGAACTGCATGCCTTCGACGACGTCGAGTTCGTTATCCAGGCCCGAGCTGTCTTCAACCGTGATGACGCCTTCCTTGCCGACCTTGTCCATGGCGGAGGCGATGATGTCGCCGATCGAGGAATCGGAGTTGGCGGAAATGGAGCCGACCTGGGCGATTTCCTTGCTGCTGGTGCAGGGAACCGAAATTTTCTTCAGTTCGGCGGTGATGGCGATCACGGCCTTGTCGATGCCGCGCTTGAGGTCCATCGGGTTCATCCCGGCGGCCACGTACTTCATGCCTTCGTTGACGATGGACTGCGCCAGCACGGTGGCGGTGGTGGTGCCGTCACCGGCGACGTCGGAGGTCTTGGAAGCGACTTCCTTGACCATCTGCGCGCCCATGTTCTCGAGCTTGTCCTTCAGTTCGATTTCCTTGGCGACCGACACGCCGTCCTTGGTCACGGTGGGGGCGCCGTAGGAACGGTCGAGCACCACGTTGCGGCCTTTCGGGCCCAGGGTCACTTTAACGGCGTCAGCCAGAATGTTGACGCCAGCCACCATGCGGTGACGGGCGGAATCGCCAAAACGTACGTCTTTTGCAGCCATGTGTTTACTCCTTAAGATCATTCACCACAGAGGCACAGAGACACAGAGAAAACCCGGTTTATCGGGGTTTCGTCTGCGATCTTCTCTGTGCCTCTGTGCCTCTGTGTCTCTGTGGTTAATGGTTTGTTGGTTTGGAACTTAAGCTTCGACCACGCCCAAGATGTCTTCTTCGCGCATCACCAGCAGCTCGACGCCTTCGTCCTTGACGGTTTGCTTGACGGCGTACTTGCTGAACAGCACGCGGTCGCCGACTTTCACGTCGAGCGGAATCAGCTTGCCCTGGTCGTCTTTCTTGCCTGCGCCGACGGCGATGATTTCGCCCTGGTCGGGTTTTTCGGTAGCAGCGTCGGGGATCACGATTCCGGAAGCGGTCTTGCGCTCTTCTTCCATGCGTTTGACAATCACATGGTCGTGCAGAGGACGGATTTTCATTGCAAAGTCTCCATTGCGTCAGCGTTGATAAAGGCAGCCCAAGGCTGCCCGAAAATAAGGAAGCGGCGAAGATGTGGTTAGCACTCGCCGCCATAGAGTGCTAATAGTAGGGGCGCATTGTGACAATTTCAAGCCCATGGATGATTGTCGGTCGCCAATAAAGTCGATAGTTTCGCCACAAAAGTCGATCAGCCTGCCTGGGCCGGTACGCGATGAACGGCGCTAGTGGACGCCAATGTCTATATAAATCAAAGCGTTGCAGCTTTCGCCGATTAGCCTGCGGCACTGGAAGGCCAAAGTCTTACAGTGATTCATCCCCCTTCGTGATTTATTCGCTGCCACCCGGTAATTGCTTGGTGGTTTGGGTGATCGGCTGGCGGCTTAGGCAGCCACTCTGTAAAGTGGCCCGGCTGCAACAACCATACAGGTCAGCAGTTCATGTTCTATGCCGTAGGCACGAAAGTATCCGGCATCAGTAAAACCAATATTGTGAAACTGACCCTGCCTGTCCCGCCAGCCCCCTAACAAACCGCCATCGCTACCGTTCTCTCCGGCATGGACGCCGAATTCGCCGCCCGCCGCGACAAGACCCGCGCCCTCAAGCAGGGCATGATGCAGGAACTGCTGACCGGACGGATTCAGCTGGTATGAGACCAATAGGGTTTATTCGGCTTTTGGCGTATACGACCGTATGCGTATGAATCCCTATAAATGAACCCGAAGCGCATCAGACAGCGGGTGCAGATGCGCGGTCATGCATATGCGACCACGCCATATTTTATTGACTTTTATTTTCAACTTGATAAATTATCCAAATCCTAATAATCAAGGATAATTCCATGATTCACTACCCCCGCCCCGCCCTGGCAGAAGAGATGGTAGCCGCCATGCAAGGCAAGGCGGCGTTCAGCGATGCCCACAACGGGCTATTTCTCGCCGCGCCGCGCCGCACCGGCAAATCGACGTTCTTGCAGATGGACCTGCGGCCGGCGCTGGAGCGGCAGGGGGTGGTCGTGGTGTATGTGGATCTATGGGCCGATCAGCGCCGCGACCCCGGTGCCCTGGTGGCCGAGGCCATTGGCAGAGCCTTGCAGCCGCATTTGGGACGGGTGGCTAAAGCCGCCAAAGCGGCGGGCGTGGAAAGCGTGACAATCGCCGGTGCGTTCAAGATCGACACCGGCAAGATCGGGCAGCTCGACGGCGCCACGCTGCCCGATGCGCTGCGCGCCTTGCATGAGGCCGCCAAGGCCCCTGTGGCCCTGATCGTTGACGAGGCGCAACACGCATTGACCAGCGAGGCGGGTGAGGCGGCCATGGCAGCCCTCAAATCCGCGCGCGACCAGCTCAATCGCCCTGGCGCTGTGAACCTGATGCTGGTGATGTCGGGCTCGGATCGTGACAAGCTGCTGCGCCTGGTGAACACGAATGGCGCACCCTTTTATGGATCGCAGATTCAACGCATGCCCGAACTGGGGCAGGATTTCATCGCCCATATCGTCCGGCTGATTGAAGACCAGCGGCCCGACGTTCAGCCGGTGGATACAGACGCCCTGTTGGTCGCGTTTCAGCGTTTCGGCTCCCGTCCGCAGTTTTTTATGGAAGCGCTGGGGCAGGCGCTGAGCCCGCTGGCTGCCTTGTCCACCCGGTTTGAACCGGGTGTGGTGCAGGCGGCCCGGCAACGACTGACTGACGATGAAGCGCAAATGGCCTCGGATTACCTGGGCTTGAAACCGCTGGAGCAGGCGGTGCTGTGGCGCTTGTTGGAGCAGGGGCAGCGCTTCCGCCCCTACGATGCCGAAGCACTGCGCTTCTACAGCGAAAAAACGGGCGCACCGGTCACCGCCCAAAAGGCCCAGAACGCGCTGGAAACCCTGCGTCAACATACACCGGCCATGGTCTGGAAATCCGCCCGCGGGGAATACGCGGTGGACGATGCGGGGATGCACCGCTGGTTTGAACAGTGTTTGGCCGCCGGCACCTGGCCACCTGCGGGATCGCAGATGGACCTGGAGCAGGGAGCGCTGCCACGCGCTTGATTCAGAACAATACAAGGAAAGCGCCATGACCACCGTCGGCCAGATCGAGAAGCGAACCCAACGGCAAGTGCGCCATCGTTACCAGCTATGCCGCTGAACCATTTGCAGGTGAGCGTTACATTGCTTCACTTCTCCCTTTGAAAAAGGGGGGCAATCCATGTCCTGAAAATGGTTCAGCGGCATATTGAGGTGAGTTATTGCAAGCTTTTGATTCATGAGACAAGCAAAGAATGGCCAAGGATTACAACGCAGATTCGATCAAGGTTCTCAAGGGACTTGAGCCCGTCAGGGCTCGCCCCGGCATGTACACACGGACCGACAGTCCACTTCATGTCATCCAGGAGGTTATCGATAACTCGGCAGACGAAGCTTTAGCGGGGCATGCCACCCAGATCGGCGTCCGCTTGTGCGTGGATGGCTCTGTCAGGGTCAGCGATGATGGACGAGGCATCCCTGTAGACCTCCATCCTCAAGAAAAAGAGCCCACGGTCGTGGTGGTGCTGACCCGTCTGCACGCCGGGGGCAAGTTCGACAAAACCTCCGGCGAAGGGGCTTACGCGTTCTCCGGTGGTCTGCACGGTGTTGGCGTCTCGGTGACCAATGCCCTCTCCACCCGTCTGGCCGTGACGGTGAAACGAGACGGCCAGATCAACGAAGTCGTGTTTGCGGATGGCGGAAGGGTCAGCAAGAAGCTCGCTGTCATCGGCAAGTGCGCCAGGAAAGAGTCGGGCACGACGATTCATGTCTGGCCCGACCCGGTCTTCTTCGACTCGCCCAAAATCCCCGAGCGTGAACTCGCTCGTCTGCTGCGCGCCAAGGCCGTACTGCTGCCCGGCGTCACCTTCCGGCTGGAAATCGAACGTAACGACGCTATGGAGGAGCAAGTCTATTGCTACCAGGGCGGGCTGGCCGACTACCTGTCCGAACAGGTCCCCCCTGACGAAGCCCTGGTTCCTGTCTTCTCTGGCGAGGCCTACACGGACGGCACCAACGGGTTTGCCAAGGGCGAAGGTGCGGCTTGGGCGGTGACCTGGGCGGAATCCGGCAGCTTCTCTGAATCCTACGTCAACCTCATTCCGACCCTGCAGGGCGGTACTCATGAGGCAGGTCTGCGCGCCGGCGTCTTCGATGCGGTGAAGTCATTTGCAGAACATCACGCGCTCCTTCCGCGCGGTGTGCAGCTGCGCCAGGAAGATGTCACGGGGCGCATGTCCTTCGTTCTCTCCACACGGCTGCTTGACCCCCAGTTCCAGGGGCAGGTGAAGGAAAAACTCAACTCACGCGAGGCGGTGAAGCTCGTTTCGACAATGAGTCGCGATCCCTTCGAAGTCTGGCTCAATGGCCACGTGGAGTATGGCAAAGCCATCGCCGAGATGGCGGCCAAGGCAGCAGCGAACCGTCTCAAATCCAGCCAGAAAACCGAGAAGCGGAAAACCTCCGGGGTCGCTGTCCTGCCCGGCAAGCTTTCGGACGCCGCGACGGATGACCCGGTCATTCGCGAAATCTTCCTCGTCGAGGGGGATTCCGCCGGCGGCAGTGCGAAACAGGCACGGGACCGCGAAACCCAGGCCATCCTGCCTCTGCGGGGCAAGGTGATGAACTCATGGGAAACCGACCCCAACGCGCTCTACGCCAACAAGGAAATCCACGACATCGCGGTCGCGCTCGGGGTGGAGCGGCATAGGTTGGGCGACAATCCGGACCTCACCGGCCTGCGTTACCACAAGGTCGTGATCATGACCGATGCCGACGTCGACGGGGCGCACATTTCCACCCTGCTGCTCACCCTCTTCTTCCGCCACTTCCCGAAACTGGTCGAACAGGGGCACATCTATGTGGCACAGCCGCCCCTCTACCGCGTGGACGCACCGGCCAAGGGCAAGAAACCCGCCCGACGCCAGTACGCCCTCGATGACGGCGAGCTGACGGCTATCAAGGACCGCCTCGCTTTGGACGGAATCAAGCCTGAGGCGATCGAGGTCGGTCGCTTCAAGGGCTTGGGCGAGATGAACCCGTCCCAGCTTCGTGAAACCGCCATGGACCCGGCCACCCGGCGCGTCCTTCCCGTGCTCGCCACACCCGACGAAATGCACGCGGCGCTGAAGCTGTTCGACATGCTGATGGGCAAGAGCGCCGCCGCCGATCGGCGCGACTGGATGGAAGCGAAGGGCAATCTGGTGGAGGCTGACGTATGACCAAGGCGGTTGAAACCCACACCCTGGACCTCTTCGGGAACATGGATGAAACGTCTTCCCCGTCCATGCCGCCTCAGGCACCGCCGCCCCCGCCGTCTTCCGGTGACGGCGGCTTGAGTGGTGATGATGGGCTTCCTCTTGGCATTTATGCTGAACGCTGCTACCTCGCATACGCGATGAGCGTGGTGAAGGGCCGTGCGCTGCCCTACGTCGAGGACGGCATGAAGCCCGTTCAACGACGCATCCTCTACTCCATGCGTGAGATGGGTCTGACGTCCAGTACCAAGCACGTCAAGTCTGCCCGTGTGGTGGGCGACGTGATCGGCAAGCTCCATCCTCACGGGGACCAGTCCGTCTATGACGCCATGGTTCGCATGGCCCAGGGCTTCACCCTGCGCTATCCGCTGATCGACGGCCAGGGCAACTTCGGGTCGCGCGATGGCGACGGCGCGGCAGCGATGCGCTACACGGAAAGCCGCCTCACCCCCGTCGCCGAACTGCTCCTGTCGGAGATCGAGATGGGTACAGTGGACTTCGTGCCCAACTACGACGGCGCCTTCAAGGAACCCGCCCTGCTTCCGGCCCGGCTACCCATGCTCCTGGCCAACGGGGCGTCCGGCATCGCCGTCGGCATGGCCACCGAGATTCCCTCCCACAACCTGCGCGAACTCGGTTCCGCGGCCATCGCCATCCTGAAAAAACCCGCGATCAGCCTCGACGGCATTCTCTCTCATGTGCCCGGCCCCGATTTCCCCGGCGGGGGGCGGATCATCACCGCTTCCGCCGATCTTCGCGCGGTATATGAATCGGGTCGAGGCAGTGTGCGCGTTCGTGCGCAATGGACGGTGGAGCAGCTTGCACGAGGCCAATGGCGAATCGTTGTCACCGAACTGCCGCCTGGCGTTTCCACCGCCCAGGCGTTGACCCAGATCGAGGCGCTGGCCAACCCGCAACCCAAGACCGGCAAGAAGGAACTGTCGCCGGACCAGAAGAACCTCAAGCAGGCGATCCTCGCCCTGCTGGACAGCACACGCGACGAATCAGACGAGAAAAATCCGGTCCGCCTGGTCCTGGAACCCAGCTCGCGGAACCATGATCCCGAGGCCTTCATGCGTTTCTTCCTGGCCCAGACCGCTCTGGAAACCAATGTGCCGGTCAACCTCACGGTGATCGGCCGGGATGGTCGTCCCGGCCAGAAGGGTCTGGTGGCGTTGATCGCCGAATGGGCCGGCTTCCGGGTCGACACCGTGCGCCGCCGCAGCCAGCATCGGCTCGAAGGGGTGAACCGGCGCGTCCACATCCTGGAAGGACGACTGACCATCCTCCTGAACATCGACGAGGTGATCCGGGTCATTCGTGAGTCGGACGATCCGAAGTCTGACCTGATGGCCGCTTTTGACCTCACCGAGGTGCAGGCCGATGACATCCTGGAAATTCGCCTGCGTCAGCTAGCCCGGCTTGAATCCATCAAGATCGAGAAGGAATTGAAGGAATTGCTGGGCGAACGCGACGAACTCAACCGCATCCTGGGCGACGGCAATGCCCTGACGTCTCTTGTCATCGACGAGATCCGCGCCGACATGAAGAAATACGGCGATGACCGCCGCACCCGCATCGAGGCAGCGCAGTCGGTGACCGCCTCGACGACGAGCGAAGAGTCCATGGTGGACGAACCGGTGACCGTAATCGTGTCACTGAATGGCTGGCTTCGCACCCGGCAAGGCCATGGTGTCGACCGGGCATCCATCCAGTACAAGGCGGGCGATGGAGAAATGGCGGTCATCGAAACCCGGACGGTGAATCCTCTCATCCTCATGGACAGCGGCGGCCGCACCTATACGCTTCGCATCTCCGACTTGCCCTCCGGTCGCGGCGATGGGGTTCCGTTCACAAGTCTCGTTGATCTGGCCAAGGGCGCGAAGCTGATTCATGCCCTTTCGGCGCCGCCAGAATCCCGCTGGCTGGTATCCACCACGCTGGGCTACGGATTCATTGCCAAGTGTGCCGACATGGTGTCCCGGCAACGGGCTGGCAAGGCGTTCATGACGGTCGAGGACGGCCAAATTCCCCTGTCTCCGGTTTCTACAACAGGCGACTGGGTTGCTGTTGCGGCAAGCAACGGCAAGGCCCTGGTGTTCCCCATCGAAGAAATAAAGGAAGGCACTGGCGGCAAGGGCGTGCAGCTGATCAAACTCGACGCGGGTGAAAAGATGATGGCGCTGACCGTATTCGACGGCCAGACCCTTATGGTGGAAGGCGCCGGAAAGGGCAAACGCAGCGGCAGGCTGAAACTTTCGGGCGAGAACCTGGAGCGCTACCGGATCCACCGAGCGAAGAAAGGCAGCCTCCTCGAAAAAGGGATGGTGGCGAGCAGGCTCTGGACAGACTGATCCTATCTGTCCTATCTCTCATTGGCGCCATCGAGCAGCGTCGACAAGCCCCCCTCGGCTACTCGATACGTCTCCAAACAGGCTCCCTTGGCGCTGGGCGGCTGCCGCCCGCCCATAAGCAAGTCAAGTATGCCCAACGTCTTCTGTTCGGTGCGGACCACCACCACCCCCAGTAATTCGATCGAATGTCTGCTTTCCGAGTGGGTTGAAATGGTGCTCTGGACTCCTAAGTGGCCAAGCGAGAGACAAGGCGATTTAGGCCTCGTATAAACCAATGGTTTCACCGATAATTGAACGAAGGAAAATTCCAATTAAATTTGGCTGGTTTCTCTATTCAGGATTCGCCGTACCGTGGCTAGCTCAGAACAACTCAAGGCACTCATCAAATCGCACATCAGTCGCGACGACGGACATTTCTATTCCGTCGCGATGCAGGTTGCTGCACATGAAGCCAAATTGGGCCACGGCAAGCTGGCGGAAGAACTGCGCGATATGATCGACGCAGGTAAGACGCGGCTCGGGCAAGACGCAACGGGTAAGTTGGTGCCCATTGGCAGTGCGGCCAAGCCACAAGGTGAGCTTGCGAACCTGCTACATGTCACCCACCCGGCGAATCGTCTTGTTGACATGGTGCTTGATGTGCAGGCATCCAGCCAATTGCAGCGCATCATCAAAGAGCAGCGCATGCTGGCACGCATTAGAGAGCACGGGCTCTCCCCGCGTCGCAAGTTGCTCTTGGTTGGCCCCCCGGGGACAGGCAAGACGATGACGGCCTCGGTCTTGGCAGGTGAGTTAGGTATCCCATTGTTTTCGGTGCGCCTCGATTCGTTGATCACCAAGTTCATGGGCGAGACAGCAGCCAAGCTGCGGCAGGTTTTTGATGCCATGGCGGACCTTCGCGGCGTCTACTTTTTTGACGAGTTCGATGCCATTGGATCTCA
Organism: Thiobacillus sp.; assembly: GCA_030692355.1. Classification (GTDB taxonomy): domain Bacteria; phylum Pseudomonadota; class Gammaproteobacteria; order Burkholderiales; family Thiobacillaceae; genus Thiobacillus. The sequence continues at coordinate 23,559 of JAUYCF010000086.1, forward strand.
GCGTGGCATGGCTAACGACGTTGGCGAAATTCGCCGTGTGCTGAATAGTTTTCTGCAGATGATCGAGCACGATCAGTCCAACAGCCTGATCATTGCCGCAACCAATCACCCCGAAGTTCTCGACCACGCGCTGTTTCGGCGCTTCGATGACGTGGTGGAATATCACTTACCTACGTCTGCACAGGCGCTTGAGTTGATCAGATCGCGATTAGGTTCGTTCGCTCCGAAGCCGTTTAAAAAGGACGGATTGCCAGAGCAAGCGGAGGGTTTGAGCTACGCCGAGATTTGCCGTGCCGTAGACGAGTCCATCAAAGAGGCGATCATGCATGACCAACCCAAAGTGCAACGGGCCTTGCTAGGGAGTGCGTTAGACGAGCGCCGCCTCATCAGCACTAAAACCAGTACTAAAAAATAATCACACGTCAAAACATGACGGATCAAACCCACGATAAGCGCCCGCACCTAGTATTAACCAATACCTCCAAGGCTCAATCGTTCACAGCTCCATCGGCTGGCGGCGGCGGGGCGCCTGAAATTCACGCACCTGATCGAGCCCAACACGGCGCAGCGCTTCAAGCACAGCTGCTCGCGCTCAAGCCCATCGCCACGCAGGCGGTCGAGGTTCAAAAGGAGCAAGGACTTCAAAGCGGTCTCGGTTTACAAATTCAGTTTGTTGGTTTGCCAGATGTCGTTCTTGCCTTTGAAAGCCTTGGGGTTGAACGCGGCCGTGATCCGCGAAAGCAGATCGAAGTTTTGAGCGTTAAAACAGATGGGAATACGACCTATGCAAACGTGTTTGTCCCCGACGGAAAGCTTGCTCACTTCGAAAAGTACATTGAGGATTATCTGGCGGAACGCAAGAAAACCAATGGTGATGCATACGATCACCATGCACTGATAAATACTATTGCAGCAATCCGCAGCGCTGAACTTCAAGCTCTCTGGACCGATGAGCCAGCATTACTGCCGCAGGACATTACAGAACCGTTCTGGTGGGAGGTCTGGTTGCCGGTGCGGGGACGACGCAATGACGTGGTCTCAGACTTTCGCACGCTAGCCGCACTGGCCGAGTGCGAGGTCAGTGAACATCAAATCCACTTCCCAGAACGCACCGTGGTGCTTATGTACGGATCGCAGCAGCAATTTGCGCAGTCCGTCATGACCTTGAACTGCGTGGCTGAGTTACGCCGTGCGAAGGAAACTGCGGAGTTTTTTTACGGTATGTCTCCACCCGAGCAGCAGGAATGGGTCGATGAAACTCTGGCTAGGCTGACCCTTCCGCCTGATGCCGATGCGACTCCTCGGGTCTGCCTGCTGGACTCAGGCGTCAGCCGAGGGCACCCGTTACTTGCGCCGCTGATTAGTGACGCTGATCTGCACACCGTGAATTCAGCTTGGGGAACCAACGACACGGCCAATCACGGGTCAGGCCTAGCTGGGCTTGCAGCCTTTGGCGACTTGTCCGACACGCTTGCCTCAAATGATCCCGTGCTGTTGGCGCATCGTCTGGAATCGGTAAAGCTCACGCCGGAACAAGGTGCGAATCAAGGTGATGCAAAACAACATGGTTACCTTTTTGCTGAGGCGGTCAGTCGACCAGAAGTTGCGGCACCAAACCGTCCACGCGTATTCACCTCGGCAGTCACATCAGATGACGACAGAGATCGCGGCAGACCATCCGCATGGTCGGCCACGGTCGATAAGCTTGCTTCCGACTCCGATTTCAATGGCCAGTTTCCTCGCTTGTTTGTTCTCGCCGCAGGAAACACTGACAACGAGCATGCTTGGAGCACGTATCCGGCCAGTTTGACTACCAACCAGATTCGCGATCCTGCTCAGGCATGGAATGCCATCACAGTAGGGGCCTACACCAATAAAGTTCTTATCACCGAAGCTGACGCCCAGGACTACAAGCCTATCGCCGACGCGGGTGGTTTGAGCCCTTACACCACTACCTCTGGCGATTGGAATCAGGCATGGCCATTAAAGCCCGATGTGGTTTTTGAAGGCGGTAATGTAGGCAAGGATGCGATTGGTTCGGCGGGTATTTCAAGCTTGCATCTGTTGACGACAAACAATCTGCCCAATCAGCGGTTGTTTACAACCACCAATGCCACCAGTGCGGCATCAGCCTTGGGTGCGCGTATGGCGGCACAGCTGATGGCTGCCTACCCTGCGCTGAGACCCGAGACCATTCGAGCTCTTATCGTGCACTCGGCAGAGTGGACGGAAGCTATGCGAACGGCCTATCTGCCGATGCACAAAGCACCGACCAAATCGGACTATGTTCATTTGATTCGACATTGCGGTTGGGGTGCGCCGGATATCGATCAAGCGCTGTGGAGTGCTGGCAACTCGCTCACCTTGATTGTCGAAGACCTTGTTCACCCGTATCAAAAAGTGAAGGGCAAAGGTGTTGTGAGCCGAGACATGAATCTGCACTCGCTGCCCTGGCCAAAGGAACAGCTTCAAGCCTTGCCGCCCGATACCAAGGTCGAGCTACGAATCACGCTGTCCTACTTCATTGAACCGAACCCGTCAGCGCGTGGTACGTCGTCCAAGTTTTACTATCCATCGCACAGACTCCGCTTTGACGTGCAGCGGCCACTAGATGCCACCACTGAAGATTTTGTCGCGCGCATCAACGCGGCTGTCGAACGTGAAGATGACGACGATGCCATTGACTCGAAAGACCCGAACTGGATTCTCGGTGATCTTAAGCGCCATCGTGGCTCACTCCATCAAGACATTTGGCAAGGCACGGCTGCTCAGTTGGCAAGCCGTGGCTTCATCGCCGTTTATCCAGCCAAAGGCTGGTGGCGCACCCGTCAGGCACAAGAACGCTACGACCTGCCTGCCCGTTACAGCCTCATTGTTTCCATCCGCACGCCAGAGACGGATGTGGATCTCTACACACCCATTGCTCAACAGGTGGCCGCCCAAGTTGCTGTGCCGGTTGTTGTGAATACCTGATCGACCAGAATTGATGATGGACTACCAAGAGCTCAAGCTGCTTGAAGACGACCTGTGGGAGGCGGCTGACCAGCTGCGCGCCAACTCCAAGCTGACGGCCAGCGAATATTCGATGCCGGTGCTCGGCCTGATCTTTCTTCGACATGCCACGACGCGCTTCCATGCGCTGCTGCCCGATGTTGAAAAGGCCGTGCCAGCGCGTGCCACCGGCGCATTGCGTGAAGATCGGATCAAGCTGGGCTTTCAGGGTAAGGCGGCAATCTATCTGCCCGAGACAGCCCGTTACGATTACCTGGCTGCTCTGCCCGCTGGCACCAAGGTAGGCGAAGCCATCCGCGATGCAATGATCGCCATTGAAGATTCGGTCACTGACCAGAAGGGGCAGAAGCTGCTGGAAGGCGCCTTGCCCAAGGACTATCTCGGCTTGGAGCAAGATCTGCTGGCTGAGCTGATCAAAATTTTCAACCGGCCTGCCTTGCAAACGGCGACAGGCGATGTCTTTGGCCGCATCTACGAATATTTCCTCAATCAGTTCGCTCAAAGCGGTGCGCAGGAGGGCGGCGAGTTTTTCACACCGCCCAGCCTGGTGCGCATGATCGTGAACGTGATCGAACCAGACCACGGCGTCGTGCTTGACCCTGCCTGCGGGTCGGCTGGCATGTTCGTGCAAACGGGCCACTTCATCGAAGAGTCTCGCCACAAAAGCACGAATGAGGTGGACATCACTTTCTACGGACAAGAGAAGGCCGACCTCAACAGCAAGCTTGCGCGGATGAACCTGGCGGTGCACGGGCTGGAAGGCAACATTCGCATCGGCAACACCTTCTACGAAGATCATCACCAGCTGGTAGGCTTATGCGACTTCGTGATGGCTAATCCGCCATTCAACGTGGACAGCGTGCAGGTTGCCAAGATCAAGAGCCAGGTGGGCGAAAACCAAACGGGCCGACTGCCCTTCGGCCTGCCCGGCATTGCCGGAAAATCCAAGGGCAAAAACAACGGCGATGGCGAGACCATCTCGAACGCCAACAGCCTGTGGGTCCAGTATTTCTACAGCTACCTGAACGCCACGGGTCGCGCCGGCTTCGTCATGGCATCCAGCGCCTCGGACGCCGGCAACAAGGACAAGGAAATCCGCCAGAAACTGGTGGAGACCGGCCATGTAGACGTGATGATGTCCATCGGCCCCAAGTTCTTCTACACGCGCAGCCTGCCCTGCACCTTGTGGTTTTTCGACAAGGGCAAACCAGCCAAGCTGCTGGATACCGTGCTGATGATTGATGCGCGCAATGTCTACACCGTGGTGTCGGCGCGCTCCCATGTTTTTACCGATGAGCAACTGGCGAATCTGAGTGCCATCACCTGGCTGTATCGAGGGCAGCACGACAAATTCGTGGCACTGGTCGGCAGCTATCAGTCCCAGGTTGCGGAGTGGTTTGTGGCCTTGCCGGCGCGCGTGGCACGGGATGGTGAAACGGTCGCTGCCCTGTTCTCTGCGCTCAGCAACTTTGGCAAACTAACGTCAGACGCTGCGGCCATCGGCAGCGTGCGGGCCAAGCTCGGCGAAGATCATGGCCTGCCGGACGAGTTACTGACCACCTATCGGGACGAACTGCTCAAGGTGCAGGTACAGGCGGACGAGTGGGGTACTGCGATTAAAGAGGCGCTTGATGCCGTCGAAGAGATACTGCCGGAAGTTCAGCGGCACGCCGCCAATACCGGCTTTGATGCGCGCAAGGCCTTGCAAGCCAAGCTTGAGGAGATCAACCCGAAGGTGAAAGCTGGCCTGGCTGCTGTCGAGGCGCGCCACAAGGCATGGCTGAAGTTGCTGGACATGGCCGAGAAGCAACTTCGAGCGCGGCAGTGGGCCACCTTCGATGGCGACACCGTGCGCGATGCCAAGAAGGCGATGCAGCCACGCGATGTGAAGAAACGCGAAAAGCCGACGGTTCGTGATCAGGTCGTTGAGGCATTCAAACGCGCCAGCTACTTCATTGCGCAAGGACACTGGCTGATGAGCCGATTTCCCGATGGGCTTTATAAGAATGTTCCGGGATTGTGCAAAACAGTTACCAGAGTGGACATCGTTGCAAATGACTATTCGCTGACTCCGGGCCGATACGTAGGCGTTGCGCTTGGCAACCAAGAGGACGATGACGAAGAGGCATTCGCAGGTCGCATGAAGGAGATACATAGCGAGTTGGCATTATTGAACGCAACAGCATTTGAGCTTGCTGAAAAAATTTCGACTTCATTTCTGGAAATGTTTGAATGAAGAGCTTGGGCGAACTTTGCGAGTTCATTGTTGACTGTGAGCACAAGACGGCACCGATTCAAGAAGATGGAATTCCATCTATTCGAACGCCCAACATAGGTCGCGGTTATTTCATTCTTGATGGTGTAAACCGTGTATCTGATGCGACCTATGACGCATGGACTCGACGGGCGATACCCGAGCCCGGAGATTTAATTCTTGCGCGCGAAGCTCCAGTTGGTAACGTTGCAGTTATTCCTGATGATTTGAAATGTTGCTTGGGTCAGCGCACCGTCTTGATTAGGCCGAAGCGAAAGGATATTGATGCAGATTACCTCTGCTATTTACTTCTTACGCCAGCTCTGCAGGCAGATTTGTTGGGAAAGTCAGGTGGTGCAACTGTCCATCATCTGAATCTAAAAGACATCCGCGCTTTACCGATTTCAGACCTTCCAGAATTGGATAAACAGCGCGCTCAAGCATCTGTCATAAAAAATTACGACGACCTGATCGAAACCAACCGCCGCCGCATCGCCTTGCTTGAAGAATCGGCACGGCTGCTGTACCGCGAGTGGTTTGTGAATCTGCGCTTTCCCGGGCATGAACAGGCGAAAGTAATTGATGGATTTCCAGGAGGCTGGCGCCAGAAAACGGTTGATGAGATGGCATCGTTTCTGAGCCGCGGGATTACCCCAAAGTACGACGAAGCGGCGCCTGGCATGGTGATCAATCAGAAATGCATTCGAGACGGTCGATTGAATCTTGCATTGGCACGCCATCAATCCAAAGAAGTAAAAGCGGATCGCTTAGTGCAAGTCGGTGACATATTGATTAACTCAACGGGCGCCGGAACCCTGGGAAGAGTTGCGCAGGTACGCGCGCCAATACCGGATTGCACGGTGGATACGCATGTGACTATCGTTCGCCCTTTGGATGTTGATTGTGCTGGTTTCCTGGGTGTTGCATTGCTCGAAATGGAGTCGGTGCTATCGACCATGGGCGTTGGTTCAACCAATCAGTTGGAACTGGGCCGAGCCAATATCGGGGCAATGTGCCTGTCGGTGCCGACGGGTGTGTTGTGTAAGGAATTTCATGATTTGGTTTGGCCGATATTTGATCAAGTAGAGACCTTGTCGCAGACAAATTCCCGCTTGGCTCAAGTTCGTGACGAATTGCTGCCCAAGCTCATGTCTGGTGAAATTCAGGTCTGACAACACGCGCCGAGGAAGAAAAAGAAAACATGGCCAGCGCCGATTACTCAGAAGACAACAACGTCCAGGAACCCGCAGCCAGGCTGTTCGAGGAAAACCTGGACTGGCGCTCGGAGTATGCCTTCAACGCCGAGAACTTCGGCCCCGATTCGCTGCTTGGCCGTAAGGACGCATCGCAAGTTGTGCTGGTGCGCGAATTGGACAAGGCGCTACTTACTCTGAACCCGAAGCTGGCCGAGACCGCCGAGGGGCGCGACAGACTTCTCATCGCCCGGGATCATCTGCTGGATGCTGACCCGACCAAGACCTTGTTGCAACACAACGAGGCGAAGTGGAAGTTGATGCGCGACGGTATTACACTGAAGTCGCCAACGGGCAATGCCGCCGAAGACGTACATGTGAAGGTGATCGACTTTGATACACCGGAGAACAACGATTTTCTGGTGGTGCGCGAACTGTGGGTGCAGAGCGGCCCGTTCAGGCGGCGCTGCGACCTGATCGGTTTCGTGAATGGCCTGCCTTTGGTGTTCATCGAACTCAAGCGCCACGACAAGGGCTTGAAGGCGGCGTTCGACGATAACTACACCGATTACAAGGACACGATTTCGCACCTGTTTCACTACAACGCGCTGGTGATTGTGTCGAACGGCCTGGATGCGCGTTTCGGCTCCATCACCAGCAGTTGGGATCACTTCTACCGTTGGAAGCGCCTCAACGAGGATGATTCAGACCCGGCACCCAAGCACGACGAGCCGCCGCTCACGCCCACCTTGCCGATCCTGTTGCGCGGCATGTGCAATAAGCGCGATCTGCTGGACATCGTTGAGAACTTCACCTTGTTCGACACTAGCTCCGAACATACGGTCAAGGTGCTGGCACGCAATCACCAGTACATCGGGGTAAACAAGGCAATCACCAAGCTGAAGTCTGGTGACGTTGATGTGTTGGCTGGCAAGCTGGGCGTGTTCTGGCACACGCAAGGCAGTGGCAAGAGCTACTCGATGGTTTTCTTCTGCCAGAAGGTGCACCGCAAGGTTTCAGCGGCCTACACCTTCGTGTTGCTGACTGACCGCAAGGAATTGGACGTGCAGATTTACACCACCTTCGTGGGCTGCGGCGTTTCGACCAACAAGAGCGACAAGGCAAGCGGTGCAGAAGGCTTGCAACGCTTACTGCGTGATGAGAACCGCCGCTATGTGTTCAGCCTGATTCACAAGTTTCACAAGCGCGTGGCGGAGCCGTGGACACAGCGGCGCGACATCATCGTCTTGTCGGACGAAGCGCACCGCACCCAATATGGGCGGCTGGCGACGCAAATGCGTATGGCGTTGAAGTCCGCAACGTTCATGGCGTTCACTGGCACCCCGCTCATCGACGGAAAGGAGCGGAACGAAACGGAGAAGGTGTTTGGCCCCTACGTGTCGGTCTATGATTTTCAGCGTGCAGTGGCGGACGGCGCGACCTTGCCGCTGTATTACGAGAACCGTGGCGAGAAGCTGCGCATCATCGACCCCGAACTGAACAAGCGCATTGAAGCGCGTATTGATGCCGCCCGCGCCGACGGGGAATTGACCGAGGAGCAGGAAAAAAAACTCTACCGTGAACTGGCACGAGACTACCCGGTGTTCACCTCAGACACCCACCTGAACGACGTGGCGACCGACTTTGTTGAGCATTACCACCAGCGCTGGCGGCTAATGGAGTCGCCAGTCAAGGCGGGCGAGGCACCCAGGTACGGCGGCAATGCCAAGGCGATGCTGGTGTGTATCGACAAGATCACATGCGCCAAGATGGCCGAGCGCATCAAGGTCAAATGGAAGGACAAGCGGCTGGAGCTTCAAGACAAGCTATTGCAGGAAGAAGAGTACTTCGCCAAGGCAGGAAAGCCAGAAACTGCATTTGTGGCACGTTTGCGCGCGCAAATTTTATGGATGCTTGATACGCAGATTCACCCTGTGTTCAGCCCTGAGCAGAATGAAGTGAAGGACTTCGCCGCCGAGGGCATTGATGTTCGTCCATACCGGGAGGTGATGGTCAAAGGCATCGGTGGCAAAGCCCTCGACGAGTGCTTCAAGGATGGCAAGCACCCATTCCGGGTGGCCGTAGTCTGTGCGATGTGGTTGACCGGCTTTGATGTGAAGTCCTTGGCGACGCTGTATCTGGACAAGCCGATGAAGGGGCACACCCTGATGCAGGCCATTGCCCGCGTTAACCGAGTGGCGGCCAACAAGAAAAACGGCCTGATTATCGATTACAACGGCATGCTCAAGAGCCTGCGCAAAGCACTGGCCATCTATGCTCAGGGCGATAAGGGCTCGCCAGCCGATCCCCTGTTTGATGAGGAACAGGCCTTGGCGGAATACTCAGCCTCGATAAGCAAGGTGCAAGCGCACCTGAGTACGGTTGGCTTTGACCTGAATGTGCTGGTTCACGCCGAAGAGGGCGAAGAATCTTGGGCGGCACTACTGAAAGCTCAAAACGCCCTCAGCACTTCAGCAGAGAACAAAAAGACTTTTCAGGTGCTCGCCGAAGACGTTGAAGACCGCTTCCGAGGGTTGTTTCCAAACCCTGGCGTATTCAAGTACGAGCCTCAGGAAAGCGCGATCTCAGCAATCTACAACCTGCTGCAAAAGCCCAAGCCCAAGGTGGACATCACCGCGATCATGCAAGAGATTCGCGGTGTGATCGACACATCGTTGGAAGTGGCTCCAAAGGAGCAGGCGAATCAACCTTCGAAGCAGTATGACCTGTCAGGAATCGACTTTGAACGGCTGCGGGCTGAGTTCGCGAAGTCACCTTTCAAGGAAACGGCCGTCCTGACCTTGCAGGAGCGCATTCAGGCGCGGCTTGACCGCATGCTTGCGCTGAACCCCAGCCGGATCGACCTCTACAAGCGTTATCAGGAAATCATCGCCGAATACAACCACGACAAGGATGATGCCGAAATCCAGCGCGTATTCGATGACCTGCTCAAGCTGCATGACTCCCTCGATTATGAAGAGAAGCGGTATGTACGTGAGGGCTTCAAGAGCGACAAAGAATTGGCTGTGTACGACCTCTTGTCGAAGGAAAATGCCAGCATCACCAAGGCCGACATCGATAAGATCAAGAAGGTGGCCCAGGAACTCATGGGCACCGTCGAGAAGCGCCGACATGAGATGGGTAATCTGCGCGATCGTGCGTCTGCCCAGGCCCAGATGAAGTCAGCCATTATCGACGGGTTGCTTGAGGGCATGCCTGATACGTTTTCCAGTGAAGAAATCGAGCTAAGGGCAGAAATTGTTTTTCAGTATGTTCAGCAGCAAATGTATGTCGCACGAATTCATTGAGCTCGCGAGAGCAATAACAGCAGGCCGTACCGAATCGGCATGGAGTTCAGCCGGGCTATCAAATCTAATGGCGACCGACAATGATCTTTTAAATCGCACCCGCGCCGCCGTGTGGCATCCCTGCACCCAGATGAAACAGCTGGAGGCCGCCCCGCCGCTGGCGATTGCACGCGGCGAAGGGGCTTGGCTGATCGACCCGGACGGCCGCCGCTATCTGGACGCAATTTCCAGCTGGTGGGTCAACCTGTTCGGCCACTGCAACCCGCGCATCAACGCGGCGATCATCGACCAGCTCGGCAAGATCGAGCATGTGATGCTGGCGGGCGCCACCCATGTGCCGGTGGTGGAGTTGTCGGAGCGGCTGGCTGCGCTTACCGGGCTGGGCCATGCGTTTTACGGCTCCGACGGCGCCTCGGCCACCGAAATCGCGCTGAAAATGAGCGCGCATTACTGGCGCAATTCGGGCCGGCCGGAGAAGAACTGCTTCATCAGCCTCAAGAACGGCTACCACGGCGAAACCGTCGGCGCGCTGTCGGTGACCGACATTCCGCTGTTCAAGGATACCTACGCGCCCCTGCTCAGGCATTCGGTGCAGGTGCCCACGCCCGATTCACGGCTGGCCGAGCCGGGCGAAACGGCAGAGGCCTACGCGCTACGCTGCGCCAACGCGCTGGAAGCCCACCTTGCCGAAAACGCCGCCACCACTGCCGCTTTCATCGTCGAGCCGCTGGTGCAGGGCGCGGCGGGCATGGCGATGTATCACCCGGCGTATCTCACCCGCGCGCGCGAACTGTGCGACCGATATCAGGTGCACCTGATCGCCGATGAAATTGCCGTCGGATTCGGCCGCACCGGGACCATGTTCGCCTGCGAGCAGGCTTTACTCCCCTCTCCCTCGGGGAGAGGGGCCGGGGGTGAGGGCGCAGGGGCTGGCAGCGATAATGCATGGCGATTTTCCAACCATCCGGCTGAATCGATCGAATTTGCCCGCCAATTGCGGCGCAACCAAACCGAGGCCGAATCCCTGCTATGGCGACATCTCAGGAATCGCAACCTGGGCTGCAAATTCCGCAGGCAGCATCCCATGCCGCCCTATACGCTCGATTTCTTTTGCCAGGACGCTGCAATGGTTATCGAACTGGATGGCGGGCAACATGCCGATTCGGAACGCGACCGGAGGCGGGACGAATGGCTTGCCGAGCGCGGATTGAGGGTGCTGCGATTTTGGAACCATGAAGTGTTGCAGGACGCGGAATCCGTACTCCAGGCAATCTGGAATGCCTTGCACGAACCGGCGCGCCCTCACCCCCATCCCCTCTCCCCCGGGGAGAGGGGGGACACGGCCTTCCCGTCTCAGGGAGCGGGGAGCCGCGGGCCGGGTGCGGGCGTACCCGGCATCCGCCCCGACTTCATCTGCCTGTCCAAGGGCATCACCGGCGGCTACCTGCCCTTGTCCGCGGTGCTGACGACGGACGACGTCTATGCCGCGTTCTACGGCGACGCCACTGCGCGCGGCTTCCTGCACTCGCATTCCTACACCGGCAACCCGCTCGCCTGCCGCGCAGCGCTGGCGGTGCTGGACATCTTCGAGCACGACCAGGTGATCGCCGCCAACCGGGCCAAATCCATCGAGTTTACAAGGGTGCTGGCGGAAGTGGCCGCTCACCCACGGGTGCGCCATTTCCGCCATCTCGGGATGATCTGGGCGTTCGACGTGGCGGACGCCACGCCCGGATTTTCAACCCGCTTCCACCGGGCGGCGCTGGCGCTAGGGGTGTTCATGCGCCCGGTCGGCAACACGGTGTATGTCATGCCGCCCTATGTAACGAGTGCCGACGACATGCGCGGGTTGGCGGGCGCAATGCTGCGTTGCCTCGATAACCCGGCAATCTGAATTTGTCGGGGCAGGACGTTATGGCTTGACACCCGTACCCGGCCCCACTAAGGTAGTAATCAATCACTATCTAAGGGGGGCCAAACCATGTCCGGCGAAGCCGAGTCCGACCAACCCCAGCGCAAACGGCTGGGCGCTGACGAGCGACGCGAGGAAATCATCCGCGTGACGCTGGAGCTCGCCGCCAAACAGGGCGTCGACGACGTCACCACGCAGGACATGGCGAAGGCGATGGGGGTGACGCAGGGCGCGGTGTTCCGCCACTTTCTCAGCAAGGACGCGATCTGGCTGGCGGTCATGCAGTGGGTGCGCGACCGCCTGATGGGCGTGCTGGGCCGTGCCGTCGAACAGGGGCACGATCCGCTGGACGCGCTGCAGCGCATGTTTTTCGCGCAAATCAACTTCATTGCCAGTCATCCCGCGATTCCGCGCGTGCTGATGTCCGAGCACCTGCACGGCCGCAGCGCCGCACTGCGGCGGCTGGTGACGGAAATCATGCTGGGCTACGAGGCGAAAATCGCCGGACTGCTGGCCGACGCTCAGGCGCAAGGGCTGGCGCGCGCCGACCTCGACGTCCACGCCGCCGCCACGCTGTATATCGGCATGATCCAGGGGCTGGTGCTGCAAACCTCGATCCTGCGTGGCCAGAGCACCCTTACGGCGCGCACCCTGACGGCGGAAGCTGCGCGCACCTTCCCGGTTTTCATGCAAGCCGTCCGCCCATCCCCGACACCAGGAACCCCTCCATGAAAACACACCACGTCCACCCCGCCGCCGTGCCGAGCCCCGGCATGGCGGAGCGCCTTCGCGCCACGTCAAACACTGCCCTGTCATGAAGCTCAGCGCCTTGAAACTCACCAAACACACCCTGCTGCTGATTGCCGGCGCGGTGGCCTTCATCGCCGCCTTTGTCTGGCTGCTCGCCACGAGCGGGCCGCTGGCGCCGGTGGGGGTGGAAACCGCTACCGCCACGCGCGCCGATCTCAGCCCCGCCGTGTACGGCATCGGCACGGTGGAGGCGCAGAACGATTACTCGGTGGGGCCGATCCAGGCCGGCCGGGTGTTGCGGGTGCTGGTCGACCAGGGCGAGCCGGTCAAGGCTGGCCAGCTGCTGGCCGAAATCGATCCGGTGGACTTGCGCCAGCGTGCCGAAGCGGCGAGCAGTTCGGCCGCGCGGGCGCGCCAGGCCGCACAGGCGGCACAGGCGCAGGTGACCGAGGCCGATAGCCGCGCGCGGCTGGCGCAGACAAACAGCGAGCGTTACCAGGCGCTATACCGGCAGAAATTCGTCGCCAAGGAAATGGCCGACAGCCGTCGCCACGAAGCGTCCGCCGCAACGGCAGCCCTGGCTGCTGCGCGTGCCAATGCCACCGGGGCGCTGCGCGAGATCGGCCGCGCCGAGGCCGAACTGCGGGGCATCGACCAGCTGCGCCAAAGTCTCCAATTGGTGAGCCCGATCGACGGCGTGGTGACGGCGCGCGAAGCCGAGCCGGGCGCCACCGTGGTCGCCGGCCAGGCCGTATTGCGGCTGGTCGATCCGGCCCGCCTGTGGGTGCGCGCACGCGTCGATCAGGCGCGCGCCCAGGGCGTGCAGGTCGGGCAGGCGGCGGACATCGTGCTGCGTTCCGTGCCGGGTGCGAGCCTGCCCGGAAAAGTGGTCCGGATCGACCTGCAAAGCGATGCGGTGACCGAGGAGCGCATCATCAACGTGGCGTTCGACCCCGCGCCGGCGCAGCTTTATCTGGGCGAACTGGCGGAAGTGACCATCCGCCTGCCCGGCCTGCGCGATGTGCTGACGGTGCCGCGCGCCGCGCTGGCGCAATTCGGCGGCCAGACCGGCGTGTGGCAGATCGAGTCGGGCCGCGCGCGCTTCCGGCCGGTGGAGCCCGGCATGCAGACCGCAGAGCAGGTGCAGATCGTGTCCGGCCTGCAGGCCGGCGACCCGCTCATCGTCTACAGCGCGAAACAGCTCGACGACGGCGTGCGGGTACGCGAAAAGCAGCTGACGCAGCGATAAGGGCTGCCCCGACATGATCAACCTCGCGCGACGCGACATCGTCCACCACCTGAAAAGCTATCTGCTGACCGGGCTGGGGCTGGGCCTCTTGATCGGGGTGACGCTGACCATGGCCGGCGTGTACCGCGGCATGGTCGACGACGCCAAGGTGCTGCTGCATGCCGTCGACGCCGACGTCTGGGTGGTGCAGCAGAACACCCTGGGGCCGTTCGCCGAACCGTCCTCGGTGCCGGACGATCTCTATCGTTCGCTGCTCGGGCTGGAAGGCGTGGCGCAGACCGGCAACGTCGCCTACCTCACCATGCAGGTGGTGCATCAGGGCAAATCGCAGCGCGTGATGGTGGCCGGCTTCGAGCCGGGCAAGCCGGGCGGGCCGGCCTTCCTGGTGGCGGGGCGTCCCATTGCCCGCGCGCACTACGAGGCAGTGGCCGACGCCAAGACCGGCTTTGCCGTCGGCGACGTGGTGCGCATCCGCCGCAACGACTACACCGTGGTCGGACTGACCCGGCGCATGGTGTCGTCCGGCGGCGACCCGATGCTGTTCATCCCGCTGAAGGACGCGCAGGAAGCGCAGTTCCTGAAAGACAACGACGCCATCATCGAGGACCGCAAGCGGCTCGAAGCCAACCCGGCGGTCAACCGCCCCGGCCAGCCCGGCGTGCTGGAAGCGGTGCAGGCGATCCAGACCTCCAGCCACAAGGTCAATGCGGTGCTGCTGCGGCTTGCGCCCGGCGTCGACGCACATGCCGTGGCCGGCACCATCGCGCGCTGGCAGCGCTATACGGCCTATACGCGCGACGATATGGAAGACATCCTGGTGGCCAAGCTGATCGCCACCGCGGCCAAACAGATCGGTCTGTTCCTGGCGATCCTCGCGGTGGTGAGCGCGGCCATCGTCGCCTTCATCATCTACACCATGACGCTCGGCAAGATCAAGGAAATCGCCGTGCTGAAACTGATCGGGTCGCGCGACCGCACCATCGCCGCGATGATCATGCAGGAGGCGCTGGGACTCGGGGTGATCGGCTTCTTCGTCGGCAAGTTCGCCGCCACCCTGTGGGCGCCCGCCTTCCCCAAATACGTCCTGCTCGAAACCGGCGACGCCGTGCGTGCCTTCGTGCTGACCCTGGTGGTGTGCGCGCTGGCCTCGCTGCTGGCGATTCGCGCCGCGCTGAAAATAGACCCGGCGGAGGCGATCGGTGGCTGAGCGCGTAGACCCAACCCGGCCGGCAATCCTCATCGAAGGCATCACCAAGCGCTACGGCAGCGGCAGCGCAGCGGTCGATGCGCTGAAAGGCGTCGACATGACGGTCTATCCCGGCGAGGTGGTCGGGCTGATCGGACCCTCCGGCTCCGGCAAGTCGACGCTGCTGAAATGCCTCGGCGCGGTGATCGAGCCGACCGCCGGGAAATTCACCCTCGGCGGCGAGGTGATTTTCGACAACGGCTGGAAAACCGGCGACCTGCGCGCGCTGCGCCGCGACCGCATCGGTTTCGTGTTCCAGGCGCCCTACCTGATCCCGTTTCTCGACGCCACCGACAACGTCGCGCTGCTGCCGATGCTGGCCGGCGTGCCCAACGCCGAGGCGCGCGCCATCGCGCTGGAGATGCTCACTGCGCTCGACGTGCAGCACCGCGCACAGGCGCGCATTCCCGAACTGTCCGGCGGCGAGCAGCAGCGGGTGTCGATCGCGCGCGCGCTCGCCAACAAGCCGCCGATCATCCTCGCCGACGAGCCGACCGCGCCGCTCGACAGCGAACGCGCGCTCACCGTGGTGAAGATCCTCAACCGCCTGGCGCAGGAATTCCACACCGCGATCATCGTCGTCACCCACGACGAAAAGATCATCCCCACCTTCAAGCGCATCTACCATATCCGCGACGGCAAGACCTACGAAGAAGCGGGCGAAGGGCGGGAGATCGCGTGAG
>JAUYCF010000105.1 GCA_030692355.1 Thiobacillus sp.
TGAGCTGCTGCCGGTTCCGTGGACACGCCTTTAAGCTTTTGAAGCTTCCTCGAACTGTACCGGACTGACGTATCCGAGTGTTGAATGCCGACGCGTCGGGTTGTAGAAACGCTCGATGTAGTCGAACACATCGGCACGGGCCTGCTCCCGGGTGCGGTAGGTCTTACGGCTGATTCGCTCTGTCTTCATTGAACTGAAGAAGCTCTCCATCGCCGAGTTGTCCCACACCTCACCGGCACGGCTCATCGAGCAGGTAATGCCATTCTCCCTGAGCAAGCCCTGGAAGTGCTCGCTGGTGTACTGGCTGCCCTGGTCCGAGTGATGCAGAAGCTCCACTGGCTTGCCGCGGCGCCAGACGGCCATCATCAAGGCATCGGCCACCAGTTGCGAGGTCATGCTCTCCTGCATCGACCAGCCGACGATGCGCCGCGCGTACAAGTCCAGCACCGCCGCGACATACAGCCAGCCCTCGGCCGTCCAGATGTAAGTGAAGTCGGCCAGCCACTTCTGGTTGGGGGCTTCCGCCTGAAACTGACGGTCCAGCACATTGTCAGCGATGACGCTGCGCGAGCCCTTGTCCTGCGGCAACCCGCGCCGTCGCGGTCTGGCCCGCAAGGCCTGTTCGCGCATGAGCCGCTCGATGCGGTGCAAGCCACACTGCGCTCCCAGCGCCAGCACATCGTGCCAGACACGCCGGGCACCGTAGGTGCGGTCGCTGCCAATGAAGCTCTGGCGCACCTGCGCACCCAGTACCTCATTGTTCCGACGTCGCCGGCTCGGCGGGCGCACCAACCAGGCGTAGAAGCCACTACGTGAGACACCGAGCGCCTCAGACATGATTGCTACCGGCCAGATTCCTCGGTGTTTCGCCATGAAACCGAATTTCACATCGATTCCTTCGCGAAGTAGGCCGCGGCTTTTTTCAGGATGTCTCGCTCCATCCTGAGCTTCGCGTTTTCTTTCTTGAGCCGGGCGATCTCGGCCAGCTCGGGCTTCATCTGCCCGTTGCCCGGGAAGGCCTGTTGCGGGTCTTTACGCTGTTCGCGCACCCACTTGCGCAACACGTTTTCGTGAACGTCCAGATCCCGTGCCACCTGACTAGCGGCTACGCCGCGCTCGGTGACCAGCTTGACCGCTTCAATCTTGAATTCCCGGCTGAACTGCCGTCTTGTAACCATGAATCACCTCCGATTTCACACCTTAACAAAGTGTCTTTGAAATCGGCAGCAGCTCA
>JAUYCF010000076.1 GCA_030692355.1 Thiobacillus sp.
TAGCGGTCGAAGCACATGCCGATGTTGCGCAGGAACAGGCGGCCCGTGGGGGTGACGCTGATCTTGCCGGTTTCGATGTTCACCAGCCCGTCGTCGGCCAGCGGGCGCAGATCGGTCAGCGCGTCGGCGAAGTAGTCGGTGAACGCGATGCCCCATTCGCCGCCGAACGCAGCGAAATCGAGCTCGAGGTCGCACATCACGCGGGTGATGGCCGCGCGGCGGATCTGGTCGTCGCGGGTGAGCCGGATGCCTCGCTCGACGGCAAAGCCGGTTGCGGCGACGCGTTCCTGATAGCGCTTGAGGTTCTTTTCGTTCTGCATGTAGACGTCGGCGGTCTGGCTGATGCTGGACGTGCCGAAGGCGAGAATGTCGCTGTCCTTGTGGGTGGTGTAGCCCTGGAAATTGCGCCACAGGGTCTTGTTCTGCTGCGCGCGCACCAGTTCGTCGTCGGGGCGGGCGAAGTGGTCGAGGCCGATGTTGACGTAGCCCGCCGCGCCCAGCGCCTCGTTCACCGCCTGCTGCAGGCCCAGGCGGGCCGCCAGGTCGGGCAGGTCGGCGTCGCGGATGAGAAGCTGGTGCTTTTTCAGCCACGGCACGTGGGCGTAGGCAAACACCGCCAGCCGGTCGGGCGCCCATGCCACCACGCGTTCCAGGGTGCGGCTGAAGCTTTCGACGGTCTGTTTCGGCAGGCCGACGATGAGGTCGAGGTTGATGCTGGAAAAACCCAGCTCGCGCGACCAGTCGATCACCTGCCGGATCAGTTCCTCGGACTGGACGCGGTTGACCGCCTGCTGCACGGCCGGGTCCATGTCCTGCACGCCGAACGACACGCGGTTGAAGCCGGATTCGCGCAAGGCTGCCAGGTGCTCGCGCGTGAGTTCGCGCGGATCGGCTTCGCAGCTGATCTCCGCATCGGGAGCCACGGTGAAATACTGCCGCATCATCGCCATCAGGCGGCGGATGTCGTCGGGATTCAGGTAGGTCGGGGTGCCGCCGCCCCAGTGCAGCTGGTGCGCCACGCGCTTGGGGTCGACCAGCTGCGCGGTGCGCGCCATTTCACGGTCGAGCGTCGCCAGGTAGGGCACGGTTTTACTGTAGTCGCGCGTCGCCACCATGTTGCAGCCGCAGTAGTGGCAAAGCGAATCGCAGAACGGGATGTGGGCGTACAGCGACAGCTCGCGATCGGGCGCCGACGCGGCCAGCGCTTCGGCCCAGTCCGCCTCGCCAAAACCGGTATGGAAATACGGCGCGGTGGGATACGAGGTATAACGCGGCCCGGCTACGCTGTACTTGCGGAGGAGTTCCAGGGTGGTCGGCGTCATCTTGCTGCTCACGTAAAAGATAATGGCGTCTTTTATCACACCGCGGACCTGAAATCCAGCGCGCCCCAGGCCGGGGCGCCCACCTGATTTTGCGGTAAAGTTAAGGATTGGAAAGCCGTTGCCAAGTATGCGTACGCGTCTGGAAAACACATGCCACCCACCCCGTTTCTGAACTTCATTCGTTTCCTGCTGCTCGCGCTGCTGCTCGGCGCGGCGGGCGTCCGCGCCGACGAGGCGTCCGATCTGGCGCAAAGGGTCCACGACCGCCCCAACGGGCGCGATCTCACCACGCTGGGCCGCATGGTGCTGACCGAAAAGGACCGTGCACCGCGCATCCGCGAGATCGTCACCTATCGCCTCGACCAATCGGGCGGCGAAACCGCCAACCTGATCCGTTTTCTCGACCCGGAAGACATCGCCGGAACCGGCCTTCTCAGCCTGGACAAAGCCGACGGCACTACCGACCAGTGGCTGTATCTGCCCGCGCTCGACCGGGTGCGGCGCATTTCCAGCGACCGCAAGGGGGGCCGCTTCGTCGGCTCCGACCTGTATTTCGAAGACCTGCAGGAGCGCAAGCCCTCGAAGGACCGCCACCGCCTGCTTGGCCGGCAAACCGAAAACGGCATCCTCTGCGAGGTGCTCGAAAGCGTGCCGACAGACCCCAGGGATTCGGCCTACAGCAAGCGCATCAGCTGGATCGACCCCGCCACCGCCATTCCGCAGCGGGTGGACTATTTCGAGAAGAACGCCGCCAGCCCCGGCAAACGCTGGCTGCTGCGCAGCAAGAAACGCAACCAGGGCTACTGGACGCTGACCGACAGCCGCATGATCGATCTGTCCAGCGGCCACCAAACCCGGATGGTGGTCGACGTCGCGCTGTACGACCAGAAACTCCCCGCCAAACTGTTCACCTCGCAAGCCCTGGCCGACGAAAGCCTGGAATCGGAATACCGCCCATGAAAAACCTGTTGCTGACCCTGAGCCTGTCGCTCGCCGCCCTGCCCGCTTACGCCGCCGACGAGCTGCCGCCGCCCCGCACCGTCGTCCAGGACGCGACGGACGACCTGCCGCCCCCGCGCACCACCACGCGCAAACCGCGTGTGACGCCGACCGAAACGGCGCCCGCCGAGGCCACGCCGCAAGCCGGCGCAGCCGACGACCTGCCGCCGCCCGCGCGCAGCCGCAGAGCGACTGCGCGCGGCTTTCAGCCGGTGTTCAAGGCCGGGATCGACGACCTGCTGCTGGAGGCCGCCGCGCTGCCCGACGCGCCCGAGGCCGACAGCTATTCCACCCTGCGCGCCAGCGCCTATGTGCTGTGGCAGCCCAGCCGCAACTGGGAATTCCGCGCCGGCGCGCGGCTCGACGGCATGGCGCAGGACGGCGGCGGCGCCGACCATGACGAAATGCTGGCCGACTACACCGACACCTATGTGCGCTACCGCAGCGGCGACACCCGCCTGACCCTTGGCGCGCAGACCATCGTCTGGGGTCGCGCCGACGAAATCCCGCTGGCCGACCGCGTCAGCCGCGCCGACCTCACCCGCTTCATGCTCGACGACCTGGCCGACCGCCGCCGCGCGCAGCTGGCCGCGCGCTGGGAACAGACTTTCGGCGACTACAAGCTGGACGCGGTGTGGCTGCCGGTATTCCGCGGCGCGCAGTTGCCGGATGTCGCCAGCGTCTGGAGCCCGATCAACCGCAGCACGGGACAAGTTATCGGCATTGATCCGGCACTGACCGGATGGGTGAGTGGCGCGAGCATCGACGAAGACGAACACGGCAGCGGCGGTGGCGCCATCCGGCTCACCAAGACCGGACAGCCGTTCGACTTCGGCGTGACGCTGGCGCGCACCCGGCAGTCGCTGCCGTATTACCGGGTCGATCTGCCCAACCTGACACTCACCGCCGTGCATCCTTTCAACACCTTTGTCGGCGCCGACCTGGAACGGGTGAGCGGCGGCTTCACCTGGCGCACGGAACTCGGCTACACCGACAATGTGCCGGTGACCCTGGCCAGCACCACCGCGATGGACACCACGCATTCGCTCGACTGGATCGGCGCGGTGGAGTTTTTCCCGGGCGGGGGCGACACCCGCGTCAACCTGCAACTGGTCGCCCATGCGCTGCAAACCGGCCGCGGCATCCTGGAATTGAAGGAGTATTACGGCACCAACGGCGAAGTCGAAACGAGCTTCGGCCAGGGCCGCTGGAAGGCCGGCCTGCGCTTTTCCAGCGGAATCAACGTGCGCGATGTCTATCTTGGCCCCAAGCTCAGCTACGTCGGCTGGGAGCCGCACGAACTCTACGTCGCCGCGCACTATTTCGACGGCGAGGCGCGCACCCTCGGCGGCTTCCACCAGGATCACTCGCTGCTCACGCTGGGCCTGCGTACCCGCTTCTGATGACCCGCGCGGCATGACATGCTGAAACCCTGGTTCAACGGCAGCCGCATGCTGCCGCCGTGGCTGGCGCTGGCGCTGCTGCTCGGCATCCAGCTGGCGTCACTGCCGTTCCTGCTGAAGATCCACTTCAACAATGCGGGGGATATCTACTCCCCGCCCGATGCGCCCATCATCCAGCTGCGCGAATCGCTGTTCCGCGAGTTTCCCGGCGACGAGACGCTGATCGCCCTGTTCGAGGGCGACGCGCTCTACACGCCGGAATTTCTGGCCGCGCTCCACCGCGTGGCTGAAACCATGCAGGCGCACCCCTCGGTCGACCGGGTGCTGACGCTGACCACGGTGGAGCATATCGACGCCACCGACGACGGCTTTGCCGTGTCGCCGCTGATCGACCCGGATGCGCTGGATGCCCGCACCCCCGCGCAATGGCAGGCGCGCGTTCTGGGCGACACGTTTGCGCCAGGCCTGCTCGCCTCGCCTGACGGCCGTGCCGTGGCGCTGGTGGTGCGCCCGCGCATCCTCAAGGAAAGCCTCGCCCGGCGCGACATTCATATCGCGCTCGATGCCGCCATCGCCGCCGAAAAGCTGGATACCCTCCATAGCGCCACAGCCGGCACCGTGGCGCAGACCGTCGAGGAGCTGCGTTCGATCTGGCGTGACAGCGCGATATTCATTCCGCTCACCGTCGTCATCGGCCTGGCGCTGATGTGGTGGGTCGTCGGACGCGTGCGCCCGATGGTGGTGGGCGGCCTCGCCATGGGCACGGTGGTATCGGCCAGCGTCGCCGGGCTGGTCATCTCCGGGCAGCCCTACACGCCGATCACTGCCATGATCCCCACCCTGATGGCGGCCTATACCACCGCCACGCTGCTGCATCTGTACGCGGCCATCCAGCGTGGGCGCATCGCCCTGTTGCCGCGGCCGCGGCGCATCGCGCGCGCGCTGTCCGAAACCTTCAAGCCCGGTCTGTTCAATGTGCTGACCACCGGCGCCGGGCTGTTGAGCCTGCTGTGGGTGGACATTCCGCCGGTACAGGCCTTCGGCCTGTCGGGCGCGATCGGCACGCTGATGGTATTCCTGGTGGTGTTCATCCTGGTGCCGCCGATCCTGCTGAAATGGGACACCCCGCGCTGGCCGCGCCGCGGCTCGGGGCTGGCGCGCGCGCGTCACGTCGCGGCGGCGGTGGCCGTGTTCAGCCTGCGCAACGCAAAGGCGGTGCTGGCCGGCACCGCCTTCGTCGTGCTGGCGACCATTCCGCTGGTGATGCAGGTCAAGGTGGAGTCGAACCTGATCAAGTTTTTTGCGCCCGAACACAGCATCAGCCGCAGCACCGACCGCGTGGAAAACGCGCTATCCGGCGTGACCGGACTTGAAATCATCCTCACCGGCAGCGAGCGCGACAGTCTCAAGGACCCGGCCAGGCTGGCGCAAATCAAGGCGCTGCAAACCTGGGTGGAGCAGCTGCCGGAGGTCGACCGCGGCTTTTCGCTGGTCGACGTGCTGGAGGAAATGAACCGCGCCCTCAGCGGCGAGGACCTCGGCGAGAACGCGCTGCCGGACAATCGCAGACTGGTCGAGCAGCTGCTGCTGATCTATGACGGCGAGGATTTATATGAACTGGTCAACCGCGAATTCCAGCGCGGCCGCATCACGCTCAGCCTCAACGTGCACGGTGCCAACGAGATCAGCCGGGTGATCGACAAGGTGCGCGCGCGCGTCGCGGCGCAGCCGATTGCGGGCGTGGAGATCGATCTCGCAGGCTTCGGGCGGCTGTTTTCGGATCAGGAAGACCGCATCGTCGACGGCCAGGTGAAAAGCTTCACTTCCGCCTTCCTGCTGATCCTGCTGCTGATGACCCTGCTGTTCCGCTCGTTCCGCGGCGCCCTGATCTGCCTGGTGCCGAACCTGGCGCCGCTGTTCTTCATTTTCGTCATGATGGGGGTGACCGGTATCGCACTCGATGTGGCCACCGTGCTGATCGCCGGCGTCATTCTCGGCATCACGGTGGACGACACCATCCATCTCTATCACGGCTATCTGCGCCGCATCCAGCACGGTGTCAGCCCGGTGTTCGCCATCATCCGCAGCGTGGAAAGCTCGGGACGCGCGATCATCGCAATTTCGATCATTCTGATCGTCCAGTTCAGCCTGCTGGGGCTGTCCGACTTCCGCCCCACGGCGCATTTCGGCATGCTGTGCGCGGTCGGCCTGTTCGCCGGACAGCTGTTCGAGATGCTGCTGATGCCCGCCCTGCTCGGCCTGCGCTTGCGCAAGCCGCGGCCCGTCACGGCACCGTGATTTTCAGCGCGCCGAACGTGTCGTTGAGCAGCGCCACCTCGTCGCCCGAGGCGAACTGCCAGCCTTCCAGGTGGCCGAAATCGATGCTGGATCTTGGCGCCAGTTCGAGTTGGAAGCGCTTGACGGTCGACAGCGTGGGGTTGCGCACGGCCAGCACCACGGTCAGATAGCGATCGCCGGTGTTTTCGATCATCGCAACCAGGCCCTGGCCCAGCATCGACGAGCGAAAGCCGACCACCACCGGGAGCGCGGGCCTGGCCGTTTCCCGCGCCTGCTGGATATCGGTTTCCTTGTAGGCCAGTTGCGCCTTGAGCTGCTCGATTTCGCGCAGGCTGTCGGTCAGCTGGTTGCGCGTTTCGATCAGATAGCGCTCGGCCTGCTGGCGGGTTTCGACTTCCTTCGACAGGCGCCGCTTCACCTCTCCCAGGTCGACGTTGAGCATGAAGGCATACAGCGCCAGCCCGCACACCAGCACCAGCAGCACGACATTCACGGCAATGGAGACGACCAGCCCGCGCCGCTTCGGCTGAGAGGGAGAAGGAATAGTCGCCATAACGTCGCGCCTGTGCTCAGCCGGTATTGCGCATTCCGGCGGCAATGGCATTGATCGACCGCTTCAGCGGTGTCAGCCAGCTATCCTGATCGGATTCCAACACGCTGTCGGTGCGGTAACGCTTCAGCATCAGCACCTGAATGTGGTTGATGGGGTCGATGTAGGGGCGGCGGCGCGAAATCGACAGCGCCAGCGACGGGTTGTCTTCCAGCATGGTCTCGATCTGTGCGACCTTTTTGACGCCGGCCACGGTAAGCGCGAATTCGTCCGCAATCGTGCGGTAGATCGTCATGGTGTTGGGGTGATCGCACAGGCGCGCATACTCCTCGGCGATTTCCATGTCGGCCTTGGTCAGCGCCATCTGCACGTTGGACAACAGGCCGCGGAAGAACGGCCACGTGCGACACATCGCCTGCAGGTGCGCGAGACCGTCCGGCTGGCGGTCGATGAAGCCCTGCAGCGCGCTGCCGATGCCGTACCAGGCAGGCAGCGTGTGGCGCGACTGCGCCCAGCCGAACACCCACGGGATCGCGCGGATCGACCCCAGCGAGCGGTCGGCCTTCTTGCGGTGCGACGGCCGGCTGCCGATGTTGAGCAGGCCGATTTCGGTGACCGGTGTGCCCTCGTAGAAATAGTCGATGAAGCCCGGCGTGCCGATCAGCGCCCGGTAGGCGGTCTCGCCCGCCGCCGCGATGTCGCGCATCCAGTCGAGATAGTCCGGCGGGTAATGCACTTCGCAGTTCGCCAGCGCGGTGGCGCTGGCCTTCAGGAGGCCGGTGACGCCCATGCCGATTTCGTAGTTGGCGGTTTCCGGGTTGCTGTATTTGTAGTACAGCATCTCGCCCTGCTCGGTGAACTTGATTTCGCCGTTCACGGTGCCGGGCGGCTGCGACAGGATCGCATCGTGGGTGGGGCCGCCGCCGCGCCCGACGGTGCCGCCCCGCCCATGGAACAGGCGGCATTCGACGCCGTGCTGCCGGGTCAGCGCGATGATGGAAAGCTGCGCCTGATAGAGGTTCCAGTTCGACGCCAGAATGCCGCCGTCCTTGCACGAATCGGAATAGCCGAGCATGACTTCCTGGCGATTGCCGTCGGACGCCACCAGCGCACGATAGACCTTGTTGGAAAACAGCTGGTCGAGAATCGCCTGGCTGCGCTGCAAATCGTCCACCGTCTCGAACAGCGGCGCCACCAGAATGCGGCAGAACCACTCGTGCCCATTGTGGCCGCACAGGCCCACCAGCCGCGCCAGCAGCATCACTTCCATCACGTGCGAGGCGCTGTGCGTCATCGAAATCACGTAGGTGCCGAAGACCTCGCCGCCCACTTCGGCCTTCAGCTTGGCCATGCGCCGGAAAACCGCGAGCGCCTCGCGCGCCTCGTCGTCGAGCGCAGCGTCGTCCACCCCGATCAGGTCGATGCGGGCGATCCAGGCGGCCAGCCGCTGCAGCCGATCGGATTCGGCCGCGCCGGCGTAATCGAAATCGGGGTCGATCTGCCGCAGCACCGCGGTGACCGTGCGGGTATGGACGGTCGACTCCTGGCGGATATCGAGCTGCAGCAAATGAAAGCCGAAGCTTTCGACCAGCCGGATCAGCGCCTGCAAATCCTGCATGGCGACGATGCGATCGCCGTGGCTGATCAGCGAATCGCGCAGCAGATAGAGATCGTCGAGGAAAGCAGCGGCGTTTTCGTACGCCAGATTCGAGAGGAAGCCCGGCACGTCGGCCAGGCACTGGTGGACGTAGGACAGGTTGGCGTCCAGCCGCGCCAGCATCATCGCCGCCATGCGGCGGTAGGGTTCGCGGCTGTAGATCTGCACGGCGGTGCCGCGGAACACCTGTTCGCCATATTCCGTTTCGTATTCCCGCAGGCGCGCCAGGAAGGGCGCCGAAGGCGTACACCAGTTGCTGCTGTGGGTGAGCGTCTGCCGCAGTTCAAGCACCCGCGCGCGGTATTCGTCCAGCGCTTCCTGCATCTGCCGGTGCACCGTCCATTCGGTGACATCCGCCGTCACGAACGGGTTGCCGTCGCGGTCGCCGCCGATCCACGAACCGAAGCGGATAAAGCTCGGCACGCTGACCGGCGCGACCCCATCGGCGTTCACGCCGTAATGCTTGCGCAGCGCCCTCTCGAAATACTCATACGCCTTCGGCACCGCCTCGAACAGGCTTTCCCGCACGTAATACAGGCCGTTGCGCACCTCGTCGCGCACTTCCAGCTTGGCGCTGCGCAGTTCGTCGGTGCGCCACATCACCTGGATTTCAGCGGCCAGTTCTGCTTCCTGTTCGCGCTGGTCGTTCACCCCCAGCGCCTGGCTGTACATCTGGTCGCAAATCAGGAATACCCGGCGCACCCCCTCCATCACCGCACGGCGGCGTGCTTCGGTGGGGTGCGCGGTGAAAACAGGCGCGTAGTGCAGCCGGTTGAGCATGTCCTGCAGGGTGATCACCGAAATACCCTGCGCCTTGAGGTCGGCCAGGGTGCGGTCGAACGAGCCTTCCCACAGCGTCATGCCGTGCGACAACAGGCGGCGGCGGTTGCGGTGGGCAAAGCTTTCTTCCGCCACATTGACCAGCATGAAATAGCTGGAAAAGGCACGCACTACAAGTTCCACCTTGCCGGCCGGCATGGCGTCGATGATCGCCATAAGCTCGGTGCGGCGCTGCTGGTCTTCCTGCTGGTGCAGTTCGGCAAAACCGCGCCGCAGGGTTTCCACCGCCTCGAACACGTCCTCGCCGGCAAACTGCAGCAACACCTGGCCCAGCAGGGTGCCCAGCAGTTTGACCTGCGCGCGCAAATGGTCGTCGGTCAGGAGATTTTCAGGTGCATTCATGGCAGGGAATCAGCCCGGCACAGCGGGTTTCAGTGCGGCAAAGCCCGCTATTTTCGCATAGACGACGTGCATCACCCAACCGCGCGCCGCGCGTTGCGGAACATCCGCAGCCACGGGGCGGCGCCGCGCATGCCGTCTGGCCGCCACGACAGCTGCGCAGCGCGGAACACGCGCTCCGGATGCGGCATCAGGATGCTGAAGCGGCCGTCCGCGGTGGTGAAGCCGGTCAGCCCGCCGGGCGAGCCGTTCGGATTCAGGGGATAGACCTCGGTCGGCGCGCCACGGTGGTCGATGTAGCGCAGCGTGGCCTGCGCCTCACCGGCGTGCGCGGGGTCGCGGAAAGCGATGCGGCCTTCGCCGTGCGACACCGCGATCGGCATCACCGAGCCGGCCATGTCGGCGAAGAAAATCGATGGTGAATCCAGCACCTCGACCAGCGCGAAGCGCGCCTCGAACTGCTCCGACAGGTTGCGCTCGAAGCGCGGCCAGGCAGCCGCCCCGGGGATCAGGTCGTGCAGCTGGCTCATCATCTGGCAGCCGTTGCACACCCCCAGTGCGAGCGTGTCGGCGCGTTCGAAGAAGGCCGCGAACTGGTCGCGCGCGCGCGGGTTGAACAGGATCGACTTGGCCCAGCCGCCGCCCGCGCCCAGCACGTCGCCGTAGCTGAATCCGCCGCACGCCGCGAGTCCGGTGAAGTCGGCGAGGCTGGCCCGGCCGGACAGGATGTCGCTCATGTGGACGTCGACCGCGGCAAAGCCGGCCGCGTCGAACGCCGCGGCCATCTCGACCTGGCCGTTGACGCCCTGCTCGCGCAGCACCGCGATGCGCGGGCGCTTGCCGCTGGCGATGAAGGGCGCGGCGATGTCGGCGTCGACATCGAAGCCCGGCGCATAGCGCAGGCCGGGATCGGCGGCGTCGGCATGCTGCGCGAACTCCTGCTCGGCGCACGCCGGGTTGTCGCGCAGCTTCGCCATTTCGTAGCTGGTGCGCGCCCAGGCGCTTTGCAGCGCGGTGCGTGCCTCGTCGAAGAACGCCTGGTCGCCGCGCAGCAGGCGCAGGCGGTCCCACGCATTGGGCTGGCCGATCACATGGAATTCGCCGCGCAGGCCGGCATCCATGAAGGCCCGCATCACCGCCGGCGTATCGTCGCGCCGCACCTGCAGCACCGCGCCGGCTTCCTCGTTGAACAGCACATTGAAAATGCGCTGCGAGACATCGCCCGCGCCCGGCAACTCCGGTTCCGGCAGTCCCGCGTCCTCGACCTCGCGGCGGATCTGGTCGAGACACAGCTCGTCCACGTCAAGATCCACCCCGCAATGCCCGGCAAACGCCATTTCGGCGAGCGTGACGAACAGGCCGCCGTCGGAGCGGTCGTGATAGGCCAGCAGCTTGCCGGCCGCGTTCAGCGCCTGCACGGTGTCGAAGAACGCGATGAGCGCCGCGGCCTCGGGGGCGTCCGGGCAGTCGTCGCCCACCTGCTTGAAAGCCTGGGCGAAGCTCGATGCGCCGAGGCGGTTCCTGCCCAGCCCCAGGTCGATCAGCACCAGATCGGTGTCGCCGGCGTCGGTGCGCAGTTGCGGCGTCAGGTGCCGCGTCGCGTCGGGGGTGTTGGCGAACGCCGAAATCACCAGCGAGATCGGCGAGGTCACCGCCTTCTGCTCGCCGTCGGCCTGCCACACGGTCTTCATGCTCATCGAATCCTTGCCGACCGGGATGGAGACGCCCAGTGCCTGGCAATACTGCGAGACCGCCGCCACGGTGTCGAACAGCGCAGCGTCCTCGCCCGGGTGGCCGGCGGGCGCCATCCAGTTGGCCGACAGCTTGACCTCACCCAGGCCCTCCACGCGCGCGGCGGCGAGGTTGGCGATCGCCTCGACGATCGCCATGCGCCCCGATGCGGGCGCATCGATCAGCGCCAGTGGCGCCTTCTCGCCGATGGAGAACACTTCGCCCTGCGTCGTCTGATAACCCGCTAGCGTGATCGCGCAGTCGGCCACCGGAATCTGCCACGGCCCGACGCACTGGTCGCGCGCGGTGAGCCCGCCGACGGTGCGGTCGCCGATGGCGATCAGGAACATCTTCGATGCCACGCCGGGCATCGCCAGCACGCGGTAAACAGCGTCCTTGAGATCGATGCCGTCGAGCGCCAGCGGCGCCGGCAGAGCGGGCTGATGCACGACGTCGCGCGTCATCTTCGGCGGCTTGCCGAGGATAACGTCCAGGCTGACGTCGACCGGCGCGTTCCGGAAATGGCTGTCGGTGACCAGCAAATGATTTTCGTTGGTGGCTTCGCCCAGCACCGCGAAGGGACAGCGCTCACGCTCGCAGAGGGTGCGGAATTCGTCGAGGCGGTCCGGCGGGATCGCCAGCACGTAGCGCTCCTGCGCCTCGTTGCACCAGATTTCGCGCGGTGACATGCCGGATTCCTCAGACGGCACGGCGCGCAGTTCGAAGCGACCGCCGCGGCCGCCGCCATGCACCAGTTCGGGCAGCGCGTTCGACAGGCCGCCGGCGCCGACGTCGTGAATCGACAGGATCGGATTGGCCTCGCCCAGCTGCCAGCAGCGGTCGATGACCTCCTGCGCGCGCCGTTCCATTTCCGGGTTGCCGCGCTGTACCGAGTCGAAGTCGAGGTCGGCGGCGTTGGCGCCGGTGTCCATCGACGACGCCGCGCCACCGCCCAACCCGATCAGCATGCCGGGGCCGCCCAGCTGGATCAGCAGGGTGCCGACCGGAAGCATTTTCTTGTCCACATGGTCGGCACGGATGCTGCCGACGCCGCCCGCCAGCATGATCGGCTTGTGGTAGCCGCGCCGCTGCCCGGCGACCGTTTCCTCGAAGGTGCGGAAATAGCCGGCCAGGTTGGGGCGGCCGAATTCATTGTTGAACGCCGCCGCGCCGATCGGACCTTCGAGCATGATCGCAAGCGGGGTGACGATGCGATCCGGCTTGCCGTAGGCGCCGGCTTCCCACGGCTGTTCGAAGCCGGGAATGTTGAGGTTGGACACCGAGAATCCGGCGAGGCCGGCCTTGGGTTTCGACCCGATGCCGGTCGCGCCCTCGTCGCGGATTTCGCCGCCACTGCCGGTAGCCGCGCCTGCGAAGGGCGAAATCGCCGTCGGGTGGTTGTGCGTTTCCACCTTCATCAGCACATGGGTCAGCTCGCTGCCGTAGGCGTAGCCGCCGTCGCCGCGCGGGTAGAAGCGTTCGATGGTCGCGCCTTCGATCACCGACGAATTGTCGGAATACGCCACCACCGTGCCTTCGGGATGGGCGGCGTGGGTGTCGCGGATCATGCCGAACAGCGTTTTCGCCTGCGCCGCACCGTCGATCACCCACGAGGCATTGAAAATCTTGTGGCGGCAATGCTCGGAGTTGGCCTGCGCGAACATCATCAGTTCGACGTCGGTGGGGTTGCGCCCGATACGGACGAAGTTCTCCACCAGGTAATCCAGCTCATCGTCCGACAGCGCGAGGCCGAGTTCGCGGTTGGCGGCTTGCAGCGCCGGGCGGCCGCCCCCCAGCACGTCGACGCGGGCCAGTTCGCGCGGCGGCACGTGGCGGAACAGCTGTTCCACGTCGGCCAGCGTCATCACGGCTTCGGTCATGCGGTCGTGCAGGAGCGGCAGCAGGCGCGCCATCGCCTCGGCCGACAGCGGCCGGCCGGCCGCGTCCAGCACATGGAAGGCGACGCCGCGCTCGATCCTCCGGAAGCCGGCAAGGCCGCAGTTTTTCAGGATGTCGGTCGCTTTCGACGACCACGGCGAGAGGGTGCCGGGGCGCGGCGTAACGAGGATCAGCGGGTCGTCCGCGGTGGGTGTGGCGGTCGGCGTGCCGTAATCGAGCGCCTGCTCGACCAGCCGCATTTGCGCGGCATCGAGCGCGGCGTCCGCTTCCAGGAAATGCCAGTGGCGCGCAGCCAGCGTGCCCAGGCCCAGGCCCAGTTGCGCGGCCTCGCTGCGGATTTTATCGAGACGGAACGAAGACAGCGCGGCGGCGCCGGGAAGCGGGACAATGACAGACATGTGCGCCTTTGCGGAACGGGCAAAGGCGCTATTTTAGCTGATCGGCGCCCTTCTCCGGACCGGCTTGCCGGCGAATGGCGGCCTGCTTTCGCCAGGCTTCGAGGCAGTCGAGGCCGCAGAAATGATGGACGTAGTCCTGCGCATCCGTCACGTTGACCGAATCGGCCGGCACTTCCTTCAGGCAGACCGCACAACTGAGCATGGTGCAGCCTTCTTCGTCGGAACATTGCGCCACCGGCGCGCCCGCCGGGTTGTGGTGTGAGTTATTCATACGATATTCCCCGGATCACCAGACGTTTTCAGTGTAAGCCAATCGCACGGCTTCAGCCATGGGATTAAGATGTCGGCAATACCGCCAAACCGGATGCCCCACTGCATGGCCGCCCCTGAACGCCCCGCCCATCCCGCCGCTTGCGCCCCCCTGCCGGTCGCGCCCCGCGCCCTCGTCTCCCCGCCGCTGTTCACGGCTGCCGCCATGCGAGAAATCGACCGGCAGTGGGCGAGCCGCCACCCCGCCGCCTCGTTGATGGAGCGGGCGGGCGCGGGCGCAGGCGAACTGGCCGGCACGCTGGCCTGCGAATCGGGCGCGCCGGTCCTGGTCCTGGCCGGTCCCGGCAACAACGGCGGCGATGCCCTGGTCGCCGCGCGCCATCTCACGGCGCAGGGATTCCGCGTCGACGTCGTCAGCCGTGCCGACCCCGCCCGCCTGCCGCCGGATGCCGCCCGCGCCTGGGCCGAATGGCGTAAAAACGGCGGCACGATCCTGGCGGATATCCCGCCGTTGCGGCGCTACAGCCTTGTCATCGACGGCCTGTTCGGGGTGGGGCTGCAGCGCGACATCGGCGGCGAAGACACGCACTGGATCGGGCAGGCCAACGAAATGGACTGCCCGAAACTCGCGCTCGACGTGCCGAGCGGCCTCGACAGCGACAGCGGCCGCATCCGTGGCTGCGCCCTGCGCGCCGACCACACGCTGACCTTCATCGGCCTCAAGCCGGGTTTGTTCACCGCCGACGGCCCGGATTACGCCGGCCAGCTGCACCTCGACATGCTCGGCGTCGATCCGGCCGACCTGCCCGCCGCACCGGGCATCGCGCTGACGCAGCTGGAAAGCCGCCACCGCCTGCCCGCGCGCGCCCGGAACAGCCACAAAGGCCTGTTCGGCCATGTCGGCATCGTCGGCGGCAGCCACGGCATGGTGGGCGCCTGCCTGCTCGCCGGGCGCGCCGCGCTGCGGCAGGGCGCGGGCAGCGTGACGCTGGGCGCGCTGGACGAGCGCGTCGTGGTCGATTACGGCGAACCGCGGCTGATGTTCGCCGTGCCGGAAAATCTGGTTGGCAGGCATCCGGGCGTGCTGGCAGTCGGCCCCGGACTGGGCCAGGGCGCCCGCGCGCACGCCTTGCTGGAAGCGGCGCTGACGGCGCCCTGCCCGCTGGTGCTGGATGCCGACGCGCTGAACCTGCTGGCCGGCAACCCGGATCTGGCCAACCGCGCCGCCCGCCGCAGCCACCCCACCCTGCTCACCCCGCATCCCGGCGAAGCCGCGCGCCTGCTCGGCGTGAGCGGGACGGACATCCAGGCGAACCGCATCGAGGCCGCGCAGCGCCTGAGCGCGCAGTATCGCGCGCATGTCGCACTCAAGGGCGCCGGCACCGTCATCGCCCATCTCGACGGCCGCTACGCCATCAACACCAGCGGCGGGCCCTGGCTCGCCCAGGCCGGCTCGGGCGACCGCCTCACCGGCATGGTGGCCGCGCTGCTGGTCCAGGGAATGGCCGCGGGCGATGCCTTGGAGGCTGCAGTGTGGCTTCACGGACAGCCCGACCTGAAAATCGCCCGAGGCTTTGCGAACCCGCGCGATGATTAAAGTACGCCGCCCCCATGCCGATATGAATGCTTCGAGTCACGCCCCGTTCTCACTTATGGGTTTCCGACTGTTGCAGATGCCGAATCCATGAAGAAAAACACCCGACATCTGGGTATCGGCGCCCGGATTTGGGGCGGTTTTGTCGTCGTGCTTGCCCTGATGGTCGCGCTCGGCGCGATCGGTCTGCGTTATGTGGCCGAAGCCAACCAGCGCCTGAAAGACATCACCCAGACCAATAACGTCAAGATCGAACTCGCGATGGAGATGCACAGTGCGCTGCGTGAGCGCGCGATCTCCATGCACACACTCCCCAGCCTCGTCGATGCCTTCGAGAAGGATGACGAGATCCAGCGCTTCAATGCCGAGGCCACCCGCTACACCAAGGCGCGGACCCGCCTTGAGAGCATGCCGCTCAGCCCGCAAGAACGCGAGATCCTGGCGAAAATCTTCAAGATGACCCGTGAAGCGGGATCCGCGGTGCAATTGGTCGTGGACAGGTCCATCTTCATCGACGACCCGGCAGATGTCTTCGAGTGGATACGCCACGTGGCGATGCCGCGGCAAAGCGCCATCGCCGAACAAGTCAACCTCCTGCTCGACCTGCAGCGCAATCAGACAGCCGCCGCGGTGCGGGATGCGGAGAACTCATTTTCCCGCGTGCGCAACCTGATGCTGGGGCTCGGCACCGCGGCACTGCTGACAGGAATAATGATTGCCGGCTTTGTCGGCCAACGGGTGACGCGCCAGGCCAGGCAACTCGAAACCCAGGCCATGTATGACCAGCTGACCGGCTTGCCCAACCGTTCGCTGTTGCATGACCGGCTCCAGCATGAGATCGGGCTGTCCAAACGCGAGCATGCGTCGTTTGGCGTGGTGCTGATGGATCTGGACCGGTTCAAGGAAGTCAACGACACCCTCGGCCATGGCGTGGGCGACGAAGTCCTGCGTGAAGTCGGGCACCGCCTGAAGGAAGCGATACGCGCCGAGGATACGGTGGCGCGTTTGGGGGGGGACGAGTATGTCCTGCTGATACACAAGCTGGAACCAGAAGACGCCGCATTGATCGCAAACAAGATTTTCGCCGCCCTGGACAAACCCTTTCACTGGCAAAACCAGAGCATCGACCTCGGTGCGAGCCTGGGACTGTCGTTTTATCCTTCGCAGTGCGACGACGCCAGCAGCCTGCTGCGGTGCGCCGACATCGCGATGTATGTGGCGAAGCGCTCCGGCCAGGGCTATGCGCTGTATTCCCCGGATCAGGAGCACACCAGTCGCGACGATCTTTCGCTCAAGAGCGAGTTGCGCGAAGCCATCCAGTCGGACCAGTTGAGCCTGTACTACCAGCCGCAAATCGACCATCTCAGCCGGCGCGTGTCCGGCCTCGAGGCCCTGGTGCGCTGGAACCATCCGTCGCGCGGCCTCCTCGCACCCGACCAGTTCATCCCCCTGGCGGAAGATGCGGGGCTGATCGCCCCCCTCACCCACTGGGTGCTGAAGACCGCGCTGGCACAGCTGGTGGCCCTGCAGAAAAAAGGCTACGCCCTGACCATGGCAGTCAACCTCTCCGCGCGCAACCTGCACGACATGGAACTGCCCGCCAGCATTCTCGCCCTGCTTGCCGAGAGCGGCGTGGCCCCGCAAGACCTCATCCTCGAAATCACCGAGAGTGCGGTGATGACCAATCCCAGCAACGGCCTGACCATCCTCACCGAGCTCGACCGCATGGGCGTGACGCTCGCCATCGACGACTTCGGCACCGGCTACTCCTCGCTCGCCTACCTCAAGCGCCTGCCGGTGGACGAACTGAAAATCGACAAATCCTTTGTGACGGATATGGAAGAAAACGATAACGACGCCGTGATCGTGCGCTCCACCATCGACCTCGCGCACAACCTGGGCCTCAAGGTTACCGCCGAAGGCGTGGAAACCCAGGGCGCCTGGGACCTGCTCGAGATCCTCGGCTGCGATAACTCACAGGGGTACTTCATGGGCAAACCGATGCCGGCGGAAAAGCTGGAGGCATGGCTGCAGGCGTCGGCGTGGTCCGGGGTTTGGACGAACGCACGTACCGCACGCTGAGCGCGCGTCAAAGCGCAAGGTTCGAAATTCACCTCCTTCACGCACGCCAAACAGGCGAGATTCAGCAAACGTGCTTCTTCAGGTAGGCCGCGAAGTCTTCGCTGACCTCGCTGTGCTTCAACGCATATTCGACCGTCGCCTGCAGATAACCCAGCTTGCTGCCGCAGTCGTAGCGGGTGCCGTCGAAGTCATAGGCCAGCACCTGCTGTTCTTTCAGCAAGGCGGCGATGGCGTCGGTCAGCTGCAATTCGCCGCCGGCGCCGGGCTTGAGGTGCTGGATGTGGTGGAAGATCCGCGGGGTGAGGATGTAGCGGCCGACCACGCCGAGGTTGGACGGTGCGTCCTCGGGTTTCGGTTTTTCGACGATGGCGTTCACCCGCGACACCCGATCCGCCATGGGGCTGGCGTCGACAATGCCGTAGGACGCGGTTTCCGAAGGCGCCACCTGCTGCACCCCAAGCACCGAGCACTGGTAATACTCGTATTGATCGACCATCTGCTTCATCGCCGCCGGACTGCCGTCGATCAGGTCGTCGGCGAGGATGACGGCGAAGGGTTCGTTGCCGATCACCGGCTGCGCACACAGCACCGCGTGGCCGAGCCCCAGCGCTTCAGCCTGGCGGATGTAGATGAAATTGATGCCGGCCGGGCGGATCGACTGCACCAGTTCCAGATCGCGATCCTTGCCGCGCGCGGCCAGTTCGGTTTCCAGTTCATAAGCCTTGTCGAAGTGGTCTTCGACAGTGCGCTTGGTGCGGCTGCTGATGAAGATCATGTCGGTGATGCCGGCTTCCATGGCCTCTTCAACTGCGTACTGGATCAGCGGCTTGTCGACGATGGGCAGCATTTCCTTGGGGCTGGCCTTGGTGGCCGGCAGAAAACGGGTGCCAAGGCCGGCAACCGGAAATACAGCTTTCCTTACTCTTTGCATGGGTCTTCCCTATGAGTCCTTGGGTTCAAAATTCTAAAGCGTGCTGCCCATTTTCATTGTCCGATTCCAGCAGGGCCAGCAGCCCGGCCTCGTCGAGTATAGGCACGCCGAGTTCCTGCGCCTTGACCAGCTTGCTGCCGGCCTCCGCGCCGGCCACCACGTAGTCGGTTTTTTTCGATACCGAGCCGGCCACCTTGCCGCCGGCGGCCTCGATTTTTTCCTTCGCGGCATCGCGCGTCAGCGTCGGCAACGTACCGGTCAGCACCAGCGTCTTGCCGGCAAGGATACCTGCCGATTGCTGCAAACCTTCGGATTCCGGCCAGCGCACGCCGGCGGCGCGTAATTTCTTGACCACTTCCAGGTTATGCGGTTCGGCGAAAAACTGGAGGATGGACTGCGCCACGATGGGGCCGACATCGCGCACCGCGAGCAGTTCGGCCTCTGTCGCATCGATCAGGCGGTCCAGCGAACCGAAGTGCTTCGCCAGATCCCTGGCGGTGGTCTCCCCGACATTGCGGATGCCCAGCGCGAAAATGAAGCGCGCCAGCGTGGTGGCCTTGCTGGTCTCGATGGCCGCGAGCAGATTGGCCGCCGATTTCTCGGCCATGCGCTCCAGCCCGGCGAGTGCCTCCAGCGTCAGGCCGTATAGATCGGCGGGCGTGCGCACCAGACCGCGATCGACCAACTGGTCGACCAGTTTGTCGCCCAGGCCCTCGATATCCATCGCGCGGCGACCGGCGAAATGCAGCAGCGCCTGCTTGCGCTGCGCCGGGCAAACCAGGCCGCCGGTACAGCGCACCGCCGCCTCGCCTTCCAGCCGCATCACGTGCGAGCCGCATTCGGGACAGACGGGCCAGGTTTGCAGGATGCTGAAGCGCGGCGGCTCCGGCTGCGGGCGACGCTCCGTCACGACGGCAACCACTTCGGGGATGACGTCGCCGGCGCGCCGCACGATCACGGTATCGCCGACGCGAACGTCCTTGCGGTCGATCTCGTCCTGGTTGTGCAGGGTGGCATTGGTCACGGTGACGCCGCCGACGAATACCGGGGCAAGGCGCGCCACCGGGGTCAGCGCGCCGGTGCGTCCCACCTGCACCTCGATACCGAGCACGGTGGTCAGCTGTTCCTGTGCAGGAAACTTGTGCGCCACCGCCCAGCGCGGCTCGCGCGTGACGAAGCCCAGCTCGCGCTGCAGGTCGAGACGGTTGACCTTGTACACCACGCCGTCGATGTCGAACGGCAACTGGTCGCGGCGTGCGGCAATGTCATCGTGAAACGCGATCAGTGCCGCTGCCCCCTGGCCGATGACGCGCTCGGCGCACACCGGAACCCCCATGGCGGCCAGCGCGTCAAGCGTCTCGCTGTGGGTAATCGGGGGGTTCCAGCCCTGCACCTCGCCGAGGCCATAGGCAAAGAAAGACAGCGGGCGCTGCGCGGCAATCGCCGGATCGAGCTGGCGGATGCTGCCCGCCGCGCCGTTGCGCGGGTTGACCAGGGTCGGCTTGCCGGCTTCGCGCTGCTTCGCGTTGTAGCGCTCGAAATCGTCGCGCCGCATGAAGACCTCGCCGCGCACTTCCAGCACGGCGGGCGGCGATTCGGCATTCAGGCGCAACGGAATGGCCTTCACGGTGCGGATATTCTGGGTGACATCCTCGCCGGTTTCGCCGTCGCCGCGCGTAGCGGCCTGCACCAGCACGCCGTTTTCGTAGCGCAGGTTGATGGCCAGGCCGTCGAATTTCAGCTCGGCGGCATACTCGACCGCCGGGTCGGCGTCGGACAGCCCCAGCTCCTTGCGCACCCTCGCATCGAAGGCGCGCGCGCCGCTGGCCTCGGTGTCGGTTTCGGTGCGGATCGACAGCATCGGCACCGCGTGGCGCACCTTGGGCAGCGTATCCAGCGGCTTGCCGCCGACGCGCTGGGTCGGTGAGTCGGGGGTGACGAGTTCGGGATGCCCGGCCTCGATGGCCTGCAGTTCACGGAACAGGCGGTCGTATTCCGCATCCGGGATCGTCGGCGCGTCGAGTACGTAGTAGGCGTGGTTGTGGCGCTCGATTTCCCGACGCAGCGCGGTGACGCGCGCCAGGACATCGGTCGATGCCATCAGGAGAACAGACGCAGCGCCCGCCGGGACCCGGATGGCACGCCGCGCGCTTCCATACGTTCGTAGATCTGCGAGAGCTGGGTGCGGATTTTCTCGATGCCGCTGTCGGTCAACGGGCGCAGGTTATCGTCCACCAGGATGCCGCCGACTTCGCTGGCGAGCTTGCGGCCGAACGCCACCATGCCGTCGAACACCTTGATGCCATCCGGCACGCGCGGCACGTCGAATTGCAGGGTGACCCCCTGCGAGGTCTGCCCCTCGATCGCCGTGGCGCTGAACGGCTCGGCATCATGGTTGCACAGGGCATAGAGCGGCTCGCCGCGGCTGTCGAGCAGCTGGAACACGCCGTCCACGCCCAGCGCCATGCCGCTGCTTTCCGCCTGGTGCACGATGCGTGTCAGGTTCACCGCGCCCTCGCCACGCGCCACCACATTGAGGCCGATCAGGACGTCGACGTCGACACAGAAGCGATCGATCGCCTGCGCACGCTCAAGGGCTTCGACCGTATCGTCGCAGGCGATACGCAGGCCATGCGTCTGCGCCGTGTTTTGAAGCAGGGCGCAGAGGGCCGAGAGCTGATCTTCCTGCACCGCGCCGTTGCGATCGGCCAGCTGCATGGTGACCACCACCTGCTGATACGCCACGTCGCGCCAGGGCTGGATCTCTTCCCATTCCGCCGCGCCGACCG
Source organism: Thiobacillus sp. (assembly GCA_030692355.1). Taxonomy (GTDB): domain Bacteria; phylum Pseudomonadota; class Gammaproteobacteria; order Burkholderiales; family Thiobacillaceae; genus Thiobacillus. Next base: position 21,103 of record JAUYCF010000076.1, read on the forward strand.
GCAGTCCCGTCCAGCGCACTGCCTTGCCCAGAGCACGCGCGTGGCTGAAGGCATCGGCAAACACGTTCGCCCGCACGCCCTCGCTGCCGATGCGGATACGGTATTCGATCAGCTCGTCATAGGGCGCGGCCGCCGGCGGCACGGCAGGGCGCGACGGAGCGGGCGGCGCGACGGGGGATGCCGTGCGCAGGGCGGGTGCCGCATCCTCAAGCGATGCGTGCGACGCAGGCGGACGTGCGGGTTCGGTCCGCAGATAGGACTCACCTGCTTCGTCCGGTTCGCCGGCCTCGATGACGGGCTCATGCAACGCGGGCTCGACCCGCATGTGCGTTTCGCGGGGCGCCGCGCCAGGCTGCATCAGGGCATCGCCCGCCGGCGCCTGAAAAGCCGCGTCGGCCTGTTTCCGGAAGCGGCGCTCCTGGGCCCAGTTGAACAGCAGCACCGCCGCCACAATGACCACGCCAATCACCAGCAAGCCGATTTGCAAATCACTCATTTACTTTTCCAGACTGAACGGATTGGGCGGACACCACGCGGACGAACCATTCGTCCGGCGCAATCATGCCCAGTTCATTGCGCGCACGCTCTTCGACGGCGTCGCGTCCCTGCTTGAGATCGCCGACCTCGGCCAGCAGGCCGGCATTGCGGGTTTGCAGACGCTGATTCAACGCCTGCTGGGTGTCGATCTTGTGCGCGCGCTCACGCACTTTCAGCCATCCGCCATCGCCCAGCCACAGCGGATATTGCAGCAACACGATCGCAGCAGCCAGCGCCCAGGTCAGCCCCCGGCTGCGTATGCGCGCGATCCATTCAGCCGCGCTGGCGGAAAGCATCGCGTCCGGGGTAGCTCGCCGTGTCGCCGAGCTCTTCCTCGATGCGCAGCAGCTGGTTGTACTTGGCCATGCGGTCGGAACGCGACAGCGAGCCGGTCTTGATCTGGCGCGCGTTGGTTGCAACCGCCAGATCGGCAATCGTGGTGTCCTCGGTCTCGCCCGAACGATGCGAGATCACCGACGTGTAGCCGGCCTGCTTGGCCATCTCGATCGCAAGGAAGGTCTCCGACAGGGTGCCGATCTGGTTGACCTTGATCAGGATCGAGTTGGCGATGCCCTTGTCGATGCCTTCCTTGAGGATGTTCACGTTGGTGACGAAGAGGTCGTCACCCACCAGCTGCACCCGGCGGCCGAGCTTCTCGGTGTGGATTTTCCAGCCGTCCCAGTCGCCTTCGGCCATGCCGTCCTCGATGCTGACGATGGGGTACTTGTCGCACCAGGCCGCCAGGTAATCGGTGAACGCGGCCGAGGTCAGCTTCAGGCCTTCGGATTCGAGGTGGTAGAGGCCGTCCTTGTAGAACTCGGACGCTGCGCAATCGACGCCGATGGCGACGTCGATACCGGGCTGCAGGCCGGCTTTTTCAATCGCCTGCACGATCAGCTTGAGCGCCGCCTCATGCGACTCCAGGTTGGGCGCGAAGCCGCCCTCGTCGCCGACGGTGGTCGCCATGCCGGCGTCGTCGAGCAACTTCTTCAGCGCGTGGAAGACCTCCGCGCCGTAGCGCAGGGCCTCGCGGAAGCTGGGCGCACCGACCGGAATAATCATGAATTCCTGCATGTCGATGTTGTTGTTGGCGTGCGCGCCGCCGTTGATGATATTCATCATCGGCACCGGCAAGGCCATCGGCGCGGCGCCGCCAAGATAGCGGTACAGCGGCAGGCCGGCCTGTTCGGCGGCGGCGCGCGCACACGCCATCGACACCGCCAGCAGCGCATTGGCGCCGAGGCGCGACTTGTTCTCGGTGCCGTCGAGATCGATCATGGTCCGGTCGATGAAGGCCTGGTCCTCGACGTCGAGTCCGATGATGGCTTCGCAGATTTCGGTGTTGATGTGCTCGACGGCTTTCAGCACGCCCTTGCCGAGGTAGCGCGACTTGTCGCCGTCGCGCAGCTCGATCGCCTCGCGGCTGCCGGTAGACGCGCCCGAGGGCACGGCGGCACGGCCCAGCACGCCGGATTCCAGCAGCACGTCGGCTTCAACAGTAGGATTGCCGCGGGAGTCGAGAATTTCCCGTGCGATGACATCGATGATTGCACTCACTTTGTTTCCTCAAAATTCAATTTTCATCCGCGAAGGATGCGAAGAAGCGCGAAGAAAATCCAAGTCCTGCTTTTTCTTTACTTCGCGCCCCTTCGCGTCCTTCGCGGATCAGATTTTCATCAACTTGTGTTCAATAAAACCGCGCTGTTTCACCAGCGCGTCGATTTCCTTCAGCGTCTCCAGCAGTTCCTTCAGCATGCCGAGCGGCCAGGCATTGGGGCCGTCGGACAGCGCGCATTCGGGATTCGGATGCGTCTCCGCGAACACGCCCGCCACCCCGGCAGCGACTGCCGCGCGCGCCAGCACCGGCACGAATTCGCGCTGGCCGCCGCTGGTCGCGCCCTGCCCGCCCGGCTGCTGCACCGAATGGGTGGCGTCATAGACCACCGGACACTGCGTGGCGCGCATGATCGCCAGGCCGCGCATGTCGGACACCAGGGTGTTGTAGCCGAAGGACACGCCGCGCTCGCACACCATGATCTGGTCGTTGCCGACCTCGCGTGCCTTGTCGACCACGTTCTGCATATCCCACGGCGCGAGGAACTGGCCCTTCTTGATGTTGACCGGAAGCCCCTGGCGCGCGACGTTCTGGATGAAATTGGTCTGGCGGCAGAGGAAGGCCGGGGTCTGCAGCACGTCGACCACGGCGGCCACTTCGGCGAGCGGCGTGTCTTCATGCACGTCGGTCAGCACCGGCACGCCGATCTGCTTCCTGACCTCGGACAGGATGCGCAGGCCCTCCTCGATCCCCGGCCCGCGGAAGGACTGGGTCGACGAGCGGTTGGCCTTGTCGAACGAGGACTTGTAGATGAACGGAATAGCCAGCGCCGCGCACATTTCCTTCAGCGCACCGGCGGTGTCCATCGCCAGCTGTTCGGATTCGATCACGCAGGGGCCGGAAATCAGGAACAGCGGATGCTCGATGCCGGCTTCGAAATGACAGAGTTTCATGCGGATTCCTGTTGCTGTGCTGGCGCGGCTTTACCCGTGGCCTGATGCGCCAGCGCGGCCTTCACGAACGCGATGAACAGCGGATGGCCGTTGCGCGGATTGCTGGTGAATTCGGGATGGAACTGGCAGGCGACGAACCATGGATGGACCGAGGTTGGCAGTTCGACCATTTCGCACAGGTCGGTACCCGGCGCGCGTCCGGCAACGACCAGACCTTTCGCTTCGAGCTCGGCCAGCAGGGTGTTGTTGACTTCATAGCGATGGCGGTGGCGTTCGGTGATGCTGGCCGCGCCATACACCTCGCGCGCCAGCGTGCCGTCCTTCAGTTCGCAGGGCTGGCCGCCGAGGCGCATGGTGCCGCCCAGATCGGACTGCTCGCTGCGCTTTTCGACCTGGCCGCCGCGGTCCAGCCATTCGGTAATGAGGCCAATCACCGGATGCGTGGTGGCCGGCTCGAATTCGGTGGAGTGGGCATCCGCCATGCCGGCGACGTCGCGCGCGAACTCGACCACGGCGAGCTGCATGCCCAGGCAAATGCCCAGATACGGCACCTTGTTTTCGCGCGCATAGCGGATGGCGGCAATCTTGCCCTCGACCCCACGCTTGCCGAAACCGCCGGGAACGAGGATCGCGTCCATGCCCTTGAGGCAGTCGATGCCGGATTTCTCGATCTGCTCGGAGTCGGTGTAGTGGACTTTCACCTTGCTGAGGGTATGCATGCCGGCATGGATCATCGCTTCCGACAGCGACTTGTAGGACTCGGTGAGGTCGACATACTTGCCGACGAAGGCGATGTTGACGGTGTGTTCGGGATGCTCCAGCGCGTTAACCAGTTTTTTCCATATGGTCAGGTCGGCCGCACGCGCCAGAATTTTCAGCTTGTGGCAGACGATCTCGTCGAGCATCTGGTCGTGCAGCATCGCCGGAATCTTGTAGATCGAATCGGAATCCAGCATCTGGATCACCGCTTCCGGGCGCACATTGGTGAACAGCGCGATCTTGCGTCGTTCATCGACCGGGATTTCACGATCGGCACGGCACAGCAGAATGTCGGGCTGGATGCCGATTTCGCGCAGTTCCTTCACCGAATGCTGGGTCGGCTTGGTTTTCAGTTCGCCGGCGGTTGCGATGTAGGGCAACAGCGTCAGATGGATGAAACAGGTATTTTCAGGGCCGTCTTCAAACCCCATCTGGCGGATAGCCTCCAGGAAGGGGAGCGACTCGATGTCGCCCACTGTGCCGCCGATTTCGACCAGCGCGACGTCGGCACCTTGCGCGCCCGCACGGATGGAGCGCTTGATCTCGTCGGTGATGTGCGGGATCACCTGCACCGTGGCGCCGAGATAATCGCCGTGACGCTCCTTGTCGATCACCGACTTGTAGATCTGGCCGGTGGTGAAGTTGTTGCGCTTGCTCATGCGGGCGCTGGAAAAGCGCTCGTAATGGCCCAGATCGAGGTCGGTTTCCGCGCCGTCGTCGGTCACGAACACCTCGCCGTGCTGAAACGGACTCATGGTGCCGGGATCGACGTTGATGTACGGATCGAGCTTTAACAGGGTGACACGGATACCGCGCGATTCAAGCAGCGCAGCAAGAGAAGCGGAGGCGATCCCTTTCCCGAGGGAAGAAACCACTCCACCGGTGACAAACACATACTTCGTCATTTTATGAGCGGGGGCGGGTGATGGCGGATTCTACTTCATCCCATCCCGCGGCTCAAATTCGCGACCGGATTTCACTTGCGCCCCATTCAGGGCCGGGTCTGGTCGATCATGATTTTCACGCCGGTCGCGCCCACCTTCACGTTGGCGACGACGCCCTCCAGATCGCCCGGCTGGGCCGTCGGATTACCGGATTTGGAAACGCGGGCCACCAGCATCACCTGCTTGTGCCGCGAGAGCGTGTTGCCGGGATTCATCGCCATGCTGTCGTCCAGCGAAAATTCCAGTGGAAGCTGGCCGGCGCTGGCACGGATGGCGGCCACGGGCGGACCGCTCTGGCCCGGACGTGCGAACAGGAAAAGCACATCCGTATCAGCGAGCCTGGACTTGAGCGCCGGAGCGATGTCGATGCGGCCCTTGATGGCAACGCCCTCAGCAACCGCCGCCGTCTTGCTATCGGCAGCGGGGGGCGGGGGGGGCGGATTGCTATCCGTCATGCCGGTTTGGGCCAGTCGTTCGGCTTCCTGCTGCGCGGCCAGGATGTCCTGGGCATAGGGCGATTCCGGCGGCAGCAAGCCGTGCATGCGCTTCAGGTAAGCGCTGGCACGGGCAAAGTCGCCTTCCCGAAAGGCATTGATCCCGGCCAGTTCCAGCGCCTTCATGTCTTCGGGATCGATCTCCAGCGCCTGCCGCACCAGTTCCATCGGCTTGCCCGTCAACACAAGGTTGCCGGTAATGGCCAGGACCTCGGCATAGCCGGACAGCACCGAGGCTTCCCGCGGCAACAGCCCGACCGCCTTTTCATAAGCCTGCAGGGCCTTGGGCCACTGCTCGATCGCCGCGTAGGACTTGGCCAGCATGGTCCACGCCTCGCCGTCATCGGGATTGGCCTGGGTCCGTTCTTCCACTTTCCGGATCATGCTCATGAAGTCGTGCTCACCCGCGGCACCGGCCATGGCGGATTGGGCCGTGCCGGTTCGCGCCTCGGCAACCAGGGACGCGGGGTTGCCCAGCCAGAAGTAAAGGGCGAAAGCGGCAACGGGCAACACGGCGCCCAGGGTGTACCCCAGCCTGCGGCTGCCGACACGGCCGGGTTCGGGGGCGTCGTCCGGGGTCAGGGCATCTTCGGCCAGGCGGGCCTCCAGCTCACGCCTGGCGCTTTGGTACTGCGCGTCGGAAAGCAGTCCGTTGGCGCGGTCGGCTTCCATTTCCTTCACCTGATCCTGGTAAACAGCGATATTGACGTCGCGCCGGACGGCCTTGTCTGTCCCGCCCCGCGTACGCAACAAGGCAGGCAGCACGAAGGCCATGGCGATGACGACGCAGACGACAGCGGCAATCCAGAACAACGAGATGGTCCAGAACGGGTTCATTTTTCTTCCAGAAGTTGAGCGGCGGCGGCGAGTTTTTTCTCGTCCACCGGGGCGGCCTGCACGGCGCGGCGACGCCGCAGCGTCATGACCCAGGCGCCGCCGCCGATCCCCAGGAACAGCAAAGGGCCGAGCCAAAGCAGATACGTCACCGGCTTGAACGGCGGCCGATACAGCACGAAGTCGCCGTAGCGTTCGGTGAGGTAGGCGATCACCTCGCGGTCGTCCTTGCCGGCCTTCATCTGCTCGCGAATCTCGCGCCGCAGGTCTTCCGCCAGCTCGGCGTGCGAGCCGGCCAGCGACTCGTTCTGGCAGACCAGGCAACGCAGGTCTTCCGCCAGGTTGACCAGGCGCTGCTCGATGACGGGGTCTTCCGCGTTGGGCAGCGCCGCCTTCGGCGCCGCTTCATTGGCGAGCGCAGGCAGAGAAATCGCCAGCAGAAAGGCCAGCAGGACAGACTTGATGCAACCGGATTTCATGCGCCCAGCTCCTTGAGTTTCGGTTCGAACTTGGTCTGCCATACGTCAGGGCCGATCGGACCGATGTGCTTCAGCCGCACGATGCCCGCCTGGTCGATGATGAAGGTCTCGGGGGTGCCGGTGACGCCGTAGTCGATGCCGACCCTGCCATCGAGATCCTCTGGCACCGCCACATAGGGGCTGCCGGTGCGTGCGAGCAGCGCTTCCGCCTCGCGCGCCTTGTCCTTCCAGTTGAGGCCGACGATTGGAATGCGGCCGCTCTGGGTCAGCTGCATCAGGAAACCGTGCTCCTGGCGGCACGATACGCACCAGGGCGCCCAGATGTTGAGCAGCCAGACCTGGCCCTTCAAGTCGGCCGGGCTGAAGGAGGCATTCGCATCCCCCACCAGCGGCAGCGTAAAGGCCGGGGCCGCGCGGCCGATGAACGGCGAAGGCACTTCGCGCGGGTTGAGGAACAGGCCCTTGGCGAAAAAGCCGACGAGGACGACGAAGAGAACGAGCGGCAGCCAGCGCTTCATGATTCAGGCCCCCTGCGCCGCGAGGTTCTTCGGCACTTCGCTGCGCCGCAACGCGATGCGGTAGCGCTTGTCGAAGGCCGCCATGAACCCGCCCACCACCATGAACAGGGTGCCGAGCCAGAGCCAGTTGATGAAGGGCTTGTAGAACAGGCGCACGGTCCAGGTGTCGCCCTGGTCGTCGAGCAACTCGCCCATGGCGACGTAGATGTCGCGGAAGAAATTGGGATGCACCGAAGCCTCGGTCATCCCCATGCCGGCGGCGTTGTAGGTGCGCTTCTCAGGGTGCAGCGTGGCCACAGCCTTGCCGTTCCGGCTGACCTCCACCGTGCCGCGAGCGGCCCGGTAGTTGGGGCCTTCGTACATGGTGGTGCCGCGGAAGGTGAAGGTGTAGCCGGCGAGCTCGGCATAGCTTCCCACCTCCATGCGCACATCGCGCTCGCTCGAGTAGTTGGCGACCACGGCGATGCCGGCGATGCCGACGGCCATGCCGAAGTGCGCCAGCTGCATGCCCCAGAAACCGCGCGGCAGCGCCGCCAGTTTCTGCAGCAGGCCGCCCTGGCCATGTTTGAGCCGGTCGATGAATGCCGCGGCCACCGCCAGGGTGATCCAGGCGGCGAGGAAGAAGCCCAGGCTCGCCCAGGCATTGAAGCCGTCCTGCGTCAGCGGCAGCAGCAGGCCGGTGGCGAGCGCCACGACGAGCGCCCATTTCAGGCGGGTAACCATGTCCGGAAGGCTGGCTTCCTTCCAGCGCGCCAGCGGACCCACGCCCATGAGGAACAGCGCCGGCGCCATCAGCGGCACGAACACCGCGTTGAAATAGGGCGGGCCGACGGAGATCTTGCCCAGCCCCATGGCGTCCATGAACAGCGGGTACAGGGTGCCAAGCAGCACCGAGCCCAGGGCCGCGATCAGGATCACGTTATTGGCGAGCAGAAGCGACTCGCGCGAGAACCAGGTGAAGCCGCTGCCGGTGACCATCTTCGGCGCACGCCAGGCGTACAGCACCAGCGAGCCGCCGATCACCACCGCGAGGAAGCCGAGGATGAAGGCGCCGCGCGCCGGGTCGGTGGCGAAGGCATGCACCGAGGACAGCACGCCGGAGCGCACCAGGAAGGTGCCGAGCAGCGACAGCGAGAAGGCGACCAGCGCCAGCAGCACGGTCCAGGCCTTGAACGCGCCGCGCTTCTCGGTGACCGCGAGCGAATGCATCAGGGCGGTGCCGGCGATCCACGGCATGAACGAGGCGTTCTCGGTGGGATCCCAGAACCACCAGCCGCCCCAGCCCAGCTCGCGATAGGCCCACCAGCTGCCGAGCACGATGCCGAGGGTGAGGAAGGCCCACGCCACCGTGGTCCACGGCCGCGACCAGCGCGCCCAGGCGACGTCCATCTTGCCCGAAAGCAGCGCGGCGATGGCGAAGGCGAAGGCCACCGCGAAGCCGACGTAGCCCATGTACAGCATCGGCGGGTGGATGATCATGCCCCAGTCCTGCAACAGCGGATTCAAGTCGTTGCCGTCCATGGCGGCGGGCAGCAAGCGCTCGAACGGGTTGGAGGTAGTGAGCAGGAAGGCGAGGAAGCCGACCGAGATCAGCCCCATGACGCCAAGCACGCGCGCCGCCATGTCTTCCGGCAGGTGGCGCGAAAACACCGAGACCGCGGCGCTCCAGAAGGCGAGAATCAGTACCCACATCAGCAGCGAGCCTTCATGCGAGCCCCAGGTGGCGGTGAAGCGATAGAGCTCGGGCAACTGCGAAAACGAGTTGCGCGCCACGTTCAACACCGAGAAGTCGTTGGCGAGGAAGGACCAGGCGAGACAGATGAACGCAATCAGCGCGAACAGGAGCTGCCCCTGCGCGGCGGGCCGCGCCACCGCCATCAGCGTGAGGTTGCCGCGCTGCGCGCCGTAGAGCGGCAGGATGGCCTGGATCAACGCCAGCAGCAGCGCGACAATCAGGGCGAAATGACCGAGTTCCGGGATCATGCTTTTTTCCTTTTTACTACCTGAAAATTACTGCCTGAAAAGTTGGCTCGCGCCGTGCTCGTTGACCGCGGGTCGGCAACACTTTGCCGGCCATTGCCCTGAGAATGGTTCAATCGCCCGAATCAAAATTACTCCGCCACCGTCTGCTGCGCCTTCTGCGCCTGCTCGATCGCGCTGGCGGCTTCCGGCGGCATGTAGTTCTCGTCGTGCTTGGCCAGCACCTGGGTGGCTGCAAACAGGCCGTCGGCGCCCAGCCTGCCTTCAGCAACGACCCCCTTACCTTCCTTGAACAGGTCGGGCAGGATGCCGGTGTAGATCACCGGCATCGTCTTGGCGGTATCGGTGACCGCGAAACGCGTGGTGAGCCCGTCCGCCTCGCGCCGGATGCTCCCTTCCTCGACCAGGCCGCCGATGCGGAAGGCGCGGCTGGTCGGCGCCTCCCCGTTGGCGACCTGGGTGGGCGAGAAAAAGAACACCAGATTGCTGTTGAAGGCATTGAGCACCAGCGCGACCGCCACCCCAAGGGTGGCGACGACCAGGACGATCAGGGCGAGTTTTCTGTGACGTGGTTTCATTGCCATGCTGTTTCCAGATGATGGATTATTGGGTATCCCATGATTTCATGCGCTTGAGCCGGCGCCAGACCTGCAGGCGATGGCGGCGCAGCAGCCCGACTTCAGCCGCGATACAGAGCAGCGTCATGCCGAACGACCCCCAGACATAGAGACCGTAGCCGCCCATGGCCCAGAAGGCCTGCCAGCTTTCCCAGATCATGGCTGTCCCTCCAGTTGGGCGCGCACCCATTCGGTCTGCCGCTCGCGTTCGAGGACCAGCGTACGGGCACGCGACAGGGCGACGGCGATGGTATACATCCAGGCGGCGAGCGCCATGATGAGCATGCCCCAGAGCATGGTCTGCGCCATCGAGGGGGCGCGGGTGAGACTGACCGAGGAGCCCTGGTGCAGGGTGTTCCACCATGTAACCGAGAAATAGATGATCGGCACGTTGATGACGCCGACCAGATTGAGCAGCGCACCAGCGCGGTCGGCGCGGCGCGGGTCGTCGATCGCGGCCTGCAGGGCCATGACGCCGACATAGAGGAACAGCAGGATCAGCTCGGAGGTGAGCCGGGCATCCCACACCCACCAGGCACCCCACATCGGCTTGCCCCATAACGCGCCGGTCCACAGGGCGACGAAGGTGAACATGGCGCCGGTGGGCGCCAGCGCGCGCGCCATGACGAACGACAGCCGGGTGTTCCAGGCCAGGCCGATGGCCGACCAGAAGGCCATGACGACGTAGATGAACATCGACATCCAGGCCGCCGGCACATGGATGAATATGATGCGATAGCCCTCGCCCTGCTGGAAGTCGGTGGGCGCCACGAAGAAACCGATATAGAGGCCAACAACCGTCAGGATGAATGCCAGGGCCGCAAACCACGGGATCAGTTTCCCGGCCAGAGGATAAAAGGTCGACGGCGAAGCGTAATGGTACAAATTCAAGTGCTTACTCCACAGAAACTTTAAGGGCCATTGCGCTCACCCACGGCGCCAGCAACAGCGACATCATCAAAAACGCCCCCAGCAGCGAAAGATGCGCTTCCGAACCGGTGCCGGAGAGCACGCCCTCCACCGCGCCGGCGCCGAAAATCAGGGCTGGCACATAAAGCGGCATGATCAGCAGGGTGACCAGCGCACCGCCGCCACGCAAGCCCAGTGTCAACGCGGCGCCAATGCTGCCGAGCAGGGACAGGATGGGCGTGCCGATGGCCAGCGACAGGACGAGCATCCACAGCGCCTCGGCCGGCAGATTGAACTGGATCCCCAGCAGCGGCGCGATCAGCAGCAGCGGAATCCCGTTGATGATCCAGTGCGCGATCGCCTTTCCCAAGGTCAGCAGTGCAATAGGACTGGGCGACATCAGCATTTGTTCCAGGGTTCCGTCGCGATAATCGTCGGCGAACAGCCGATCCAGCGACAGCAACGACGCCAGCAGCGCCGCCACCCACACCACCCCCGGCCCGATGGTGCGCAGCATGCTCGGCTCCGGCCCGATGCCGAGCGGAAACATGCTCACCACCATGACGAAGAAGAATTGCGCGGTCAGCCAGTCGCCACGGCGCCGCGCCGCCAGCAACACATCGCGGCGAATGACAGTGAACAGGAATTTCAGCATCGTGGCCCATGCGCGAACACGCTCCACCCGCAAGGGGTAGGCCGTGGTTGTCCCCGCGAGGGGGAGGCCGTGAATGTAAAGCTGCTAAAGCAGCAACATTCACGCACTAAAGCCGCTGAAGCGTCAACAACCACGCTCATTCGCCGACCGAGAGGGTTTTGGGGGTCAGGCCATCGAGTACCAGCGGCTGATGGGTGGTCATGATCGCCAGGCCACCCGCCACGACGTGATCGCGGATCATCCGCTCCACCATCGCGACCCCCTCGACGTCGAGCCCGGTCAGCGGTTCGTCGAGAATCCACAGCAGCGCGCCGGCCGTCATCAGCCCCGCCAGCGCAACGCGCCGGCGCTGGCCGAAAGACAGCACGCGGGCAGGGAAATCCATGCAACGCGACAGGCCCACCCGCTCCAGCGCAGCGGTCGCGGTTCCGGCATCTAGTTCGCGGCCGTTCAGTGCCGCCGCGATCCGCAGATTCTCCATCGGGGTGAGGTCGTCCTTGATGCCGTTGGCATGGCCGAGATAGGCCATCTCCCGCCCATATTGTTCGTGCGCCTTGCCTAGGGGGTCGCCACGCCAGCGCACAACGCCGGCGGCGGGCGCGGACAGGCCGCAGAGGATGCGCAGCAGGCTGGTCTTGCCGCGACCATTGCCCCCCACCACCAATAAAGCCTCGCCACGCCCCAACTCGAAACCCAGGTTCCTGAACAGCAGGCGCTCGCCGCGTTCGCAGGCCAGTCCATTGGCAGAAAGCATACTTGGCATCATCAATCGTGGGATACATCGTGGAATATCGGCGCAGAGCTTATCTTAAATATGCGACGTTTAACACTCGATGGCTTCAATCTCCATGTGTAAAAGTGCAGAATCGACGAGCCCCGGAGGGTTGCTGCATCAACCCGCGATGCGGATCACGCGGTCGCCATTCGGCTGGGCCGGACCGATGAGACTCAAAAGCCCATCCAGTTCCGCCCGGCTATCCGGGGCGGCACGGGCCACACCGTTGAAAACCGTGCCGCGCCGGCGATCCCAACTGCCCAAACCCTGCAGGAACAGAGGCCCCGATTCGGTCGACAGTTTGAATTTCAGGCCGCTTTCCATACCTTCCACGTCCGCGCGGTAGCTGCCGAGTCGTGGCCGCACCCGGCCCGAAACGGCATCCAGCCAGCGGAGGGTGGCATCGCCTTCGGTGCCGCTCCGGCTGAAGGCGATGTGGTCGGCTTTCAAAACCAGTCGACCGCCCGGTTGCCACAAACCGAGGTCGGGTGACAGTTGTTCCAGCCATTTTGCCGGCAGTTCGACCTGAGTTTCCAGCAGTTCCCCGCTGTTCGCGCCTGCGCGCAACACGCCCCGCGCATCGATGCCCGCACCCGTCAGTTGCAGCCGGTAGCCGATGCGGCCGGCGAAGAGATCGAGCGGGCGCAACTGCCAGCGAATGCGGCCCAGTTGCATATCGGGTGACGCCGCAGCCTTCACCCGAATCCCCGCGGCCTGGCCGCGCCACACGCTTCCTTCGGCCCGATCGAGCGACACCGCCTGCCGGGTGAAGTGCGGCAGTGCCCACGCCAGCAGACTGGCCGGCGCCCACGCCAGCAGCAGCGCCAGGTACACCAGCGCAGCCAGCAGGTAATGCGGCCCGCGCAAACGGAAGGGCGCGCGATCCGCCATCATTCGCCCACCAGCACGGCGTCGACACTGACCATGCCGGCGGCGGCAGTCGCCTCGATGCGGGCCGATTCCACCCGCACCCCGTGGCTCGCCTGCAACTCGCCGATCCAGGCGATCCACGCGTCGAACGCCACCTGCGGCAACAGCACCCGGACGTGGCCGGCATCCTGCGGCGTGATCGATTCGATACGCTCGCGCAGGCCCGTGGCCAGCGCGCGCTGCTCGACTGCGTGTGCGAGGCTGCCCATCTCCCGGATCGCCGCGGGCTGCGCCTTGAGGCGGGCGACTTCCTGCGCGTCCTGCTGCAACTGCCGGGCCTGGGCGCGCAGTTGCGGCAGCGCCTGCTGCAGCAGCGCCACGTCGCGCTGCATCGGCAGCCAGACGTAGGCAAACCCCAGGGCCAGCACCAGCAGCGCCGAGCCGCCGGCGAGGACGAAGCGTTCGCGCGGCACGCGCGTGCGCCAGAATTGAACCAGCAGGTCTTTCATGGCGTATTCCCCGTAATCGTGAAACGCGCCAGCGATTGCGGCGCCGTGCCGCTGACGCTTTGCAGCTGGCAGGCCAGGCCGGCGTCGGTCAGGCGCTTCAACAAGTTCTCGGCCGCCGCCTGGTCGGTCACCGTCACTTCCAGGCCGAGCTGGCTGGCTTCGTAGCGGATCGCGCGCAGGCCGCGGCTATCGGCGTCGAGCGCAGGCGCCACGCGCGACAGCAAGGGCATAAAATCAGACGGCGACATTTGGCCCGCCGTGCCGCGCAGTTCGGCCAGATTGCGCTGCATCTGGAGCGGCGCGTCGACGATCACGCGCGCGTCGGGGAAGGCCTCGCGGAAGCGCTCTTCCATCGCCGCCTGCAGGTGTTGCTTTTCACGGCTCAACAGCCACCACTCGGTCGCCGTCGCCCCGACCTGCAGCAAGGCGATCAGCCCGGCCAGAATCAGCGGCAGCCGCAAATTGGGCCACCCGCTCCCCGTACCCGATGATGCGAATGCGCCCTGCAGCAGATCGATGCCGCCATGGGCGGCGTCCGGATGCTGCAAGGGCATCCATCCCACCCCCACCTCGACCGCCACGCCCAGCACATGGCTCCAGGCTTCGACATCGGGCGGCGGCGCGCCTTCGCGCAGACGCAACAGCAGGTGATGCGGCAAGGCTGCCGCCGCACGCGCTTCCGCCACGCTCAGCACGAGTGCGGTGGGCGGCTGCGTGGGCGTGCCGCCGTCCAGGCTCATGCCCGCATGCTCGCCGCTGCGCAGGAAGCCGCCACGGCCCCCCCACACCATCACCCAGCCATCGGCCGGCAACGCCGGCAGCAGGGTTTCCGGCCAGGCGCTACGCGGCCGCAGGCCGGCTCCGTCCAAACGCGCCCGCACCCGCGCCAGCCAGGCCTTGTCGACCACCGCCAGCGCAGTCTGGCCGTCGCCCAGCGTGGGGCCGGCGGCCACATGCACCGTGTCGGGTTCGGCCACCAGCCGGTCTTCGATCGCGTACGCCAGCAACTGCCGCATTTTCCGCTTGCTGCCGCGCGGCAGGGTGGCGCGGGTCAGCAGCACCGCCTCCGCCGGAATCACCAGTTCGCAGGCCTCGGCGCGCGGCAGGTCGGCGAGCGTGGCGCTGCCGGCATCGAGCCGCTCGCCGCGCGTACCAAGACGGCACCAGGGCAATGAAGCGTCCGGCTCGGTGTCGGGCCAGGAAGAAGGGATATGGATGCGCAGCAGGCTCATGGTCAGGATTCGATTGGATCAGATATTCTTTTGCCACACCAGCTTCGGCCAGGCGGTCGTTTCACGTTCCAGCAGGGCCTGGCAGCCGACTTTCGCACGGCCGAAGCGGGCATGGCCGGTAACCAGGAAATAGCGGCTGCCGACACTCAGCAGGGTCTCGTTGACCTGCGTCACCGTCTTCGGCAGCCGCGCGCGGAAGTCGGCGATGTCCTTGAAATGCTGCGCCTTGCGCGCCGTCACCAGCGCCTGCGCCTGGTCGAGCGGCAGGTCGGCGATCGCCGCCGCCAGCACTTCCGCCGGCGCGGTATTGACGTTGACCGGCGTCGCCTGCGGCAGCGCCGTCACGAAGGGGCGCAGGCGCTCCACCGCCACCGCGTCGAAGCCCTTGATGCGGTACAGGCTGTCCACCGTCGTCAGGGCCCGGTTGCCGGCGCGGTAAGGCGGATCAAGCGCCAGATAATCCATGTCCTCGGCGCCGCCCGGATGCGTCACCACGGCATCGGGGTCGATCCAGTCGACCACGGCGGCAGCATGCCCGGGCGGCAATTGCAGCAGCTCCAGCAGCTTGCTAAAAACCGCGAGATCGGTCGCGCTGACCTTGCCCCCGCGCACCAGGCTGTTGAGGTTGAACAGCCCCTGCTGGTCGGTCAGTTCGCCGGCCAGCTCGCCCCCCTCCACCGGCAGCGGCGCCAGCGCCTGCGCCCAGCCCTCGTCCAGATGGTCGACGCTGCTGCCGTGCGCGTCTTGCGCCAGCGTCGAGCGCGCCCACTGCAGCGCTGCCAGCACCACCACCCTGCTTTGCGCCTGTTCATTGAGGTTTTCCACCTGGCGCACCCACAACTGCTGCTGCCACGCCATGAACGACGCGGCGCTCGCCACCAGCGCGACGACCAGGATGGCCGTGATGACGGCCATGCCGCGCTGGCGCCTCATGGCAGGGCAAACACCCGCGTCACGGCGACGCCGCCGTCGAGTTCGAGCACCACCTCCAGCGCCGCCGGCAGCGCCGCCATCCCGGGCAGCGGCCAGCGCGGCTGCCAGTTGCCGCTGCCGTCGAGGTAGCGCAACTCGAAGCGGTTCACCCGCTCCAGCAATGCATGCACCACGGGCTCGGTGAGCGGCGCCCGGTCCAGCACCGGCCACACCAGTTGCTCGAGCGTGCCGTTGTTGAGCCGGTAGCCATGACGCTGAACATCCGCCAGCACGCCGGTCTGCCACGCCATGCCCATGCGGCTGAAACTCAGCTGCGCGTCGTTGGCACCAAGGGCCTGCGGGTTGCCCGCCAGCGCCGGCAGCGGCAGGTCGCCGCTGTCGCGCACCGGCCGGTCCACCGCCATGCTCATGTCCTGCTCCAGTTGCGCCAGCGTCAGCGCAATGTCGCGCCAGCGCCGGTTGTCCTCGGTGAGATGCTCGCGCGTCTGCAGAACCGCGTTCAGCCCGCGGTAGGCCAGCACCGACATCAGCGCGAAGATCGTCAGCGCCACCAGCATTTCCACCAGGGTGAAGCCGCGCTGCCTCATTTGCTCTCGGCACGCGCCAGATAGCCGGTCAGCCGTGCCAGTGCATGCTCGTCGCCCCCCGCCGCGCCAACACGGATTTCAACGCGGCGGAACGCCCGGTTGGGGGTGGCGCTGACGGTTTCGTGCCACGTCAATTTCAATCCCGCCTGCTCCACCTCGCCTTCGCGGGTGCCGGCATCGGGCCAGGCGCGCCGCGCCTGCAGTTCGGCCAGACGGTTTTGCGCCACCCAGCTGGCCAGCAGGCGTTGCCGCAGCTCGACCGAGCTGTCGGCCATCATCGCCGACGCGCGACTGGCGGCGGCCAGCGCGATCGCCAGAATCGCCAGCGCCACCAGCACCTCGATCAGGGTGAAGCCGCGCGTCGACTGCCTGCTCATTCGGCCATATCCCGCTGCGTCTCGACGCGTACCCGGCCCAGGCTGTCACCACGGATGCGCGCGCGCGCCGCGTTGAGCGCCAGGTCGGCGGTGAATGGCGCGCTGCTGCCGGACGGCAGGAACAGCAGGCGCTCGCCCGCCTCCAGACTGGCCTGATTCACCCGCAGTGCCAGCAGACGCACGCCGCTCGCCAGGCTGCGGTCCTTCAGCAGATCGTCGCCGCTGCGCGGCACCCATTGCCTGTCCTCGTTCAACGCCCAGAAACGATAGCCCCCCTGCTCCACCGTAAACGCAATCGGCTCGCCCGATACCACCGCCTGGTCGCGCGTCTGTTCCAGCAGCAGCGCCAGCCGCTGCACCTCGTTCGCCAGCACGCGGTCGTCGTCCGGCATCAGGCGCACGCCCACCAATCCAACCATGATGCCGATGATCACCAGCACCACCAGAACCTCGATCAGGGTGAAGCCGCGCTGGCTTACAGCTCCCACGAACCGATGTCCGCGTTGTTGCCTTCGCCGCCTGCCGCACCGTCCGCGCCCAGGCTGAAAACGTCGATCTCGCCGTGCAGCCCGGGGTTCAGATACTGGTAGGGCGCGTTCCAGGGGTCGTTGGGCAGGCGCTCGAGATAGCCGCCGGCTTTCCAGTTGCCGGGAATCGGCCCGGAAGTCGGCTTTTCCACCAGCGCCTGCAGGCCCTGATCGGTGGCCGGATAGCGCGCGTTATCGAGACGATAAAGGTTCAGCGCCTGCTTGATCGAGGCGATGTCCTGCTTGGCGGCAACGATGCGCGCCTCGTCCGGCCGGCCCATGATCTTCGGCACCACCAGCGCGGCGAGAATGCCGAGAATCGCGACCACCACCATGATCTCGATCAGGGTGAATCCGCGCGCGGCCTGGCCTGGTTTGTGTGATCCGGATTTCATGTCGATCCTTTCCAATTAAATCAACGGGCGCGAAAAAACAGCCCGCGTTATAAAAAATTGCAGCGCGTGCGCAAGGTGATACGGCCGGGTCGCGCGTTCAGCGCAATTCATGCATCGACCGGCGCATCAGCGCACCAACTGGTTCATCTCGAAAATCGGCAGCAGGATCGCCAGCACGATCACCAGCACCACCACCCCCATCACCACGATCAGCAGCGGCTCCAGCAGGCTGGTCAGCCCCATCACGCGGTTTTCCATTTCGCGGCTCTGCTGGGCGGCGGCGCGCTCGAGCATGTGCACCAGGCGGCCGCTCGCCTCGCCGCTGGCGATCATGTGCACCAGCATCGGCGGAAACAGTTTCGCGGCGGCGAGCGCGCGGCTCAGGCTGCCGCCCTCGCGCACCTTGCGCGCCGCCTCTTCCACTGCCTGCCGCATCGGCAGATTGTTCACCACCCCGGCGCCGGCGTGCAGCGCCGCCAGCAGCGGCACCCCGCTGCCCACCAGAATAGCCAGCGTGCTCGCCAGCTGTGCGCTGTTGACGCCGCGCACCAGCGCGCCCACCAGCGGCAGCCGCAGCAGCCAGCGATGAAAACGCAGACGCGTCGGCGGCAGGCGCAGCGCCCGCCGCGCCGCCCAGATCGCCACGGCGATCGCGATCAGCCACAGCCAGCCGCTGGCGCGCAGAAAATCGCTCAGCCCGATCAGTGCGCGGGTCAGCCACGGCAGCGTCTGGTTGGTATTCTGGAACACGCTCACCACCTGCGGCACCACGTAGGTCAAGAGGCCGAGCACCACGGTACCCGCCACCAGCGTGACGATGGCCGGGTAGATGAAGGCCAGTCCGACCTTCTGCCGCAGCGCCTGATGCGATTCGGTGTAGTCGGCCAGCCGCTCCATCACCTCGCCGAGACGGCCGGACTGCTCGCCGGCCGCGACCAGGGTGACGTACAGCTCGGGGAACACGCGCGGATATTTCTGCAGCGCGCGCGCCAGCGAATGCCCCGCCAGCACCTCGCCGCGCACCCCGGCCAGCACCTGGCGCTGATAGTCGGTATCGGCCTGCTCGATCAGGGCGTTGAGCGTCTGCTCCACCGGCAGGCTGGCGGCCAGCAGGGTGGCGAACTGCCGCGTGACCAGGCTCAGTTGCGTGCCGGACAGACCGCGCCGCCAATGCCAGCGGTTGCTGCCGCGCGCCATGGTGGCTTCGGACACCGTCGCTACTTCCGCCACCAGCAGCCCCTGTTCGCGCAGCCGGGCGCGCAACTGGCGCGCAGTGTCGGCTTCCAGCACGCCCTTCTTCAGGCGGCCGGCAGCGTCGTAAGCCTCGTAGCGAAATGCAGCCATGCCGATCCAGCCGCTCAGGCTTCGCGCGTCACGCGCAGCACTTCTTCCAGTGCGGTGTCGCCGGCACGCACCCAGCGCATGCCGTCCTGGCGCATGCTGGCCATGCCTTGCGCCACGGCGTGGCCGCGCAGGTTCTGTTCGGACGCGCCGTCGTGGATCATGCGGCGCAGCGGCTCGTCGACCGCGAGCAATTCATAGATGCCGGTACGGCCGCGATAGCCGGTGGAATTGCAGCTCGGGCAGCCGACTGCGCTGAACAACGGCCCGTCCAGCGCAGGCTCCCCGATCGCCGCGCGTTCCTTGTCACTCGCCGCGTGCGGCTGGCGACACAGCGGGCACAGCCTGCGCACCAGGCGCTGGCCGAGCACGCCCAGGAGGCTCGATGCCAGCAGAAAAGGCTCGATCCCCATGTCGATCAGACGCGTCACCGAACTGGCAGCATCGTTGGTGTGCAGCGTCGCCAGCACCAGATGGCCGGTGAGCGAAGCCTGCACCGCAATCTGCGCGGTCTCCAGGTCGCGGATTTCGCCGATCATGATGACGTCCGGATCCTGTCGCAGGATGGAGCGCAGCGCGCGCGCAAAAGTCAGCTCGATGCGCGGGTTGGCCTGGGTCTGGCCGATACCGTCGAGGTCGTACTCGATCGGGTCCTCCACCGTCATGATGTTGAGCGTCTTGGCGTCGAGCCTTGAGAGCGCCGCATAGAGCGTGGTGGTTTTTCCCGAGCCGGTCGGCCCGGTCACCAGCACGATGCCGTGCGGGCGGCGGATCAGCTCGTCAAGCCCGGTCAGGGTGTGGTCGCTCATGCCGAGGCGGCCCAGCTCCAGCCGCCCCGCCTGCTTGTCGAGCAGACGCAGCACCACGCGCTCGCCGTGGCCGGTGGGCAGTGTCGACACCCGCACATCCACCGGCCGCCCGGCCAGCCGCAGGGTGATGCGGCCGTCCTGCGGCAGGCGCTTCTCGGCGATGTCGAGCTGCGCCATCACCTTGATGCGCGAAACGATCGCCGCGTGCAGCGCGCGCTTCGGCTCGATCACGTCGCGCAGTGCGCCGTCCATGCGAAAGCGCACCACCGAGCGCGTCTCGTAGGGTTCGATATGGATGTCGGACGCATTCTCGCGCAGCGCCTGCGTCAGCAGCGCATTGATGAGGCGAATGATCGGCGCGTCGTCCTCGCTTTCCAGCAGGTCGGCCACCTCGGGAATGTCCTGCGCCAGCTGCTGCAGGTCCATTCCCTGCGCCATGTCGTCGACCAGACTGGCCGCCTGGTTTTCGCCACGCGCATAGGCCAGTGTCAGGACGCGCTCGAACTGCTCCGGCGCCAGCACCTGCGTCTGCAGCGGGCACTTGAGGATGCGCCGCACCTCGGCCAGGGTGGCGGGCTCGGCGCCCTCGCGCAGCCACACCTCCATCTCGTCGCCGACGCGCCGCGCCACCAGCACCCCGCGGGTGCGTGCAAAGCCGTAAGGCAGCAGTGTGGCGAGCTGCGAATCCGGAACGTGGGTCGCGGTCGTATCCATGACAGGCATCAGGGCGCCGTCAGTGGCGTGTTCTGGGCGGGCTGCGGCGGCTGGTTGAGCAGCTGGGGCAGCGGCGGATTCATCAGCTCGGGCAGCGGCTCCATCTGCATGTCGGGCAGGGCAAAATGCGGCTGCATGCGGAACTCGGCCTGTTTCTGCCGGATGAAGTCATAACGCTCGCCGGTCAGCACGTCCGAACTGCTGGTGTCGCGCAGCACGTGCGGTCGCAGGAACACCATCAGGTTGGTTTTCATACGCTTGCGCTTTTCCGACCTGAACAGATGGCCGACCAGTGGGATGTCCCCCAGCAGCGGCACCCTGTCGACACCGTCCTGCATGGTGTCCTGGATCAGCCCGCCGATGACGATGATGCGGCCGTCGTCGACCAGCACCGTGGAATCGATGGAGCGCATGTCGGTGATGATGTCGGCCGCCGTGGTGGTCGGGCGCAGGCTGGAAATCTCCTGATAGATCTGCAGCTTGACCGAGCCGCCTTCCGACACCTGCGGCCGCACCCTCAACGTCAGTCCGACGTCGCGGCGTTCGATGGTCTGGAACGGACTCGGCGTGGTGGTCGAGCCGGTCTGCGCATACTGGCCGGTGATGAAGGGCACATTCTGGCCGATCACGATCTTCGCCTCCTCGTTGTCCATGGTCAGCAGGTTGGGCGTCGACAGGATGTTGGCGTTAGCGTCCGATTCCAGCGCCCGCGCCAGCGCGCCGAGGTTGGTCACCACGCCGAGACCGGGGATGTCGATGGTGCCGCTGACGATGCCGATGTTCAGCCCCTGCCCCAGGGTGCCGAGGTTGACCGCGGCGTCGAGGATGTTGCTGCCGGTATTGCGGCCGCCGAGGTTGGTGCCGCCGATAAAATTCGTGCCGCTCTTCTCGATGCCGCGCAGGTCCTGCCACTGGATGCCGAACTCGGCCGCTTTCTCGGCGGTGATCTCCACCACCAGCGCCTCGACGAACACCTGTGCGCGGCGCGCGTCGAGCTTGTCGATTACCGCGCGCAGCGCATTGTAGGTCACGTCCGGCGCGCTGATGACGAGCGAGTTGGTCGCCGTGTCGGCGAGGATCATGCTGCCGCCGGCGGCGCCGGATACGGGGCTGACGCTGGCCGTCTGGCTGGCGGCCGGCGTGGTTCCCGTCATGCTGGCCGTCACCGGCCCAATCGGCGCCTCGCCGGTCAGAATGCCGCGCAGGGTCTCGGCCAGCTTCGCCGCTTCGGCATTGCGCAGGTACACCACATGAATGTTGCCGCCCGCCGCGCCCGCCACATCGAGCCCGGCGACCAGGCCGCGCAGCGTCTGGATGCGCGATGGATTGTCGCTGCGCACCAGCAGCGAATTCGAGCGCACATCCGGCACGATCATCAGCCGCGCACCGCCCGGCTGCCCCGCCGCCGCGGCACCCTCGGACATCAGCCGCCCCAGCGACTGCGCCACGTCCACCGCCGATACATGGTTCAGCCGGATCAGCGCGGTATCGTTTGCGCTCGGCTGGTCGACCGCCTCGATGACCGCGTTCAGCCGGCGCACATTGTCGGCATAATCGGTAATCACCAGCGTGTTGCTGCTGGGCAGTACCGCGATGGCGTTGTTGGGACCGATCAGCGGCCGCAGCACCGGCATCAATTGCGCGGCGGACTCATGCTGCAGCGGGTAAACCTGGGTGATGATCCGGTCGCCGCTCTCGCTGACCTGCTTGCCGCGGGTCACGCTGTAATTCTGCTTCGCCTCCGCTTCCGGCACGATCTTCACCACCCCGCGGCCCTCGATCGCCGAGAAGCCCTGCATGCGCAGCGCCGACAGCAGGATCGGATACACCTGATCGCGCGGCACCGGCCTCGCCGAAGTGATGATCACCGTGCCCTTGACGCGCGGATCGATGATGAAGTTCTTGCCGGTGAGTTCGCCCACCGCCTTGATCACCGAGGGAATATCGGCGTTGACGAAATTGAGAACGACCGGGTCAGCCTGGGTCCGGGTCTGGGCCTGGGTCTGCAACGGCGGCAGCGCCAGCGCAAACAACAGGACGCTCAACGTCAGCCGGCGGGGGAAACCCGATCGTGTTTTTTTCATGTTGTTCATTGTTTCTACTGCAGCCTGTAGGAAAGAGTAAACGGCTTGCCCTGGCGTTCGCCCACTACGGTGAGGCGCTGCACCCCCTCCGTACCGGACACCTGCCGCGCAAAGTCCTGCACATTGGCAACCGGCATGCCATTGACCATGCGCAGCGTGTCCCCGCTTTGCAGGCCCAGCCGCGCAGCCAGCCCGTCACCCGTCACCGTGGTCAGCACCAGGCCGGGCTGCGCGCCACTCCCGGCGCGCGCCTGAACCCCGAGACTTTGCGGGTTGGCCAAGGCCTGGTTGAATTCATTGCGGGAAACCGGAATGTCGCCGCCGGCCAGCGCCAGCGGCTGCCCCACCGCATCCAGTTCAAGGCGCTCACGCATCCCGCGGTTGAGCAAAATCACGTGGTCGGGGGCCACCGAGTCCAGCACCACGCCCGGCACGATTTCATAACCGGTGGCAACGGCCTGATCCTGCCCGTCAACGCCCAGAATCGCCATCGCCGGCTGGCCGCCCAGTGCTGCGAACACCCCGCGCAGCTTCAGGTTGAGCGAGGTCACCGGCTCATCGCGCGCATCCGCCGCCCCCCGCGCCGCGCCGAACAGATGCGCCGCACGCAGCGTAGCCAGTTGCGCGCCCGGCTTGATGTCGGCGCGCGCGTCGCTTGCCGGCAGCGGCGGCACAGGCGCGGCAAAGCGCCAGGTCCAGTGCGCCAGCAAGGCCGCCAGCGCCAGCAGCAACAGCAGATTTAACGGTGCACCCAACCAGGAAGCGCGACGCAACGAGACGAAAAGGGGAGCGAGCAGCATCGCGTTCAAGCTTCCTATAAAAGGCATGGCGGCGCAACCCGGCGGGCCGCCCAAGCGCCCGGGTGCCGCGGCGATTCGGCCGGGCAGGAGGGTGACATCGGCCGGGAAGAAACGCGACACGCGCGTTCGATCGACGGCATTATTCCTCAATTCCGTAGCGCTTGACCTTGCGCCACAACGTCGATTTGTCGATTCCGAGGATTTCCGCCGCCAGCGCGCGGTCGCCGTGCGTCTCGCGCAGGGTCTTGCGGATGAAATAGGCCTCCACTTCGTCAAGGCTTTGCGGCGGCAGATAGTCGAGGGCGCGGCCGCGCGGGTCCTTATGTTCGGTCAGCCGCGGCGGCAGCACATCGGCATCGATATGATCCGACTCGGCAAGAATGATCATGCGCTGGATGATGTTTTCCAGTTCGCGCACGTTGCCGGGCCAGTCATAACGCATCAGCGCGCCGAGCACGGTGGTGCTGACGCCGCCGATGTGCTTGCCGAGGCGCAACGAATGCTTGTTCAGCAGATAGTAGGTCAGCAGCGCGATATCCTCGCGCCGCTCGCGCAGCGGCGGAACGCTGATCTCCATCACCGACAGACGATAGAAGAGGTCTTCACGAAACTGGCCGCTTTCCACCAGTTCGGGGATCGGCCGGTTGCTGGCGGCGATCACGCGGACATCGACGTGGACGGGTTCGGTGGCGCCGGTCGGGTAGAAACTGCCGTCCTGCAGCACGCGCAGCAGCTTGGCCTGCAACGCCAGCGGGGCATTGTTGATCTCGTCGAGGAACAGGGTGCCGCCATCGGCAACCTCGAACAGGCCGGGCTTGTTGCGCTCGGCGCCGGTAAAGGAACCCTTGCGAAAGCCGAACAGCTCGCTTTCGATCAGGTTTTCCGGGATCGCCGCGCAGTTGATGGCGACGAAGGACTTGTCGCGGCGCTTGCCGCGCTGGTGGATCTGGCGTGCCACCAGCTCTTTGCCGCTGCCGCTTTCACCGAAGATCAACACACTGGAGTCGTAGGCGGCGGCGGCGTCGATCAGGCGGTCGACCCGTTCCTTCGCCTGGGACTGGCCGATGATCTCGCCGCTTTCCTCGTAGGCACGGCTTTGCCGACGCAGGCGCTGGTTCTCGGTCGAGAGCAGGTAAAAACCGAGCGCCTTTTCCACTACGCAGCGCAGCTTGATGGTGTCGAACGGCTTCTGGACGTAATCGTAGGCGCCTTCCTTGAGGGCGTCGATGGCGGACTCGATGGTGGCATGGCCGGTGATCAGCACGACCTGGGTCTGCGGGTCATGCGATTTCACGAACTTGAGCAGATCGAGACCATCGGCGCCCGGCATGCGGAGATCGGAGAGCACGACGGCGACGTCGTTGTTTTCGAGGAAATCCATCGCCTCGTGCGCGTTCTCGGCGCTGGCCACCTTGAACGTCATCGACGACTCGGCCAGCACGGCGAGGATCAGCTCACGCATGTTGCGGTCATCCTCGGTAACCAGAATGGTCGGGATGGCATCGGCCATGCCGGCATCCTTGTCATTGCCGCGTGGAGCGGAGGCATCCTGTTTCATGATTTTGCCCGTTCCAGGTCGACTGCCGGCAGTTTGACGATAAAACACGCGCCTTCGCCATTCGCGGCATCATAAGCAATAAAGCCGCCACGTTTTGTAACGATTGCCTGGCTGATGGACAGGCCAAGCCCGGAGCCATGCCCGACGTCCTTGGTGGAAAAGAAGGGGTCGAACAAGCGCTTGCGGATATCCTGCGGCACGCCCGGGCCATTGTCCGAAATCGCGATGGCGGCATAGGCGTCCTCCGCCCAGGTGCGCACGACGATGCGCGGCGACGATGTCTTGTCGAGCGCGTCGATGGCATTGACCAGCAGGTTGCTCAAAACGATGTCGATCTGGCCGCACCCCCCCTCGACAACCAGCGTTTCCGGGCACAGGTCCAGCACGATTTCGATCCGGTAGCGTTTAAGCCTGCAATTGATGAATGTCTCGGTCAACTCTTGTGCCAGCTGGTTCAGATCGCAGGTCTCGCCGCTGCACTTGTCCTTGCGCGCGTAGTCGAGCAATTCCTGCACCACGCGCGAGCAGCGCTGCGTCTCGTCGGCGATGATGCGGGCATAGCCCGCCAGTTTTGGATGCCCGGCCGCGCCCCGGTCGAGCAGTTGCGCATAGCCAAGTATATTGCCAAGGGGCGTGTTCAGTTCGTGCGCGACGCCGGCTGCCAGCTGGCCCATCGCCACCAGCTTCTCGCGCGTCGCAACGCTTTCCATCAGTTGGCGATATTCGGTGATGTCCTGCAGGATCAACACGCCGCCCATGTCGTTTTCCTCATCGCTATAGAAGGCGAGGTTGAGCGAGAAAAAACGCTTGCCGCCCCCGACGTTGAGGGCAATTTCCTGGTTTCGGATCATGTGCTTGTAGAGAAAGGCATCGCGCAGCAGTTCACGGTCGTGCTCGTTGACGTCGAGCAGTTCGAACAGGTTTGCGCCGATCAGCGCGCCCGGCCGGACTCCGAACAGCGCATCCGCCTGGCGGTTGGCGATGGTGACGCGCAAATCGTCGGCCAGACTCAGCAGGGCGCCCGGCAGGCTTTGCAGAATGGTGTTGCTGCGGTTGCGCTCGTTGAGAAAGCGCCCCTGACATTCCTCCACGGTCTGGAACATCATCCGCAGCGTGGCGATGGTGGTGTTGTATTCCGGTATCAGGCGGCCGATGCTGGTCCATGCGTAGGGTTCGGCCGAGGCCGGCTCCAGCAGACCTTCGCGCGCGTGAAGAATGCCAAGCTCAAGCCGCCTCAGCGCGGCCCGTTCGCCAAGCAGGCGCACGATCAGATAGGCGAACAGGGCGGCCAGCAGGAAACCGGATAGCCAGAGCAGGTGCGATTCATTCCAGAAAGGACCCAAAAAGGCATACAGCAGGCCGGCCAGCAATGCAATCGCGGCCGGCAGCAGGTGGCCGGGAAAGATTGAAATGAAGGGGCGCCGGTTGGCTGTCCCCCGCAAACTCAGCGATTTGATGGCAATACCTCTTGACTACTTGATTGGCACAACACGAAAAAAAACACGGCCGCCAGTCACCGGGCGGCCGTGCAGAACCACTGCAAGAGACGGATCAGAAGACGAACTGCAGGCCAAGCGTGGCCTGATTATAATCCTGCAGCGCCGGGTTGGTCGGGTGTTCGGTATCGAAGGAAATATCCGCGTACTCGAAGCTGACCTTCAACTTCTGTCCGTCCAGATAGTAGTTCGCACCGACGCTGTTCCATTTCTGGTCGTGATACTCGACACCGCCGTCCTTGACGCCGTAATCGGACTTCTCGTGACGAGCGAAGAACTGCAGACGACCCTTGCCGACCTTGTTGGGCAGCATGTAACCGGCCTTGACGTAATAGCCCTCGAGATCGCTGTTGACGGGCAGTGCGGGATCCGGACTCATATTGGTGGCGCCACCGGTGTCGTACTCGAAGACCGCGCCGGACAGCGTGTAGACCCCGCTCGCAGTCGGGTACTCCATGAACGCGTCCACCGTCCATGCCTTGTAATCCTTGATGTCGCTACGCGCAACATAGTTGCCGTAGGCGACGCCTTCCTGCATATCGTAGGCGGCGCCAACGGTCAGCACCTTCTTCGTTCCCAGGTAGGTGCCCAGATAGCCGTAGTTGAATTCCGGCTCCCAGAAGCTGTAATGCACGCGGGTAGTCAGGCGCGGATTGTCCTCGGCCACTTCGTTGCCCTCGCGGCCGTCGGCAATCATGACGCGATACTGGAATTTGGCATCCAGCAGGTTGCCCCAGACCGCCAGACCGGTATCGCGGCTGCCGCCGAACGGCGTGTAGGAGAGCACCTCGGCACGGTCCATGGTCAGCGGCTCCAGGCACGCCTCCAGGTTCTCCCGCGAAAAGGTGTTCTTGAAGCGGCCGGCAATGAAGCGCACCTCATCGCGATAGTCCATGGTCACATAAGCGTCGCGGTAATAGACGCTCTTGTTGTCCTCGCCGAGCTTGCTGTCGTTGCCGGCCTCGATCTGCGCATAAAAACCCACGAAGTCGTTGTACTGGCCGGAAAAGGTCAGGCGGTTGCGGCGCAAAAAAGCATCGTTCGACGAACCGTTATCGGTTGCAGAAGTGAATCCTTTGTGCTGCAACCACCCCTGCAGGGCGTAGGTAAAGGTGAGCGAACCCTCCTCGCCGAACTCGATGGTGGGACCAGCCGCTGCGCCCAGCGGCAGCAAACCGGCGAGCAGGCCAACAGCACAGGCACGGGACAGCGGGGAAACAGTATTGCGCGGGACGGTCAGAATTTTCATGTTATTTCGCTCCTGGAATGGCTTGATAAGCGCCCTGCACCCTGGTCAGGTCACCCTTATGGCAGCTGCCGCAGGCGTCAGCCGTGTTGTCACGAGGCTTGGCGAGCATTTTCGCGTGCGCCACTTCTTGCTTCATGATTCTCGAATTCCCCTTGTGGCAGCCTACGCACGAGTTGTTCACCTTGGCGTGCTGCGCATGCCAGGGCGCCTTGGCGGCATCCATTTCGGGCGCTGCCGCGCGCTTGCCATTGTGGCACTTGAAGCAACTCGAAGCGCCCAGGCCGCAGGCATTGGCGAGAGAAATCGGCGACAGCCGCGCCGCGCCTTCCGCCAGCGCCGCCGTAGCCTCGCCCCCCCAACCCGTGGCCGCAAGCCCGGTCGAATCTTCAGCGTGCTTGCCAGCCAGGCCGGTGAACATTGCGACACCCAGGCCAAACAGCGACAGCATGACGCCACCGCGCCAGATTTTTCCCAACAGACTACCCTTACCTTGGTTGCGCTTCATCTACCCTTCTCCTTTGCTCGTCACGAGTTGCGGGAAGCCCGTCCAGATTATCCAGACGGGCGCCTTCCGATTGCTTGAACCGATCATCCCATGCCTTGCGTATCTCCGCCTCGCTCGTACCCGAAGCGCATGTGCATGCCAGCCCGTTGCCGCGGTATTTGAGCCTGGGCTGCTCCGGCTCGGCCGCCGCAACGGCCGGTGCCGCCAACAGCAGGGCAAGGGCCATTAAATTCACTGCACCAGTCGATCGCATGGGTTTCCGGTTCACCTCTGTCTTATCGACACCCTACCAAAGCACAAGCCATGCCAGAAGCCATTATCCCTATATAACAACAGCTTATTGCAATACCGCAAGCCCGCTTAGATTGCACAATACGTGCCATGAACAGCGATCTTTCAAATTGCAATCGGTACCGGGATGGCAGCAGTTCACCACTGGACGAATCGCGCGCGCCCCAGCAGCCTTACCGGGTTCGCTCGCAGCCGGGTTACTCACCGATCCACGCCCGCCTCAATACGCAACAACTCATAGCGTGCCGCCACAGCCTCGGCGAGCGCCTGCCGCAACAACGGTACCGCGGCAGCCGGCAACTGGTCGGCACGGCTCAGACTATCACGGTAGATGCGCTCGTAATGCTCGGCCGGCAGCACCCGCATGACCAGTACCACGCGCCAGTCGCTGCCCGGCGCTGTGAAGGGCTGCCGAAAATCGCGCGCCTCACCGGCGGGGATGCGGGTATCGAACAGCTCCCGCGTGATCGGCGTATCGACCTGCCAGCCGATCACCTGGCGCCCCAGTTCGAAGATGCCGCCATCGGCAGCGTGGCGGTAAAACGCAAGCTCGACCTTCGGCACCATGTAGGTCGGAAAATGATGGCCCGCGCCGCTATTGCGAACGTTCGCCCGCGCCTCGTAGCGGCCGTCGCCAAGCGCATGCAGCTTCAACGATACATCGATCGCCCGTCGCGTCATCTCCGGATCGTGAATACCGCGCCAGAGGTGCCGGCGATCCGGCATATGGCAGGACTGGCAGGTCTGCTTGCCGGCCCCCTCCCTGGCGTACGGGCTGGCAAGCCATTGCCGGTAGGTGTCCTCCATCAATTTGCCGGCGATGCTCGGGCCGTCATCCGGAAACTGGTGGCAATGCGCGCAGAAGCGGCTGTCCCCGAAAGCCGTGGATACGGTAAAGCCGCCATGCGGGATGTCGGCGGCGACCTCGGCGCGCGGCGGCGGCCCGAAGCG
Source organism: Thiobacillus sp. (assembly GCA_030692355.1). Taxonomy (GTDB): domain Bacteria; phylum Pseudomonadota; class Gammaproteobacteria; order Burkholderiales; family Thiobacillaceae; genus Thiobacillus. Next base: position 50,340 of record JAUYCF010000076.1, read on the forward strand.
CTGGTGGCCGCGCACGTGGCAGGCCGCGCAAATCAGGCCCTGATGCCCCAGGTTGGCTTCGACATAGTCCGGCGGCGGCTGCTTCGGTGCGTTCGGCCAGCCGTGCTCCAGCGCCAGCAGCGCTTTCTGCTCGGCCAGCGGCGCATGACAGCGCAGGCAACGGTTGCCCTGATCCTGATCCATCAATTTGAGCTGCCAGCGCAAGCCGGGGCCCATTGCCTTGCTGTGCAGCGAGGTGCGCCAGGCCGCAAGCTGTTCGGTATGGCACTGCCCGCAGGCCTCAGGACTGAGCGAGGCTTCCAGCGGCGAGAACGTGGCCGGCGGAGCACCCTGCGGCGGCATCGGTTCGGTCCAGTGCTTGCTTAAAAAGGCCTCGATCGCAGGCGCAGGCTTCTCGCCGCAACCTGACAGCAGTCCGAGCAGGAGCGGCAGGGTCGGCAGCACCCACGAGTGCCGCGTATGAAAAAGGCGGTTCAAATCCAGCTCCACGAAAAAAAGGCCCACGAGAGTATCGTGGGCCAGAATAGGAGAAAGCAAGGTTCAGGAGGAAATTAGCCGCCGCACGGGTTGGCGGGCGGGGCGCTGGTGCCGGCGGTCGGGATCACCTCGCCGTACTTGTAGGCCTTGTCCGCCTCGATGATGGCGTTGGAGGACTTGGCATACGCATCGGTGATGTAGCGCTGGGCCACCAGGGTCGGGCTCGATGCCGCGCGATAGAAGGACTTCGCGTCGGTGCGCCACGGCGAATCCTCGGGCAGGATCGCATTGCCGGTCGCGTCGGTGATGACGCTTCCCGGGGTCAGCGAACTCCACTCCACCATCGCACCATCGTAGAAACGGGTCGGCTTGCCGAGAATCACGGCACTGGCGACGCCGGTGATCATCGCCCGGAAGGTCGTCTCGCAGTAGGTGTAGATGACGTCGCCCGGCTGGTACGCATTGCCGAAGCCGACCTGCTGGTAGTTTCCGGCGATGAAGCCGGCACCGCTGACGTTGCCGTCCAGGTAGGCCTGCAAATCCGCCTTATCCTTGTATCGATAACCTTCGGCGGCGACGAGCATATTGGTGAAGTCGAGCTGCAACGCGCCCCACGGATGGCCCTGACGCGAGCCGCTGTTCTGGAAGGTGGTCATGTAGTTCGCGACCGGGGTGATCGTGTTCGCAGTGCTGGTTTCGCCGGCACTGTATTGCGAAATGTTGCGCGCATCCCAGATGAAGACGCCGTCGTTCAGGACGTTGGTATCGCTCGCGGGCAGGACGCGCAGCATGTCGCCCACCGTCGCCTGAAGCTGCGTATTGTCAACCAGCAGATCTTTGACCGAGGCGTGTCCGTTGTTAGGCGCCGTGCTTGCGGTTGCCTGGAAGTCGCCAGCGCCCATGCCGTTGGTATTGATCCACTGGTTGCCGCCGTTGAGGATGGCCAGATTCTTCTTGTCGACGCCCCAGTAGCGCAGCGCGTACCAGATTCGGCCCTGCGCCATCGCGTTGCCGGTGTTGCCGACGCCCATGGCGGCGACGATCATGTCGTTTTGCGGGTCGATGTCGTATTTCTTCAGCAACGCGTCCATGCTGGCGCCGTCCGGCACCATGCTCGCCGTCTCGATCACGCCGTTACTGCGGGTCTGAATCCACTCGCTGCCAGGCGAAAGATAGGTAAACACGCTGGTCCCGTTCGGCTTGATGTATTCCACGCCCGCCGGGCACGCTGGAGTTGAAGTTGTTAGGCACCCTGAAACCTGCAGGATGACCAGCTTTCCGGTAATTCCGGCCGGACGATTGGCAAGCCAGTTGTCTTTCCAGCGTTTGAGCGTCGCTGCGGTGATCAGGCCGTTTTCGTTCAGGTTGTAATCGTCGGCCGACACCTGGGCGATCGCCGCCGGCGTGTTCACCGGAATTTGTGTCACCAGCGCTGTCGTGTCCTCGCCGCCGCCGCCGCAGCCCTGCAGGCCCAGCGCCATTGCCAGGACGGTCATGCCGGCCCAGCCCCTATTCATCTGCTTGTTCATTGAGAATCCTCCATCCATTATCAAGCCCGCGCCCACCTTGCCGGACGGCAAGACGGCGCACCCATAGCGGCCGGCCCGCCGGGGCCGGCGGTAAAACCGCCCGTCCCGGCCATGCACAACCTCCACCGCGACCATGGCCGCGGGCAAAACACTTTCAATCCAGCGGTGCTTTCAGCACCACCGGCATCCAGTCCTGTTCCAGCGCATCGAGCAATGCGCCGTAATCGTCCGTATTCATTTCCCGCACGTGCGCACCAGCGGCGCGCAAGGCTTCGGCCAGGCCCGGCATCGCCGGCACCGCCGCGGGATTGATCAGCAAAACCCGTTTTTCCGTGCTCATACGCAATACACCACGTCATGGTCGAGGATCTGCCCCGCCAGGACCGCCATGGCGTCACCGGCGGGGTCGAGTTCCACCACGGGCACCTCGGCGAATTCCAGCGCTTCCATTTGTTCCGCCACGCCGGCACTTTCAGGCAGCCTGCCCAAGGTGGCGATGGTGACGGCGTCGTCGAGCAGGGTGAGTCCGCTGGCCATGCGCAGCGCTTCGACCGGTTTCTGCACGGCCACCATCAGAATGTGTTTTTGATCAGCCATGTCCCGTCCTCAGAAAACCAGCACCTTGTCGCACTTGCGCACGAGTTCGGCGTCCTGGTACTGGCCGCCGACGACGACGATGTCGGCGAGGGTGTTGAGGTCGAACCTGCCGGCGGCGTAATGCCCGGCGCTGTGCTCGCATAGGGTAACGCTGTTCGGGCGCGCCCGGGCGCGCTCGACAAACCCTGCATCGGCGAGCAGGTTGACGCCGGTGTCGGTCAGGAAGCTCAGGGTTTCCCAACCGCGCGCGGTCGCCGCGTCGATCAGGCCGTTCGCCTGCGGCAGAAAGCGTTCATCGGTGATCACGATACCCAGTTGCATGACTCAGGCCTTCCTGATCTTCCAGGTGAAGGAACCGCTTCCCTCCTGGCGATCGATCAGGTCGTTACCCTCGGCTTCGCACATGGCCATGATCGATTCGCCCGAGGAAGGGTTGTCGAAAACCAGGCTCAGTACGTCGCCGCTTTCCAGCTTCTGCAGCGCTTTCTTGGTGTACATCTGCGGATGCGGGCAGGCGTAGCCGCACACGTTCAGCTCCCATTCTCCATCGGCGGTCTTGTTGAAACTCATTGCCATAACCTTGCTCCTTGATAACCAATAACGGATTGCTTGTCTTGAATTTCCGGGCAGCCCTTAGAGGCCGCACTCCGAACCCTTGCGGGCATCGTTCCAGTCCATGTACCAGGTGAAGGCCTTCACCCCGACATAGGCGCCGATCACCATTCCGAACAGGAACACCCAGCCGCTGGGATCGCCGTTGGTGACGGTGGCGAAGAACGCGCCGATGTTGCAGCCCATGGCGAGTCGGGCGCCGATGCCCATCAGCGTGCCGCCGACGATGGCGAAGAACGCGGTTTCCCAGCTCGGCAGCTTCCACTTGAACTCGCGACGCGCCAGCGCCATCACCGAGGCGCCGAGAATGATGCCGATCGACATGAAGCCGGGGGCGTTCAGCAGCGGGTTGGGCAGGCCGTTGTCGAGGCCGAAGAAAATGCTGTCCATGCTGTTGATGCCGAGCTGCTGCATGATCCAGCCGCCCCACTGCGCTTCCTGGGTGGTGATGTACCAGTAGCCGGGATCGAACACGGTGTCCTGGATCGACAGGCCGTTGGTATAGCCCATCGCCACCAGCAGTTCGCCGAAGTTGAAAATGTCATAGTGTTCGCGCAGCGCGCCGGTGACGTACATGTGCAGGCCGGCGAGGATGCCCAGGCCGATGCCGGCCAGCGCGGTGTTTTTCGACGAGATGCACATGGCCCAGATGCCGGCGATTTCGTCGCCCAGGGACGGCGCGGTCTTGCCGGTGCGGCGCAGGTGGCCCTTGCGGTAATAGAAGACGTACAGCGCAACGAGGATGATGGCAACCGGCAGGATCGCGGTCAGCATCGTATTCATGAGCACGATGCCGGTAGCGGTCTCAGCCATGCCAAACGCTTCGGCGGTGGTGGAACCCTTGAGATCCCAGATGTAGCCGGCGGTGAAGATATCGAACCAGCCTTCGTTGACGGTCAGCTCAGCCGGCATGTCCTTGGCGGCGGCTGAATCGATCCAGGATTGCGGCACCAGCGAATCCCACCAGCCGCTGGCGGTGACGACGATGGCCTGCGAGAACGAGATGGCCACGATCACCAGCATCGAGTTCATGTTGCCCTCGCCCGCCTTGTACAGCGAACCGGAGGCGCACCCCCCCGTGAAGACGATGCCGAAGCCGAAGATCGCCGCGCCGATGACGATATGCCAGCCCATCGCATTGGGATGGAACGTGCTGAAACCGGCCAGGGTGACCACGGTGGCCACCAGCGCATAGAGCGCCACGGCGATCATCATGCCCACCGCCATGCGCGGCACCTTCACCGCAAACAGGTCGCGCACCGCCGATGCCATGCAGAAGCGGCCGTACTGCAGCAGCACACCGTATGCCAGACCGAACCAGACATAAACCAGCAGATAGAGGAAGCGCGAATCCTGTGCCAACGCCCACACCGAGCCGATGACCACGAGCAGGAAAACACCCATCGCCTGAAGACTGCTTTTACGAAACAGCCAATGCGTTTCAGTTGCGATACTTGCCGACGCTACATTCACTCACACTCTCCTCAGCAAAACCGGCGGGCCTGGCAGGCCGCCCCATATATTGCATTTATTGCACTGCCTTAAAAAAACCCTTGCGCAGGTAAACACGCCAGCAATCAGGTGCCCGAACCGTGGCGAGATGCGTGCAGCCGAGCGCCTGCGCCAGCGCAGGAAACCCCTCGACAGCCGTGGGATTGTCGAGCACCACTTCGATGGCCGCACCCGACCCGACTTCGCCCAGCACCTTCATGGTCAGCAACTGCGGCCGCGGGCACATGGCGCCCAGGCAATCGACCGAGCGCACCACATGCACACACCCCAAACCGGGGACATCGATGTCCTTGTTAACCAGGCTAGCCATACCGGCTGGGCGGTCATGAAGACGATCGAACAGACTGTTCACTTGCACGCGCATCCTCCGCTTGGCGACCCGCATTAATAAGCACGTTGCGTGCCACATTAATTTGTCTTTTGCAAACATATGGTTATTCCAACTCGCGGGTTTCCATCCAATGAAAAATGCAATAGCGCCGGTTTTATGGTTTGGCGCTGGTGTCTTTTGCAACGGGAAAACATCCAGGCTGGCGGCGAGACACTTGAGAGACACCGATCAACTCATCACGCGGCGACACGGCATACGATTCCACGTGGCCTTCGCCCATGGAAAGTCTGGGTAGCCCAGTAATGTCCGCTTGGCCAAGGCGCTGGATTGCCGCGTTTCGATGGGCGGAGCCACGCCATCGGTCAAGGCGCGGGGGTCAGGCAGTCAGGCGCCGCCAGGTTGCCACCACGGTATCGGGATTGAGCGACATCGAGCCGATTCCCTGCGCCACCAGCCAGTCGGCCAGGTCGGGGTGATCGCTCGGCCCCTGGCCGCAGATGCCGATGTATTTGCCTTGCCGCTTGCAGGCAGCAATGGCTTCGGCCAGCAGCTTTTTCACCGCCGGATTGCGCTCGTCGAAGCCTTCCGCCACCAGGCCGGAATCGCGGTCGATGCCCAGCGTCAGCTGGGTGAGGTCGTTGCTGCCGATGGAAAAGCCGTCGACGTGCTGCAAAAAATCGTCGGCCAGCAGCACGTTTGAGGGAATCTCGCACATCATGATCAGGCGCAGGCCATGGTCGCCGCGCTTGAGGCCGTTTGCCTCCAGCAGTTTCACCACCGCCGCGCATTCTTCCACCGTGCGGACGAAGGGGATCATCACCTCGACGTTGGAAAAGCCCATCGTTTCGCGCACCTGTTTCAGCGCGCGGCACTCCAGCTCGAACGCAGGACGGAACAGCGCCGACACGTAGCGCGCCGCGCCGCGCAGCCCCAGCATGGGGTTTTCCTCCTTCGGCTCGTAGCGCGCGCCGCCCACCAGGTTGGCGTATTCGTTGGACTTGAAGTCCGACAGCCGCACGATCACCGGCTGCGGCCAGAACGCGGCGGCCAGGGTGGCGATGCCCTCGGCCAGCTTGTCCACATAAAACGACACCGGGTCGGCATAGCCCGCCGTGCGCGCATCGATCTCGGCGCGAACGTCCGGCGGCTGGCCGGCATGGTCGAGCAGCGCCAGCGGATGCACGCCGATCATGCGCGCGATGATGAATTCCAGCCGCGCCAGACCGACGCCGTGATTTGGAATCTGCGCGAACTCGAAGGCGCGCTCTGGATTGCCGACGTTCATCATCAGCTTCACCGGCGGCTCGGCCAGCGTTTCGATCGCCAGCGTCTCCACGGTGAAGGCCAGCTTGCCCGCATAGACCATGCCGGTGTCGCCCTCGGCGCACGACACCGTCACCAATTCGCCGTCCTTCAGTATGGTGGTCGCCTCGCCGGTGCCCACCACGGCGGGAATACCCAGCTCGCGCGCGACAATGGCGGCGTGGCAGGTGCGCCCGCCGCGGTTGGTGACGATTGCCGCCGCGCGTTTCATCACCGGCTCCCAGTCGGGGTCGGTCATGTCGGTGACGAGGATGTCGCCCGGCTGCACCCGGTTCATTTCCGCCGGGCTGGCGATCAGCCGCACTTCGCCCACGCCGATTTTCTGGCCGATGGCGCGGCCGGTGATGCGCACCTCGCCGGCAGCTTCCAGGGTATAGCGTTCGCCGACGCCGCTGGCGCGCGCCTTCACCGTTTCCGGGCGCGCCTGCACGATGAAGAGTTCGCCGGTCTCGCCGTCCTTCGCCCACTCGACGTCCATCGGGCGCTGGTAGTGCGCCTCGATCGCCACCGCCTGGCGCGCCAGTTCCAGCACCTCGGCATCGGTCAGCGAATACTGCCGGCGCAGCTCCGCCGGCGTGTCCTCGATCACGGTCGCGCCTTCGCGCCACACCATGCGGGTCGCTTTCTCGCCCAGCTCGCGCCGCACCACGGCGGGAAATCCCTCGGCCAGCTTCGGTTTGTGCACATAGAACTCGTCCGGATTGACCGAGCCCTGCACCACGGTTTCGCCCAGCCCGTAGGCGGCGGTGATGAACACCACGTCGCGGAAGCCGGATTCGGTGTCCAGCGTGAACAGCACGCCCGCACAGGCAATGTCGGAGCGCACCATGCGCTGCACGCCCGCCGACAGCGCCACGTCGGCATGCGCGAAGCCGTGGTGCACCCGGTAGGCAATGGCGCGGTCGTTGTAGAGCGAGGCGAAGACCTTGCTTACATAGCGCAGCAGGTCGTCGGCACCCTGCACGTGCAGGTAGGTTTCCTGCTGGCCGGCAAACGAGGCATCGGGCAGGTCCTCGGCGGTGGCCGACGAGCGCACCGCCACCGACACGTTGTCGCCGAGCGCGGCATACGCCGTGCGCAGGCCGGTTTCGAGCGCGGCCGGCAACGCGGCCGCCTCGACCCAGGCGCGGATTTCCGCCCCCGCCGCGGCCAGCGCCGTCACGTCCGCCACGTCGAGCGCCGCCAGCCGTTCATGAATGCGCGCGCGCAAATCGTTGTGGTCGAGAAAATCCCAGAACGCCTGCGCCGTGGTGGCGAAGCCGCCCGGCACCTTGACGCCGGCGCCGGACAGATTGCCGATCATCTCGCCCAGCGACGCATTCTTGCCGCCCACGCGCGGCACGTCCGCCATCGACAGGCTATCCAGCGAAACGATATAGTCAGTTGAAGCCTGCATAATTCACCCCATGAAAAGCCACAGCGTTTTCTGCGTATCCGATCACACCGGTGTCACCGTCGAGGCGGTGGCGAAGAGCGTGCTGGCGCAGTTTCCTGCACTTGAGTTTAGCCTGATTGCGCTGCCTTTCATCGACAGCCCGGAAAAGGCGCGGGCCGCCGCGGCGCGGATTGCCGCCACGCCCGGCGCGCTGGTGTTTTCCACCCTGACCGACCCGGCCCTGCGCGCCGCCCTGCGCGACAGCCGCGCCAGCCTGTTCGATGTCTTCGACCTCGTCGCTCCCGCCGTGGAAGCCGCGCTGGGCCTGGCCGCCACCCCCAGCGGCGGGCGCACCCACGGCATGGCGAACGACTACGAATCGCGCATGGACGCGGTGAATTTCAGCCTGGCGCTGGACGACGGTCTGCAGCCGCAACGGCTCGACCAGGCCGACCTGATCCTGGTCGGCGTCTCGCGCGTCGGCAAAACCCCCAGCGCGCTCTACCTCGCCCTGCAATACGGTCTGCGCGTCGCCAACTATCCGCTGACGCCGGACGACCTCGAACAGGACAGCCTGCCCGGCGTCCTGCTCGCCCACCTGCCGCGCCTGCGTGCCCTGACCCTGTCGGCGGAACGCCTCGCCGCCATCCGCCAGGTGCGCTATCCCGACAGCCGCTACGCCAGCCTGCGGCAATGCCGCGACGAACTTGCCGCCGCCAAACGGCTATTCGGGCAGCATGGCCTGCCCGTGCTGGACACCACCCGCATGTCGGTGGAGGAAATCGCGGCGCGCCTGCGGTATTCCTGAAGCCACGCCACGCGGCCGTCTTTCCACAAGCGTCCCGCTTTCCGCCCGTTTGAGCAGGGGCTGCAGCAGCCACGCACGGCTGCGGATAACCTCAATGCGGCGGTCGACCTTCACATGCGCAGGCAGGAGCCGTCCAGGGCTCGCCGTCGGGCGACCGAAGAGGGTATCCTGTCGGACATCTCCCGTGATGGCCGCCGTTGCGGTGCCGGATCGGTTGTCGCGGCTGCCGGAGTTTGCCGGCAAAACCATGGTAGTGATTCTGCCGGATTCCGGTAAACGCTATCTTTCCAGTGTATTGCTTGAAGGAGTTGAGGCATGAGTACAGGCAAACCGGGGAGCCGTCCCTGGTCGAAGTGGATGACACTGGTGTTATTGCTGGCGACGGGCCTGTTCGTGATCAAACAGCTTCCATCGGGTTACAGCAGCGATCTTGACCGAATTGGCCAAGGTCGCAACACGGTGGTATTGATACACGACAAGATGTCTGCGAACACCTTGCATGTGATGGAGGCGGTAGACGCGATACGCGACGATTATGCAGACGATATCGAGTTTCTGGTGGCGGATGTGAATACCCCGGAAAGCGCGGCGTTTATTCGGCAACAAAATGTGAATGGCGCCACCATCCTGATGTTTGCCGCCGATGGTCGCCGACTGCAGGTGCTCCATGGGGTACTGAGTATTGAGGCGTTGCGCATGGCCATCAAGGAGGCTTTCCAGCTTTAATAGTGACGCGACCGGGAGGCGACTGGCTGCGGGAATTCGACTCCACGCAACACGTTCAACCAAAGCTCACCGTCATCTAATGCGCATCGGCACTTCAAGCTGGCCACGAAGCGCTTTCACCCGGGCCTCCCCCGCGCGATGCCCCCAGGAAACCATCGTGCTACAGCGCTTCAGATTTGTCTGAATCTGCCGAAACAACGATATGTACCTGCCCCGAAAAAGGAACATGGTTGATGTCCGAAGAAAATCAGGGTCTTACCCGCATGATGGAAAGTGACGATAATTTCGAGCCAACGATCTGGATTGAAAACCTTGTCTCTATCCTGGCCAGCTTCCTGGCTGACCCGCGCCTGCGTTATTCACAAGGCGTACAACCCAACGTTGTCGAAGGCGAGATTTGCCTGGTGGTGGCCGCCTGGCTGGAATCCACCGATCGCCCCACCTATGACCACGTCATGGAGTTTGCCCAATCCAACCAGTTGAAAACCAAACTGGACCGCCGCAGCGGTGAGCGGGCCATGCAAAAACCGGCCTGATGCACCCGCGCTGAAAACCGGAAAATCAGACCAGGCGCTGCCGCACGGCTTCGAAAACGGCGATCGCCAATGCCGCCGAGGCATTCAGCGATTCCATTTTTCCCGGCATGGGAATCTGAACCGTTGCGGTTGCCGCGGCACGCACATCGTCCGACAGCCCGGCGCCTTCGTTGCCCACAATGAAGGCAAGCGGGCCCGTCAGATCGCTTGAAAACACACTGCGATCTTCAGCCAATGCAAGGGCAAGGCTTTGTCCTTTGAATTGCGCGCACCAAGCAGGTACATCCACCCCCCGTTCGATCGGCAACACAAACTGCGCGCCCTGCCCGCCGCGCAGCGCCTTCGGCGACCAGGGATCGTGACAGCCCTTCGACAGCACCGCCAGGGTGGCGCCCGCCGCCGCCGCGGTACGCAGCATGGAACCCAGATTGCCGGGGTCCTGGATGTCTTCCAGCACGATCGCCAGCGGCGTCGTCGTGGCGGGCGCCGGCGCAAGCCAGGCGGCTTCGGCGAGCACCCCGGTCGGCGTGGCGACGGGGGACAGTTCGGCGAATAACACATCGGACAGGACGATGACCCTGGCCTGCGAACAGCGCGCGGCAAACGGGGTCAGCCGCGCGGCATCGAACGCGGCGGCCCGCACCAGGGTATGCGGCTGGCCGCCCGCATCGAGGTACGCCGTCAGCAGATGCTCGCCGTCGAGCAGGGTCATCTGCGCTTCCCTGCGCGCACGGGCGGACTCGGACAGCTTTTTCAGCCGCTTGAACAGGGGATTGTCGCGCGAGGAAATGGGCGTTTCGGTCATGCCCGGATTATCCGCGTTTCACTATCGCACGCTACACTTCATACGATGCGCATCGCCCTCATCACCCCCTACGGTCGCGAACACCGCAACGGCAACTGGCACACGGCCGCGCGCTGGGCGCGCTTCCTGCGCGAGGCGGGCCACACGGTGCGGACGCAGGTGGAATGGGATGGCCGCAGCACCGACCTGATGCTGGCGCTGCATGCGCGGCGCAGCTTTGCTTCGATCCGCGCCTTTGCCGAGCGCTTTCCGACCCGCCCGCTGTTGCTGGCGCTAACCGGCACCGACCTGTATCGCGACATCCACCAGGACGCCGACGCCCAGCAGGCGCTGGAACTCGCGCACCGGCTGATCGTGCTGCAGGCGCGCGGCGTCGACGAACTGCCGGCGCATCTGGCCGCCAGGACGCGGGTGGTCTACCAGTCGTCGCCCGACATTGCCCGTCTGCCCGCGCCTGCCCATACTTTCGAGGTGCTGGTGATCGGCAACCTGCGCGAAGAAAAGGATCCCTTCCGGGCGGCGCTGGCGACGGCCTACCTGCCCGAGCAATCGCTGATTCGCGTGACGCATCTGGGCGGCGCCCTCTCCGGGGAGATGGCCGAAACGGCGGAGATGGCGCAGAGCAAGCTGCCGCGCTGGCACTGGGCCGGGGAGGTGCCGCACCGGACGGTGCTGAAGCGGCTGGCGCGCGCGCACCTGATGGTCATCAGCTCGGTGATGGAAGGCGGCGCCAACGTCATCTGCGAGGCGCTGGCGGCGGATGTGCCGGTGCTGGCCTCGCACATGCCCGGCAATATCGGCATGCTGGGCGAAGACTACCCCGGCTATTTCCCGGTGGGCGACGAACGACAGCTGGCTACACTCTTGTCGAGGGCCGAAACCGACCCCGATTTTTATGCCGATCTGTTGAGCCACGCCCGCCAGCGTCGCGGGCTGATGCGGCCGGAGCAGGAAGCCAGCCGCCTGCGGCAGGTCGTGGCGGAATTCGAGCAAGGCGCGGTGTGACCACGGCGAGCCGCAGCCAATCGATTCACCCCTCGTCGAACAGGATACCGAACATGCGCGCGCGTTCGGCCGCGCTCAAACCGCGCAGCACACGCACCGCCTGGCGCGCGACCCGTTCATCGCGCGTGATCGAATATTCGATCGCCAGCGTGCGCCAGACGTCGGCCAGCGCCGGGTCGGACGCCTGCAGCTTTTGCAGCGCCTGGGTCACCCCCGCCTGCCCCTTCGTCAGATAGAACGTCAGCCCCAGGTTGTGCCAGGCCTGAATGTAGTCGGGGTCGGTTTCCACGGCCGCGCGATACGCCTGCATCGCCTCGCGGGGACGCCCGCTGTCGCGGTAGGTGTTGCCCAGATTGTTGTGCGCATAGACATCGCCGGGCGCGAAGCGCAGATTCCGCTGGTACGCCGCGATGGCTTCGGCAAACCGCCCCAGCTCGCCCAGCGCGCGCCCCTGAACGAACCAGGCCAGCGGATTCTTCGCATCGGCCTGTGCCCACGTTTGCCCCCACGCCAGCAGCCCCGGCCAGTCGGCGCGTTTTTCAAGCACCTGCGCCTGCAGCACCCACTCGGCCTGCGAACGCGCCGCAAGCACCGCCTGGCTGCCATCCAGACCAAACGTCTGGGCGGCAGCCGCCACCGGGCCGGTAAACGCAAGGGCAAGCAGCAACGGGAGTAAAGCGATACGGTCAGGCATGGGCGAATTCACAGATTGCAGCTGCCTCGTTGATGGATCGACATCCGTCATTTTACGCCGCACTTGACGCATCGATTATGCTGTCGGCTGTCCAAAAAAGAGTATCCCCATGCACGCCACCGCCGAACACTTCATCCCCGGCAAGGACGCCTCGCTCGAAGCGTCGATCGCCACCCTGCAATCCAGGCTCGAAACCATCGGCTTCCATATCGAGGAGCGCTCCTGGCTCAATCCGGTGGAGGGCGTGTGGTCGGTGCACATCCGCGACCGCGACTGCCCGCTGCTGTTCACCAACGGCAAGGGCGCCTCGGAACTGGCCGCGCGGGCGAGCGCGCTGGGCGAGTATTTCGAGCGTCTGTCGACCAATTATTTCTGGACCCACTTCTATCTGGGCGAGACGATCGCCCACCGCAGCTACGTCCACCATCCCGACGAGCGCTGGTTTTCTTCAGACGATGACGCCTGGCCGGCCGAACTGCTTACGCCCGAACTGCACGCCCACTACAATCCCGACGACGGCGTGCGTGCCGACCAGCTGATCGACCTCAACTCCGGCAACGCCGAACGCGGTATCTGCGCCATCCCCTACCAGCGCCTCGCCGACGGCGAGACCGTGTATTTCCCGGTCAACCTCATCGGCAACCTCTACGTCAGCAACGGCATGTCGGCCGGCAACACGCTGATGGAAGCGCGCACCCAGGCGCTGGCCGAAATCTTCGAGCGCCACATCAAGTTCCGCATCATCGCGGAGGGCCTGTGCCTGCCCGACGTGCCCGAAGCCGTGATCGAGCGCTATCCGCACATCGCCGCCGGCATCCGCGCGTTGCGCTGCGCCGGCTTCGGCATCCTGGTGAAGGACGCCTCGCTCGGCGGAAAGTATCCGGTGATGAACGTCACCCTGCTGCATCCCAACGACCAGGGCTGCTTCGCCAGCTTCGGCGCGCACCCGCGCTTCGAAGTCGCGCTGGAGCGCGCGCTGACCGAACTGCTGCAGGGCCGCGCGCTCGATTCGCTGGCGGGTTTCCCCGCCCCCGGCTTCGACGAAGCCGAAATCGCCGACCCGCAGAACCTGGAAATCCACTTCGTCGATTCCAGCGGCGTGATTTCCTGGCAGTTCCTGCGCGACACCCCCGACTTCGAATTCGTCGACTGGAATTTCGGCACCACGACCGAAGAGGATTACGCGTGGTCGGTCGATGCGCTGCACGGAGCCGGGCACGACCTCTACATCGCCGACTTCACCCACCTCGGCGTCTACGCCTGCCGCATCCTGGTGCCCGGCGTCTCCGAGATCTATCCGGTCGAGGAACTCGAATTCGAGAACAACAGCGTCGGCAACCTGATCCGTCCGGCGCTTGCGCGCCTGCCCGAGCTGACCGACGAGGAATGTGCGGAGCTGTTCGACCTGATCGGCGAACTGGAACTGGCGGACGACCGCCTGGTCACGGTGCTGATCGGCTTGGCGCCGGATGCCGATTCGCCGTGGACCGACATCCGCGTCGGCGAGATCAAACTGCTGCTCGCGCTCGCCCTCGGCGACGACGACGCCATCCGTGAAGGCTGCGCCTGGATCGCCCAATACGGCCAGCGCAGCGAAGCGCGCCTCAAGGTCTACCGCTGCATCGCCGACCTCACCCGACTCGGCGACCCCAGCCCCTTCGAGCCCGCCCTGGCCCTGATGTACGGCCGCGAGACGCTGGAACAGGCGTTCGCGCTGTTCAATCAGGATGAGCGGTTTTTCGGGTTGAGCAAACTAGGCAGCGACTTCGAGGGCAGCGCGATTCACCAGCGCTTGCTGGAGGCATATCGCAAGGTGCGCGGGTAGGTTGGGCTGCAAAGCCCAACAGTAAATATGTTGGGCTTCATTTCATTCAGCCCAACCTACGCGGGCTGCCCAACCTTTGGCTACGGGTGCGCATTGGGCTCCATTTACCCTTGAATGATGGCGATCAATGCATTGCGCACTTCATCCAGTCGGCCTTGCGCGACCAAACCTGCCGCAGCGGCGAAGAGGGAAATGTTGGCGGTGAATAATTTACCGGGACGAGCATAGCTTGCTCGCTGCAAGCCGCCCGAAGTGAAGTCTTCGGTTGCAAGCAAGATGGCATGCGGGTCGGCATACGGGTTGCTGGTGATCTGGCAGGCGATCCAATCGTCTCGACCGGCATCGGCCAGAAGCAGGGCGGGCCGCAGCTTGCTGCGCGTGAGGTCGGAAAACGGAAACGGCAGAAGGACTACCTGTCCAGCTGCAAGTGTGCCCATGCTTCCTCTTCCTCGGGTTTCAGCCAGTCTTCCGCAAGTGCGGCTTCAGCCAATTGCAATGCCTCGTCCACTGGCGGCCTCAGAAGCGTGAGCAATGCACGTCCAGGAGGAATCGACTGCACAGGTTCCAGGGGGTGGATGTGCCCCGTTGCGTCAATTTCAACTTCGATAGTCTGCAGCATGTCGGCCTCCTTCTGGCAGTTCGCCCATTTTATGCCTGCGGGCTGTTTCGGTCGATGTACACGCGTGGAGCAGCTTCAAATACAAACGACGGCCATTCAATCCTGGAGATGACTCATGTCCCGCGCTGCCGCACCGTCTCATACAAGCACAGCGCCGCAGACACCGAGACGTTGAGGCTTTCCACCGTGCCGCCGATGGGGATGCGCGCGATCTGGTCGCAGTTTTGCTTGACCAGGCGGCGGATGCCCGCGCCTTCGGCGCCGAGCACCCAGGCGATGCCGGATTTTGCGTCGACACGGGATAGCGGCTGGTCGCCGTCCATGTCGGCAGCGATGACCCAGATGTTGTGTTCCTTGAGTTCTTCAATCGTGCGCGAGAGGTTGGTGACCATGATGTAGGGCACGGTCTCCGCTGCGCCCGAGGCGACTTTTTCCACCGTGGCGTTGATGCCGACGGCGTTGTCTTTCGGCGCGATGACGGCGTGTACGCCGAAGGCGTCGGCCGAGCGCATGATGGCGCCGAGGTTGTGCGGGTCGGTGACGCCGTCGAGGATCACCAAGAGCGGCGGGCCCTTGATGTTTTCCAGCACGTCGTCGAGCGACTGCGTCAACGCGACCGGCTTGACGCGGGCGACCACGCCCTGGTGCCTGGCAGCCTTGCCGACCAGCCGGGTCAAGCGATCCGCCTCGACCTGCGCGAGTTTGACGCCGTTGTCCCTGGCCTGATGCACCAGATCGCGCGCGCGCGCGTCGCGGCGGGTGAGGTCGAGATAGATTTCCAGAACGCCCGAAGGATCCTGGCGCAGGCGGGCCAGTACGGGGTGAAAACCGTAAATGAGTTTTTCGGCGGTCTTCTCGCTCATTTCTTCTTGCGGCCGAAACCGGATTTGCCGGCGGCCTTCTTTTTCGGCTCCGATTGCTCGAATGCGCGCTGCATGTCGTGCGCGGAGCCGTCCTGTTCAACCAGGCTGAAATCGATCTTGCTGGTCTCGATATCGGCGCGCATCACCTTGATGCGCACGCGGTCGCCCAGGCGATATCGTTTTCCAGTCCGCTCGCCGAGCATCATGTGCTTGGCCTGATCGTAGTGGAAGTAATCCTGGCCGAGTTCGGACACGTGAACCAATCCCTCGATGAGAAGGTCGTCGAGCGCGACGAACATCCCGAAGCTGGTGACCGCGCTCACGGTGCCGTTGTATTCATCGCCGATGCGATCGCGCATGAAATAGGTTTTCAGCCAGGCGTCGACGTCGCGGGTGGCGTCGTCGGCGCGGCGCTCGGTCATCGAGCAGTGGGCGCCGATTTCAGCCAGCCCCTTGACGGGCAGTTTTTCGCTGTTCAACACCGCCTTGATGCCGCGATGCACCAGTAGATCGGGATAGCGCCGGATCGGCGAAGTGAAGTGGGTGTAGGCCTCGTACGCCAGGCCGAAGTGGCCCTTGTTGTCCGGGCTGTACACCGCCTGCCTGAGCGAGCGCAGCATCACGGTCTGCAACAGCCCGTGGTCGGGACGATCCTTGATCTTCTCCAGCAGCGCGGCGTAATCCTTGGCGTGAGGCTTGTCGCCGCCGCCGAGATCGAGCCCGAATTCAGCCAGGAAGCCGCGCAACGCGGCCAGTTTTTCCACCGTCGGGCCTTCGTGCACGCGGTACAGCGCGGGCTGCTTGTTCTCCTGCAAAAAATCCGATGCGCAGACGTTGGCCGCCAGCATGCATTCCTCGATGATGCGGTGCGCGTCGTTGCGGACCACCGGCACGATGTCCTTGATCTTGCCCTGGTCGTCGAAAATGATCTGCGTTTCGGTCGAACCAAAGTCGATCGCGCCGCGCTTGGCGCGCGCCTTCAGCATGGTGCGGAACAGCTTATCCAGCGCCTGCAGGTGCGGCATCATCGCGGCGTGTTTCTGCTCCGGTTCGGCCGCACCGGAAAGCCAGTTCCACACCTGGTTGTAGGTCAGGCGCGCGTGCGAATAGATCACCGCCGGATAAAAGCGGTATTCCTTGACGCTGCCGGTGCTGGTGATGCGCATGTCGCACACCATCGACAGGCGGTCGACTTCCGGATTGAGCGAGCACAGGCCGTTGGACAGCGCCTCGGGCAGCATGGGGATGACGCGGCGCGGAAAGTACACCGAGTTGCCGCGGTTGAAGCCTTCGCTGTCGAGCGCGTCGCGCGGCTGCACGTAATGGCTGACGTCGGCGATCGCCACCACCAGCCGGTAGCCGCTGCGGCCGAGCGGCTCGCAGTACACCGCGTCGTCGAAGTCGCGCGCGGTCTCGCTGTCGATGGTGACGAGCGGCAGATAGCGGATGTCCTCGCGTCCGGCCATGTCTTTTTTCTGCACCTTGGCGGGCAGCCTGGACGCCTGCGCCTCGACGTCCGGCGGAAACACATAGGGCAGGTCGTGCTTGCGCAGGGCGATCTCGATTTCCATGCCGGGCCCGGTGAAGCTGCCGATGACCTCGGCCACTCGCCCGATCGCCTCGTTGTGCGCACCGGGCTGGGTGACGATTTCGACCGTGACTACCTGGCCGGACTGCGCGGATCCCGCGTGCTCGGTCGGCACCAGAATATCCTGGTTGATGCGACGGTTCTCCGCAATCAGAAAACCGACACCGCCTTCGAGGTAGTAGCGGCCGACGACGAATTTGTTGACGTGCTCCAGCACCTCGACGATCTTCGCCTCGCGCCGCCCGCGCCGATCGAGGCCCGCCACCCGCACCATCACGCGGTCGCCGTGCAGCACCCGGTGCATTTCCTTGGGCGACAGATACAGATCGTCGCCGCCCTCTTCCGGCACCACGAAGCCGAAACCGTCCGGGTGGCCTTCGACGCGGCCCTTGATCAGGTCCAGCTTGTCCGGCAGGCACAGCTGGCGCTTGCGGTTGAGCATCAGCTGGCCGTCGCGCTGCATCGCGCCCAAGCGGCGCTGGAACAGCTCGCGCTCGGCCTCGGTGATTTCCAGCTGTGCGGCAAAGGCGTCGGCGTCGACCGGACAGCCTGCCTCGGTCAGCAACTGCAGGATGTATTCGCGGCTCGGCAGCGGCGACTCGTAGCGTTCGATCTCACGCTCGTAGAACGGATCGGCCTGGCGAATCGCCGGGATTTTGTGTTTGTTTGCGCGGCTGCGCGATTTGGTCGTTGACAATTTAATCTCTGCTCTCTAGAATGCGCGCCTTATTGCCCAGATGGCGGAATTGGTAGACGCGCACGGTTCAGGTCCGTGTGCCGCAAGGTGTGGAGGTTCGAGTCCTCTTCTGGGCACCAAATGTTGTAAGCAAAAAGCCGACCCCGTGTCGGCTTTTTGCTTTTTCAGACTTTATTTTATACATCAAACCTCGTAGGGATGGCGACGCACGATTGTCTCCACCCGATCCGGCCCGGTCGACACCACGTCCACCGGCACTTCGCACAGCGCTTCCATCCGCTTCAGATAGGTCTGCGCCTTTTGCGGCAGCTTGTCGAATTCCTGCACACCCACGGTGGTATCGCTCCAGCCCGGCAGATCCTCGTAAATCGGCTCGACGCTGGCGATCGACTCGGCGCCCACCGGCAGGATGTCGCAGGCCTCGCCGTCGATCTTGTAGCCGACGCACACGCGCACGGTTTCCAGCCCATCCAGCACGTCCAGCTTGGTCACGCACAGGCCGGACACGCCGTTGATCTGGATCGAGCGCTTGAGCGCTGCGGCGTCGAACCAGCCGCAACGGCGCTGGCGACCGGTGGTGGCGCCGAATTCGTGGCCCTTCTCGCCGAGATACTGGCCGACGTCGTCGAACAGCTCGGTGGGGAACGGCCCGGAGCCGACGCGCGTGGTGTAGGCCTTGGTGATGCCCAGCACGTAATGCAGGGTATTCGGGCCGACGCCGGCACCGGTGGCGGCGCCGCCGGCGGTGCAGTTGGACGACGTCACGAACGGATAGGTGCCGTGGTCGATGTCGAGCAAGGTGCCCTGCGCGCCTTCGAACAGAAGATTCTCGCCCGCCTTGTTGGCCTCGTACAGGCTGCGCGGCACATCGGCCACCATCGGCTTCAGGCGTTCGGCCATGGCCATCATGCTGTCGAGCGTCTGGTTGAAGCTCACCACTTCCGCCTTGTAATAGTTCTTCAGCATGAAGTTGTGGTGGTCGAGCACTTCGCCCAGCTTGGCGGCAAAGCGTTCACGGTGGAACAGGTCCTGCAGGCGCAGCGCGCGGCGCGCCACCTTGTCTTCGTAGGCGGGGCCGATGCCACGCCCGGTGGTGCCGATCTTGCCGGCGCCCTTGGCGATTTCGCGCGCCTGATCGAGCGCCACGTGGTGCGGCATGATGAGCGGGCAGGCTTCGCTGAGCTTGAGACGGCCCGTCACGTCGACCCCGGCGGCCAGCAGCATGTCCATTTCTTCCAGCAGCGCGGTCGGCGACAGCACCACGCCGTTGCCGATGTAACAGGTGACGTTGTCGCGCAGGATGCCGGAAGGAATCAGGTGCAGAACGGTTTTCTTGCCCGCCACCACCAGCGTGTGGCCCGCGTTGTGGCCGCCCTGGAAGCGCACCACGCCCTGCGCGCGGTCGGTCAGCCAGTCGACGATCTTGCCCTTGCCTTCATCGCCCCACTGGGTGCCGATGACGACGACGTTTTTTGCTGCCATGGTGAATCTCCCTTTGCCTTACTGCCTTATTGTGCTGCCACTTTATTGAACATCGGAACCGGCGATGACCAGTTCGCGCAAATCCAGACTGAATCCGGTGGCCGGGCGCGCCCGGCCGAATACCCGCCCCACTTCGTCGTAGCGTCCGCCCTGCGCAATCGCATGGCTGCGCCCGCCGGTGTAGGCGGCAAATACGACCCCGCTGTGATAGCCGTAGCCGCGCAGCTCGGCCAGATCATAGGTCGCCTCGACGTTGACAAGGCCGCGGTCGAGTATCTCCAGGGTATCCAGTGCGGCCTCGACTGCCGCCAGCGGCGGCAGGCACGCACGCGCCTCGGCCAGCACGCCGCGGTCGCCATACAGGCGCGGCAGCGCGGCAAAGGCGTCGCGCAAGGCGATGGGCAGACCGGCGGCAAGAACCGCCACGGCGCTGCTGTCCTTGGCCTGCAGCGCCCCGAACAGCTGGTGTTCCACCTCGCGGCTCAAACGGGCTTCCTGCGCCAGCGCACGGTAAACCCCGACGTGGCCGATGTCGAGCTGCAGCGTTTTCACCCCGCATGCGGCGAGGCCCTGCAGCATCAGCCCGAGGATTTCGAGATCCGCTTCGGCGCCGGCTTCGCCATACAACTCGGCGCCGATCTGGATCGGTTCGCGCGAGCGATGAAAGCCGTCGGACTGGGTGTGCAGCACGCTGCCCGCGTAACACAGGCGATTGACGGCATTGGCCGCCAGCAGGTGCGCATCGATGCGCGCTACCTGAGGCGTGATGTCGGCGCGCACGCCCATCAGGCGTCCGCTGAGCCGGTCGACCAGCTTGAAGGTTTTGAGGTCGAGATCGGCGCCCACGCCGGTCAGCAGCGAATCGACGTATTCCATCAGCGGCGGAATCACCAGCTGATAACCGCGATCGCGGAACAGGTCGAGCAGCGCGCGCCGCATGCCCTCCATGCGCCAGGCCTGCGGCGGCAGCACATCCTCGACGTTTTCAGGCAATAACCAGGCAGTCATTTCAGTTCAGATCAGCAACAAAAAAACGCCGCCGATAATCGAGGCAGCGCCGATAAAACGCAATTGGCCATCGCGAAGTTCCAGCATCCTGCGAAAGCCCTCCCGCCACACGGCAGGCGCGGCAAACGGCAGGATCCCTTCAATCACCAACAACAATCCGATTGCAGCCAGCCAGTCGGAACCGGTCACTGACCACCGGCCGCACGCGGATTCTTCATGTACTTGAAGAAGTCTGCGCTGGGGTCGAGCACCATCACGTCGCTCTTGCTCTTGAAGCTTTCGCGATACGCCTGCATCGAACGGTAGAACGCATAAAACTCGGCATTCTTGCCATACGCAGCGGCATACAACGCAGAGGCCTTTGCGTCGCCCTCACCCTTGACGCCCTGGGCATCGCGGTAGGCTTCGGCAACAATCACGTCCTTCTGCTTGTCGGCGTCGGCCCTGATCTTTTCGGCCTCGGCCGCACCGGTCGAACGCAGCTCGTTGGCTACCTGCTTGCGTTCGGCTTCCATCCGGCGATAGACGTTCTCCGACACCGCTTCGGGCAGATCGACCCGCTTGATCCGTACGTCCACCACCTGCACACCGATCGTTCGCGCATCCTGGTCTGCCTTGGCGCGGATGATGCTCATGATTTCCTCGCGACTCCCCGACACCACCGCATTGATGGTGCGCTTGCCGAACTCGGCACGCAGGCCGTCGTTGACCGTCTGGTTCAGGCGAATCTCCGCCCGCCTCTCGTCACCGCCGACCGACACATAGAACTGCCTGGCATCGATCACGCGCCATTTGATGAACGAATCGACCAGCACGTTTTTCTTTTCCGAGGTGATGAAGCGTTCGGGATCGGCCGAGTCCAGCGTCAGGATGCGCGTATCGAAATAGCGCACGTTCTGCACCAGCGGCAGCTTGAAATAGAGGCCGGGCTTGGTCTTCACCGACACCACTTCACCCAGCTGGAACACCAGGGCATTCTGCCGCTGGTCCACCGTGAATATGCTGGCACTCAGCACCACCAGCAATGCAATCAGTGCGATCAGGATGAAACCGAGATACTTGCTCATGGCCGTGCCTCCCGGTCGCGGTTGCGCAAAGCGTCACGCGTGCGGGCATCCAGGGGCGTGGCGGCCGGCGCCGGCGCCGATTGCGACAGCACATCCGGGCCGCCGCTATAGGGCTGGCTCACGGTCTGCTGCAGTTTGTCGAGCGGCAGATACAGGAGGCTGTTGCCGCCCTTCTGGTCCACCAATATTTTGCTGGTGTTGTTCATTACGGCCTGCATGGTGTCGAGATACATACGCTGGCGCGTGACCTGAGGCGCCTTCTGGTATTCGGTAAAAATTTGCGCGAAGCGGCTGGCCTCACCCTCGGCGTTGGCAGTCACCGACAGTTTGTAGCCCTCGGCCTCTTCCGTCAGCCGCGACGCCACACCGCGGGCGCGCGGCACGATGTCGTTGAAATAGGCTTCGGCTTCATTTTTCAGGCGCTCACGATCCTGACCGGCTTTCACTGCGTCGTCGAACGCGGCCTGCACCTGCTCGGGCGGCTGGATGTTCTGCAGGGTCACCTGGCTGATGCTGATGCCGGTGTTGTAGCGATCGAGAATCTGCTGCAGCAACACCTTGGCGCTCGCGGCAATTTCAGCGCGGCCTTCATACAGAACAAAGTCCATCTTGTTTTTGCCGACGATTTCGCGCATCGCGGTTTCGGCCACTTGCAGCACCGTTTCTTCCGGTCCACGGTTAACGAAGAGAAAATCCTTCGGGTCTTTCAGTATGTATTGAACGGCGAACTGCAGATCGATGATGTTCTCATCATCCGTCAGCATCAGCGATTCCCTCAGCACCTTGCTCTTGACGTCGCTGCGGTAGCCGACTTCAACGGTGCGCACCTGATCGACGTTGACGATTTCACGCGACTCGACCGGCCACGGCAGATGCCAGCGCGGACCCGGCTCGGTGGTCTCGATATATTGGCCGAAACGCAGCACCACGCCCCGCTGGCCGGTATCGACGATGTAGAACCCGCTCGCTACCCACACCAGCACCAGCACGCCGATCAGCACGCCGACCAGATTGCCGCCGCCCGGCAAGCCCTCGGGCGAGAACCCCCCTCCGCCGCCACTGCCGCCACCGGTGTCTTTCTTGCCGAACAGACCATTGAGGCGCTGGTTGATGCGGCGCCAGATCTCGTCGAGGTCAGGCGGTCCGCTGTTTTTGTTGCGGTTGCCGTTGTTGCCCCATTGGGGATCGTTCCATGCCATAGCGATTTATTCAGAGATAACTTCAGTTCGAGGAGAGGGGTCGTCTGGCGCACCGGCTTCATGCCGAAAACGCCCAGCGCGAAGAATTTCCGACAGCGCCTCACGTAAAAGTTCAATTCCAGCGCCGGTTTGCGCGGACACATACACGCTTTGAAGTCTACCATACTCGTCGCGCCCAACCCCCGGCGCCACGTCAGTCAGATCGAGCTTGTTGTAGACGCGGAGCTGCGGCACGGCATCCGCGCCGATTTCATGCAGCACCTTTTCGACCGCCTCGGTCTGACGCTCGCGCCCGGGGCTGGACGAATCGATCACATGCAGCAGCAAATCGGCTTCGGCCGTGGCTTCCAGTGTGGCACGGAAGGCCGCCACCAGGTCATGCGGCAGGCGGGTGATGAAGCCGACCGTATCCGACAGCACCACTTCGCCGCTCGCCGGTTCAGCACCCGCGGATTCAGCCGGGCGCGGCAGATAAATCTTGCGCGTGGTGGTGTCGAGCGTGGCGAACAGCTGGTCGGCTGCGTAGGCGCCGGCGCGCGTCAATGCATTGAACAAGGTGGACTTGCCCGCATTGGTGTAGCCCACCAGCGCCACCGACAGCACGTTCTGGCGCGCGCGCGAACGCCGCTGGGTGCGGCGCTGCTTGCCCAGTTTGGCGAGCCGTTCGCGCAGCGCCTTGACCCGCAGCCCGATCAGGCGGCGGTCGGTTTCCAACTGCTTTTCGCCCGGGCCGCGCATGCCGACACCGCCGCGCTGACGCTCCAGGTGGGTCCAGCCGCGCACCAGGCGGGTCGACAAATGCTGCAACTGGGCCAGTTCGACCTGCAGTTTGCCCTCGGCACTGCTCGCCCGGCGGGCAAAGATATCCAGAATCAGGCTGACGCGGTCGATCACCCGGCAGTGCAGGCGACGCTCCAGATTGCGTTCCTGCGCGGGCGACAGTTCATGGTTGAAAATGACGACATCGGCTTCGGTGGCGGCCACCAGCGCCGCGATTTCATCGGCCTTGCCGCTGCCTGCAAACAGTGCGGCGTCCGGACGGCTGCGCTTGCCCTGCACCTCCCCCCGGATATCGAGTCCCGCCCCCGTTGCCAGCAGGCGCAATTCGGCCACGCTTTCGGCAAAATCCGGGGTCCCGAAATCGAGCGCCACCAGGATGACACGCTCGCCGCCCGCGTGCCGCTCAAACAACGGCGACTCTCCGCATGGGCAGCAACCGCATCGGGACCTGCCGCTTGAGGCCTTCGATACGGCCGGGCGATGCGGGGATAGGCGCGCAGCGCTGTGCGTTCAAAAGAGAATACCGGGAGGACTGTGGCTGGATGTGCATACGACTTCACAGCTTGGGGTCGATTTCCGCATTTCAAGCCGAACGCAAGAGCAGTGCCATGGCGCGTTTTACAACTCCACCGCTCGCAGGCGCTCGGCCGCCTGTTCCGGATTGATGGTGTTGACGAACAAACCCGAGCCCAGCTCGAAGCCGGTCGGAATCGAGGTGCGCGGGCAGATTTCGAGATGCCAGTGGTAGCTCGCGGCGTGGGCCGCACGCTGGGCATCGTGCGGCACAGAGTGCAGGAAGAAGTTGTACTGCGCGCCGCCGATGACCGCATCCAGCCGCGCCATGGTGCGCTTCATCACCCGCGCCAGGTCGGCCATATCCTCGGCGCGCACGTCGAGAAAGTCGGCCTGGTGCGTCAGCGGCAGGATGTGCACTTCCCATTCGTAGCGGCTGGCAAAGGGCTTGATGGCGATGAATTTTTCGCCGCGCTCGACCACGTACTGGCCGACGTTGATCTTGCGCCGCACCGCCCCCGAGGTCCGGTCGTAGATCGTCGCCTCGAAGGTCAGCGCCTCGTCGATCAGCGCGCAGAAAATACAGTGGTGATGCTTGGCGTAATGCGCCGCGCTGTTTTTCACCTCGGCGTCGACGTTTTCCGGCACCACCGGCATCGCGATCACCTGGCTGTGGGTGTGCGGAATCGACGCCCCGGCCGCGGGGCCGAAGTTCTTGAACACCAGCACGTACTTCAGCCGGCTGTCCGACTCGAACAACTGCCGCATGCGCATCTGGTAGACCCCGAACAGCGCGGCCAGATGGCTTTCCGCCATGTCCTGCACGGCGATGCCGTGTTCATGATGATCGATGATGACCTCGTGCCGGCCGTAGCCGTCGATGGTCTGCTGCAAGCCGAAATTGAAGCCAGCCTGTTCGCGGTCGTCGCCCAGCACCGGGTAGAGGTTTTCCACCATGCGGATCTGCCAGTCGCCTTCCGCCGGCCAGCTCAGGATCAGCGGCGGCGTCTTGTGCTCGTTGCCGCGGCAGAACGGGCAGGTTTCGACATGCTTGCGGGTGTCGCGCGGTGCCAGTTCCTCGGCCTTTTTCGGGCGCATGCTGCGCGCAGTGGCGACCAGCACCGACTCGCTCGGCACGACGGGATTGATGCGGATTTCGCGGACTTCGTTCGTATCGGGGGGGGTTGGGTCTGACATGTGGCTTCTCCTGTGGCTGCCAAGCTTAAATCAGCCGGACCACACTGTCGGTTCACTTATTCTTATGCCCCCAGTCAGGCTTTTTATCCCTGCCACCGCCAAGGCCTTGCGTTGACGAAGGCCCGGCCGGCGCCGACAATGACAGGTCTTTTCCGACCCGCCGGAGCCTCCCCATGGACGCCGATAAAACCCTGCACGACGAACAGCGCATCATGCGCATGATGCGCAAGACCCTCACCTCCATCGTGCGCGACACCGCGCCGCGCGACGGCAACCCCAGCCCCCTGACCGAAGCGACCGTGCTCGGCATCAAGGATTGCCTGGTGGTGATTTCCAACCGCGAAGCCGAACTCGCCCAGCTCACCGGCCGCACCCTGGAAGAGCGCCCGCACTTCACCGACGAAACGCCCACTTCCCACGCCGTCAAGATCGGCAGCATCCCGAAAAAAACCCACTGAGCATGCCGCAAGCCACCAGCCTGTTCAGCGATATCGAGTCGAATGTCGTCGGCACTTCGGCGGTGGTGATTTATTCGCCTTCCGGCAAGAGGCGCCAGCGCTTCCCGGAAGGCGTGGTCGAGATTTATGCCAGCGAAGCCGAGGCGCTGGCGCACGCCGACCCGGTCAAGGGCCGCTACGCGGCCATCGCCAGCGGCCCCTCGCGTTCGTCGGAAGGCTTCAGGCTGTTTTATCTGGTGCGCTGGCTCGACTGAGCGTGGTTGTTGCCGATTTATCGGCTTACAACCACGGCCTACTCCTTGCGGGTGGAGCGTGGTTGTTGCCGATTTATCGGCTTTATTGATCCGGCACGAATTAAACATGACTACCGTTCGCCCTGAGCCTGTCGAAGGGCTGTGCTTCGACAGGCTCGGCACGAACGAACTCACGGATAAATCTGGCCGGATCAATAGCTGGCAGGCGGCGCTTGCGCGAGCATGGTAATGCGGCAAGAC
>JAUYCF010000085.1 GCA_030692355.1 Thiobacillus sp.
CCTCTTCCGGTAGCCGTCAAACTTCAGAAATTATGATGACTTCGTACAGCCAATTACTTTGGAAAAGTCGCACGGCACATGACTCCCGAGATAATTCACTGTGGCAACTCCACATAATCAGGTGGTCTACATAATCGGCCAAAGCCGACGTTTGACGCTGAAACCACAGTGTCTCGATTGACCGCTTTGGGAAAGGTGGCCACGTACCATAACAGCCAATATTCGGTCTGGCATGTAATATTCCGATCGCACGCACTCACCCTCATAAATGAAAGGCGCTTGATATGACGCTTGTTGTCTGGCTGGCTGCGTGGTTAACGGAGCATGCTGGTCGCATTGCAGCCACTATTGGCCTACGTGCATTGGGGCAATGGCTCCTTCGAAAAACCTTGGCTTTGCGAGGCAGGCAGCCGCCAAAAGCGTTCGTTACACCAGAGGAATTCTTTAGTCCCTACCTCAACAGACCTGCAAAGACACTGATTCGCCATGATTTAAAGATTGTGGAACGTGATCAGGATGTCGCGACGCTGATGAAAGAAATCCTCGATCTTAAGTGGCCTGTCGTTGTCGTTACCGGCGCACCTGGACAAGGTAAGAGCCGCTTCGCCCTTGAACTAGCGCGCAGCATTGGCACTGACCGACGTACCGTCTGGCAGCGATTGTCTTTCCGAGGACAAAGGTGGAAGACGTTCTTCGTCAAGTCAGGCATGGCTGATGTTCTAAGCCAGGTCGGAACGCTACCTAGGCGACATCCTGTTGCCTTATTTGTCGACGACGCAGCCAATAATCCACAACTTGCAGGCGCGCTGGCCGAATATGCAAGTGCGAGCAACGATGCTCAGCCGCTTGTACTGATATTCACATCAAGGGCATATCTCTTACCAACATTTCTAGATGCGTTACCTCTTGCATTTATGGGGCGCACTCGCAAGCTTCAGTTGAAGAGATTAAGTGTTGATGGCATCGGGAAAATATTCGATGAACTGGCACCAGGACTTTCTCGCGCCAACAGAAACAGGTTTATTCAACTCACGAAAGATTCTCCATTTCTTACCGTCTTGCTGTGCGACGCCCTCCGTTCTGGTGTGCCACTGGCCGCCCAGCTATCAGACGAGCAATTGAGACGAAAACTATGTGATGAGCCCCTAGA
Organism: Thiobacillus sp.; assembly: GCA_030692355.1. GTDB lineage: Bacteria > Pseudomonadota > Gammaproteobacteria > Burkholderiales > Thiobacillaceae > Thiobacillus. Next base: position 1,151 of record JAUYCF010000085.1, read on the forward strand.
GAAAGCGACCTCAAATTGTGGCATTGCCCTTTCAAAAGTGTTGGTCGCGCTGGCCGCTATTTCCGCAGCAGCACCCTACGAACGACACAATGAGAAGCTAAGAGGGGTCGTCAAGAATCTATCCGGACTCAACGATGTAGAGTTCGACTGCATCCTCCAAGCGGCATTGGACTCAGGGCTGTTTATCGAATATGGCCCAGCGAAAGTTAGACCAGCCCCGGATCTTGTAGGCGACCTCATTCTTGATAGGGCCTTAATATCAGATGCCGGGGATATGCCCACCACCATTGCAGAAAGGATAGTGGCGGAGCTTCTCCCAATAATCCCCGAACGCGTTCTAAATAACGTCGCCGATCTAGGGTGGACCAGGGGCGCAACGCAAGTCGACCTGATCGGGCCGATATTGCATAGCTATAAAGAGCAGGCCACATTGCTCAGCGCTTCTGACCTGTACGGATTATTAGAGAGACTGCGGCCGATATCCGTACGGCGCGCCGATGCTGTTCTAGACATTATCGAGGCCCTTTGGTGGCGTATCTGTCACACAGAGCCCATCTGTGAGGACAGTGCGCGGGAATGGCGGCGTCTGTTAGCCGTAGCGATGCCAGTGTTGGAGGGCGCTTCGTATGCCGAGGATGGCCTCGTGCGATCGATGGTGCTTGTGAAAAATATCTACCAGAATGCAGCTGTAGAAACCGGGTATGACAATCACAAACCACTAAACGTCTTAATCGAGATAGCCGGCTTCTCGCCCTTCCGGTCGCTCGACCTGACTGCAACCGCGATGACGGAGTTAGAGCGCTGGTTCGAGCAAGGGGGGAGCGACGCGGTAGTGGCTCTCGAAGCTTTGGATCGGGTTCTATCGGGTACAGTTAATTGGACGGAGTCGGGCGCTGCTTCGGTTACCTTTAGTAGTCAGGTACTTAATTTGAGCGGCGAGGTAGTTGCGATACGTGATCGAGCAGTGCAGCTCGTCGAGCGAGGCATATTGTCAGACGATCCCAAGCTAACCGAGCAAGCATTAGCAACGGTCGACGCCTTGGGTCGCTATCGCGGTAGTCCGGGCTATGCGCCCGACAGTCCAATGGCACTTCAGATCGGGAGCGAGAAGCTGCGTCTTTTAAACGCGATGGAAAGAACCTTAGCCGAAGGAAGGATGAATCGCGTCATGCGAAGGATCGAGAAATGTCTTTGGCACTGGTGGTGCTTCGCAGATGAGAGAGTCGCCAATCGAAGTGCAGACTTGTTGCGCCTTATCCCCTCCGATCCCGCATACCAAATATCCAAGGGTTTATTCGATTCCGACGTGCCGCTGGAAACTCATGTTCCGTCTCCCGAGACAATCGGAGAAATGAGTCGTCACGAATACTTCTTCAAAGAAGGACACGACAAGTTTGCGGTGGTGAATGTGGAGCCAGTCCTCAGTCGATTGGGATTGAATGACACCGTCGACCAATGGGCGGCCTTTTTGAGAAGTGTTTCAGTAGACGAGGGCCCCACAGCTTGGCACGCGAAAACAATATTCGAGGCGATCGCGCGTCGCGCTCCCGCTGCGGCAATTAAGCTTGTTACCGACTACGAGAATGAGCCATGGAGTAACAACAACAGCGCGCTACTATCAACCGTGAGAATTGTCGATCAAGAACTATGGCGCGCAGGGTTGAATACCGCACTAGGGAATACTGACCTGTCAGAGCACTTGGCATTCGCTTGGCTATGCTCACTCGATTGGGAAAACCAATTTGACGAGATACAAGCTGCATTTGTAGATATGGGCATTGCTACACATTCAGCACGGCTAACATCACTCATTGTTGACAACATGGTCTACCGCGTCGCTTTTCCATGGGAAGACTCGATTCGCAAGCTCTTTCAGATTGCCGAAACGGTAGCCGAAGACGAACATGTACTAGATCAAATTTACTCCAAGCTCGCGCGTAATCGGGGCGGGTCGTCTGTGGGGATCGCTATTGCCGATGTGGACAAACAAGCACTACGTTACTTGCTACGAGTGCAGACTGACGACGGCGTCCCTTGGGATAAACCTTATTGGGTTGGCGCCTATCTCGAATTCATAGCAAAAAATTACCCGGTTGAGTTCCTTGGCTTTCTTCGGGAATCTTTGAGTCAATTACCTCAGAGTTCATCGATGCATTTAGAAATTCTAGGTGCAAGGAATGCCGAGGGACCAATTAATGCTTTGCTCAACGGGCCACTGCGCCAAGCCCATTTAACGGCTCTCTTTGAAATGGCTTCAGAAGAAAATGTCTCCGGAGTATTTGTGAGAGCCGTACTCAGAAGCGTTTTGCCAGTTACTGACCCAGACTTTCAACAAAGGATCGAAAAAGCGCTTGCCAAAAGTGAAGCAACGAAAGCGGCCGCAGTTCTTTCTGGTTATAACTTTTCGCTGGATTGGCTAGAGTTATGCCGGAAGACTCTGGATAAATCTGAGGCTCTAGGTTTGGACCACTTCGAACAGGCGGCCATTAAATTGGAAGGGCCTTTCTGGACAGGGTCGAGAAGCCGATCTATTGGTAAACCTTCCGAGCGGGACAGTCAAATCTCGTTTGCGTGTGCAGAGTTGAGTAAAGATGGAACCCTACCGCCACGCACCCGTGATTTTTTCCGTAGGCGTAGAGAATATGCCGACAATTCGATCGAGCATGATTTGAAGTCCGATGAAGATCTCTTGGGTGACCGACTTCTGCAATGATTCTCTGGGTCGGTAGCTTACGACTAGGGCATTTTAATAAGCGGACAATCAACAGCCTCCTAAGCGACATATACGGCGGAGCCTAATTGTCCACTTCGGCCGAGAAGCGGAAGTTTCAGAATTTCATTTGAGCGCCAGCACAGGGCAGGCCTGAGTCTTTCGACCGGCGCAAATTTGACCAGCAGCCCCAGGCCAAGCCGGCGGCTCAATGCCGCTTGTGGTCTTCCTTCAGCGCCAGGGTGGCGACCTGGACGCGGTTGCGCAGGCCGAGCTTTTCCATGATGTTGCGCAGGTGATTGCGCACGGTGTTTTCCGACAGGGTCATCTGGTAGGCGATGGCCTTGTTGGACTGGCCTTCCTTCACGTGGTTGACGATTTCCATTTCACGCGCGGTCAGTGCCGACAGTGCGCTGTTGTTGAGCTCGCCGCGCGCCATCTTCTGCATGATGTTGAGCGGGAAACTGCTCTGGCCGTCGCACACGCTGCGGATGGCGGCGAGCACCTGGTCGGGCTCGCTGGACTTGATGACGTAGCCGTCGACGCCGGACGAGATTGCTTCGGAGATCTCCTCGTCGGAGTCGGCAATGGTGAGCATGATGACCTTGATGCCGAGGTCGCGCAGGTCGGAGACGAGGTCGAGGCCGTCGGCATCGGGCAGCGAGCGGTCGAGCAGCGCGGCATCGGCGCGCTTACCCGCCGCCAGCCAGGCGCGCAGCTCGGCGGCGTTGGCCAGCTGCGCGGTGAGCGTCAGGTCCGGCTCCTGCTGGATGTAGCCCGCCACGCCCATGCGCAGCAGGGGATGATCGTCGATGAGAATGATGTTCAAGGGGGTTGGCATTGGGTCTCCGTTGAATGTGAAGCGGCACGCTATTATGCCGGCCGCCCGCGCGGCAGGCGCGGTGCTTTTTCGAATACCGCATGATAGACCGGAACGGGCAGCCGTTTCAGCAATCGGGAGGTCCCGATCGGCGTGACAAACGCGTGGCGTTCCGAGCGCACTGCGAACGTTGACTGCTTCCAGCGACCGTGAGGTTTGATGTTGCCGGATCTGCCAGCCTCAAACAGCCCAGCGATTTCCCGCCGCAGCACGCCGACAATCGCCGTCGGCGCATCATTCAGCCTTGGCGGCTCTCTGCAATTTGCGCGCAATACTGCTGCAAATGCTCCGGTACGCCAGGCGGGCAGGCGCCGCACTCGCGGTTGCCGGGAACGGCATAGTCGATGAACTTGGGGTAGGCGAGCTTCAGTTCGCCCATCAGCTTCACGAAGTCGTCCAGCGTACGGTCGCCGCCGAGCCGCGGGTTGCGCGCCTTTTCCTGGCCGATGGTGCTGATGCGGCGCTGTTCGTAGTCGTGCGCCGGGTAGACCAGGGTGTCGTCGTCGAGTGCGAACAGCTTGCCGCGCACCGAGTGGTACAGCGCGGTGGCGTCGCCGTTCTGGAAGTCGGTGCGGCCGCAGGCCTCGATCAGCAGGGCGTCGCCGCTGTATAGCCGGCCGTCGTGCAGATAGGCGTAGTGGTTGTCGGTGTGGCCGGGCGTGTGGATCGGGGTCAGTTCGACCGAGCCCATTCTGAATGGCGTGGCATCGACGATGCCGACGTCGGTGCATGGCAGCTGGTCGAGCGCGGGGCCGGCGACCTTGCTGCCGGCGATTTCCTTGAGCTTTTTCGCCGAGGTGATGTGGTCGGCGTGGATGTGCGTCTCGACGGTGAACGCGAGCTTGAGCCCGAGCGCATTGACCGCGGCAAGGTCGCGCTCCCAGGTCGGCAGCACCGGGTCGATCAGCAGCGCCTGGCCGGTTTCCTCGCAGCCGAGGAGATAGGTGTAGGTGCTGGAAACGGGTTCGAACAGCTGTTTGAAAATCATTGGGGTCTCCTGGGGACGTGATCAATGTGCGGCCAGCGCATCGTCCAGAAGTTCCACCCAGTGTCGCACCGGGATCGTGGTGCCGGATTGCAGGTGGGTGAGGCAGCCGATGTTGGCGGTGACGATCATCTCCGGCGTGCCGGCCTGAAGGTGGCCGAGCTTGCGGGCCTTGAGCTGGCTGGCGATCTCGGGCTGCAGGATCGAGTAGGTACCGGCCGAGCCGCAGCACAGGTGCTTTTCAGCCACCGGGGTGAGGTCGAAGCCGGCATCGGTCAGCAGCGCCTCGACGCCGCCCGTGAGCTTTTGCCCGTGCTGCAGGGTGCACGGCGGGTGGTAGGCGATTTTTTTGGCGGAGAGCGGAGAGTGGAGAGTGGAGAGCGACGCCAGTGCCGTACGCTCGGCGACGAGGATTTCCGAAATGTCCCGCGTCGCCGCGGAGATCCGGGCAGCCTTTTCTGCATAGACCGGATCGGTGCGCAGCAGCCAGCCGTAGTCCTTTACCATCACGCCGCAGCCCGAGGCGGTCATGACGATGGTTTCAGCCCCGGCGTCCAGATGCGGAAGCCAGGCGTCGATGTTGCGGCGCGCGGCAGCAAGGCCGGCGTCGGCGTCGTTGAGGTGATGCGCCAGCGCACCGCAGCAGCCGGCTGCATCTTCAGCGAACAGCGAGATGCCGATGCGGTCGAGCACCCGCGCGGTGGCGGCATTGATGTTGGGCTTGAGGCCGGGCTGCACGCAGCCCTGCAATACCAGCATGTGGCGGGCATGGTGCGCTGCGGGCCAGTTTCCGGCAGCTTCCGCGGCTGGGATGCGGGATTTCAAAAAATCGGGCATCAGGCCGCGCGCACCCTGGCCGAGCTTCAACGCGGTGTTGAACAGCAGCGGCGTCCCGAGTCCGGTTTTCAGCGCGGCACGGGCGGCGGTCTCAGCTGCACCGCGTCCGACTTTCTTCTCGACGATATGGCGGCCGATGTCGAGCAGCTTGCCGTATTCCACGCCCGACGGGCAGGTGGTTTCGCAGTTGCGGCAGGTGAGGCAGCGGTCGAGGTGGAGCTGGGTTTTCGCGGTCGGCGTCGCACCTTCGAGCACCTGCTTCATCAGGTAGATGCGGCCGCGCGGCGAGTCGAGCTCGTTGCCGAGAAGCTGGTAGGTAGGACAGGTGGCGAGGCAGAAACCGCAATGCACGCAGTTGCGCAGAATGCGTTCGGCGGCCTCGCCAGCGGCGGTGTTGCGGAAGGCGTCGGCAATATTCGTCTGCATGTCAGAAATCGGGATACAGCCGGCCGTGGTTGAAGATGCCCTTGGGGTCGAAGCGCTGCTTGAGATTGCGATGGAGCGTCAGCATCGCCGGTGCGAGCGGCGTAAAGACACCGTCGTGGATCGCCGTGGGCATGCCGCCGCGGAACAGGGTGGCGTGGCCGCCGGCATTCCTGGCTGCCTCACGCAGGATGTTGACGGGCAGGTCACGCGCCAGCCAGCGCACCGCGCCGCCCCACTCGATCCACTGCGCGTCGCCGAGATTCAGCGGCGGCGTGGTCGGTTTGACCGCCAGCCGCCACAGGATCTGATTTGAAGTTGGCGGACACTTGTCGAAGAACGGCGTGGCCAGGTCGCGCAGGCGCTGCCAGAAGACAGCGGCATCATTCAGGATTTCACCGCCGAGCCTGACCTGCGCCACCCGTACCGCGGACGCCGCACCCGACAGCCGCACCGTCAGCAGGCCGGCGTGCCAGGACGTCGCCGACAGCGGCAGCGGCTGGCCCGCCCACTGGTTCATTTTGAGGATGGCGGCGGCTTCGTCCAGTTCGAATTGCAGCGTGGCCTCCGTCGCCGGTTTCGGCAGCACCTTGAGCGAAACCTCGGTGAGCAGGCCGAGCGTGCCGAGCGCGCCGACCATCAGCCGCGACACATCGTAGCCGGCGACGTTCTTGATCACCTGGCCGCCGAAGCGCAGCGGCTGGCCGGTGCCGTCGATCATCCGCACGCCGAGCACGAAGTCGCGCGCCGCGCCCGCATAAGGGCGGCGCGGGCCCGAGAGGCCGGCGGCAATGCTGCCGCCGAGCGTGGCATAAATCGGTTTGGGCGCGCATAGCGCATCGTTTGCCCCCTCTCCCGCAAGCGGGAGAGGGTTGGGGAGAGGGACGAAGTGCGGCGGCTCGAACGCCAGCATCTGGTTCTGCGCATCGAGCAACGCCTCGATTTCGGCCAGCGGCGTGCCGGCGCGTGCGGTCAGCACCAGTTCCTTCGGCTGGTAGTCGATGACCCCGGTGAGCTTGCGGGTGCTCAGCACTTCGCCTTCATCGGCGTTGCCGTAGAAGCGCTTGCTGCCGCCGCCCTGGATGATGAGTGGCGTATTCTTTTCGTGGGCCGCGCGGATACGATCGATCAAAGTATCCAGCATCAGAACCTCGGCAATTCGGGGTGCGGCAACTGGCCGCCGTGGACATGCATCGCGCCCCACTCGGCGCAGCGGTGCAATTCGGGCACGGCCTTGCCGGGGTTGAGCAATTTGTCGGGGTCGAACGCGGCTTTCACCTCGTGGAAGCGCGTCAGTTCCGGCGTGGCGAACTGCGCGCACATCTGGTTGATCTTCTCCAGGCCGACGCCGTGCTCGCCGGTGATGGTGCCGCCGACTTCGACGCACAGCTCCAGAATTTTTCCGCCGAAGGCTTCGGCCTTGTGCAGTTCGCCGGGCTGGTTGGCGTCGAACAGGATCAGCGGATGCAGGTTGCCGTCGCCGGCGTGGAATACGTTGGCCACCGCGAGGCCGTATTCGGCGCTCATTTCGCTGATCCGTTTCAAAACATGCGGCAGCTGCGCGCGCGGAATGGTGCCGTCCATGCAGTAGTAGTCGGGTGCGAGGCGTCCCACCGCGGGGAAGGCGGCCTTGCGCCCGGCCCAGAACCGGAGGCGCTGTTCCTCGCTCTCGGCGGTGCGGATCTCGGTGGCGCCGGAGGCTGCGAGCACTTCGCGCACGGTGAAGATGTCGGCCGAGACTTCCTCGTTGACGCCGTCCACTTCGCACAGCAGCAGCGCTTCGCAGTCGAGCGGATAGCCGGCGTGGACGAAAGCTTCGGCGGCCTGGATGGCAAGTCGGTCCATCATTTCCAGACCGGCGGGAATGACGCCGGCGGCGATGATGTTGCCGACCGCCGCACCGGCTTTCGCCACGTCGTCGAAGGCCGCCAGCACCACCTGCGCGCGTTCGGGCCGTGGCAGCAGCTTGACCGTAACCTCGGTAATCACCGCGAGCATGCCTTCCGATCCGGTCAGCAGTGCCAGCAGATCGTAGCCGGGCGCGTCGAGCGATTCGCTGCCGATATCGAGCAGCTGGCCGTCGATGGTCCAGGCGCGCAGCCTGAGGATGTTGTGCACGGTGAGGCCGTATTTCAGGCAGTGCACGCCGCCGGAATTTTCCGCCACGTTGCCGCCGATCGAGCAGGCAATCTGCGACGACGGATCGGGCGCGTAATAAAGATTGTGCTGCGCGACGGCTTCGGAAATCGCCAGGTTGCGCACGCCGGGTTCGACCACGGCGGTGCGCGCCAGCGGGTCGATGGCCTTGATGCGGTTGAGCTTGGCCAGCACCAAGAGCACCGCGCCGTCGATCGGCAGCGCACCGGCGGCGAGCCCGGTGCCGGCGCCGCGTGCCACCACCGCGATCTTCTCGGCGTGGCATAGCTTGAGGATCGCCGCCACCTGCGCCTCGTTCTCCGGCAGCACCACCACGTCGGGCGTGTTGCGATACGCCGCCAGCCCGTCGGATTCGAACGGCAGCAAGTCCTCGCGCTCGTGCAGCACGCAGTGCGGCGGCAGAAGTTTGCGCAACTGGGAAAGGAAGGCGGGGCTGAGCATGGCAGGGAACGAAGGGTCAGGCTGCGAGTTTAGCCGGGCGGAGCTGCGCGTGCGAGGGCGCGAGTCGCCGGTAGGCTTCCGCCAGCGCACCGTCGCCGCCGACGTTGCCGGGGAAAATGACTACCGGCAGCGTTGGCAGGCGATGCCACGGCGGCGTCTGCACCACGGTGACGCCGGGCAGGATCTGCCCCAGCACGCGCGACGCGGTCAGTTCAAGCCCGGTCGACAGCACGTCGTTGGAGGTGATGCCCCCCTTGCTGATGAGGAAGCCGAGCGTCGTCGGCAGCCGGCGAACCACGTCCATCAGCGTGCCAGACACGGACTCGCCGAAGGCCAGACGCTCCGCCACGCTGGCGAATTTCAGTTCCGCGCGGCTGGTGAACACGACCGGGGTGAGGCCGCGCGCGTGGGCGTGGGCGATGCTCGCCGTCAATGCTTCGACCACGGCGGCGCGCCCATCCGGCAGGCGGGTGACATCGAGCGGCAGGCCGATCACGCCGCGTTCCTTTAACAGCGCAGTCAGCTGCGCGGTGGTCTTGGCGACGTGCGAGCCGACGACGATCACGCCGGGCTGCTTGTCGCGCACCAGGGTGGCGAACGCATCGGCGGCCACCGGCTGCGGCGGTAATTTCGCCAGCGCAGTCAGCAGCGAGGCCGCGCTGCGGAACAGCAGGCGCTTGCCGGTGGCTGCGGCTTTCAGCACGGCGTCGGCGAACAGCCGGTAGTCGCCCGCTGTTTCGCCGTCGACCACGCCCACAGCGTTGCCGTGCAGCGCGGCGAGCCATTCACCTGTTCCGCCGGCACGCAGGTCGGCCAGCGTCAGGCGCGCCACATTTTCAGCGGCGACGCGGCCGCCGGTTTTCTCCGCGACATAGTCGGGCAGAAACGCTGTCGTGTAGCCGAACACCGAGTCGCGCGCGAATTCGGTTTCATGCGTCGGTACCGGCTTGCCGTCGACCATCAGGTAATGCGTGCTGTCGCGCGTGATGCGTCCGCCCTCGAAGAAGGCCGGGGTGAGCAGCGTCGCGTCGAAGGGGCCGAGCACGGCGTTCATCACGTCGGTTTCCACCGGGTAGTGGCCGCGCAGGGTCGAGTCCGAGCGCGACACGAACAGCACCGGTCCGGCGTAGTCGGCCAGCGCGGACTTGAGGTTCGTGCACACCTCGCGGGTGATGGCGGCGGCATGTTCCGCATCCATCCCGCGCGTATTGGTCAGAATGAAGAACAGCGGCGCGGCGTCGGCCAGCGCGGTTTTCAGCGTGGCGACATCCCAGCGCGTGAGCAGCAGGCAGGAATGCACTGTCTGCGAGCCGGTGGGATCGTCGTCAAGAACGATGATTTTCGGATTCATGGTTTTACCCCTTGTTTATCCGCGAAGTACGCGAAGTGTCGCGAAGAAAATCTTGTTTGTTTTTCCTTCGCATTTCTTCGCGCACTGCGCGGACAAGTTTTTACGCCGCCGCCTGTTCCAGCATCGCCAGCGCACGATCGTGCATCGCCTGTGCATTCATGCCGTTGAAGTCGAACAACTGCTGCGCGCTGGCGGTGGTTTCGCCGCGCTTCCAGCAGAACACGTCGCGCTGTGCGGCCTGGCTGCGCAGCAGCACGGGCTCCAGCGGGCCCGACGGGCCGCCGGTGACGCCGATAAGCACGTCGCCATGGAACATCGCGCGGAACGCGGCGTCATCCATGAAGCGGCCGTCGGGTTCCGACACGCTGTTCCACAGCACATCGCTGGGGCGGTACAGGCGGCGCGGGTTGACCACGGCGACGATGCGCGAGCCGATGCCGGCTTCGGCCAGCGAGGCGGCGGCGGCGAATACCGGTTGCAGCACCATGTCGCCGGTCACCGCGAACACCACGGTGTGCGAGCCTTTCGTTTCTTTCAGCACCATCGCGCCGTCGTCGATCGCCTGATAGCTCTGCGCCATCGTCGCGTGGATCGGCAGCGGCGACTTCGAGGCGGTGATGACGATGCCTTTGTTGTGCTGGCGCAAGGCCCAGTCGTAGCTCGCCTGGATCATGTTGGCGTCGACCGGGAACAGCGGGTAGACGTTGCCGTTGCGCATCATCGCGGCGAAGTAGCTCTCGATCTCCGGACGCTGGTGGGTCCAGCCGTTGCGGCCCTGCTCCAGCGCGCCGGCGGTGAACAGGCACACCGTGGCGGGCGTGGGGCGTCGCAGTTCGGCCATCGCCTGGGTCACCGTCTGCCAGATCGGCAGGCCGTTGATGGCGAAGGATTCGTAACTGCACCACAGGCTGCGGCCGCCGAACAGCGACACGCCCACCGCGAGGCCGGCACAGGCGTCCTCGTTGAGCGGCTCGTACACTTGACCGGAAGGTCCCTGGAAATAGAGGTCGTCGGCGGTCGGGTGACGAATGGTCAGCGCCTTGTTGATGTTGGCCATGCCCGAGGCTTCGTTGCCGTCGGCGTTGGTGACGACGAACATCGGGTCGCGGCGGCCCACCTCGCCGACCACGTGGCCGAAGGCGGTGGTGGGGACGTGGTTTTCGCCGACGGCGAATTCGGTCAGCGGCAGGCCGTCGAGGCTCGGCAGATCCCGCACGGACTCGGTCACCGCCACGCGTGCGGCAGGGCCGCCGCCGGCGTGACGGAAGTTTTCGCGGGTCAGCTTCCAGGCCTGGATCGGCAGCGCGCGGCGCTGCAGGCCGGCTTTCACGTCGTCGGAGTCGAGTGTGTGGTGTGCATAGAGGTTGTGCGACTTGGCGCCGGTGGCGTGCACGCCCGCGCCCTTCAGCTGCTTGACGATGAAGCAGGCGCGACGGCCGGACAGCGCGCTTTTCGCGGCCGCGTCGGCGGCCTTCAGGATGGCGCCGGTGAAGGCCATGCGCGCCTTGAAGCCGAAGGTCGTGGAATCCGTGTACACCGGCGCATCGGACGTGTCGGCGTAGTCGCGGGCGTCGATCAGGTGCACTTCGTCGAAGCCATGGGCGCGCCAGTAGTCGGTCATGCGCGTGTTGTCCCACAAGGACACCATGCTGTGGTGCTCCTGCGAGTAGCCGTTCCACACCAGCACCGGCAGGTAGTTGGTAACGTCCGGGTAGGCGGTGGCGAAGTGCTGGAACGCGCTCATGATGTAGGGCTCGCCCAGACCGCCGTCGCCGATGGTGACGGGGAACAGCTTGTCGCGATTGAGATAGGCGCCGGCCATGGCGAAGTGCTGGCCCTGGCCCAAGGGACCCGCGGGCGCCAAGAGGCCTGGGATCGCGCCCGACAGGTGGCCGAGCAGACCGTGGCGCTCGCGGAAGCGCGCGCGCATGTCGGACACGGTATGGATGCCCATGTCCTCCAGCGAAGTATCGAGGAACATCGCCGAATAGAAGCCGGGCGCGTGGTGGCCGACCTCGGTCACCATGTTGCGGTGGCCGAGCAGATGCAGCGCCGCAACCGCATCGGCGCTGGAAGCGAAACCGCCGGGATGGCCGGAGGACTTGCTGCCGGTGACCTGCAGGGTCAGGTAGCGCAGCGCGTCGGCGGCGAGCAGGGTTTGATAGATCGCCGCTTCGCTGGTGGCATCCGGCAGCGCCGGCTGGTTCGGCCCCAGCAGCGGGGCTGCGCCCAGGCGGTCGATTTCCGGAAAGCTGTCGGCGAAATGCTGGATGCCTTCACAGAAGGCGGGGAAGGTCTCGGGGGTGGACTGCATCACTGCGCTCATGGCGAACCCTTTCATAATATGAAAATGTCTCACGCAATGTGAAACGTTAAGCGTATTGAAGCAGAAAGCGCGACAATTTTCACAATGCGTGATAAATTTTCACACTATGAAAAACCAAAGCTCCTCCATCCAGGTGCTCGACCGCGCCATGGCGCTGGTCGGTGTCCTCTCCCGCGCCCCCGGCCCGGTCAGCCTGACCCGCCTGGCCGAACAGTCCGGGCTGCATACCGCCAGCGCGCACCGCATCCTCGGCGCCTTGATGGCACATGGCCTGATCGAAAAAAGCGGCGCTGGTGAATATGATCTCGGCGTGCGCTGGCTGGAAGTGGGCAACCGCCTGCGCGCACGGCTGAACATTCGCCAAGTGGCGATGCCGTTTATGCAGCAATTGGCCGAACTGACCGGCGAAACGGTCAATCTGATCGTGCGGCGCGGGGACGAAGCGGTCTACGTCGAGCGGGTGTCGGGCGGGCAGACACTGATCCAGGTGGTGCAGGTGGTGGGCGCGCACGCGCCGTTGCACGTCACCGCGGTTGGCAAGATATTTCTATCCGAAGACAGCACCAGCGGGGTGATGGGCTACGCCGAGCGTACCGGCCTGCCCGCCTACACAGCCAACACCCTGATTACGCTGGAATCGCTGCGCGCAGAACTGGACATCATCCATCGTGAACAACTGGCCTACGATCGCGAGGAGGCCGAACTGGGGGTGGCATGCATCGGCGCACCGATCCGCGACGCCGAGGGCAAGCTGGTCGCCGGCCTGTCGATCTCGGCACCGGCCGACCGCCACAAGCCGGGCTGGGCCGAGGCGCTGAAAAAAGCGGCCGCGCAGACCGGCGCGGCACTGGGCTATCTGGCCGATGTCTGAAATCAGCAGGCACGCGTCAGTAAGTCCTTGCCGCGCTCGGGCTTTGTTGGCAATGTGGCGGCCATGACAAGCATCCAGCCCGCTACCCGCTACCAGATCGCTGCCTGGCTGATGATGGCCGCCGGCCTGCTGCTGACCCTCTACCTGCGCGTATTGCCGGCTCTGCTGGCCGGCCTGCTGGTGGTGCAGCTGGTACACCTGCTGGCGCCGCGGTTTGTCATCGGCAGGCTTGGTCATACCTGGTCCAAGGTGCTGGTGGTGTCGCTCATCACCCTGATTGTGCTGGGCGCGCTGGGCGGCGTCACCGCGAGCGCCATCCTGTATTTGCGTACCGAGGGCGGACTCACCGGCCTGCTCACCAAGATGGCCGAGGTGATCGAAAATTCGCGCGAACTGCTGCCGCCGTGGGCCGGTGAATGGTTGCCGCAGGGCGACGAGTCGGTGATCCGCGCCGGTCTGGTCGAATGGCTGCGTGATCACGCGCAGGATCTGCGCAAACTGGGTGGCGATGCCGGCCGCGTGCTGCTGCTGATTTTGCTGGGTTTTATCATCGGCAGCTTTGTCGCGCTGCGCGAAGCCGCGCCGCATCAAACCATGGCGCCGCTGGCGCAAGCATTGTGCGAGCGCGTGTGTCGGCTCGCCGAAGCCTTCCACCGCGTGGTGTTCGCCCAGGTGCGGATTTCCGCGCTCAACGCCCTGCTGACCTGGATTTATCTCGCCCTGATCCTGCCCGCATTCGGCGTCGAGTTGCCTTTCGTCAAGACCATGGTGCTGGTGACCTTTGTCGTCGGCCTGCTGCCGGTGCTCGGCAACCTCATATCCAACAGCATCATCGTCGTCATTTCGCTGTCGCATTCGCTCTATGTCGCCGTCGGCTCGCTCGCCTTCCTGGTCATCATCCACAAGCTCGAATATTTCGTGAATGCCCGTATCATTGGCGGTCAGATCAAGGCACGGGCCTGGGAACTCCTCATCGTCATGCTGGCGATGGAAGCGGCCTTCGGTGTTCCGGGCGTGATCGCCGCACCCGTGTTCTACGCGTATCTCAAAAAAGAACTGTCCGATAGGGAATTAATTTAAATGGCAAGCGACACCGAATCCCTCGTCATCACCGCCAGCGGCGAAGACAAAATTGGCCTGGTGGAAGGCTTCACCCGCCGCATCGGCGAATCGGCCTGCAACATCGAGGAATCACGCATGGCCTCGCTCGGCGGGCGTTTTGCGCTGCTGATGCGCGTGTCCGGCAGCTGGGACGCGCTGGCCAAGCTGGAAGCCCGCCTGCCGGCAGTGGGCGAGGAACTCGGCCTGGCGCTCACTCAGCAGCGCACCCGTCCCACCCGTCCGGAAAAGCCGTTGATCCCGTACACCGTCGAAGTCGCCGCGCTCGACCAGCCCGGCATCGTCAACAGCCTCGCCAATTTCTTCGCGCGCCTGCACATCAACATCGAGGCGCTCGACACCGAGACCTATCCCGCGCCGCACACCGGCGCGCCGATGTTCGCCGTTCACATGACGCTCGGCATTCCCGCCGACGCCCACATCGCCACCCTGCGCGGCGATTTTCTCGATTACTGCGACGACCAGAATCTCGACGCGACCTTCGAGCCGGTGCGGATGTGATCCGGCGGAACTTTGGCCGGCTGATCACTCATCCGCGCTCACGCTGAGTTCGATGTAGGACATCGGCATCACCTCGTCCTGCTTGTCCATGCGCGGCTGGCTTCTCAGCAGCGCCGCTTCCACCCGTGCCGCTTGCAGTGCCGGGCGATCGATGATGGCGGGATACAGCCGGCAGTGTTTCTCGATCAGCTCGGCCTGCTGGCAGGCGCAGGCCTCGAGCGCGCTGCGGGCGGCGGGCTTGAGATTCGGCAACAGCAGCAGCCACGGCGCCTGCCAGGCGTGGTAGTCGCGCACCAGTTGGGCGTGCGCCGCATCCATGCCGGCGGTGGCGATGAAAAGCGGCGGGAAGGCTTCGGCGTCGAGCACGCGCCCGCGCAATTCGTCGCCCCCCTTGAGCGTGTGCAGCCCCAGCCCGTCGCCGTCGTCGGAACGGCGAAACCATTGCGCCACGCCGCTGGCGAGACTGTTGACATAACGCGTCAGATACACCCCGGCGGGCTCGGCCGGATCGGCGATGGCCGCGCTGCGGAATTGTTCCTGAGCGGCCATGCCGGCGCGCCAGTCGAGCGGCGGCCGGGTATCGGTTTCGCTGTCGGCGCGCACGCTGTGCAGCAGCGCCAGCGGCTGGTCGTTGCGGTCGAGCAGCCAAAGTTCGAACGGGTCGCGGAACCTGAATGGCACGTCGCGATGCACGCGGAGCAAGTGCTCGTACACCACCGCGCCCATCTCCTCCAGCCGCCGGAAATCGTCGGACGGATACAGCGGCCCGCGCTTGAGGCCTTTTTCCGCCGACCAGTGGCCGTAGCGGATGTCGGAGATCAGTGCGCGCTTGCCGGCGCGTCCGAGGCCGTCGAGCAGCGTGTCGTTGGCCACATAGATATCCCATTCGATGCCGTCGGTCGTCACCGCTTCGGCCGAGGCGAAACGAATCGTGTGCACCACCCCGCGAAACGGGTTGAGCAGACGCTGGGCGAAGCATTCGATCCGCATGGGAACTGAACGCTACTTCAGCGGTTGGCGCGACCGGATCATGGCTGCCTGCGATCAAGCAAATCGTCGCTGGGGGCCGAGCTCATCCAGGCGAACAGAGCCGAGCGCATGGCTTCTTCCACCGATATGTCGATCGGTTCCACCCAGTCACGCGGCACAAATACGGTGTAGCCGCCGATCATGTAACCCATCGGCAGATAAACCGCCACGCGGTCGCCTTGCAGGAAGCCGGCGGGCAGGTCGCCGACACTCTGGCGGGTGATCAGTCCCACCAGTTCAAGCGGTTGCCCCGGCAGCCTGAGCGCTACCACCGTTTGCTGCGCGGTCTGGTTGCGCTGGGGCGAGAAATAGTCGGCAAAGCTCTTGAGCGAAGAATAAATGCTTTTCACCACCGGCAGATTGGTGAAGGGCAGTTCCACCAGCGACAGCAGCTTGCCCATGCCGCGCTGCGACATCAGCATGCCGAGCAGGATGATGCCGGTAATGCCCAGCAACAGGCCCATGCCCGGCACGTAAAGCCTGCCGATGAATGGCCGGATCAGCTGCATCGCCACGGACTCGCTCCAGCTCAGGAAGACATAGAGCAGGTAGACCGTCAGTCCGAGCGGCAGGGCGGTGATCAGGCCGCGAAAAAAATACTGGGAAAGGTTCTTGGTCAATTTTGAGCCCCGCGACTGTGTCTGGAAATATTTCATGCTGTATCGTTAGCATAACAGCGGCGCGTTGCTAGAATTACCGCTCCTTATCCATATTCGGAGGACGTCCCATGAAAGCCCCTGTCTTGATTGCCCTTGCCCTGCCCGTCATGCTTGCCGGTTGCGCCAGCGGCCCCACCGCCGAAGAACAGGCCGCCATGGCGGCCGATGCGCGCAAGGCCAGCGGTGCGCTGATCCAGAAACTCGGCGGCGAGCTGAAAGCCGCGATCAATGAAAAAGGCCCGGAGGGTGCGATCAGCGTATGCAAGGAACGCGCACCGCAGATTGCCGCCGACATGTCGAAGCAGTTCAGCTTTGATGTCAAGCGCGTCAGCCCGAAAAACCGCAACCCCGCCGGCGTACCCGACGCGTGGGAAGCCGAAGCCCAGGCCGGGCTGGAAAAACGTCTGGCCGCCGGCGAAAAGCCGGAAACGCTCGACACCTGGCAGATCGTGTCCACACCCGGCGGCAAGCAGTTCCGTTATGCCAAGGCGCTGCCGGTGCAGCCCATGTGCCAGACCTGTCACGGCGGCCCGGCTGATATTCCCGAAGGCGTGAAGGCGCGTCTCGCCGCCGAATACCCGCTGGACAAGGCCACCGGCTATGCCCCCGGCATGGTGCGCGGCATCGTCTCGATCAAGCGTTCACTGTAAGCCATGTAAATAAACATTCCGCGGGAAGGCTTCAGTCCCGCCCAGCGCTGCCGATTACGTTACAGATGCGCCCGGGCTTGTCGTGGAGGAATGAAGTGTGCTGAATCGTCTTGTCGGAATGTTTTCGGGTCAAAACAAGGAGGCCGCCGCCGTGCCGTCCCGCGTGGCGGCGGCGGCAGAACCGGTGGCCAAACCGGCCGCCAAGTCGGCCTCGGTGATGCGTCGCGAGGCCATGCTGGGCCGCGACCAGAAAGTGGCCGCCTATACGTTTATGCTGCGCCGCGCGCTGGACGACCAGCGCGATTCGAACCTGCCCGATGTGCAGCGTCTCTACGACGAGACCCTGCTCGGCAACCTCCAGCGTATGGATATTGCGCGCCTGCTGGGCCAGCGGCTGGCATTCGTGCCGATCGCGCCTGCCAGCCTGGATCTTCCGCTGCTCGATGGCTGGCCCGCTGCCGGCACGGTGCTGCTCCTGAATGTCGTCGCCCAGCCCCCGGTCGACGAATCCCTGCGTGCCCGCCTGGGTGAGCTGAAGTCGCGCGGCTTCAGCTTCGCCGTCCATGCCGAAGAGGTGATGCGGCCCGAATGGCATGTGCTGCTGCAGCATGCGGATTATGTGCTGGTGGACGTCAACAGCGAGGATATTCCCGCCATTACCGCGCAAATCGCTGTCGTGTCCAAGGTGGCCACGGGCAAGCGCTTTGTCGCGACCGGCGTGCAAACGCTGGAAGCGTTCCACATGTGCCACAAGCTGCAGTTTGCGCTGTTCGTGGGGCCCTTCATCACCCGCCGCGAAACCCTCGACAAGCCCGCCATGGGGCCGTCGCGCGCCAAGGTGCTGGACCTGATGAACCGGGTGCGCAGCGGCGCCGAGCAGCCGGAACTGGCGGCACAGTTCCGCCACGACCCGGTGCTGTCGGTACGCCTGCTGCGCTACGTCAATTCTCCCGGCATGGGCCTGATGCACAAGGTCGGCGGCATCGAACAGGCGCTGATGGTGATGGGGCAGGACAAGCTCTATCGCTGGCTGACGCTGATCCTTTTTACCGGCGGCAAGGCCCAGGAACTCGACCAGGCCGTGCTGGAAAATGCCCTGGTACGCGGCCGCGTGGCCGAACAACTGGCCGGGCGTGCGCTGTTCGCCAAGGCGCGCGACGAAATTTTCGTCGCCGGCCTGTTTTCGCTGCTCGATATTGTGATGGGCATGCCGATGGAACAGGTGCTGAAGCAGATCAGCCTGCCCGCCGAAATCACCGAGGCCATTACCGCGCAGCGCGGACCCTACGCGCCCTACCTGGCGCTGGCGATTGCCTGCGAGCAGGACGACCAGAGCAGCATCGAGACCCTGGCCAAACAGATCGGGCGCGAGGTGGACGACATCAACGCCGTGCACATGGATGCGCTGCTGTGGGCGCAACAACTGTCCGACGACGTGTGATCTGATGGCGACCGCTTGCGCCAGCGCCACAGCATGGTGTGTCTACATGCTGCGCTGCGCCGACGGCTCGCTCTACACCGGCATCACCACCGACGTCGTTCGCCGCGTCGCCGAACACAACGGCGACGGCCCGCTGGGCGCCCGCTACACCCGAACCCGCCGTCCGGTGCAACTGGTTCATGCCGAAGCCGCGGCCAGCCGTGCGGAAGCCACGCGGCGCGAGGCGGCGATCAAGCGGCTGGATCGCGCGTGCAAGCTGGCGCTTTTTGGGTGTGCGTCATGATTTCCCCTACCGTTTCGGCCTGAGTCATCCGGCCGCGCCTGCAACTGCGGCCCCGGCGGCACACCGGCCGGCATCGATCGCGACGCCGGCCGGCGAAACTCCATCAAATCCGGATCCGCGAGGCGCGGCGCCATCGTCACGTCGGCCGGATTGCCAGCGAGCCGGCTGCGCGTGATCGGCACCCGCATGATGTGGATGCTGCTCGCCACCACATCGAGCATGGCGGGAATTTTGGATCCCGCCTCGTGTGATGCCGTGATGCCGAATTGCGACATGCCCGTCTCGATACGCATCCTCACCGCGTCGGGATGGGTGGGGGGCAGTTTCATTCAGCGGCCTAATCGGCCTCGCGTTCCAGACCGCAGCAGTGTACCTGTTCGCCTTCCGACGGCTGGCTGAGAATGGCGCCGGTGACGGGATTGGGACGGAAAACGGTGCAGCCCTTGAGGCCGAGCGCATGCGCCTGCCAGTAAAGCGCCTCGAAGCGTTCGAACGGATAGTCGGCGGCGACATTGATGGTCTTGGAAATGGCGTTGTCGACGAACGGCTGCAGCGCCGCCTGCATCTGCAGGTGGGCCAGCGGATCGATCTGCCGTGCCTCGACCAGGGTCGGCGGCGTGCCGTTTCCACCCTGTTGCCGCCACAGGTGGCAGGCGTGGTCGACCACGCGATGGGTGCGGTAGCGGCCGTCCGTTCCCAGCACGCGGCGTTCGGCCTCGGCGGCGAAGACCGGTTCGATGCCGCTGGAAAGATTGTTCGCCAGCAGGCTGATGGTGCCGGCCGGGGCGATGGCCAGAAGATGGCTGTTGCGGATGCCATGCGCGGCGATGGCGTCGCGAATATCCTCCGGCAGCCGGGTGACGAATCCGCTTGTCAGGAAGGCGTTGCGCTCGAACCCGGGAAACGGGCCCTTCTCGCGGGCGAGTTCGACGGACGCGCGGTAGGCCGCGTCGCGCAGGGTCTGCATCGTGCGCGTGGCCAGCGCGCGCGCGGCCTCGCTGTCGTAGTTGAGGCCGAGCAGCACCAGCGCGTCGGCCAGTCCGGTGATGCCCAGCCCGAGGCGCCGCGTGCGATGTGCCTGTTCGGCCTGCGCCGGCAGCGGATAGCGGGAGACGTCGACGACGTTGTCGAGAAAGCGCACCGCGAGCCGCGCCGAGTCGGCCAGCGCGTCGAGGTCGAGGCGGGCGTCGGCAGCAAAGGGTGCGGCCACGAAGGCGACCAGGTTGAGCGAGCCGAGGTCGCAGGCGCCGTAGGGCGGCAGGGGAATTTCGCCGCAGGGATTGGTGGCGGTGATCATTTCGCGGTCGTGCAGGTTGTTCTCGCGATTGATCCGGTCGACGAACAGCACCCCCGGCTCGGCGGTGTCGTAGGCCGCGCGCAGGATGCGCTGCCACAGCTCGCGCGCCTTCACCGTGCGCAGCACGCGGCAGGGCCCCGGCGCGGCCGTCCCGGTCCAGCGGCGCTGCAGCATGGGACCGTCGGCCGGCTCGCCCTCGTGCACCGGAAAAACCAGCGGCCAGTCGCGGTTGCCCGCCACCGCCGCCATGAAATCGTCGCTGACCTGCACCGACAGGTTGAAATGCCGCAGCACCGCCGGATCACGCTTGGCGTCGACGAAGGTTTCGATGTCCGGATGGTCGCAGCGCAGCGTCGCCATCATTGCGCCGCGCCGCGCCCCGGTCGACAGCATGGTGGCGCACATGGCGTCCCAGATGCGCATGAAGGACACCGGGCCGGAGGCGATGCTGCCGGTCGCCTGCGCCGTCATGCCGGCCGGGCGCAGGGTGGAAAAATCGTAGCCCACGCCGCCGCCCTGCTGCATGGTGAGCGCGCCTTCCTTCAGCGCCTCGAAAATGCTGACCAGGTCGTCGGCGATCTCGCCCATGACGAAGCAGTTGAACAGCGTCACCCGGTGCCCGGTGCCGGCACCGGCGAGAATGCGCCCGCCGGGCAGAAAGCGGAAGCCGTCGAGCAGGCGGTAAAAGCGTCCAGCCCACTGCTCGCGTTCCCGGATTTCCCCCGCCGCAATCGCCTGCGCCACCCGCCGCCAGCTGGCGCCGATGTCGGCCTCGCCCGGCGCGCGGTAGCGGGTCTCCCAGATATGACGGGAGATTTCCATGCCGAAGGGGTCGGCTGATGTCATGGCGCGGCGATACTGTCAAAGAGATGAGGCATCATTCGTTTATAGCCTTTTACCGTCACCCTGTTTTTATGATGAATTCGTCCCACCCCTATTCCGCGCTGACTCCCGACTGCGCATTGGACGCGCTCGACTCGACCGGCCTCAAGGCCGACGGCCGCCTGCTGGCGCTGAACAGCTACGAAAACCGTGTCTACCAGATGGGCGTGGAGGATGCGGCAGCGCAGGTGGTGGTCAAGTTCTACCGCCCCGAACGCTGGAGCGACGCCGCCATCCTCGAAGAACACGCGTTCACCGCCGAGCTGGCCGCGCGCGAGATCCCGGTCGTCGCCCCGCTGGAGCTCAACGGCGCCACCCTCCACACGCACGCCGGTTTCCGCTTCGCGGTCTACCCCAAGCAGGGCGGGCGCATGCCCGAGTTCGAGCGCGCCGACACCCTGCGCCGGATGGGGCGCTTTCTCGGCCGCATCCATGCGGTGGGTGCCCAGGCGAATTTTGCGCATCGCCCGACGCTTGATATCGAGACCTTCGGCACCGCCTCGCGCGACTTCCTGCGCGACGGCAACTGGCTGCCGCCCGACCTGGTCGCCGCGTGGGACAGCGTGGTCGAGTATGCGCTCGCCGGCGTCGCGCATTGCTACGAACGCGCCGGCAAGGTGCGCTCCATCCGCCTGCATGGCGACTGCCACGCCGGCAACGTGCTGTGGACTGACGACGGCCCGCATTTTGTCGACTTCGACGACAGCCGCATGGGGCCGGCGGTGCAGGATCTGTGGATGCTGCTGTCGGGCGAGCGCGACGAGCAGCAGGCGCAGATGACCGAGATCCTGACCGGCTACGAGGACTTCGCCGAATTCGACCCGCGCGAACTGCATCTGGTCGAGGCACTCAGAACCCTGAGGCTGATCCACTACGCCGCCTGGCTCGCCCGCCGCTGGGACGACCCGGCTTTCCCCGCCGCGTTTCCATGGTTCAATACGCAGCAGTACTGGCAGGCGCGGATCCTCGAATTGCGCGAGCAGATCGCGCTGATGGACGAGCCGCCGCTGGTGGCGTGATGAATTTCAGCACGCCGGGCGTAACGGTGGACGAATGCCGGACGCCGGCTTATTATCAGAATAACGGAATTTCCGTATTACGGAGAATCAAAATGCGTGAAACCCTCATCGTGTCCAATCGCGGCCAGATCACCCTGCCGGCCGGAATGCGCAAGCAACTCGGCATCGCACCCGGCAGCGTCGTGATTATCGAAACGCGTAACGGCGAGCTTGCCCTGAAACCCGCAGCCGTGCTGGAGATCGAGCGCTATACCGACGAACAGATTGCCCAGTGGGACAGCGAAGACAAGCTGACCGCCGCTGAGCGCAAGCGCATTCTGGCCCGGCTGCAGAAAGCCTGATGCGGATCTTTCTCGACGCCAACATTCTTTTTACGGCGGCGCACAACCCCAAGGGCAAGGCCGCCCTGGTCATCGAGCTTGGCCAGGCGGGACTCTGGCAACTGGTCACCAGCGCCTACGCGCTGGAAGAAGCGCGCCGCAACCTGGCGCTCAAATTCCCCGACGGCCTGGAACAACTGGGTGCGCTGGCTCAAGGCCTGCGCATGTCGCCCGACGCGGCGGGCGCGGACACAATGCGCGAGGTCGCCACGTCTTGCCCAGCGGGATTACCGGACAAGGACTGTCCCATCTATCGCGCCGCGCACGCCTGCCGGGCGGATGTTCTGCTCACCGGCGACCTCCGCGATTTCGGGTTTCTGATGAATGATCGCAACAAGGCGGGCGGCCTGCTGATTCAGACCGTCGCCGATTTTCTGAATGGGCTTTGACGAGCCTGGCATGACCGCACTCGATGCTGACGGTGAATGCACACGATGAACATCAAACTCCAGGCTGTTAAACCGCCCGCTGGCTACGCAGCCGTCCATGTCGGTATCGTTGACCTGCTGCAAGCGGCACGCGCGCAAGCTGCCCGTAGCGTCAACGCATTGATGACCGCCAGCTACTGGGAGATTGGCCGTCGTATTGTCGAAGCCGAGCAAAAGGGCAAACGCAGGGCAGGGTATGGCGAACAGCTGATTTTGCGTTTGTCGGCGGACCTCACGAAGCAATTCGGGAGGGGGTTTTCCGAACGCAACCTCGACCAAATGCGGCTGTTCTATACGGTGTGGCTAATTCCGCAGACGCTGTCTGCGGAATCCTCAATTCTCCAGACAGCGTCTGCGGTTTCGGCGCCCCTGCAAGCTATGCCTGCGCGCCGTGCGGCCGTCGCCGCGCGTTTCCCCCTGCCGTGGTCGGCCTACGTCCGCCTGCTTTCCGTCAAGAGCGACCATGCCCGCGGCTTCTACGAAACCGAAGCCCTGCGCGGCGGCTGGAGCGTGCGGCAACTCGACCGCCAGATCGACAGTCAGTTTTACGAGCGCACCGCCCTGTCGCGCAACAAGGCCGCCATGCTCGCCAAGGGCGCGGTCGCCAAACCGGAAGACACGATCACGCCGGACGAAGCGATTAAAGACCCCTACGTGCTGGAGTTCCTGAATCTCAAGGACGAATATTCCGAGGCCGAACTGGAAGAGGCGCTGATTCATCGGCTGCAAGATTTTCTGCTCGAACTGGGCGACGACTTTGCCTTTGTCGGGCGGCAAAAACGCCTGCGCCTCGACGACACCTGGTTTCGCGTTGACCTGGTGTTCTTCCACCGGCGTTTGCGCTGCCTGGTCATCGTCGATCTGAAAGTGGGCAAATTCACCTACGCCGACGCCGGGCAAATGCACCTGTACCTGACGCGCCAACTGGATGCGCGAGGGCGAGAACCCGCCGGTGGGGCTGATTCTGTGCAGCCGCAAGGGTGCTGCCGAAGCGCACTATGCGCTGGATGGCTTGTCCAATAAAGTGCTGGCGGCGGAATATCAAACCGTGCTGCCCAGCGAAGCGGAGATCGCCAGGGAGTTGGCCCACGCCACGCGTCTGCTGGAAAAAACCAGCAAGCCGATGCGAGGGAAAAAAGCCGCCAAAAAACCGAAAAGGTGAGCACACAAGCCATGTCAGCCGAGTCTCCGCGCGGCAAATTTCAGCTTAACCAGAGAAGTCGATATCAAAAATGTGCGGCATAGCAGGTGAATTCCGGTTCGACAACAAGGCGCCCGACGCGGCGGCGATGGATCGCATGCTGGCCAAGCTGGCACGGCGCGGGCCCGACGCCGAGGGCCAGCACGCCGACGGCTCGGTGCGGCTGGGCCACCGGCGGCTGGCGATCATCGATCTGTCGGAACACTCGAAGCAGCCAATGCTCGACGCCGCCAGCGGCACCGCACTGGTGTTCAACGGCACCATTTACAACTATCCGGAACTGCGCACCGAGCTGATCGGGCGCGGCCACGTTTTCCATTCCGACGGCGATACCGAAGTCATCCTGCGCGCGTTTCTGGAATGGGGCGAGGCCTGCGTCGAGCGCCTGCATGGCATGTTCGCGTTCGCCATCTGGAACCGCGAGACGCTGTTCCTGGCGCGCGATCGCCTCGGCATCAAGCCGCTGTACTACAGCCAAAACCCCGGCTGCTTCGGTTTCGCCTCGACGCCGCAGGCGCTGCAGGCGGCGGGCGGGGTCGACACCAGCGTCGACGCGGTGGCGCTGCATCACCTGTTCACCCTGCATGCGGTGGTGCCGGCGCCGCGCACGATTTTCAACGGCGTGCGCAAGCTCGCGCCCGGCACCACCATGACCGTGAATGCGCGCGGCGAGCTCAGCCACAAAAAATACTGGTCGCTGAAAGCGCAACGCCCGGCCGTACCGAAGACCGAGGCCGAGTGGACCGAGGCGATTCACGAGAGCCTCAGGCAGGCGGTGAAGAAACGCATCGAGATCGCCGACGTCAAGGTCGGCGTGCTGCTCTCCGGCGGTCTTGATTCGAGCCTTTTGGTGGCGCTGCTGGCCGAGCAGGGCGTGCCCGACCTGATGACGTTTTCGGTCGGCTTCGAGGACCAGCCGGAAGAGCGCGGCAACGAGTTCGAGTACTCCGACCCGGTGGCGGCGATGTATGGCACGCGCCACCACAAGTACCTGATCCCCAATTCGGAGGTGCTGCGCCGCCTGCCCGAGGCGGTGGACCAGATGTCCGAGCCGATGTTCGCGCAGGACGCGGTGGCGTTCTACCTGCTGGCCGAACAGGTCAGCAAGACGGTGAAGGTGGTGCAGAGCGGGCAGGGTGCGGACGAGGTGTTCGGCGGCTATTTCTGGTATCCGCGGATGGCGGCGGAAACCTCGGGCAGCCCGCTGGAGCGCTTCCGCCGCCATTATTTTGACCGTGACCACGACGAGTTTCTCGACATGGCCATGCCGGCGTATCACGGCCCCGACTACACGGCGGAAATGATCGCGGGTCATCTGGCGGAACCTTTTGCCGACGAATTCATCGATCAGGTGTTGCGCATGGACACGACCATACTGATTACCGACGACCCGGTGAAGCGGGTCGACAACATGACGATGGCGTGGGGGCTGGAAGCGCGCGTGCCTTTCCTCGATCACCAGCTGGTCGAACTGGCTGCGTCGATGCCGCCCGAACTGAAGCTGGCATCCGGCGGTAAGCACGTGTTGAAAAGCATCGCGCGCGGGCGGGTGCCGGATGCTGTGATCGACCGCAAGAAAGGCTATTTCCCGGTGCCTGCACTCAAATTCGTACGCGGAGAATTTTTGAACTTCATGCAGGACATTCTGAATTCGCAGGCCTGCCGCGAGCGCGGCCTGTATCACCGCGCCTACGTCAACAAACTGCTGGATGCCCCGGAGCAGCACCACACCCGCATCCAGGGCAGCAAGCTGTGGCATCTGGCGCTACTGGAATACTGGCTGCAAAAACATGCTTAAATTTTTCTTTCTGCTGGCGGTGCTGGCGACGTTTCCCGCCCGCGCCCAGACCGGCTTCGACGACTGGCTCGCCGCCTTCCGCCAGGAGGCGGCGGCGCAGGGCATTTCCGCCGCCACCCTCGACGCCGCGCTGACCGGCATCAAGCCGGTCGAACGCGTGGTCCAGCTCGACCGCCGCCAGCCCGAATTCGTGCAGACCTTTTCCGATTACCTGAGGGCGCGCGTCACCCCGAGCCGGGTCGCGCGCGGCCAGGAATTGATGGCCGAACACGCCGCGCTGCTCGATGCGGTCGAACAGCAGCACGGGGTCCCGAAAGCCGTGCTGGTGTCGTTCTGGGGACTGGAAACCAACTACGGCGCCACCCTCGGCAGCCACAACATCCCGGCCAGCCTCGCCACGCTCGCCTATGACGGGCGCCGCAGCGCGTTCTTTCGCGGCCAGCTGCTCGACGCGCTGCGCATCATCGATGCCGGACATGTCAATGCGATCGACATGAACGGCTCGTGGGCCGGCGCGATGGGCCACATGCAGTTCATGCCGTCGACCTTTCGCGCCTATGCGATGGACGGCGACGGCGATGGCCGCATCGACCTGTGGCAATCGCTGCCCGACGCCCTGTACTCGGGCGCGAACTATCTCAAACGTGCCGGCTGGCGCACGGGTGAGCCGGTGGCCATCGAGGTGCGGCCGCCACCAGGCTTCGACTGGCGGCGCGCGAGCATCGCCAACCGCCTGCCGGTGGCGCGATGGACGGCGCTCGGCGTCAAGGCGGTGGGCGGCGGCCCGTTGCCGGGCGTGGCCGGGCGTGCGGCCATCGTGGTGCCGCAGGGCTGGCAGGGGCCGGTCTTCATGGTGTTCGACAATTTCGGCGTGGTGATGCGCTGGAACCGCTCGGTCAATTACGCGCTGGCGGTGGCGCAACTGGCGCAACAGGTCGCGGGCGGCGACGGCCTGAGCGTGCAGTCGGGCGAAGCGGGTGCGCTGAGCACGGCGCAACTGCAAGCGCTGCAGCAGGCGTTGAACGAATTGGGATTCGTCGCCGGCGAGGCGGACGGCCTGCCCGGTCCGCGCACACAAACCGCCATCCGGCAATATCAGTTCATGCACCGGCTGCCGGTCGACGGCTACCCCGCGCCAAGCCTGCTGGCGCACATCGAGCAAACCCACGCTGCCGCAGCGGCAGCGGGCAGGCTGGCGCCGGCCCCCACTTTTGCCGATCCGGCCAAAGATTCAGGAGAATGACGTGAGCGACGCGCGCAACGTATTGGGCCGGCAACATGACGTCCGGTGGGCATCATGAGCCTGCAATGCTGGAAATGCGGCGCCAGCCTGGCCGGCATGCTGCTGCCGCTGTCGCGCCGCGAAACCTGCCCCAGCTGCCGCACCGACCTGCATGCGTGCAGAATGTGCCGCCACTATGACGCGCACCGCGCCGGCCAGTGCCGCGAAATGGCGGCCGAACGCGTTGCCGACAAGGTGCGCGCCAACGATTGCGGCTGGTTCGTGCCGCGTCCGGAAGCCTACAAGGGCGGCGGCGCGGCGATGGCGCAGGCGGGCCGGAGCGCGCTCGATGCGCTGTTTGGCGGGACGCCGGCCAGGACCGACGCGCCGCAGACGCCGGACGACCTGTTCAAGAAGCCCTGATTCAGGGTTGCAGCGCGGTCAGGTAGGCCGCCAGGTTGCGGATGTCTGCATCCTTGAGGTTGCGGGTATACGCGGCCATCCGCGGATCGATGCGTTCGCCGTTGCCGCTGCGGTAACGTTTCAGCGAGCCCTCCAGATAGGCCTCCTGCTGTCCGGCCAGCCGCGGAATCATCTGGGTGCCGGTGCCGCTGGCGCCGTGGCAGTTGACGCACAGCTTGTCGTACAGATGCTTGCCCGCGGCGCTGTGCGCGGCGGCAGGCTTGTGGGCAAGCGGCTGCTGCGACAGGAACAGCGCGATCGCGATCCGCTCGTCGGGGGTCAGGGCCTTGATCATCCCCTCCATGAAGGCCGACGACTTGCGCTGCCCCTGCACGAACTTATTCATCTGTTCCAGCAGATAGGCTGCATTCTGGCTCGCCAGATTGGGCACCTCGGGCAGCACACTGTTGCCGCCGGCGCCATGGCAATGCCGGCAGACCGACGCGTCTTTCTGCCCGCGCTGGATCGCAGCGGACAACCTTGCCGGATCCTGGCTGATCTGGGTCAGCTTCTCGTGCAGCGCTTCGGGGGCGAGTGGAGCAGGCTTGTCCGTGTTGCGGTCCGGAGCCGCGGCAGCGAATGCGGTCACGAACAGCAGGCTGGTCATGCAGGAAAACTTGATCAAGGACATGGAGCACCTTTCAGCGTTATTCCGGATAATGATATCAACAAATAATACGTTGGGGTGCGTCGGCCAGTTCCGGGCGTGCCGGCAATCACGCGTCCGGGCTTGTCCGTGGCCCGTTCAGCTGCCGCAGCGCCTGCCATTCGTACAGCAGCAGGCCCGCGCCGATCAGCGCGATGCCGGCCCATCCGCTGGCCGGGATGAATTCGGCGTTCAGCGTCTGACCCAGCAGCAGCGCGGAAACGGGCGTGACCAGCATGATCAGCGCGACGCGCCCGGCATCCAGATGCTTGATCACGTAGTAATACAGCGTGAAGCCCACCACCGACCCCAGTACGCCGAGATAAACGATGGAGGCGCCGGCACGCGGCGTGGTGTCGGGCGGCAGCTGCGCGGCGTCGGCGATCAGCCAGGCCAGCACGAACAGCGGCGTCGCCACGCCGAGCGAGCCAGTGGTGATGGCGAGCGCCGAGGCGCGCACATTCAGGCGCTTGATCCACACCAGCCCCAGCGCCTGCACGGTCATCCCGATCACCACGGCCGCGGTGCCGAGCGTGGCCTGGCTGTCGCCCGGCCACGGCTGGCCGAAGATCACCCACAGGCCGGTCAGCGCCAGCCCGAGTCCCGCCAGGCGGAGCGGCGTAAGCGTGCGCTCACTCAGCCACAGCGCGGCGAACGCGCCGGTGACCAGCGGCGACAGCCCGAAGATCACCGAAATCAGCCCCGACGGGATATGCAGCGCCCCCCAGTAGGTGAGCAGCATGGCCACGAAAATCGACAGGCCGTTGATGGCATAAAGGCGCTTTGCGGCCGGAGTAAACGGGAGCGCCGTGCGGGTGGTGAAGAGCAGCAGCAGGCAGATCGCCAGCCCGAGCAGCATCCGCGCCATCACCGCGAAGCTGAAACCCGCCCCCTGCGCGCTCCATTGAATGGCGAGCGGCGTGGTCGACCAGATGAGGATGACACCGAGATAGGCGGCAGGGACGGACATGCAGCGCAGGGTCAGCGGTACGGGTGCGCTCCGGGAGGCGGTTCCTGTCCGGCTTACAGGGTGTAATCACCCGCACGTTCGGGCTGGTAGGTGACCTCGACGATGCGTGCGCGCACGGTCTGCCCGTTGGGCGCCGTCCACTCGATCTGCTGGCCGACCGTGAGACCCAGTACCGCGATGCCCGCGGGCATGGTCACGGCGAGTTGACCTGGCGCACCGGTGAAATCGCGCGGATACACGAGGACCATTTCCATCTCCTTGCCCGCCGGTTCGACGACGAAGCGGATGCGCGAATTCATCGTCACAACATCGGCAGGCATCTGCTCGGAGGGCAGGATCTGCGCGCGATCGAGTTCCTCGCGCAGGGCGTCCACGCCAGGCTGGTCGTCCGGCAGGCTGGCGAGCATGCCTTCGAGGCGCTCCAGGTCGCGCTCGGATACGGTAATGGCGGGACGGGTCGTGATTTCCATGGGGTGCTCCTGCATCAATGCGCAAAATGAAAACCGCCCGGGCCGAAGCCCGGGCGGTGTTGGTCAAAACTATAGCACCGAAGATGGGCCGGAGATACTCTCTCTCTCCCTGCGGTGAAGGGTCGCCCGCCTAGAAAGTGATCTCCGCTTCCATGACGGTGACCGCGGAGCCTGAAAGCAGAACGCGGTCGCCCTTCAACTCGCAGGTGAGGCTGCCGCCACGCTTCGAAACCTGCCGCGCGGACAGGAGGCGCTTGCCCAAGCGGCCCGCCCAGTATGGCGCAAGCGTGCAATGCGCGGAGCCTGTGACAGGATCTTCGGGGATGCCGAATTTAGGGGCGAAGAATCGGCTGACAAAATCAACGCCCGTGCCGGGCGCGGTAATGATGACACCGCGCAGATCAAGCTTGCCTAGCAGGGCCATGTCGGGGGTAATAGCTCGAACTGTTGCTTCGCTGTCGAAAACGGCCAGGTAATCGCCAGCGGCCAATACCTCGAGAGGTTGCTGTCCAAGCCCTTTGGACAGGATTTCGGAAGGCTCGCATGGTGTCGGCGGACAAGCCGGGAAATTCATTTCCAGCCACTCGCCCTTCCTTTCCACGATGAGCTCGCCACTGCGTGTTTCAAAGGTGATGGACGGCCCGGCGTAGCCGAGAATGTCGAAAAGGACATGGGCTGTCGCAAGGGTTGCGTGGCCGCACAGGTCAACCTCCTTGAGCGGGGTGAACCAGCGCAAGTCGAAGCCTATTTCAGAGGGCACAAAGAAAGCCGTCTCGGACAGATTGTTTTCCTCCGCGATGGCTTGAAGCAGGCCATCGTCCAGCCAGCTTTCCAGCGGGCACACGGCGGCGGGGTTGCCTTCGAATGCGCGGGTTGCGAAGGCGTCTACTTGGTATTGTTTGATTTTCATATCCGGTCTCGATAGAAAGTGGTTGTCCTACACGCGCAGCAAAGTTTAAGGGTTCGCGTTTTGCCGTAGCACCTTTAACAGGCTTTCCAGGTCAGGCGCTTCTTGATACTGAACTCCACTTGAGCCGACAGCATCCCAGGAAGCCTTTGATCCAACATGCAAATGGGCAGCTATTCTCAAGCTTGCATTGTCTTCGAGTAAGCCAACGGGTATCCAATACTCGGCCCGGCCGTTAAGCGGATTGGGTAACGGGCTTCCGCATTTTGAACAGAAGTCCGAGCGGTAACCGGTATCTTTTACATATGAGGTAATGCGCTCCTCGCCGCACACCCATTGAAAATTTTCACTTGGGACAATGAGCGCAGCGTTTGCGGCGGAGCCCGTTGCTTTTCGGCATAAAGAACAGTGGCACTGATAGATGTTCGGCAGCGTGCCAGACACTACGAACCCGACTTCTCCGCAAAGACATTTACCTCGCATGCAACGCCCCCACGAGCATCTAACCTGAAATATTCTGCAAACTTTCTGCCGCGATCTCGCGCACGTCTGCATCTTCATCGGCAACCCGCGCGTCCAGCCATGGGCGCGCGGCAGCATCCCCGGTCAGCCCCAGATAATGGCAGGCATCCGCGCGCACCCGCGCGTCGGCGTGCTGCGACAGTTCACCCAGCTGCGGGATCAGCGCAGCCAGGGTGCGGGTGCCGGCGAAGGCTTCGAACAGCACGCCGGCGCCCAGCCGCACGTTGAGGCTGGCGTCGACGTTGCCGACGATGGGCAGCACCGCTGCCAGCAGGGCAGGGTCGGCGTCGATCAGCGTCTGCACTTTGGGCAGCTGGCCTTCCTTCAGCAGCGCATGAAACCAGTCGGCCAGGCCCGCCTCGCTGTCGGCCTTGGCCGCCCACCCGGCGAGCTCGGCCTTGCCGTGCACCCCGGCGAGTTCGATGCGGCCGATGCGCAGCCAGGGCACCGAGCGCACCCCGAGCGCTTGACCGACTTCGGGGCGCTGCTCCAGGTTGACCGCCTCCAGGCGGCCGATCGTGCCCTGTTTCACCAGGTCGGCGAGCGCTGCCAGCATCGCCGGGCAGTGCGGGCAGTGGGTGGAAATCAGCAGCAGGGCGTCGGGTGCGGGCATGGGCGTTGTTCGAATGCGATTGGTTGAATGGTGGCGTGGCGGGATAATGGCGGCATGGAATTTACCATTCTCCCCGTCACCCCGTATCAACAGAACTGCTCGCTGGTGTGGGATGCCGATGGCCGCGCGGCGCTGATCGACCCCGGCGGCGAGGCGCAACGCCTGCTGGCGGAGGTTGCTGCGCGCGGGCTCACCCTGGAAAAGATCCTGCTCACCCACGGCCACCTCGACCACGTCGGCGCGGCGGTGGAACTGCGCGATGCGCTCGACATTCCCATCGTCGGCCCGCAGCGCGAAGAGCAGTTCTGGCTCGACATCCTGCCGCAGCAGGCCGAGTTGTTCGGCTTTCCGCCGATGCTGACGTTCACGCCCGACCAGTGGCTGGAGGACGGCGACCGGGTCGAAGTGGGCAGCATTCGATTCGATGTGTTGCACTGTCCCGGTCACACCCCCGGTCATGTGGTGTTTTTTCAGCCGGAGATGCGACTCGCCTTCGTCGGGGACGTGCTGTTCAAGGGCTCGATCGGCCGCACCGATTTTCCGCGCGGCGACCATGCAGCCTTGCTGGCCGCCATCCGCAACAAGCTGTTCCCGCTCGGCGATGACGTGCGCTTCGTGCCGGGACACGGCGCGATGTCCACGTTCGGGCACGAGCGTCTTGAAAATCCCTTTGTGGGGCTGGCGGCCGACTGATCGTCTTTCCGGTCGAGCATGCAAAAAAAACGGCACCGCAAGGTGCCGTTTCGACAGGTTGCGCTTCGGCAGCCTTAGTTGCTGTAGGTGTAAACGACCGAATAGGGTACTGTCATCACTACCGGGGAGGTGATGGACAGCGTGGCGGATACGTTGCCGACCGTGCCGTTGAACGAGCAGCTGTTGATGGTCAGCGAGCCCACGCCGCCAAGCGCGTTGTTCAGCGAGATTTCGGACGTTTGATCGTCGAGCTCGGAACAGAACTCGTTTTGCGTGTCGGGCTTGGGCACGTTGAGGATGGTGACCGTCGGCGCGACGACTCCTCCGGCATTGACGTTGAGCGTCAGCGTGTAATTGCCCGTGCCGCCGCTGCCCGGCCCCGGATCGGAGTCGCCCGTGCCGCCGCTGCCGGAGCCGCCCGAACCACCGGTGGGGGTCAGGGTGACGGTGAAGCCGGTTCCGCTCGATGCCAGGGCCAGCAGTGCCGGGTAGTTGCTGCCTGCGCCGGCCAGGGCGGCTTGCAGGGCCTCCAGCATGTCATCGATGGGGTTGCCGCTGACCGCGCTGAAACTGGTGGTTATTGGATTGATGCTTGCCAGGCCGGACATGCCGTTCACCGAAACCAGGGCGTTGCGCAGGTTGGCGAGCGCGGTGTTGACCGCGGTGGCGGTGGCGGTCTGGCCGAGCGTGGCGCCATTCAGCCCGTTGAACCAGACGCCAGGCGCCTGGCCGACCAGGTTGGCGACGATCAGATCGGTCAGGGGTGTGATGTTGACCGTCCCCAGGCTGAGGGCAAGGGAGTGGAAAGTAGAGGTATTGACCACGCCGTTTACCGTGCCGCCACTCGCCTGAACCGCGCAGGGCAGGGTCTGGCCCGAGAGCGTGACCGTCCAGGCGCCGCTGACGCTGGTTTGCGTACTCAGGTTGGAGCCGCTGGCACAGACCACCATTACATTACCGGCAATAATGGGCATTCCGGTCGCAGCCGTTCCGGATAGCGTCTGGGCCGTCGTCGTGTCCGGCGCGGGCGAGGTGCTATTCCCGCCATCGTTACAGCCATACAGCAGGCCAAGCGATGGCAAGGCCAATAACAACGCGATTCGTTTCAGTAAAGTGGTAAGCATCGAATATAGCCCTTTTGTTTGTCGAATTAGTTGTTTGAGAAAAACAGGTACGGAACGGTTTGCCGTGTTTGTGAGCCCCCTGCCCCGACCGAAATTTCTCATTGCCAGACCCCGTTGTCACCCCCGTGAACACGGGGTATGGCCTCAGGACGCCGGCCACTTGAGTTTTTTCCGGCGCGCAATAGCAGCTGTCGTCGTTTGCCGGTGCAGCTGGTTCGACGCTGCCTGCACGCCCAACCGGTCAGCCTGCCTGTACCAAAGCAGCAGCGATGAATTGGCGCGCAGCGGCGCCGGGCAAGCGTATTGGGGGGTGGCGTTCGCGGGTTTCAACGCCCCGCCCCCCTGAACACGGGGTTGGTAAATGCGCCCTGTTGCGGAGAATGCGACCGTTCTCATTCAGCCAGATTCCTCGGGGGCGAGACGCGTGGTGGCGCCGCAGTTCGTATCGAATTCCAGATGTGCGCGGAAGCCTCGGCCGGAAGCTGTCCGGGCGGCGCTAGCCGTGTCCAGGGCAAGAAAGTGCGTGGCTTCAGCGAGGAAGGCGACAGCGCGCCATATCGCAGCCGATCCGGCGCTGTTCGAGCAGGCAGCCGTTACGGAAGCCCCTCCATCCTTCTGCCCCAACCCCAACGGAGAGCCCCATGCCGCGAATCTTGTGCGCCCATTCCCTTCGCCTGCTTGCCGCATCTCTTTTGTTGGCGACGACGTCGCAGGCCGATTGCAACGCAGGCAACTATCGCCGGGGCCAGGACGAGGCCAGCCGCCAGCGTGCCGCCGAGCAGGTGCGGCGCAACGAGGAAATGCGCAATGGCAGTTTGTACCCGTCGCCCGGTGTCGTGGGCGGCTACTCATCCGGCAGCGGTGCATCGTCCAGCGTCGCTCCGTCGCTGCCGGTGCTGCAAAGCCAACCCTCTGGACCGCCGTCGATCGAGCGCACTGAAACGGTGACGGTGCGGGCGCAGGAAACCCAGTCCGAGGCCGTGGCGCGCCTGCTGCGCGAGGCCGAGGACGGCCATGCCAACGCGGCACTGGCTTACGGCGAGATGCTGTTCAACGGTAAGGGTGTCGCTGAAAATCCGGTCGAAGCCGGAAAATGGTTTCGCATCGCGGCGGAAAAAGGCGTGCCCAGGGCGATGTTCCTGTGGGGCACGCTGCTCGAAATCGGCTACGGAACGGCCCGGGACCTTCAGGCGGCATTCGTCTGGGTGAAACGCGCTGCCGAGGCAGGCGAGATGAATGCCTACGAGCCACTGGCGGCCATGTACCGGGCGGGTCGCGGAACGGTTCTGGATGTGGCTGAAGGCCTGCGCTGGCTGCGCAAGGGGGCGGAACAGGGCGACGCGCGTTCCAGCTATGAACTGGGCAGCCTCCATTTCAATGGCGACGGCGTTTCGATAGATGAGGCGGAAGCCGCGCGCTGGTTCCTGAAAAGCGCCGAGCAGGGCCACCCGGAGGGCATGTTCAATGCGGGCATCATGCACGAACAGGGCTTGCTCGGCATCGCGGTGAACCGGGACATGGCGCTCAAGTGGTACCGCCAGGCGGCGGCCAAAAACAGTGCGGAGGCACGAACCGCGCTGCAGCGTCTCGGCTACTGAACCGGCGAGTCGAGCGGCGCATCGAGCCGCACGCCGCAGCCCCCTCCCGGCACGCTATAGCGTTCGAATATTGCCCCCAGGCGCTGTGCGCGTGCGGCCATGTTTCTGAGGCCGCTGCCGCGCTGCGGCATATCGGGACAGCCGTGTCCATCGTCGCGAAGATCGAGGCACAGGCGCGCGCCTTCGCAAACCAGTCGAATCTCAACCTTGCGGGCATCGGCGTGGCGGATGGTGTTGCTCACCGCTTCGCGCAGCACGCGGCCGATGTGCAGCGCCTGCGGTGGCGAGAGATGGATGTTTTCGAGCGCACCGGCCTGCGACCATTCGAGTTGCAGTCCGGCTTCCGACAGGCGCTTTTCGCATTCGGCGCGCCAGTCTGCGGCCAGGCCAGCCAGTATGCAGTCGTCGGCGCTGCGCGACACCACGTCGCGCAAATCCTGCAGCGCCGCGCGCGCAAGTTCGGCGTTTTCCGCGGAGTCGGCGCGATATACCAGCGATAGCAGCTTGGCGCCGACATCGTCGTGCAGATCGCGATGGATGCGCTCGCGTTCGCCGGCCACGGCGCGCTCCATTTCAAGTTCGCGCATACGCGTGTAGCTCGCTTCGAGTTCGGCTTCGCGGGCCTGCACGCGCTGGTCGAGTTCGGCATTCAGGCGCTCGAAATCGGTCAGCGTGCGTAGGTAGCGGTTGGTCATGATCCAGCCGATCGACATGAACAGGATCGGCGCGCCGTAGTGCAGCAGGAAGATGTCGCCGCCCAGAATGCGCTTGGCGTAATGGCCGAACAGGTGGGCACTGTGAATGGCCCAGTCGTGTAGAGCCAACAGCATGATCAGGCTCATCGCCGCGACCAGCAGGCGCGCATCGCGATTGCCTCCTGCGGCGGTGTGCAGGGTCATGACGAGGGTGAACAGCGTGAGGGCCAGCGTCGCGAAGTGCCACAGCGCGGTCACCAGCAGGAAATGTTCCGCCGGGGCCAGCAGCAAGCTGAGGGGCGAGCCGATCAGGAGCAGCAGGATCCAGGGCCGGAAGGCGTCGCGCCAGGCGCCGATGAAGCGCAGGATGGACGCCAGCAGCAAGACGGCGAACACTTCAAAACTGGCGTTGACGAAGGTTTCCCACTGTGCGGTGCTGAACGGCACGTCGCGCAGATAGAGATTGGTGGATTGAACGGCCCATATCAAGGCAGCGGTGCCGAAGTAGGCATAGGCTATTTCCTGACGGCGGCGCATCCACAGGCTCAGCATCAGGACTCCGATAAAGGCGATCAGCAGCGAGGCGCTCTGGCTCAGCGAGATGTTGAAGAAAAGGGCGCGCTCGTGCTCGGGGCGTAGTGCCGACTCCTCACCGACTTTCAGCGGAAACAGTACGGCCTGAGTGTATGCGTTGCCGCGCAGATGAATGTGCAGGGTGTTGCCCTGGGTGCGCAATCTTTCTCCGGGCAACACGAACAGCAGCGGGCGGTTCCAGTTGCGGCCGAGCGGTTCGGCCATGCGGCCGCCGTCGCCGATGAAATGCCCGTTCAGATACACCGCGGCATTCATCCCCAGTCTGGGCAGAAACACGGCCTGCGTCCTGGCGCTGGGCGGCAGGTCGAAGCGAAAGCGATACCAGCCGTGTTCGAGTCCCGGCGCGTGATTGCGCTGCCATACGTCGGGCAGCGTTTGTTCCTGCCATGCGGCGTGGTCGGGTGGCGGCACCATGGACGCACTGACGGCAAACTCGCCCTGCGCGATCGTAAGCGGCATGGCAGCGGCAACCGGCGCCAGCCATAACCACCCTAGCAGCAGTGCGATGCGCATCGCCTAGAAAAGCGTGGTGATGCGCAGATACACGTCGCGAACCTTGACGAAGTTGCGGCCGTCGAACGTATCCTGCATTTCCAGTTTGACGATCAGCGGCAGCGGCAGTTTTCCCGCCTGCCAGGCCGAGATGCCGCTCCAGCTCACTCCCAGCCGCCACTGGTCGGCTACGGTGACGGTGTTGGCCGTCAGCGCCGAGGTGTCGGCGCCGCTGGGGGAAATGTAGCGGTCGGCCGCTTTCTGGAAACGGTGCCAGGTCGCGGAGGTGCGCCAGTCGCCCCAGCGGTAGCCGACTTCCACGTCATATTCCTGGTAGTCGCCCAGATCGCGGTCGAGCGTTTCGCTGCTGGCCGCCGGTGCCAGCAGCGTGCCGGGTGCCGGCACGCGCAAGGTGCGCTCGTCGGGCAGCTGTTCGAGGTGCTCCGCCAGCAGGCGCAGATCGAAGCCGGCCCCCAGGTCGCGAAAATATTCCAGCCGCGCGCGTAGCGCCGGCGCCCCGCCGCTCACCGGCACGTCCAGCAGATCGTTCGGGTCGTCGGCCTCGGCCAGCCCGAAGCGCACACCGAATCCGAGTATGGCGCTGTCGCGCGCGGACTGGTGAAAGCGCCACAGCGCCCCTGCGGTGGGATCGCCGATACCGCTCGTCGACGTGCCGGCCGGCGGCTTGTAGGCGTAACCCAGGGCCGGGTCGGTCAGCAGTTGCCGCACACCGGCGGTGCCGAGCGGCGCGACCGCACCGCCAGCTGGGGCAAACGGGTAATTGGCCGTGCTGACCGGCAAAGCGGGATCGAACAGCGGATTGAAGCCGACATTGCCGCCGCTGACCGAGAATGAGGCTTTTGTTCGGGTTTGCGCGGCGGGCACGATGAGGCCGACGGTCAGGTTGTTGGTTACGCCGTAGCCCAGCGCGAGTTCGCGGTAGGCTGTGTTGACGCGGGTGTCGAGGCTGAGCGTCCCGAGCGAGGCCCCCGGTCCGAGCGGCGCGAGCGCGGGGAGCACGTTGGCATCGAGGGCCACGCCGTCCGCACCGTTGTCGAGATCGACCGTGTTGCCCCGGTTGTCGAATTTCTGCGTATAGCCGTTATGCAGCAGGGTCAGCCGCGCTGCCCAGCGCCCCTGCGGCGCCATGCCGTCGAGAGCGAACCCGGATGCGGTGGGAATGCCGTCGGCCACGACCGGGCAGGAGGCAATGCAGGCCAGACAAAAGCTGGCAAGGAGGCTTGGGGGGAAGCGCATCGGTCAGGACCGTATTTTTTTGGCTATTCTAGCCGAGCCGGCTGTCCTGTACCCCCCGTGTTTGCGGGGGAGGGGTGTGCTTCATGCATCGCTATAATCGTGAAATGAAGAACGCATTCATCCTTGAGGATCTGGCCGAATCCCAGGCCTGGCTCGCGCAGGCGCTCGACCGGAGTTTTCCCGGCATCGCGGTGGAAGCCGCATTCAACATCGAGGAAGCCCTGCAAAAACTGCGCAGTGCGCCGTCCCCCGATATTGCCCTGATCGATCTGAGTCTGCCCGACGGTTCGGGCATACGCGTCATCGAGTGGCTGCAACTTCACAGCCCGACCACCCTGTGCGTGGTGGCGAGCATCTTCGACGATGATGGCCATATTTTCCCCGCCCTGCGCGCAGGCGCGCGCGGTTATTTGCTGAAAGATCAGCCGGTGACCGCCATCGTGCAGGCGCTGACCGGCATTGCTGCAGGCGAGCCGCCCCTGTCGCCCGCCATCGCCCGCCGCTTGCTGGCATTCTTTCAGCCGGTTTCGGTACGCGAGCAACCTGCGCTCACCGAGCGCGAATCGGAGGTGCTCAGGCTCATCGCCAAGGGGCTGACGCAGGCCGAGGCTGCCCGTCTGCTGTGCATTTCGCCCCACACCGTGGCGGGTTATGTGAAAGAGCTGTACCGCAAGCTCAATGTGTCGTCCCGCGCGGAGGCGGCAGTTCGGGCACGCGACATGGGCTTGGTCTGACAGCTGGCCGGCCGGTCAAAGCGGCGTGATCGCGCCGACCAGCGCGCCCGCGGCGTCGGCGGTGGCGTGCCCGCGATCCCGTCGCGGGTTGTACTCGACGATTTCCATCGCCGCGAAGGCCGGGTCGCCGCGCAGGCGCGACAGGGCCGCGACGAGTTCGGCACGGCGCAGGCCTCCGGGCACAGGCGTGCTCACGCCCGGTTCCTCCTCGGGATCGAGCGCATCGAGGTCGATGCTCACGCCGAAGCCGGCGGTGCCGTGCCGCACGATGGACAGCGCATCGTCGAATACTTCCGGCAACCCGCGCCGGCGGATTTCATCCATGTCGAACACGCGCACGCCCCGCCGGTGCAGCAGTGCGGCTTCGCCCGCCTCGAAACTGCGCACGCCGATCAGGCATACATGCTCGGGAAGCAGCTTGGCTTCCGGGCCGTCGATCGCGGTCAGCGCCGTCTTGCCGTGGCCGAGCAGCGCGGCCAGCGGCATGCCGTGGATCTGCCTGCTCGGCGTGGTGGCGAAAGTGTGGCTGTCCATGTGGGCGTCGATCCAGATCAGGCCGAGCGGGCCGCGGTCGGCCAGCGCGTGATGCACACCGCTCCAGGTGCCGATGGCGCAGGAATGGTCGCCGCCCACCACCAGTGGAAAATTTCCCGCGTTCAGCACGGCCTCCACTTCAGCGGCCAGCCGGGTGCCGAGCGCCGCCACCGCGTGCAGCGGCGTGTCCTCTGCCTCGCGCGGCACGCGCAATATCGCGCCCCATTGCACATGCTGCAACGGCGTGTCGTGGAACACCCGGTAACGGCGCAGCGCATCCGGCCCCTCGGCGGTGGCCGGGTCGGGTGCGCCGGCGCCGCTGGCGACGCCGATGATCATGATGTTGCGCGGGGGGGAAACAGGGGCCGGCTTCATGCGTTTGGCCGGGCTGTGGCTTATCCCGGCCCCGACTGCTCGACGCCGCCGAACGCCGCCTCGGCGGTGGAGATGTGGCGTCGGGGCGTTTCATGGTGAGTGCATTCTGTCACAGCGCATTCACTCGTAGTGCGTCCACATGCGTAGCACACGCACTGTGCGGGCTTCGATGAAGACTTCATACACCAGCCGGTGCTGGATATTGATGCGGCGGGAATATGTTCCCGCGAGATCCCCGACCAGCTTTTCATAAGGCGGGGGATTTTGAAAAGGGTCGCGTTCGAGAATCGCCAGCAGTACGAGTGCTTTGGGTTTGAGGCCGCTTGCTGCCAGCTTCTTGGCATCCTTGAGCGCGTGCTTGGCAAAAACAACCTGCCAGTTCACCAGTCCAGTTTTCTGGCACTGGTTTCGAGCGGCTCGGCCATGCCTTCCTTGATGAATTCGCGCATTCCGGGAACGGAAAGCAGATGGAGTGTTTCCTGGATCGCCCTCCAATCTTCTTCGGACACCAGCACTGCGCTGGAGCGTTTGCCCGAGATCAGGATGGCTTCATGCGACTCGGCCGCCTGATCGATCAGGCGGTAGAGATTCGCGCGTGCTTCGCTAGCGGTGAGAGTGGACATGATGGGCTTCCGGTGCAGTGTCGTACGTCAAAGAGTACGACATGTTGGCTTGGAAAGGAAGTACGGATTCTAGGGGCTATGCGAGGCGCAAAACGGCAGACTGCCTGAACATGTGCTGAGTCATGCAGGGGATGTGCGGGATCGGCAGTTCGTCCGCGGTGAAGGCGGCGCGGTCGAGGAAGACGACGCGCTCCTTGTCACTCACGAAGCGCGGCGGCTCACTTGCCGTTGCCGAGGTTCTCGCCGGTCAGCCGCTCGAGCGCGCGCATGATGGCCGACGAGTCGAGTTCGCTGTCGCCGGCGCCCATCAGCGCGTTCATCTGCTGCGCAATCAGCGCGGCGCCGGGCAGCGGGGTGGCGGTTTCCTGCGCGTTGTCCATGACGATGGCCATGTCCTTGTGGTGCAATTTCACCTTGAAGCCGGGCTTGTAGTTGGAGTCGAGCATGCGCTGGCCGTGGACGTCGAGGATGCGGCTGCCGGCGAAACCGCCCAGCAGCGCCTCGCGCATTTTGACCGGGTCGACGCCGTTGCGGCGCGCCAGCAGGATGGCTTCGGCAACGCCTTCGAAGGTGAGGCCGACGACGATCTGGTTGCAGCATTTGACCACCTGGCCGGCGCCGTGGCCGCCGACGTGGACGATGTTCTTGCCGAGGATTTCGAACAGCGGGCGGATCTTTTCGAAGATCGGCGCTTCGCCGCCGACCATGATCGACAGTGCGCCCTCGCGCGCGGCGACTTCGCCGCCCGACACCGGGGCGTCGAGCATGTGGACGCCGCGTTCGGCCAGCGCCGCGGCGACGCGGCGGGTGGCGGAGGGCGAGACGGTGCTCATGTCGACGATGGTGTGGCCGGGGTTGGCACCGTGCACCAGACCGCGGTCGCCGAAAATAATTTGTTCAACGTCGGTGGTGTCGGAAACGACAGTGAAGGTGATGTCGGACTCCGCCGCGACTTCGGCTGGCGTGCCCTTGCCGAGCGCACCGGCAACCAGCATCGGTTCGAGGCGGTCGAAACGGCGTCCGTAGACGAACAGTTGATGGCCGGCGCGCAGCAGGTTTTCCGCCATGGGGCGGCCCATGATGCCGCTGCCGATGAATCCGATTTTCATGATGCAATTCCTTTTACGACGACAAGCCAGAATGGCAGCGTAACCAATCCCACCAGCGTTGACCAGCCCATGATGAGGCCCGCCAGGCGGGTGTCCAATCCGAAGCGGTCAGCCAGCGCGATGACCATCACCATGGTCGGCATCGCGGCTTCCAGGATGGCCGCTTCGCCGGGCTCGGTGAGTTTGCCCGGCCACGCCAGCGCGATCCCCAGCGCCAGCAGTGGCATCAGTGCCAGTTTGATGCCGAGTGCGACAAAGACGGCCTTGTGCGGGCGCAGGTCGTGCCAGGGAATGGTCAGGCCCAGCACGAACAGCATCAGCGGAATGGTCGGGCTGCCGGCCCAGTGCGCGGCTTCCACCAGCGGGTCGAGCGACGCCCCCGAGAGATTGACCGCGATGCCGGCGGCGAAGCCCCACACCGGCGGCAGCTTCAGCCACATCGACAGAAACGAGGCGCGTTCGGCGTGCTTGCCGCAGCGGAAGGCGATCCACACGCCAAGCGACCACACCAGCGGCGTGGTGGCGAGCATGTCGGCGAAGAAGGGATAGCGCGCGCCCGATTCGCCGTACACCGTGGTGAGGAAGGGATAGCCGAAGAACAGCACGTTGCCGAAGCCGGACGCCAGCATGATGGCGCCGCGCTGGGGGTTCGATAAGCCGCGTCCGAGCGGGGTGGCGTATAGCGCCAGTGCGGCGAGGCCGAGGCCGAACAGGGTGGCGGCGCCGAGAATCAGCGGCACCTGCAGGATGGCGAGATCGACCGTGGCGGCGGCGCCGGCCGCGAAGAACAGCATCGGTGCAAAGAAGTTCAGCACCAGCCGGTTGATTTCGCCGCGCAGGCCGACGATGGAAATGCCGCTTTGCCAGCGCGGCCAGATGGCGCCGGCGGCGATCAGCAGAGACAGGGGCAGCAGTGTTTTAAGCAGCAGTTGCTGGGCGAGCTCGGCGGACATGAGACGGGATGCGGGCGGACGGGGCGCTCATCATAACGCCGCCGCGAGGCCGCTGGCGCGGGAAGCGCGCCAGCGCGGGAGGCGGTCAGGTGCGCGAGGCGGGGGTGTGGCGATCGGTGCGAAGCGGCGGGCTGGATTCCAGCCAGGCCTTGATGCGGGTGGCATCACTGGCCCGATTGTTGGTGCCCTGCGCATCGAGCAGCACGATGATGACATCGCGGTCGGC
This sequence comes from Thiobacillus sp., assembly GCA_030692355.1. GTDB lineage: Bacteria > Pseudomonadota > Gammaproteobacteria > Burkholderiales > Thiobacillaceae > Thiobacillus. The sequence continues at coordinate 43,638 of JAUYCF010000085.1, forward strand.
GACCTGCGCCTGCATGATGAGGCAATGGCCGGCCTCGTTGATGAAGCCGGTCTTGGACAGGCCGATCTGCCAGTCTTCCGCGCGGGTGAAACGATTGGTGTTGTTGAATGCCACGGTGCGGTAGTGCACCTGGGGTTTTTGCTGCTTTTTCCGGGTCACCACGCGCTGGGTGCCCAGGGTGTAATTGCCGACGGTGCTGATGTCGCGGATTTCGGGGTAGTTCTGATAGGCGTGATCGACGAGTTTGGCGAGATCGAGCGCGGTCGAACGGTTGCCGCTCGACAGCCCGGTCGGCTCGACGTACACCGTGTCGTGCATGCCCAGTGCGCGCGCCATGCGGTTCATGGTGGCGACGAAGCGCTGCAGCCCGCCCGGGTAGCTGCGCCCGAGCGCATGCGCTGCGCGGTTGTCGGACGCAATCAGCGCCAGATGCAGCAACTGGCCGCGCGTGTAATGGCTGCCGATGGCCAGGCGCGAGCCGGTTCCCTTGAGGGTGTCGCGGTCTTCGTCGGTGATGGCGATGCGCTCATCCAGCGGCTGTGCGGCGTCGATCACCAGCATTGCCGTCATCAGCTTGGTGATCGAGGCGATCGGCGTCTGCAGGCCGGCATTCTTCGACAGCAGCGCTTGCCCGCTCGCCTGGTCGAGCACCAGCACCGAATGCGCGCTCAATTCCGGCATCGACGCAAAGTCGGGCGCCGGCTGCGGGGCGGACAGCGTCGTGTCGAACGGGTCGCTCCATTGCAGGGAGGTGCGGCCATCGAGCGCGGCGGCGCCGGTGTGAACGCACAACAAGATCAATCCGGTCAGTACAGCTTTCATATGTGTTTGCTTCAATGAAGGGCGGCAGGATTACAACACCATAGACAACAATATACGGACATGCCGACTAAAACTTGAAAACAACAGTTCATGGCAATGGCCGAAATTTTTTCAAGCCTTGATTGACGGTGTAGCAAATTTAGTTATATATGGCAATGGGATGCGAGAACTTTCGAATAATTTACTGAAGGAGTCGGCGCTAACGGCCTGCCTGTGTGCCCCGGGTGTGGTGGCCGAGTCGCTCGAACTTCTGATGCAAGGCGCCGCCGCGCAGGCGGAGCTTGCCGCCTGCGTGCGCTGCGACCCCGTTCTGGCGCTGCGTCTGCGGCTGCAGCCCGTTGATTTCGGCGCGCAGCAGGATCTGCTGCGCGCGCTGCTGCTGGCCGCGCCGGTCGCGTCCGGTGCGGCGCAGGTGACCCATGCGGCGCGCTGGCGCCAGTCGGTCGGCGTCGCGCATCTGGCGCGGACGCTGGCGGTGCGCGCCGGCGTGGCCGATGCCGAGGCGGCCTGGACCGCGGGCCTTTCCCACAATCTGGCGGACTATCTCGACACCGGCCCCACGCCGCCGGCGCATGCCGCCGACTGGCTGGCCGAACTCGACCCCGATGGCTGGCTGGCCGACGCCGTGCGCTGCCATGCCGAGCCGCTGGTGCGCGGGCGCGCAGCCCATCCGCTGGTGCGCATCGTCCAGCTTGCCTATCAACTTGTGACCCGTGCCGGCGCGGTGGACAGCGTGGACGTGCGTGCCGCGCTTGCCGCCCTGCAGCTGGGTGCGGGCGAAGCCGCCCAGTTGCTGGGCGACTCCCAGGTGCAGGCGCGCCAGCTGGCGCAGCGCTTCGGGCTGATCGATGCGGCGCCGACGCAGGGCGGCGGGTTCGAGCGTCTCGCTCGTCTGTATGCGGTGCAGGCGGCGCAATCGGCGCTGCACAGTCATTTCCGTCAGGCTCGCGGTGCCGGCCAGGGGTTTGTGCTGCTTCGGGACGCGATGCGTGCGCTGTTCGGCATCGAACGCGCCTGCCTGTTCGCCCCTGCCGGCGACGGCACCCTGCAGGTGACGCAGCTGATTCCCGCGGCCTCCGGCCTCTCCGCGCTGGCGATTCCGCCCGACGACGCCCATTCGGCGCTGCCGCGCGCGCTGGCGCGCAACGCCCCCCAGCAGTTCGAGTGCGGCGAAGCGGATGCGGCGCTGGTCGACGAGCAGGTCGCCCGCCTGCTTGGCGTGTCGCGCTTTATCTGCCAGCCGCTGGTATTGAGCGATGGCCGGACAGGCGTGCTGGTGGCGGGCGATGCCGTGCCCGGCCTCGGCACGTTGCCGCTGTGGCGGTTCGTTCTGGCCGAATGTGCCGAGATCCTGGTGTCCCCGCCTTCGGCCGTGCCATCGCCCGCACACGCGGCGGCGGCGCCTGGCGACGACATTCCGCGCGATCGGGCGCGGCGCGCCATTCACGAAGTGGCCAACCCGCTCACCATCATGCGTAATTACGTCAAGTTGCTGTCCGACAAGCTGGGCGCGGATTCGGCGGTGCAGCGCGACCTCGGCATCATCGGCGACGAAATCGAGCGGGTGGCGCGCATCGTGCGCGGCATCACCGCGGTCGAGGAAAACGCTCCACCCGCCGAGGCGCTCGAACTGGTGTCGGTCAACAGCGTGGTCTCCGAACTGGTCAGGATGGCGCTCGGCACCCTGCTCATGCCGAACAAGGTCAACGTGCAGATCGACCTCAATCCGGACGTGCCGCCGCTGCCGCTGCAGAAAGACCTGCTGAAGCAGGTGCTGTTCAACCTGGCCAAGAACGCGGTCGAAGCCATGCACGCCGGCGGCCATCTCAAGTTCACCACGCGGCTGGTCGATGCGGAGGGCCAGCGCCAGGTCGAAATCGAAGTGGCCGACACCGGCCCCGGCCTGCCGGCAACAGTTGCGGCGCACCTGTTCGAACCGGTGGTCAGCGGGAAGGGCGGCGATCACGCCGGACTCGGGCTGGCCATCAGCCGCAGCCTGGTCGAGCGCATGCGCGGCCATCTCAGCTGCGCCAGCACGCCGCAAGGCACCCATTTTCTGATCCGCCTGCCGACCATGCAAAATCGCCAGGCTTCACTCACGACAACACGCTACGGGTCGATGTAACCCGCGCCCAGGAGAACTACAGTGTCAGATGCCCCCATTGCACTTTCGCCGCAGAACAGTACGGTCAGCAGCTTCCCGATGCGCCAGCGCCTTCTGGTGGTGGACGACGAACCGCTGATTCTGGAAGGCCTTGCACGCCTGCTCGCCGCCCGCGATTACGAGGTGGTGGCGGCCAACGGCGGCTGCGAGGCGCTGATCGCCATCGGCAAGCAGCAGTTCGATGCGATCCTGCTTGACCTCGGGATGCCGGATCTGGACGGCAACGAGGTGCTGCGCTTCGTCGCCGATCGTGCCGTCGACACCCCGGTGATCGTGGTGTCCGGCGACAGCACCATCGATGCGGCGATCCGAGCACTGCGCGGCGGCGCCGCCGACTTCGTGCGCAAGCCGTACGAACCCGAAGAACTGCTGCGCCGCATCGAGAACACGCTGACGCGACGGCGGCTTGAAAAGGAAAACAACCGCATCCTGTTGCGTTTGCAGCAGTCGGAAAAGTGGCATCGTTTTCTGGTCAACAGCTCGCCCGATTTCATCTACACCCTGGACTGCGACGGCCGCTTCACCTTCGTCAACGACCGCGTCGAAAGCCTGCTCGGCTATCGAAACGAAGACCTGCTGGGCCAGCATTACAGCCTGGTGGTCCACGAAGACGACATCGCCCGCGCCGAACACGTGTTCAACGAGCGCCGCGCCGGCGACCGCAGCGCGCGCAACACCGAAATCCGCCTCAAGTGCAATCCGGGAATGCGCCGTCCGCGCCTGATGAACGGCCGCTGCAAATCGGTCGAACTCACCGCAACCGGCATGTACGACGAGGAAGCCAGCCCGTTCGAGCAGCGCTTCATCGGCAGCTACGGCGTCGCCAAGGATGTCACCGAACGCAAGCAGGCCGAAGAAACCGTGCACTATCAGGCCTACCACGATCTGCTCACCGGGCTACCCAACCGCGCGCTGTTCCGCGACCATCTCGGCCTCATGCTGGCGCAGGCCAGGCGCACCCAGAAACCGCTGGCGGTGCTGAGCCTCGATCTCGACCATTTCAAGGTGATCAACGATTCGCTCGGCCACACCATCGGCGATGAAATGCTGCTCGCCGTCGGTGCGCGGCTGCGCCAGTGCCTGCGCGAAGGCGACACCCTGGCGCGCCTGGGCGGCGACGAATTCGCCGTGCTGCTGCCCACCCTGGTGTCGCGTAGCGACGTCGAGCACATCTGCCGCAAGATCATCCAGGTGTTGTCGAAGCCGGTGTACGTCAAGGGCCACGAAATTTATATCACGGCCAGCATCGGCGCATGTGTCGCGCCGGACGACGGCGAGCTGATCGACAGCCTCATCCGCCAGGCCGAAATCGCCATGTACCAGGCCAAGTCGCAGGGCCGTAGCCGCTTGCAGTTCTGGGAATCGGGCATGCAGGCGCCCTATTCCGAGCGCATGCAGGTCGAAGCCGACCTGCGCCGCGCGCTGGCGCGCAATGAGTTCGTGCTGTTTTATCAGCCGCAGGTCGACACCGTTACCGGCGAGGTGCGCGGGTTCGAAGCCCTGCTGCGCTGGTGGCATCCGCAGCGTGGCCTATTGACCCCCGCCGATTTCATCCCGGTGGCCGAGGAATCCGGCGTCATCGTTCCCATCGGCGACTGGGTACTGCGCCAGGCCTGTGCGCAAGTGGCCGAATGGCGCCATGCCGGGCTGCCGCCGGTGCGGCTGTCGGTCAACATTTCCGCCCGCCAGCTGGAAAGCGCCGACTTTGTCGACAGCGTCATGCGCGCGGTGCAGGTGCATTCGCTGGACGGCAATCTGCTGGAACTGGAAATCACCGAAACGCTCCTGATGCGGGACTTCGAAGCCAATGCGATCAAGCTCGGGCGCCTGTCCGCGGCCGGTATCCGGCTTGCCATCGACGATTTCGGCACCGGCTACAGCTCGTTCAAGTACCTGTCGCGCTTCCCCATCCACACCCTCAAAATCGACCAGTCCTTCGTGCAGGAGCTCGACCGCGAAGAGAACATGTCCATCGTCAACGCCATGATCGCCATGGGGCGAGGCATGAACCTCAACGTCGTCGCGGAAGGCGTCGAAACCGAATCCCAGCGCGCGCGCCTGGAGCAGATGCAGTGCCATGAAGTGCAGGGCTATTACTACAGCCCCCCGCTTTCCTGCCAGGAAGCCACCGCCCTGCTGGGCCGGCATACGCGCGGCTTCGATCAGGGTGACCGCGACCAGCGGGTGGCAGGCTAGGGAAGCACTGATTAATTCGATATGAATGTCATTGTGAGCGCAGCGAAGCAATCCAGCGTATCGATTAAGCGGGCATTTCTGGATTGCCGCGTCGCTGCGCTCCTCGCAATGACAAATTAATCAGTGGTTCCCTAGCTGAAATCCGCGCAGCGACATTCGCCCCGCGCCCGTTTGCCGCGCTCACCGCAGCACCACCCGCTCCACCACATAAACCAGCGCCACGACCAGGCCGACGACCAGCGCGAAGCGCAGCACGCGGCCGAGGGTGCGCAGGTATTTGCGGTTGCCGGTGAACAGCCACGCCAGCCCCAGCGCCACCACAGCGATCAGCAGGGCGACGATCAGCAGGCGGACGGCAATCATGCGGTGAGGGGGTGCAGACGCAGGAAGGCGAGGGGGACGTCCTCGTTGTGCTCGAAGCTGACGAACTCCCAGGATTCCTGGTGCCGCAGCAGTTCGCGCAGCAGCGCGTTGTTCAGCGCGTGGCCGGACTTGTAGGCCTCGAAGGCGCCGATGATGGGGTGGCCCAGCAGGTACAGGTCGCCGATGGCATCGAGCACCTTGTGTTTGACGAATTCGTCGTCGTAGCGAAGGCCATCCTGGTTCAGCACGCGGAATTCGTCCATGACGATGGCGTTGTCGAGCGAGCCACCCAGCGCAAGACCCTGGTTGCGCAGGTATTCGACCTCGTGCATGAAGCCGAAAGTGCGCGCGCGCGCGACTTCCTTGGTATAGGCGGTGTCGGCGAAGTCGATGCTGACCGTCTTGCCGCTCCGGTCGAACACGGGGTGCTTGAAGTCGATGGTGAACTCGACCTTGAAGCCGTTGTGCGGGGCGAAGCGCGCCCACTTGTCGCCGTCGCGCACTTCGATCGGCTGCTTGATGCGTACGTAGCGCTTCGCGGCATCCTGCTCGACGATGCCGGCGGACTGCAGCAGGAACACGAACGGCGCCGAGGAGCCGTCCATGATGGGAATTTCGGGGCCGGTGAGGTCGACCAGCAGGTTGTCGATGCCCAGCCCCGCGAGCGCGGACATCAGGTGTTCGACGGTGGAAACCTTGGCGGCGCCTGATTCGAGCATCGAGCACAGCCGGGTGTCGGTCACCAGATAGGGGTCGGCCTTGAGTTCGGCGGGCGGGGCGAGGTCCATCCGCCGGAACACGATGCCGGTATCGGGGCCGGCCGGGCGCAGGGTCATCTCGACCTTGACGCCGGAATGCAGGCCGACGCCGGTCGCCTTGACCGGCGTTTTCAGGGTGCGTTGCTTGATCATCCGCGCATTTTACCGGTCACGGGGACAGGCCGCCATTCGCACGGGAACCGAAGTTGGCCGGCCCCCGGGCGAACGCCCAGTCTCAATCCGCCTGGCGGCGCAGGAAGGCCGGGATGTCCAGGGTATCGATACCGGAATCGGTCATTGCCTGGATGGTTCGCGAACGGCGGCTGGTCATCACGTTGGGCACGTCGTCGCCCATCATCATCGGCGCATCGTCGGTGCCGGTGCGGATGATCTGCATCGGCTTCGGCTGCGTGCGGGCGACCGGGCTGCCCAGACCGGTGGCGACCATGGTGACGCGCAGGGCGCCTTCCATGCTGTCGTCGAGCACCTGGCCGACGATGACGGTGGCTTCCTCGGCGGTGAAGGCCTTGATGGTGTTCATCACCTCGTGGATTTCGCGCATCTTGACGGTGCTCGATGCGGTGATGTTGACCAGGACGCCGCGCGCGCCGGCCAGATTGACGTCTTCCAGCAGCGGGCTGGCGACTGCCTGCTCGGCGGCGATGCGGGCGCGGTTTTCGCCGCTGGCCTGCGCCGAGCCCATCATCGCCATGCCCATCTCGGACATCACGGTGCGCACGTCGGCAAAGTCGACGTTGACCAGGCCCGGGCAGTTGATGACTTCGGCGATGCCGCCGACGGCGCCATGCAGCACCTCGTTGGCGGCCTTGAAGGCGTCGAGCATCGAGATGTCATCGCCCAGCACCTGCATCAGCTTTTCGTTGGGGATGATGATCAGCGAATCGACGTGGCGCGCCAGCGCTTCGATGCCGGTGTTGGCCGCGCGTACGCGCTTGCCTTCGAACATGAAGGGCTTGGTGACCACCGCAACCGTCAGGATGCCGAGCTCCTTGGCGACTTCGGCCACCACCGGGGCGGCGCCGGTGCCGGTGCCGCCACCCATGCCGGCGGTGATGAACAGCATGTCGGCGCCGTCGATCAGTTCGGCGATGCGCTCGCGGTCTTCCAGCGCGGCTTCGCGGCCGATGTCGGGATTGGCGCCGGCGCCCAGTCCCTTGGTCACGCCATTGCCAAGCTGCAGCTGCAGCTTGGCCTGGTTGCGCTTCAAGGCCTGCGCATCGGTGTTGATGGCGATGAATTCCACGCCGGTCAAGCCCGAGGTGATCATGTGGTCGACGGCGTTGCCGCCGCAGCCGCCCACGCCAATGACCTTGATCACTGCATCCTGGGTGTCTACATCCATCAGTTCAAACATATTGCTCTCCTTTTTTGCCCAAAACAAAACCACACTTACAAATCCTTTGGCGTGTTTGCCGCGATGTGTTTTGCATCCGGTGCCACCGCCAAATCCCGTTTCGACGTCGCTCGCTCAAACCAGCGGGCGGCGTCAGAAATTCCCCTTGAACCAGCTTCTCATGCGTTCCAGCACGTCCTTGAAGCTGCTGCCGGACAGCTTCGGCGCATCGCGCCCGCGTGCTTCCAGCCCGGCCATCAGCAAGCCTATGCAGGTGGCGTAGCGCGGGTTGCGCATCACGTCCGCCAGTCCGCCCTCGTAGCGCGGCCAGCCCATCCGCACCGGCATGTGGAAGACCTCTTCGCCGAGTTCGACCATGCCCTGCATCCCCGCCGAGCCGCCGGTGATGACGATGCCCGACGACAGCAGTTCCTCGAAGCCGCTGCGGCGCAATTCGGCCTGCACCAGCGAATACAGCTCTTCCATGCGCGGCTCGATGAATTCGGCCAGCGTCTGCCTTGAGAGCGTGCGCGATGGGCGGTCGCCGATGCCGGGCACTTCGATCATGTCGCGCGCGTCGGCCAGCTGGCGCAACGCGCAGCCGAAGCGGATCTTGATGTCCTCGGCCTCCTTCGGCGGGGTGCGCAGCGCCACCGCGATGTCGTTGTTGACCTGGTCGCCGGCCACCGGAATCACCGCGGTATGGCGGATGGCGCCATTGGTGAACACGGCGATGTCGGTGGTGCCGCCGCCGATGTCGACCAGGCAGACGCCGAGCTCCCGCTCGTCCTCGGTCAGCACCGCCATCGCCGAAGCCAGCGGCTGCAGCACCAGATCGGAAACTTCCAGCCCGCAGCGGCGCACGCATTTGATGATGTTCTGCGCCGCCGACACCGCGCCGGTGACGATGTGCACCTTCACTTCGAGGCGCATCGCGCTCATGCCGAGTGGGTCGCGCACGTCTTCCTGGCCGTCGACGATGAATTCCTGCGGAATGGTGTGGAGGATCTGCTGGTCGGTCGGGATGTTGACCGCGCGCGCGGTTTCCACCACGCGGTCGACATCCATCTGGCTGATTTCCTTGTCCTTGATGGCGAACATGCCGTGCGAGTTGAAGCTCTTGATGTGGCTGCCGGCGATGCCGGTGTAGACCTCGCGGATCTTGCAGTCGGCCATCAGTTCGGCTTCTTCCAGCGCGCGCTGGATGGCATTGACGGTGGCTTCGATGTTGACCACCACGCCGCGCCGCAGGCCGCGCGACGGGCTCGTGCCCATGCCGATGATCTCGAGTTCGTCCTCGTCGTTGATTTCCGCAACGATGCAGACAATCTTGGAGGTGCCGATGTCGAGGCCGACGACCAGGTTTTTGGAGTCTCTTGGCTTGCTCATGTTTCACTCGGTTTGAAAGGGGATGCGCCGTCCGGCATCCGCACGGCGAAGCCGTCCGGGTAGCGCAGATCGACCGTGGCGGGTGTAATCGGGGCGTTCGGTGCGGCCCCTGGCGCAGCCGCAGCCAGGTCTTGCGTCGCCGGCTGCGCGCCGAACAGGCGCGGATACACAGCGATGAAACGCGCCAGCCGCGCGTCGGCCTGCTCGCGTCCAAGCGCGAGCGTCATGCCGTTGGCGAGCCGCAGACGCCAGGCCCGGCGCGGCGACAGGCGCAATTCGTCGATTGTCATGCCGAGCGGGGCGAGCGCGGCCTGATGGCGGCGATAGGCCGCCACCACCTCGGCGCTGCTGTCCTCGGGGCCGGACAGTCGCGGCAGGCGGGTCGATACTGCGGCGACGAATACCTCGCCCGCCTGGTTGATGAGCGCGTTGTCGTTCCAGCGCGCCAGCGGAACATGCTCGATCAGCGACACCACCAGGGTATCGGGCCAGCGGCGCTCCACCCGTGCTTCGCGCACCCAGGGCAGCTTTTCCAGGCTGTTGCGTACGCCTTCCAGGTCGACCGTGAAGAAGGTGCCGCGCGCCTGGCGCTCGGCCACCAGCCGGATCTGCGCTTCGGTGACATGAGCCACCGGGGTTTTCACCTCGATGCTGCGCAATGCAAACCACGGCTGCGCCACCACCCAGCTGGCGGCGCCATACGCCAACAAGCCGAGCGCGCCCCAGGTCAGCACGCGGGCAACCTGCGACAGGGGATGGGTGGCGAGCTCGTTCGAAGTCACAACGTCTGCTCCAGAATTTTCAGACACAGGGCATCGAAATCCAGCCCGGCTACCCGCGCAGCCATTGGCACCAGACTGTGATCGGTCATGCCGGGCGAAGTGTTCACTTCCAGCAGGTAGGGGTTGCCGAGGCTGTCCAGCATCAGGTCGACCCGGCCCCAGCCGCGTCCATCAACCAGGCGGAAGGCGTCCAGCGCCAATTGCCGCAGCGCCATTTCCTGCATGTCGGGAAGGCCTGCCGGGCAGTGGTACTGGGTGTCGTTGCGAATGTATTTGGCTTCGAAGTCGTAGAACGCCTTGTCCCTGGCAGGTTCCAGCCGGATCAGCGGCAGCGCGCTGTCGCCGAGGATGCCGACGGTGAACTCGGCGCCGTCGATGAACTTTTCCGCCAGCACCAGCGCATCGTGTTCGGCGGCGGTTTCATACGCGGCCGCGAGCGTGCCGGCCTCGGTCACCTTGCTCATGCCGATGCTGGAGCCTTCGCGCGCGGGCTTGACGAAAATCGGCAGGCCGAGCTTCTTCTCCACCGCCGCGAAATCGCTCGCGGCGTCGAGGATCGCCCAGTCGGCGGTGGGCAGGCCGGCGGCGCGCCACAAGAGCTTGGTACGCCATTTGTCCATGCCGATGGCCGACGCCATCACGCCGCTGCCGGTGTAGGGGATGGCCAGCAGCTCGAGCGCGCCCTGCATGCAGCCGTCTTCGCCGAAGCGCCCGTGCAGCGCGATGAATACGCGGTCGAATTCCCCGCCGATCAAATCGCCGAGATTGCGGTTGGCGGGATCGAAGGCGTGCGCATCGACCCCCTGCCGGGTCAGCGCCGCCAGCACCGCCGCGCCGCTGTTCAACGACACCGGCCGCTCGGCCGAGGTGCCGCCCAGCATGACCGCGACTTTTCCGAACCGTTTCGCGGACTCCAACTCACTCACTGCCGTTCTCCAATAATTCGCACTTCGCGGATCAGCTGCACGTTGGTGCGCGTTTCCACGATGTCTTCAATGTGTTCGATCAGGCGCTCGATGTCGGTCGCCGTGGCGTTTCCCAGGTTGACGATGAAGTTGGCATGCTTCTCCGACACCTGCGCGTCGCCGATGCGATGGCCCTTGAGCCCGCAGGATTCGATCAGCCGCGCGGCAAAATTGCCGGGCGGGTTGCGGAAAACCGATCCGGCGTTGGGCAGGTTCAGCGGCTGCGAAGCGATACGTTTTTTCAGCAGTTCCCGGATCGTCACGCGCGCGGCCGCACCATCGCCGCGGGTCAGACGGAACCAGCCGCCGATGAACCATTCCTGTTGCGGGCGCTTCAGCGCCACGTGACGGTAGCCCGTCACGTATTCGTCCGGCCGCCGCTCGTTCAGTCGCCCCTGGCGATCGAGCGTGTGCACCTGCACCAGCTTGTCCCAGGTTTCGCTGCCGTAGCAGCCGGCGTTCATCGCGATCGCGCCGCCGACGGTGCCGGGAATGCCGGCCCAGAACTCGCCGCCGACCAGATCGTGGTTGGCGGCAAAGCGCGCCAGCCTGGGCGCGGCGACCCCTGCCTGGGCATACACCAGGGCGGTTTCGATATCCTCCGGCGCGGGCGGCAGTCCGTGCGTGCGGCTTTCGATCGCCAGCTTTTTCAGCACGCCGTGCAGCAGGATCACCACTCCCTTCACGCCGCCGTCGCGCACCAGCAGATTGCTGCCCAGCCCCACCATGTGGATGTCTTCACGCGCGGGCACCGAACGCACCAGCCAGCCCAGGTCTTCCAGATCGACCGGGATGTAGACGCGCTGCGCGGCGCCGCCGGCGCGCCACGACACATGCCTTTTCATCGGCTCGTTGTAGAGGAAGCGCCCGCGCAGCACCGGGGCATACGATTCCCCACGCGCTTCAGCGCGTAGTGGATCGGAGTCCTTTAGGGCGCCACCGCCCGCCACGTCAATCCCGCTCATGCGATAGTCATGCCGCATGGGGCTCTCCCAGGGCCGGCGCCACCTGGCCGATGCTGCCGGCGCCCATCACCAGCACGACGTCGCCCGCCCGGGCCAGATCGTGCACCGTGGCGGGCACCTCGGCGACGTTTTCCACGAACACCGGCTCGACCTTGCCCGCCACCCGCACCGCACGGGCGAGCGCGCGGCCATCCGCCGCCACGATGGGCGCCTCGCCCGCCGGATAGACCTCGGTCAGCACCAGCATGTCGGTTTCCGACAGCACCTTCACGAAGTCCTCGAAACAGTCGCGGGTGCGGGTGTAGCGGTGCGGCTGGAACACCAGCACCAGCCGGCGCCCGGGAAAGGCGCCGCGCACGGCGGCCAGGGTGGCCGCCATTTCCACCGGGTGGTGGCCGTAGTCGTCGACCAGGGTGTACTGCCCGCCATCCTTCGCCGCGATCTCCCCATAGCGCTGGAAGCGGCGGCCGACGCCATGGAATTCGGCGAGCGCCTTGACGATGGCGGCGTCGCTGGCATCGACCTCGGTCGCCACCGCGATGGCGGCCAGCGCGTTCAGCACGTTGTGCATGCCGGGGTGGTTCAGCACCACGTCGAGGTCGGGCATGCCTTCGCGCCTGACGCCGAAATGCATCCGTCCATGCTCGAAGCGCGCATTGACTGCGCGCACCTGGGCCGCTTCATCGAAGCCGTAGGTGGTGATCGGCTTGGTGATGCGCGGCAGGATTTCGCGCACGTTCGGGTCGTCGATGCACAGCACCGCCATGCCGTAAAAAGGAAGCCGCTGGCAGAAGTCGACGAAAGCCAGCTTCAGCCGCTCGAAATCGTGGCCGTAGGTCTCCATGTGATCGGCGTCGATGTTGGTAACGATCGCGATCACCGGCGTGAGATAGAGGAACGAGGCGTCGGATTCGTCGGCCTCGGCGACCAGGAAGTCGCCCTGCCCCAGCCGCGCGTTGGTGCCGGCTGCGGTCAGCTTGCCGCCAATCACATAGGTGGGGTCCATCCCCGCCTCGCCGAGAATGCTGGCAACCAGGCTGGTGGTGGTGGTCTTGCCGTGGGTGCCGGCCACCGCGATGCCCTGCTTGAGCCGCATCAGCTCGGCGAGCATCAGCGCGCGCGGCACGATGGGGATCTTGTTCTCGCGCGCCGCGATCACTTCGGGATTGGATTCCTGCACCGCCGTCGACGTCACCACCACGTCGGCGCCGGCGACGTGGCCGGCGGCGTGGCCGCGATAAATGCGCGCGCCGAGCCCGGCCAGCCGCTGCGTCACCGCACTGTCGGCCAGATCGGAGCCCGACACCGCATAGCCCAGATTCAGCAGCACTTCGGCGATGCCGCTCATGCCGACGCCGCCGATGCCGACGAAGTGGATGTGTTTGACGGCGTGCTTCATTTCGTCAGTGCCTCGCAAATATCGGCTACCTGCCGGGTCGCATCGGGCTTGGCCAGTGCGCGCGCCTTGTCCGACATGGCGGCGAGCGTGGCGCGGTCGAGTCCGCCGATCAGCGCCGCCAGCTTGTCCGCGCTCAGGTCATTCTGCTGGATCAGCCAGGCCGCGCCGGCGCCGGCGAGGAATTCGGCGTTGCCGGTCTGATGGTCGTCCACCGCGAACGGGAAAGGCACCAGCAGCGCCGGCACGCCGGCGCAGGCCAGTTCGGCCACCGTCATCGCGCCGGCGCGGCAGATGGCAAAGTCGCACGCCTGGTACTCGGCGGCCATGTCCTCGATGTAGTCGCGCACCTCGGCCTCCACCCCGGCGGCGGCATAGTTGGCACGCAGGGCGTCGAGATGCTGGCGGCCTGACTGATGCACCACTTGCGGGCGATGCCCGGCCGGCAGCAGCGCCAGCGCCTGCGGCACCCGTTCGTTCAGGGCCTGCGCGCCGAGGCTGCCGCCGACCACCAGCAGGCGCAACGGGCCGCTGCGGTCGGCACGACTTGCCGGCGACTGCGCCACGATGTCCGCACGCACCGGGTTGCCCACCCATTCGGTCGCCACGCGGCGGCACGGTATGGGCCTGTCTCTAATGCCGCCGAATGCCTGCGGGAACGCAACCAGCACGCGGTCGGCCAGACAGGCCAGCACGCGGTTGGTGAGGCCGCCAACCGAGTTCTGTTCGTGGATGACCAGCGGCCGGTTGAGCAGGCTCGCCATCATGCCGCCGGGAAAGGCGGTGTAGCCGCCCATGCCGAGCACGACGTCTGGCCGGTGCAGCAGGATGGCGCGCAGGCTTTGCCAGAAGGCGACCAGCAGCGTCAGCGGCAGCAGCAGTTTCTTCAGCAGGCCCTTGCCGCGCACGCCGCCCATCGACACCCACACCATGTCGATCCCGGCTGCCGGCACCACACGCGCTTCGAGGCCGCTTCGGGTGCCGAGCCAGAATACGTCCCAGCCGCGCGCACGCATCTCGTCCGCCACCGCCAGCGCCGGGTAGACGTGGCCGCCGGTGCCGCCGGCCATGACCATGAGGGTGCGATTTGCGGTGTTCATCAGAATGTCTTCCCCCGCATCATCTGCCGGTGTTCCCAGTCGATGCGCAGCAGCACGGCAATCGCCAGGCAGTTGGCGACGATGCCGCTGCCGCCGAACGACAGGAAGGGCAGGGTCAGGCCCTTGGTCGGCAGCAGGCCGACGTTCACCCCCATGTTGATGAGCGCCTGCACGCCGAGCCAGATGCCGATGCCCTGCGCCACCAGCGCGCAGAAGTTGCGCTCGAGCTGGGCGGCGCGATGGCCGATCAGAAAGGCCTTGACGATGAGCCAGGCGAACAGCCCGATCACCACTGCCACGCCGATGAAGCCGAATTCCTCGGCGATGACGGCGAGCAGAAAGTCGGTGTGCGCCTCGGGCAGGTAGAACAGCTTTTCGACGCTGCCGCCCAGCCCCAGCCCCAGCCATTCGCCGCGGCCGAAGGCGATCAGCGCGTGCGACAGCTGATAGCCCTTGCCGTAGGGGTCGGCGAACGGATCCAAAAAGCCGAGGATGCGCTGCATCCGGTATTCCGAGGTGAAGATCAGCAGCGCGAACCCGATCATCAGCACCACCACCAGCCCGGCAAACAGCTTCCAGTTGAGCCCGCCCAGAAACAGGATGCCCATGGCGATCGCAATAATCACCACGAAGGCGCCGAAGTCCGGCTCGCTCAGCAACAGGGCGCCGGCCAGCATCATCACCGCGGCCATCGGCAAAAAGCTCTTCTTGAAGTCGTGCATGAAGGCGGCCTTGCGCGTGGTGTAGTCGGCGGCGTACAGGACGGCGAGAAACTTCATCAGTTCGGACGGCTGCAGGTTGGCGAATCCGAGCGGAATCCAGCGGCGGCTGCCGTTGACCTCGCGTCCGATGCCGGGAATCAGCACCACCACCAGCAGCAGCAGGCCGGCGAGAAACAGATAGGGCGCGGCCTGTTGCCACGCCCGCATCGGCACCTGGAAGGCGGCAATGCCGGCGCCGACGCCAAGGACGATGAACAGGCCCTGCCGCAGCAGATAGAATTCGCCGTTATGGCCGGTGTAGCGGGACGCTTCGGCAATCGCGAGCGAGGCGGAATACACCATCACCAGGCCGAGCGCCAGCAGGCCGAGCGCCAGCCACAGCAGGCTGAAATCGAACTCGGCACGGGGTTGCGGGGCGCGCGCGGCGTAAAGCATCGTCAACCTGCCTTTTCCGCGGCCAGCTTGTTCACGGCGTCGACAAACACTTCGGCGCGGTGGATGTAGTTGCGGAACATGTCGAAGCTGGCGCACGCGGGCGACAGCAGCACCGCATCGCCGGGTTGCGCCAGGCGATGCGCCTGCTCGACGGCTTCCTGCAGGCTGGCCGCACGATGGCTGTCCACGCCGCTTCCTGCGATGGCGGCGGCGATCAAGGGTGCATCGTTCCCGATCAGCACCACCGCGCGGGCGTTGGCTTCGACCGCGGCTTTGAGCGGACCGAAGTCCTGCCCCTTGCCGTCGCCGCCCAGGATCACCACCGCCTTGCGGCTGCCCATGCCGTAGAGGGCGGCCTCGGTGGCGCCGACGTTGGTGCCCTTGGAGTCGTCGTACCAGGTCACGCCATCGATCTCGGCGACCCGCTCCACCCGGTGCGGCAGGCCCTTGAAATGCAGCAGCCCGCGCAGCAGCGCTTCCACCGGCAAATCCAGCGCACGGGTCAGCGCCAGCGCCGCCAGTGCGTTGGCGGCGTTATGCAGCCCGGTCACCGGCAGCGCGGGCAGCGGCATCAGCATGTCGCCGCCGAGGCAGAGTTCGTCCTCGCACAGGCCGAAGTTCTCGTCCTTCGGACGGCGGTCGAGGCCGAAGGTAACCACATGCCGGCCCGGCAGCGCCATTGCCAGGGTGCGCGCATCGTCGCGGTTCAGCACCTGCACGCCGTCGCCGCTGAAAATGCGCGCCTTCGCGGCAGCGTAGGCATCCATGTCGGGATAGCGATCCATGTGGTCTTCCGACAGGTTGAGCACGGTGGCGGCGTCGGCGTTGAGGCTGGAGGTCGTTTCGAGCTGGAACGACGACAGCTCCAGCACCCATGCCTGCGGCGCCGGCTCGCTCCCCCGCCCGATTTCAGACAGCGCATCCAGCACCGGCAGGCCGATGTTGCCCGCCACGCAGGTGACGAGGCCCGCCATCCGGCACATGTCGCCGCACATCGCGGTGACGGTGCTCTTGCCGTTGCTGCCGGTGATCGCGAGCACCCGCATTGGATGCTCCCGCTTTGCATTGAGCGCGCGAATGGCGCGGGCGAACAGCTCGACGTCGCCCACCACTTCGATGCCTGCCGCAATCGCGCGGGCCACCGCAGGGTCGGCCAGCGGCACGCCGGGGCTGACCACCAGCAATTCGGCCGACTGCAGCAGCGCATCGTCGAAGGGGCCGGTGTGAAGCTGCACCCCGGGCAGCCATTCGGCCAGCCGGGCCGCGTGCGGCGGCGCTTCGCGGGTGTCGGCCACGCTTATCTCGGCGCCGCGCGCCGCCAGCCAGCGCGCGCACGAGAGGCCGGTGTCGCCCAGGCCGAGCACCAGGATCTTTTTGCCGGAGAGTTGCAGGCTGTCGTAGTTCATCTCAGTTTCAGGCTCGCCAGGCCGATCAGTACCAGCATCATGCTGATGATCCAGAATCGCACCACGACCTGATTCTCCTTCCAGCCTTTGAGTTCGTAATGGTGATGGATCGGCGCCATGCGGAACACGCGCTTGCCGGTGAGTTTGAACGAGGCGACCTGCACGATCACCGACAGGGTCTCCACCACGAACACGCCGCACATGATGAAGAGCACGATTTCCTGGCGCACGATGACGGCGACCACGCCGAGCGCCGCGCCCAGCGCCAGCGCGCCGACGTCGCCCATGAAGACTTCCGCCGGATAGGCGTTGAACCACAGGAAGGCCAGCCCGGCGCCCGCCATCGCGGCGCAGAAAATCGCCAGTTCACCGGCGCCCGGGACGAACGGCACGCCGAGGTATTTGGAGAACACCGCGTTGCCGGCGACGTAGGCGAAGATCGCCAGCGCGCCGGCCACCATCACGGTCGGCAGGATCGCCAGGCCGTCGAGGCCGTCGGTGAGATTGACCGCGTTGCTGGAACCGACGATGACGAAGTAGGCGAGCGTGATGAATGCCACCGCCGACAGGCTCAGGGTGGCGTACTTGAGGAAGGGAATGATGAGTTCGGTGTGCGCGGGCAACGTGGCGCTTTGCCACAGGTAGGCCGCGACCGCGAGACCGATCACCGACTGCCAGAAGTATTTCCAGCGCGAAGCCAGGCCGCGCGAGTTTTTCTCGACCACCTTGCGCCAGTCGTCGACCCAGCCGATGACGCCGAAGCCGATCAGCGTGAGCAGCGCGACCCAGACGTAGTCGTTCGACAGGTCCGCCCACAGCAGCGTGGTGACTACGACCGACACCAGGATCAGCGCGCCGCCCATGGTCGGCGTGCCGGCCTTGACCAGGTGGGTCTGCGGGCCGTCGCTGCGTACCGACTGGCCGATCTTCAGCGCGGTCAGCTTGCGGATGACGGCGGGGCCGACGATGAAGGAAATCGTCAGCGCGGTGAGCGTGGCCATCACCGCGCGCAGCGTCAGGTAGTTGAAGACATTGAATGCGCGGATGTCCTGGCCCAGATATTGAAACAGCCACAGGAGCATGTCAGTGTCCCTCTTGCCCGGGCGCCGAGGCCGCCGGGTCTTCCATGAAGCTCTGCACCACGCGCTCCATCTGCATGAAGCGCGAGCCTTTCACCAGCACGGTGGTGCCGGGCGCGAGTTCGTTTTCGAGTTCGGCGAGAAGCTCCTGGATGCGCTCGAAGTGCATCGCGCCGGCGCCGAACGCGGCAACGGTTTCCTTCGATAAATCGCCCAGCGCAAGCAGGCGGTCGACGCCCGCCGCGCGCGCGGCCTGTCCGATCTGGGCGTGCATGGCGACCGCATCCGCGCCCAGTTCGCCCATATCGCCCAGCACCAGCACTTTCCTGCCGGCTTGCTGCGCCAGCACCGCCAGCGCAGCCTTCACCGAATCGGGATTGGCGTTGTAGGTGTCGTCGAGGAAGGTGCTGCCGTGCAGCGCGGGCTTCCTTTGCAGGCGCCCCTTGACGCCGGTGAAACCGGACAGCCCCACGTCGATGCTGCGGAGGCTGACGTCGAGTGCGAAGGCGGCGGCAGCGGCGGCGAGCGCGTTCATCGCGTTGTGCTCGCCCGGCACCTGCAGGGCGATCTCAAGGCAGGCATGGGGCAGGGTGACGGCAAGCGCCGAGCCGAAATCGCGGGGCTGGTATTGCCCGCGCACCGAGGCCGGCTGCCCGATGCCGAAATCAACGATGCAGCGCCGCGCGTTGGATTCGCGCCACAACCCGGCATGGGGGTCGTCGGCGTTGAACACCGCAATGCCGGCGTCCGTCAGGCCGTTGAAGATTTCACCCTTGGCGCGCGCGATGGCCTCAACCGATCCGAGAAAGCCGATATGTGCGGTCATCGCATTGTTGACCAGCGCCACATCCGGCCGCGCCAGCCGCGTCAGGGTGTCGATTTCGCCCGCGTGGTTCATGCCCATTTCCAGCACCGCGAATTGATGCGTCTGGCGCAGGCGCAGCAGCATCAGCGGCAGGCCGATGTCGTTGTTGAGGTTGCCCTCGGTGGCGAGCACCGCATCGTCGAAACCCGCCTCCACCCGCAGGATGGCCGCCAGCATTTCCTTCACCGTGGTCTTGCCGTTGCTGCCGGTGATGGCGACGACCGGAATCGCAAAGCGCCGGCGCCAGGCGGCGGCCAGTTTGCCGAGCGCGAGGCGGGTGTCGTCGACGCGGATGGCCGCGGCAAGTTCGGGCGCCTGCGCGGCGTCCAGCACCACGCCGGCCGCGCCCTGCCGCATGGCCTGGGCGGCGAAAGCGCCGCCGTCGAACTTTTCGCCGCGCAGCGCGATGAAGAGATCGCCCGGCTGGATGCCGCGGCTGTCGGTGCAGACGCGCAGCACCTCGGCATCGGTGCCGGCAAACGGCACACCGAGCATGGCGGCGGCTTCGGAAAGTTGCATCATGGCCATCAGGTCCACGCCTCCAGGGCTTTTTTGGCAACCGCCACGTCGGAGAACGGCAGCCGCGCGCCAGCGACTTCCTGGTAATCCTCGTGGCCCTTGCCGGCGATCACCACCACGTCGCCGTGATGCGCGCCGCCGATGGCCTCGAAAATTGCGCGCGCGCGATCCGGTTCGACGCGCGGCTTGCTGCCGGCCCCCGCCAGGATGTCGTCGATGATGTGGCGCGGGTCTTCGTTGCGCGGGTTGTCGCTGGTGATCCAGACTTCGTCGGCGCCCGCGGCGGCGGCCTGCCCCATCAGCGGGCGTTTGCCGCGGTCGCGGTTGCCGCCGCAGCCGAAGACGCAGATCAGCCGCCCGCCGCCGGCGATTTCACGCAGGGTGGCGAGCACTTTCTCCAGCGCGTCGGGGGTGTGGGCGTAGTCCACCACCACCAGCGGATGCGCATTGCCGCCAAGGGTCTGCATCCGCCCCGGTGGCGGTGTGATGTGCGCAAGCGCCCGGCAGGAGTCGTCCAGCTTCACGCCTGAAACCAGCAGGGTGGTGAGTACGGCGAGCAGGTTGGCGGCATTGAAACGTCCCAGCAGCGGCGCGTCGATCCCGGCATTGCCCCAGTCGGTGTGTACTGCGAGGTGCAGGCCCGCCTGCGACAGGCGCAGCTTTTCGCCGATCACAGCGCCGCGCTGGAAGCCATAGCCGGCGACGCGCGCCGGCCGCGTCTCCGCCTCCAGCCGCTGGCCGAAGGCATCGTCGACGTTGACCACCACCCACTCCAGCCCCGGCCAGCCAAACAGCCGCGCCTTGGCATCGGCATAGCTGTCCATGTCGCCGTGGTAGTCGAGATGGTCGCGCGACAGGTTGGTCAGCACCGCAACGTTGAACGCCGTGCCGTTGAGCCGTCCCTGCGCCAGGCCGTGCGACGACACTTCCATCGCGCACGCCGCCGCGCCCTGCTGCCGGTAGTACGCGAGGCGCTGCTGCAGGTCGATGGCGTCGGGCGTGGTGTTGAGCGCGGGCGTGAGCGCGTCGGGGAAGCCGTTGCCGACGGTGCCGATGACGGCGGTTTTACGCCCCAGCTGCGTGAACGCCTGCGCTACCCAGTGCGCCACCGAGGTCTTGCCGTTGGTGCCGGTGATGCCGACCATGTGCAGCGCGCGCGAAGGCTCGCCGTAGACGTGAGCGGCGATTTCGCCGATGCGGGTTTTCAGGCCGGGCACGCCGGCGTTGGGCACATCAAGGGCGGGATCCCACTGGTAGTGATCAGCTTCCCACAGCACGCCGTCGACGCGCTGCGCTACCGCCTGCGCGATGAAGTCGCGGCCATCGCGCGTCTCCCCCGGATAGGCGGCGAACACCGTGCCCGGCATGGCCTTGCGGCTGTTGTTGACGAGTTCGGCAACGCCGATGCCGAGCCGCTCCAGAATGTGCGGCACGGATTCCCGGATCGCCTGCGATGCGGCCAGGCCGGGGCCTGTGCTCTTTTGGGTATTCGCCATCACGCGCCCCCTCCCATGCGCGCCATCACGGGCTGTGCGTTCTGCGTCATCTGGGTCGCGGTTTCCGGCGCATCCGGCGGCAGCGCCAGCTGGCGCAAGCTGGCGGCCATTACCTGCGCAAACACCGGGCCGGCCACGCTGCCGCCGAAATACACCCCCCCGGACGGCTCGTCGATCACCACGCCGATGATGAGGCGCGGGTTGGACGCCGGCGCCATGCCGACGAAGGAAGACAGATAGCGGTCGGACGCGTAGCGGCCGTCGACCAGCTTGTGCGCGGTGCCGGTCTTGCCGGCCACGCGATAGCCCGGCACCCGGGTGCGCAGGCCGGTGCCGCCTTCCTGCGTCACCGTTTCCATCATGGCGCGCACCTTGCGCGCCACGCCTGGGGAGAACACCCGCTCGCCGACGATTTCCTGCGGTTCGCGCTTGAGGAACGACAACGGCATCACTTCGCCGTCGTTGGCAAAGGCCATATAGGCACGGGTCAGCTGCAACAGGCTGACCGACAGACCGTAGCCATACGCCATGGTGGCGTGCTCGACCGGTTTCCAGGTGGCGGCATCGCGCAGACGACCGGCGGTCTCGCCGGGGAAGCCCGAGCCCGGCAGCTGGCCGAAGCCGGAACGGTGCAGCACGTCCCAGTATTCCAGCGGGGTCAGCGACATGGCCAGCTTCACCGCGCCGACGTTGCTCGATTTCTGGATGATCTCGCTCACCGTCAATTGGGGATGCGGGTGCGTGTCGCGCACCAGCTTGGCGCCGACGCGCCAGGTTTCCGGTGTGTCGATGACGCTGTCGGGACGAAACAGGCCGCGCTCCAGCACCGCCGCCGCGACGAAGGGCTTGATGGTGGAGCCCGGCTCGAAGGTGTCGATCACCGCGCGGTTGCGCATCGGCCCCGGCTGGTAATTACTGCGGTTGTTGGGGTTGAAGATCGGCTGGTTGGCCAGCGCGAGAATCTCGCCGGTCTTGGCGTCGAGCACCACCACGCTGCCGCCCTTGGCCTTGTGCGTGGCAATCGCAGCCGCCAGCTCGCGGTGCGCCAGATACTGGATGTTCAGATCGAGCGACAGCGCCAGGTTGCCGCCCATCTGCGCGGTCCGGATCGGCGCCAGGTCGCGGATGGTGTTGCCGCGGCGATCGCGCTGAATGTGGCGCTGGCCCTCGCGGCCGGCCAGCCAGTCCTGATAGGCGCGCTCGACGCCTTCCTGGCCGAGATCGTCCACATTGGTGAAGCCGACCACGTGCGCCGCCACTTCGCCCGCCGGGTAATAGCGGCGGAATTCGCGTCGCAGGTGCAGGCCCGGCACCCCCATGGCGGCGATCTTGACCGCCTGCTCCGGCGTCACCGGGCGCCGCACGCTGAATTCGCCGCGCGTCTTGCGCGCCAGCGTTTTGGTGAGTTCCTGGGTCGATACGCCGAGCACTTTGGCCAGCTGCGCGCGCTCGCCGTCGGACAGCTTGAGTTCTTGTGGGCGCGCCCACAGGGATTCGACCGGCGTGCTGATCGCCAGCAGCTGGCCGTGGCGGTCGGACACCTGGCCGCGGTGCGCGGGCAGGGTGAGGTTGCGGTTGGCCACCGCGTCGCCCTTGCCCTGAAGATAGTCGGTATTGAGGCCCTGCAGATAAAACGCCCGCCCCGCCACCACCGCCAGCCCGGCAAGCAGCAGGCTGCCTACCGTCGCCATGCGCCAGGGCGCAAGATTGAGCTTGAGGAGTTTCTTCGAGTGGTAATTCATGGCGCGGCAGTCAGCGTTTCAGTGCGCACCCGGTCATGCGGCGGCGCAATCAGGCCGAGCCGGGTGCGTGCGAGCGTATCGACCCGCGCCGGGTTGGCCCAGGTGCTTTGCTCCAGCTGCAGTTTTCCCCATTGCTCGTCCAGCCCGTGCGCCTGCTTCTTGAGGCGTTCCAGTTCCACAAAATACGTGCGCGAGCGGTGCTGCGACTGGATCACCGCCAGCGCACAGGCCACCAGCGCCAACGCCAGAATGGCATTGATTCGACTCATGCCTCAGCCACCCGTTCCGCCACCCGCAATACGGCGCTGCGCGCCCGCGGGTTGGCCGCCACTTCGGCGTCTGTCGCGCGCTGGGCGCGTCCCACCAGCCTCAAGCGCCCCGGTTTCAGCATGGCGGCCTGAATCGGCAGGCGCCGCGGCGCCTGCTCGCCCATCGCCTCGTCGCGCATGAAGCGCTTGGCGATGCGGTCTTCCAGCGAATGAAAGCTGATAACCGCGAGCCGGCCGCCGGGTTTCAGTTTGTCCACGCATTGCGGCAGCACGGCACTCAGTTCTTCCAGTTCGCGGTTGATGTAAATCCGTATAGCCTGGAAGCTGCGGGTCGCCGGGTGTTGCCCCGGCTCGCGCTTTTTGACCGTCGCGGCGATGAGGTTCGCCAGTTGCCCGGTGCTGCGGATGGCTGCTTCCTGGCGTGCCGCAACAATCGCGCGCGCAATCGATTTAGCAAACCGCTCTTCCCCGTAGGTGCGGATGACTTCACTGATCTCCCCCTCTTCCGCCGTCGCCAGCCAGTCCGCCGCCGACAGCCCGCTTCCCGGATCCATGCGCATGTCGAGCGGCGCATCGAAGCGGAAGCTGAATCCGCGCGTCGCGTCATCGAGCTGCGGCGACGACACCCCGATATCCAGCAAAATTCCGTCCACCTGCGTCAAACCCATTTCGTCGAGCACCGCGCCCAGCCGCGAAAACGCGCTTTGCACCAGCGTCAGCCGTGCATCCTGCAGCGCCGCACCCGCGCGGATGGCGTCCGGGTCGCGATCCAGCGCGATCAGGCGTCCAGCCGGCCCCAGCTGCGCCAGGATCAACCGGCTATGGCCGCCGCGCCCGAACGTGGCGTCGACATACATGCCATCAGGCCTGATCGTCAGCGCCGCCACCGCCTCCTGTG
The DNA here is from genome assembly GCA_030692355.1 of Thiobacillus sp. Classification (GTDB taxonomy): domain Bacteria; phylum Pseudomonadota; class Gammaproteobacteria; order Burkholderiales; family Thiobacillaceae; genus Thiobacillus. The sequence continues at coordinate 67,323 of JAUYCF010000085.1, forward strand.
CCAGCACCGGCACATGGGCGGTCTCCATCACAACGTAAAGCCTTCCAGTTCGGGCGGCAGCGCGTCGTCGCTGAAGGTCAGCGCCTGCGCCACCTGCGCCTCCCAGCGCGCCTCGTTCCACAACTCCACCTTGCTGCCCTGGCCCACCATCACCACGTTTTTATCCAGATCGGCGAACTTGCGCAGCATCGGCGGCAGCAGCACGCGACCGGCGCTGTCCATGTCCATGTCGTGCGCATAGCCGACGAGCAATTGTTTGAGACTGCGGGTGCGGGGATTGAAGTCGGACAGCCCGTTGAGCTTTTTCTCGATCGGCTCCCACTCGGGCAGGGGATAGAGCAGCAGGCACTGGCTGGGGTCGGCGGTGATCACCACGCGCCCGCCGCCGTTCACCAGAAGGGCGTCACGGTAGCGCGCCGGCACCACGAGCCGGTTCTTGCTGTCCAGACTGACCGTTGCGACCCCCCGGAACATGCGCTTTCCCCATTATTGAAATTAGATTTGACCGCGTTTGGCTGGGCGCATTCTCCCACAACCTCCCACCAATCACCACTTGCACCCACTATAGGGGATAGTTTTGTGAGGGTCAAGCCGACAGGCGCAAAAAAACCCCTATGCCTCAAGGACTTAGGGGTGGTTTTGGGTTGTGGATAAGTTTCTGGAAAAACCGTAGCTTAGCGGCGAATTCTGCCTGTTTTTTTAGGTAAAAACGCTAAGTATTTGAATTGCATGAAAAGTGGGAAAGCCAGTCGATAAGCCGGGTTCTGTCGTGGACAACCATTCCTCTAGGCCGGCCATTGCTGACCGGCTCCAGCCACCTACCCGCAGACTCGGCGAGCCGCGTCATCGTCTGCCTATTTGGTGTTGCTCCGGATGGAGGTTACCGCGTTTCACCGTAACTTAATACGCTCGTCTCTGTGGCCCTATTCCTCGCCTCGCGGCGTCCGGCCGTTAGCCGGCATCCTGCTCTGTGGAGCCCGGACTTTCCTCTCCCACTTGCGTGGCAGCGGTTGTCTGATCGGCTTCCCCAAGGAGATTATAAGACTTTTACCCGACCCACGCGGGACGATGGGCCGGTTTACCCGGGATTGTTCATCAAACGATTCGTAACCGCAGGGTGTACTCCGTGCACCGATCAATGTCAGGTATCCGTAGGGTGCGCCGTGCGCACCGAACCAAACTTCCGCCCCGGCACGTAGGGTGCACTCCGTGCACGCGATATTCAAAAATGGTGCGCACGGCGCACCCTACAGTCGCGAGCCTTGCGATGACGGATCGTTCATGGTTCACGGCTCACAGGCATCGATGCATCGATCAGTGCAGATTTGCGGAACCACTTCTGTCGGTGGGTTTCATGCGAATGACCCGGATTGTATGAGGCTTGAATCCTGGCCTGTAGAGGGCGAGCCCGCACACCTCCCGACAATCAGGCGAGGGAGGGTCTGGTTTTTGCGTGATTTGTCATTCCTGCATCGCATCTGAATTCTCATCACTGCCCGAATGATTCGCGCGGCTTCATGAGGATGCTGTTTTTGATTCCAGTTCCGGGGTATAGCAAGTGACCTGGTTGCGCCCATTTTCCTTGCCATGGTAAAGCGCGCGATCGGAGCAACCAATAAGATGCTCATAATTGGGTACGTCCGGTTCGAATTCGGCAATACCAATACTGACGGTGACCGGAATGGAGATTCCCTTATAGGCGACCGGCGCCTGTTCGATGGCCAGTCTTATTCTCTCGGCCAAAATCAGGGCAGACTGCATCGGGGTGGCTGGAAGAATGATGCCAAATTCCTCTCCGCCATAGCGACCCATCACATCGACGGAGCGCAGGAGGCTGTTGATATGACTCGATACGACACGCAATACTTCATCCCCGGCCAGATGTCCGTAGGTATCGTTGATTCTCTTGAAGTGATCAAGATCGAAAAGGACAAAGGAAAACTGGTCGCGATACCGTCGGCACCGGTCGAACTCGGCTGAAAGACGCAGTTCGAGATAACGGCGGTTGTATATTCCGGTCAGCCCGTCGCGATTGCTGCTGTCGCTCAGGCTTTTCATGGCCTTTTTCAGCGCGGTCTGGGAAATGCCGATGTCGGTTGCGTCAAACAGGGTAATGCATACCGAATCGACCTCACCCGCCGCGCCCTTTACCGGCATGAAGGTACAATTCTGGTACATGTGATCGACCCCGCCGGTAATGGGGCGGTTATGCGGAAAGCGGAACAGGTAGGGCCTTTGCTCCCACGAAGTGAAAGCAAAGTTCTTGAGCAGGAAAACGCCCAAAATTTTCTTGCTTAACCAGGCTTTGGGGAGTTCGGGAAAACATTCAAACAGGTTTTTGCCAACGATCGCATCCGCGCCAAGCCCGCTGTGGTTGCACATGAAGTTGTTCCACAGCGTGACCTCCATCTTTTTGTTGACCACGAATATCCCGACATCGACCCATTTAACGATGAAGTCAGGAAGATTGATGTCTTGCGGGGAATCGTTCAAGGTGATGTGGCCGTTCAATAACTTTCGACAAACCTGTCGAGAATGCTGCACATTTTCTCGATGGAATGCTCCGGCATCAGCATGCAGAGATGCGAAATGAAATTCCGTCCCTCCAGGGTGAAGTTGACTTCTACCAGTAGCGCATGGGTCCAGCTAAGCTTGTCCGGATTGATCAGGGCGTCGGCGGGCACGCTTTCGGCCATGACGGAAGGCGCGGAAAAGCCGAGCTCGGCAGTGCCATGCGCTTCCGTCAGATTCTTGATTTGATCGACGATCCCGCCAAGGCACGCACCCACAAGGACGTTGCTGACATCGAGCAATAGCTCCGTTTCTTCCGACCGGTCAAGCTCTTCGTCATAACCCATCAGGTCGCCCAGTTCCGTGCAACCATTCTGGCCATAGATAACCAGGGCTTCACCCGTCAGGTACCCCTGGAAGGACTGTCGAACCGCGGTGACGTCTATATCGCTGCCAACCATGTCCCTTATGGCGCGGGCAACTTCCGCGAGTGCAAGCACTTTGATGCGCGGCACGGAAAGGTTCACGAAATTCCCCAGCAGCTCGGCAAGCAATGAACCCGCCTGCCCCATGGCTATATTGGTAATCTCCTGCATTGCATCGCGCTGGTCTTCGGTCAATTGCATGGCGCTCATAGTGCTATTCCATATTGTTTGAGCGCCGATTCAATCAGGTCTGGATTGACCGGCTTTTTGATAAAAGCCATGGCGCCGAGCTTTTTCACCCGCTCCTGGGCAAGCGGTTGAATGTCGGCCGAGACCACGATCACAAAACTGTTCAGGCCTTCCTTCTGAATGTTTTCCAGAACTTCATAGCCATCCATGACCGGCATGGTCAGATCCAGAAACATGACATCGGCTTTGCCTGCACGATAGGCGTCGAGGGCCTCCTTGCCATTGACGGCCTGGGTGATTTCCACGTCCCATGTTGAAGGCAGCGACTTGATCAACATCTTTCGCGCCATCGGTGAATCGTCAACTACGAGTATCGGCGTGGCCATAAGTAACCTATTGGTGTTTCCCCGCGCTGCCCCTTTCCCTGAGGGGCGTATTGAATCAATTTTGGGCTTTCCGCCTTGGGTTTTTTATTGGTCCTGACGTCGGCTTGCGGGGTGGGCAGCCATCGAGCCAGGGTAAATACGCTTCATCCAACGTTCCAATTGTAGGGAAAAAGGCTCAAACACGACAGTTTGTCCGTTCGTCTCTCCTGCCCGATTATCGCACTGACCCGGTTTGTTGCTATTTTATGCAACGGCGCGCCACCGAATCGTTTCGCCCGCCCGCAACGGCACCAGGGACTCCTCGCCCAGTTTGAGGCGGGCCGGCGCGTCCCAGCTTTCGCGCTTGAGGGTGATGGTGTCGGTGTTGCGCGGCAGGCCGTAGAAGTCGGCGCCGTGGAAGCTGGCGAAGGCTTCGAGCTTGTCGAGCGCGCCGGCGTCCTCGAACGCTTCGGCATAGAGTTCGATCGCGGCATGCGCGGTATAGATGCCGGCGCAGCCGCAGGCGGTTTCCTTGGCGCCCACCGCATGCGGCGCGGAATCGGTGCCGAGAAAGAACTTGGGGTTGCCGGAGATGGCCGCGGCGACCAGCGCCTGGCGATGCTGTTCGCGTTTCAGCACCGGCAGGCAATACATGTGCGGGCGGATGCCGCCCTTGAACATGGCGTTGCGGTTGTACAGCAGGTGATGCACGGTGACGGTGGCGGCGACGTTGGCCGGCGCGGCGGCGACGAACTCGGCGGCCTGGCGCGTGGTGATGTGTTCGAGCACGATTTTGAGCCGGGGGAAATCGCGCAGCAGCGGGATCAGGCGGCGCTCGATGAACACCGCTTCGCGGTCGAATACGTCGACCTCGGGATCGACCACTTCGCCGTGCAGCAGGAGCGGCAGGCCGGCTTCCTCCATCGCGGCGATCGCCTTGTAGGCCTTGGCGAGTTCGGTGACGCCGGAATCCGAATTGGTGGTCGCGCCGGCCGGGTAATACTTCACCGCGTGTATGAAGCCGCTTGCCCGCGCGCGACGGATTTCCTCGGGCGTCGTGTTGTCGGTGAGATAGAGCGTCATCAGCGGCTCGAACGCCGTGCCGGATGCGGCCGCCAGCAGGCGCTCGCGGTAGGCCGCCGCATCGGCCACGCTCACCACCGGCGGCCTCAGGTTGGGCATGGCGATGGCGCGGGCGAACACGCGCGCGGTGTCGGGCAGCACGCTCTGCATCGCGGCGCCGTCGCGGAAATGGATGTGCCAGTCGTCGGGGCGGATGAGGGTGAGGGTGTCGGTCATGCGTCGTCTTGAGCTTGCGGCTTGAGCGCCAAAGTCATTTTATAGAGTTCGGCTTTGCTGCGGCCGGTGATTTTCGCCGCCAGCCTGGCCGCCAGCGTCGGCGGCAGCTCGCCCAGCAGCACGTCGAGCACGCGCATCGCTTCAGCATCGACCATCGCGGCGGCGGCGGCCGGCGGATGCACGATGACGACGAATTCGCCGCGCACGTGGTTGGGGTCGGCGGCGAGCCAGGCGGGCGCCTCGGCGAGCGGCAGCGTGACGATATTCTCGAAGCGCTTGGTGAGCTCGCGCGCCAGCGTCACCGGTCGGGCGCCGTCCAGCACAGCCGCCATGTCGGCCAGCGTTTCCTCGATGCGGTGCGGTGCCTCGTAGAACACCAGCGCCGCCGGCAGCGCCGCCAGGGTTTGCAGTTGCGCACGGCGCGCGCCGGATTTGGGCGGCAGAAAACCGTGGAACAGCCACTGCCCGGACTCGATGCCGGCAACCGACAGCGCCGTGGTTACCGCTGCGGCGCCGGGGATCGGCACCACCGTCAGGCCCGCTGCACGCACCGCCGCCACCAGCCGCGCGCCGGGGTCGGACACCGCGGGCGTGCCGGCGTCCGACACATAGGCCACCGCCTCGCCTGCGGCGATCCACGCGATCACCTTGTCGGCGGCGGCGCGCTCGTTGTGCTCGCGGATCGACACCAGCGGTTTTCTGATATCGAAATGCGCCAGCAATTGCCCCGACACGCGGGTGTCTTCCGCCGCCACGTGATCGACGGATTTCAGCGTGTCGAGCGCGCGCAACGTGATGTCGCCGAGGTTGCCGATCGGCGTGGCGACGACATAGAGCGCGGGCGGCAGACGGGTATGATGCGTCGATTCGTTCATGGGCCGTCATTGTCGCAGATGTTGAAATCTCTGATCGGGGAATCCGCCGAATCGCGCGCCGAAGCGTTCCTGAAAACGCAGGGCCTGAAGCTCGTCATGCGCAACTGGCGCTGCCGCTTCGGCGAGATCGACCTCATCATGCAGGATGGTCCCACATGGGTGTTCGTCGAGGTGCGGCTGCGCAGCCGCAGCGATTTCGGCGGCGCTGCCGCCAGCGTGACGCCGGCCAAGCAGAAGAAGCTGCTGGCCGCCGCGCGCCAGTATCTGACCACGCTGAAAACGCTGCCGCCGTGCCGCTTCGACGTGGTGGCGCTGTCCGGCGATGGCGTGCCGGACTGGATCAAGAACGCTTTCGACGATGTGGGATAATCCAGAATTGTTCATCAGGCGATTTGTGATGAGTAGGGTGCACTCTGTGCACCTTCGGGCGTCAATCGGTGCACAGAGTGCACCCTACTCTTTGTGTCTCGCGCCCTAATGAACAATCCCGGATAATCCAGGCTTGAAGTTTCATGATTCACGCGCGCCCTCATGCCCCTACACGATAGAATTTACGGCCATTTCCAGGCCTCGGCGCAGATCAAGCTGGATGCTGCCGGGGCGCTTGTTCCAGCGATTGAACAGGCCGCGCGCCACATGGTGCATTGCCTGGCGCAGGGCGGAAAAATCCTGGCCTGCGGCAACGGCGGTTCGGCAACGGATGCGCAGCATTTCGCCGCCCATATGATCAACCGCTTCGAGCAGGAGCGCCCCGGCCTGGCGGCGATTGCCCTGACCGCCGACACGTCCACCCTGACTTCGATCGCCAACGATTTCGCCTACGATCAGGTGTTTGCGCGCCAGGTGAAAGCGCTGGGCCAGCCGGGCGACCTGCTGCTGGTGATTTCCAGCAGCGGCAACTCGCCCAGCGTGCTGCAGGCGGTGGCCGCCGCCCACGCGCGCAGCATGCCGGTGATCGCCCTGACGGGGAACGGCGGCGGCGCGCTGGGGGAACAAATGCAGGAAGACGACGTCTTCCTCAACGTGCCCGCCGAATCCGCGGCGCGCATTCATGAAGTCCATATGCTGGCTATCCATTGCCTGTGCGATGCGGTGGACAGCGTTTTACTGGGAGTAGAGGAATGAACAAACTGATTTATATCGCGCTGGCGGGCGTGGCGCTATCGCAGTTGCACGGATGTGCCGCGGTCGCCGTAGGCAGCGCCGCCACGGGTACGGCGGTTGCGCTCGACCGCCGCACCGCCGGCGTGTTTGTCAGCGACCAGGAAATCGAATTGCGTGCGATGAGCCGCCTGCGCGAAGCCATCCCGGAAAAAACCAGCAATATCTCCGTGACCAGCTACAACCGCCAGGTGCTGCTGACCGGCCAGGTGCCGGACGAAGCCAACCGCTCGCGCGCCGCTGAAGTTGTCAAGGGCGTTCCCGACGTGCGCACGGTGTTCAACGAACTCGGCATCTCGGGCGTCACCTCGTTCACCGCCCGGGCCAACGACACCACCATCACCGGCAACGTCAAGGCGCGCCTGCTGCGCGAAGAACGCGTGCCCGGCACCAAGATCAAGGTGGTGACCGAGTCCGGCGTGGTCTACCTGATGGGGCTGGTGACGCCGGCCGAAGCCGGGGTCGCCACCGATATCGCGCGCACCACGTCAGGCGTGACCAAGGTCGTTACCCTGTTCGAAACCATCGACTGATGCCGCAACCCGCCTGCGCGCCCCCCCGCCCATGATCTACCGCGACCTGCGCGATTTCATCGCACAACTTGAAAAAATGGGCGAGCTCAAACGCATCGCCGTCGAAGTCGACCCCAAACTGGAAATGACCGAAATCGCCGACCGCGTGCTGCGCGCCGGCGGCCCGGCGCTGCTGTTCGAGAATCCGAAGGGCAGCACCATTCCGGTGCTGGCGAACCTGTTCGGCACGGTCAAGCGGGTGGCGCTGGGCATGGGCGAAGACGACCCGAGCCGGCTGCGCGAAGTCGGCAAGCTGCTGGCCTACCTGAAGGAGCCCGAGCCGCCGAAGGGCCTGCGCGACGCCTGGGACAAGTGGCCGGTGCTGAAGCAGGTTTTGAACATGGCGCCGAAGGAAGTGCGGAGCGCGCCGTGCCAGGAGATCGTGTGGGAAGGTGCCGACGTGGACTTGAGACGCCTGCCGATCCAGCACTGCTGGCCGGGCGACGTGGCGCCGCTGATCACCTGGGGGCTGACCGTTACGAAAGGTCCGCACAAGAAGCGGCAGAACCTCGGCATCTATCGCCAGCAGGTGCTCGCACCGAACAAGCTCATCATGCGCTGGCTGGCGCATCGCGGCGGCGCGCTGGATTTTCGCGAGCACACGCTGGCGCATCCGGGCGAGCCGTTTCCCCTCGCGGTGGCGCTCGGCGCCGACCCGGCGACCATCCTCGGCGCGGTCACCCCGGTGCCGGATTCGCTGTCCGAATACCAGTTCGCCGGCTTGCTGCGCGGCGCCAAGACCGAAGTGGTGAAATGCCTCGGCAGCGAGCTGCAGGTGCCGGCTTCCGCCGAGATCGTGCTCGAAGGCGTGATCCATCCGGGCGAGACTGCACTGGAAGGTCCGTACGGCGACCACACCGGCTACTACAACGAGCAGGACACCTTCCCGGTATTCACGGTCGAGCGCATCACGATGCGGCGCGACCCGATCTACCACAGTACCTACACCGGCAAGCCGCCGGACGAGCCGGCGATTCTCGGCGTGGCGCTGAACGAGGTGTTCGTGCCGCTCTTGCAGAAGCAGTTCCCCGAGATTTCCGACTTCTACCTGCCGCCCGAGGGCTGCTCCTACCGCATGGCGGTGGTCAGCATGAAGAAGGCCTACCCCGGCCACGCCAAGCGGGTGATGTTCGGGGTGTGGAGTTTCCTGCGCCAGTTCATGTACACCAAGTTCATCATCGTCACCGACGACGACGTCGACGTGCGCGACTGGAATGAAGTCATGTGGGCGCTCACCACCCGCGTCGACCCGGCGCGCGACACCCTGCTGGTGGAGAACACGCCGATCGACTATCTCGACTTCGCCAGCCCGGTGTCGGGCCTGGGCAGCAAGATGGGCATCGACGCCACCAACAAATGGCCGGGCGAAACCAGCCGCGAATGGGGCACGCCGATCGTGATGGACGCGGCGGTCAAAGCGCGCGTCGACGCGCTATGGCAGGACCTGGGTTTATAGGTGGAGACCCAGGATATTTTCCTCGGCCGTCAACCTATTCTCGATCGCGACCAGCGCATCGTCGCCTACGAGCTGCTGTTCCGTTCCGCCAACACGGCCAGCGCGTCCATTAGCGACGACATGCAGGCGACGGCCAGCGTCATTCATCACGCGTTCAGCGAAATGGGCGTACACGCCGTACTGGGCACGCAACTGGGATTCATCAACGTCAGCGCCGACATGCTGCTGTCGGACCTGGTGGAATTTTTGCCCAAATCGCAGATCGTGCTGGAACTGCTCGAAACCATCATCGTCACCGAAGCCGTGGTCGAACGCTGCCGCGCGCTCAAGCTGCTGGGCTTCGCGCTGGCGCTGGACGATTTTGTGTACGACGATACCTACCTTCCGCTGCTGGCGCTGGTCGACATCGTCAAGGTGGATATGTTGCAGCACACCCAGGACGAACTGCGATCAGCGGTCAGCCGGCTCAAGCAATGGCCGGTGAAGCTGCTGGCAGAAAAAGTCGACAGTGCCGAGCAGGCCGCCTACTGCCAGGCGCTCGGCTTCGACCTGTTCCAGGGCTATTACTTCGCACGGCCTTCGGTGCTTTCCGCCAGGCGCGCCGACCCCGCCCAGGTGGCGCTCACCCAATTGCTGGGGCTGGTGCTGCGCGATGCCGACACGCAGCAGATCGAACAGGTATTCAAACAGCACCCCGGCCTGACCTACAACCTGATGCGGCTGGTGAACTCGGTGGCCAGCGGCGTCCGGCACAGCATCGCCTCGGTCTCGCAGGCGATCATGGTGCTCGGTCGCAAACAGCTGCAGCGCTGGCTGCAGCTGCTTTTGTTCACCCTGCAGGCCGGCGCGCCGTATCCCAGCCCGCTGCTGTTGCTGGCCGCCACGCGCGGCAGGATGATGGAACTGCTGGCCGGGAAACAGCAGTGCAGTGTCGATTACTGCGACGAGGGGTTCATGGCCGGAATTCTGTCGCTGATCGACGTCCTGATCGACAGGCCGCTGGCCGACATCATCGGCGAGCTGGGCCTGGGCGAGCGCCTGGCCGCCGCCCTGCTGCGGCGCGAAGGCGAAATGGGTGCCTTGCTGCAACTGGTCGAAAGCGTCGAGCATCACGACCTCAGCCGCACGCTTTCGCTGCTGGCGCAATGCGGCGGCCTGTCGCTGTCCGAGCTGACCATGGCAGAAATCGAGGCCATGTGCTGGGCCAATCAGGTCGCCGAGGCGACTGCATGATCACCGCCGAATCCGGCAGGCGGACGCGACCAGACAAGCCCCAGGGCCGGCGCACCTGCCTCTACACCCCCTCACAGCTCGACGCCATCGTCACCGATATGGCGCGCCAGGCGGCCGGCCTGCTGACCGGGCGCACGCGGGTTGCGATCGTCGGCATCCTGCGGCGCGGCGCGCCCCTGGCCGACCGGCTGCAGGCGCGCCTGGCCGAGACTTACGGCCTCGCCCACTGCGTGCGGCTGGACCTGCAGATCAAACGCTATGCCGACGACCTCACGCTGCTCTATCCCGAAACCCGGCTGACCGAAAACCCCACCCACGCCACGCTCGATCTCGTGGATCACACCGTGTTGGTGGTCGACGACGTGATGTATCGCGGGCATTCCATGCTGCGTGCGGTGGAGTATCTGGCCGGCCGGCAGCCGGAGGAGATCCGCACCGTGGTGCTGGTGGACCGCGGCGCGGCGAAACTGCCGGTGCGCACCGACATCGTCGGTGTCCGTCTCGATGTCGCCCCCACGGACGTCATCGAATGCAACGTGCCGCCCTACGAGGACCGCTTCAGGATCGACCTGCTGCAGCCCGAATAGCGCTGCCTACGTTTTATCGTCGTCCCCGCACTGGCGGCAGCCGAGGATGCTGAAGTAGCGCAGATACAGCCACAGCGCGCCCGGCAGCAGCGCCAGCCGCAGCCATTCCGATAGGGTGTCCGGCCACTGCTGCGCCTGCCAGGCGTCCACCGCCACCGGCAGCGCTTGGAACAAGGCCAGCAGCACCAGAAACAGCGCCATCACGCGGCAGCCGGGATTCATGGCACCGCCCCTCCAGCCTGCCCTAAAGGATTCTTTTCAATATCCCCTTGTGGGCTGCTCCGGTCCACTACGGGCTGAATCCCATGTGGAGTCGTATGCACCCACTCCAGCAGGGCGTGCTGCGCCGCTTCGCTGCGGCGCGCGTTGGCGTGGTTGACCAGCATGACGAAGCTGACGCGTTGGCCGTTCAAGGTATATACATAGCCGGCCAGCGCACTGACGCCGCGCAGGGAGCCGGTTTTGAGGTGCGCGCTGCCGCTGAATGCGCTGCCGTTGAAACGCCGTTTCAGGGTGCCGTCGCTGGCGACGATCGGCAGTGCCGACTGGAACTCGGCGTGCAGCGGGCTGTTGTAGGCGGCCCGCAGCAACTGGTTCAGCGCGTCCGCGCTGATGCGCTCGATGCGCGACAGCCCGGAGCCGTTTTCCAGCACCAGCTTGCGGGTCGGCACGCCGCGCTGAGTCAGTATCTCGCGCACCGCCTGGGCACCTTTTTCCAGCGTCGCCGGCGCGCCGTATCTTTCCGCGCCGAGCGTCAGGAACAGGTTGCGCGTCATCAGGTTGTTGGAATGTTTGTTGAGGCGGGTGAGCGCATCGGTCAGCGGCTCCGAGGCGAATTTCAGCAGCGGCTCGGCGCCGGGCGCCATCCCCGGCAGCGTCGCGCCGCTCAGCGTGCCGCCCGACTCCGCCCACAGCCCGCGAAAAATGAAATCGAAGGTCGCGGCCGGCTCGAACAGATTCAGCGCCCAGGCCTGCTCGCCGCAGCCGCGCGGATAGCGCCCGCTCACCACCAGTTCAAGGCGTTCGGGGTCGGGGATGGCGGGCGCGAGCCCATCCTTCCAGCCGTTGCATTCCGCGCCGTCGGCCAGCACCAGGCGCGAGGTCAGCGTCACCCCCGGCAGCGCGATGTCCGGTACGATCCGCACCTGTCCTTCGTTCGGCTTCAGGCGCAGCGTCGTCGCGTTGAAGTTGGCCACCAGCGGCCCCGGTGCGGCGTTGTACAGGGCCAGCGGCTCGCCGTCGAAGGCGCCGGGGTCGATTGCCGGCAGCTCGAAATGGCTGAGGTCGAGCACCAGATTGCCGTGGATGTGGCGCACCCCGCGGGCGCGCAGTTCGCGCTGCAGCAGCCACATCCGTTCCAGTGTCAGGGTGGGATCGCCATGGCCCTTGATGACGAGGTCGCCGTTCAGCACGCCGTCCGTGATGACGCCGTCCGCCCAGACATCGGTCGACCACGCGTAGCCGGGGCCGAGCTGGCTCAGCGCCGCGAAGCTGGTCGCCAGCTTCATCACCGAGGCCGGATTCAGCGCCGCTTCGGCATTGTGGCTGAGCACGGGCGCCGCCGCGTCCAGCGGCTGCACCACCACCGCCACATGATCGAGCGGGATGCCGGCCTGCTTCAGCGCATCGGTGAAGGCCGCGGGAAGCCCGTCGGCATGGGCGGACGCGACAAGGCATGCAAGCAGCAGGCCGGCGAGAAGATGGCGGGCGAGAAGATGGCGGGCGATTCGGAAAGGCATCATCGCGTCATTATGCCGAATTCCACTGCGCGGGTTTCGCGCAGCCGCACACGGTGATTACAGGGACTGCCTGATCGCCAGTACGGCCTGGTTGCGCAGCGATTTGAGCAGGGAAAGCTCTTTCTCGGGAATCGCGATGTCGCCGGGCTGCGGGCGGTCGGCGTAGATCAGGCCGATCGGCTTGCCTTTGACGATGATCGGGAACAGCACGAAGGTGCGCGCCGGAACATGCTGCCGGTACCACGCCGGAATCCGCGTCGCGATTTTCGGATCGTCGATGTCGGTGATCAGGATGTCGGCGTTGTTCTGCAGCGCGACCAGGAGCACATCCGGCTGCGCCGCCAGCGAGAAATCAAAGGCCCGGATCAGGTCCTGCACGCCGTCGCCGAAACCGAATTTGCCGCACATCGTGTTGTGGCGGCCATCCTTGATGCATAGCACCACGTGCGCGAAACCCATGCCGGTGTACATGGCTTCGAGGATCATGCGCAAGATATCGTTGACGGACATGCTGTCGTCGATCAGCGAGTTGCTGACGTCCTGCAGTCCGGCAGTGAGGACGGACTGGATCGCCTCGGTCGTGCGTTGCGAGGGGCCGCCGGCTTCGCCGGGTTCCGCGTCGAAGATGGCCGCGTGCTCATGCAGCGCGGCCGCTTCCAGTACGGCCGGGGCATCGGAATCCGTTCCCGCCAATGCGTCCGCCGCAGGCGCCGTGCCCGGCGCCGCGGCCATGCCCGCCCATTTCGACGCCTGTTGCGCAAAGGCGCTTTGCTTCAGGTTCACATTCACCGCCATGGCGAACGGCGCGATGTCCCGCATCGACCTTTCCATCAGGCCGGCGATCTGCTCCGCCGTCACCGGCACGCTGTCGCTGTAACGCGCCGTGAGTGCGGCCAGCGCCTTGCCACGATCCGCATCCGGCGTGCCAAGAACGATGTCGCACAATTCGTTGGAAAACCCCGCCAGCGCGCACAGTCGTTCAGGGTTGCTCGCGCATTTTCTGATTTTCCCGGCCGGCAGTTGCTTCATGCTCAGCACCAGCTGGTCCGGGAATCCCCAGTTTCGGGCGATGCTCATCCCCAGATTCTCGTATGACAGCCCCAGTATCCGGGTCGATGCCCTGGCATCGCTCAGCCCTTCGGTCTTGATGAGCTGCCCGATCGCTTCGGTTTCGGCGGGGAAATAAAACATGGTCAGCATGCGTCCCAGGTTGTGCAGCATGGCGCCGATGAACGCCTCCTCCACATCCCTCAGCTGCGCCTTGCCCGCCATCTCGCGCGCCAGCATCCCGGCGTACAGCACCTTGACGAATTCTTCCTTCAAGTGCCGCGCGTGCGCCTTGTTTTCCAGGTTTTCGAACAGGATCAGGCTCAGGGCAATCGACCGCACCGCATCGAAACCGAGAATCACCACCGCGCGCGAAATAGTGCTGATCGAGCCGCCGCCGACCTGATTGTAGAACGCGACGTTGGCCAGCTTCAGCAGCTTGTTGGTCAGCGCGAAGTCCTTGAGGATGTTGTTGGAGAGCTCGTTGACCCCCTCGCGGTCGGAGGAGGCGATGCGGTTGATGTCGCCGATGGCCTCGGACAGGGCGGGGAAATCGCTCTCGATCCGTATGCGCCGCAGCAGGACATCCAGCGCAGTCTCCCTGGTCTCGGGGGTCGGGTCGAGCGGTGTATGTTCGTTCAAAATCTGCCCTCGTCCAGCCGGCAATCGCTTCGATTCTTCAAGTCAGGCGGTCCGCTCGCCCAGATCCCGCACGTACCAGTCCATCGCCTCGGCCAGTCCATCGCTGATGCGATGGGTGGGTTCGTACCCCAGCCGCGTGCGGGCCCTGGAAATGTCGGCCAGCGAATGGCGCACGTCGCCGGCGCGGAAGTCGCGGCAGACTGGCTTGGCGTTGGCCAGATGGGGATACTTCGGTGCCAGCAAGGAACGGATGGCTTCGAACAATTCGTTCAGCGTGGTGCGCTCGCCGACGGCGACGTTGTAGACCTGGTTGGCCGCGTCCGCGTGCTGGCTGGTGGCGGCGAGCAGGTTGGCCTGGATGACGTTGTCGATGTAGCAGAAGTCGCGGCTGGTTTCGCCGTCGCCGTTGATGTAGACCGGCTCGTTGTGGATCATGCTCGCCACCCACTTCGGCACCACCGCGGCGTAGGCGCCTTCGGGATCCTGGCGGCGGCCGAAGATGTTGAAGTACCTGAGGCCGATTGACTCCATGCCGTAGCAGCGGCCGAACACGTCGGCATACAGCTCGTTCACCAGCTTGGTCACCGCATACGGCGACAAGGGCTTGCCGATAATGTCTTCGACCTTGGGCAGGCCGGGGTGGTCGCCGTAGGTGGAGGAGGACGCCGCGTAGACGAAGCGTTTCACCCTGGCGTCGCGCGCCGCCACCAGCATGTTGAGGAAGCCGGTATTGTTGGCGGCATGGGTCGACAGCGGATCTTCGAGCGAGCGCGGCACCGAGCCGAGCGCGGCTTGGTGCAGCACGTAATCGACGCCTTTGCACGCGGCTTGGCAGTCGGCAAGCTCGCGGATGTCGCCGCGCTGGAAGCTGAAGTTTTCCCAGCGCGCGGGGCCGACGCTGGCCTGCACCTGGGCGAGGTTTTTTTCGTGGCCGGTGGCGAAATTGTCGAGGCCGACGACGCGCTGGTCGAGCAGCAGCAGGGCTTCGACCAGGTTGCAGCCGATGAAGCCGGCGGCGCCGGTGACGAGCCAGGTCCGGGGCGCGACCTGAAGCTCCTTTTTCAGCGCGTCGAACGCGCCCATCACAGCCTCCACAGCGCGAAGCCGGCGGCCTCCACCACGGCCGGATCGTAGGCCGATTTGACGTCGGTGAAGGCGCCACCCTTCTTCAGTTTGGCGGTGAGTTCGGCAAAGCTCTTTTTCAGATAGGCGCTGTGCGACACGGCGGCGATGACGGCGTCGCACTCGGGCAGGTCGTCCCACGCGGTGAGCGTGATGCCATACTCGTGCTCGGCTTCCATCGATTCGCCGAGCGGATCGTTCACATGCACGTCGCAGCCGAAGGACTGCAGTTCGCGAATGACGTCGACCACCTTGGAATTGCGCAGGTCGGGGCAGTTTTCCTTGAAGGTGAGGCCGAGCACATTGACCTTGGCGCCCTTCACCTGCACGCCGTTGGCGATCATGTTCTTCACCGTTTCCTGCGCCACGTAGGCGCCCATGCCGTCGTTGATGCGGCGGCCGGCGAGGATGACCTGCGGGTGGTAGCCCAGCATGTCGGCCTTGTGGGTGAGGTAATAGGGGTCAACACCGATGCAGTGGCCGCCGACCAGGCCCGGGCGGAAGGGCAGGAAGTTCCACTTGGTGCCGGCGGCCTTCAGCACTTCGAGCGTGTCGATGCCGAGGCGGTGGAAGATCAGCGAGAGCTCGTTCATCAGCGCGATGTTGAGGTCGCGCTGGGTGTTCTCGATCACCTTGGCGGCTTCGGCCACCTTGATTGAGCTGGCGCGGTGCACGCCGGCGGTGATCACGCTGCCGTACAGATCGGCCACCTTGTCCAGCGTGGCCGCATCGTCGCCGGACACCACTTTCACGATCTTGGTGATGGTGCGCTCCTTGTCGCCGGGGTTGACGCGCTCGGGCGAGTAGCCGACATGGAAATCCTGCAGCCATTTCATGCCGGACTGCTTTTCCAGGATCGGGATACAGACCTCCTCGGTGGCGCCGGGGTAGACTGTGGACTCGTAAATGACGGTCGCGCCCCTCTTCATGTATTGGCCTACAGTGGTGGATGAACCCACCAGTGGCGAGAAATCGGGGATGTGCGCCGCGTCGACCGGGGTGGGCACGGCGACGATGATGAAGTCGGCTTTCGCCAGGTCGGCGGGATCGGTGGTCACCGTCAGCTGCGTCGCCGCCTTGAGATCGTCCGCCGAAACCTCGCCGGTCGGGTCGCAAAATCGGCGGTAAGCCTCGATTTTTCCAAGCGAAAGGTCATAGCCAATGGTGGTCATTTTCTTGCCGAATTCCACCGCCAACGGCAGGCCCACGTAGCCCAGCCCGACAACCGCAACAACGCTCATACCTGGATTCCCTTATGAATAGAAAGTCTTTGCTCCGGCCCGGATTGTATCGAATTTGCGTGACGCTTCCCGATCGTATCCTGCGGCTGGCAGTGTCATGGTTTAGCAAGCGGCGTACCCGCTGGACGCTGATCCTCCTTGTGGCAGCCCTGCCTGCCCACGCCGACGTCGCCGACACGCTGCAATCCGTGAAGCCGGGCGTAGTGGGTGTG
Source organism: Thiobacillus sp. (assembly GCA_030692355.1). GTDB lineage: Bacteria > Pseudomonadota > Gammaproteobacteria > Burkholderiales > Thiobacillaceae > Thiobacillus. The sequence goes on from JAUYCF010000085.1 coordinate 83,999, forward strand.
GGTGTCTTCAACCCCACAGGCAGCCCGCGCGCCAACCTGCAGGGCACCGGCTTTGCCGTGCTGGACGGCACCTACGTCGTGTCGTGCGCGCACATCTTCGCCAAGCTGCTGGACAGCGAAAAAATGGAAACCCACGCCGTCTTCGTCGGGCGCGATCGCCAGATGACGGTGCGACGCGCCAAGCTGGTCGCCACCGATACAGCACGCGACCTGGCGCTGCTGAAAATCGAGGGCGATCCGCTTCCCGCGCTGACGCTGGGCGACTCGAGCCGCGCACGCGAAGGCTGGCAGCTGTATTTCACCGGCTATCCCATCGGCTCGGTGCTCGGGCTCAACCCGTCCACCCATCGCGCCGGCCTCGCCGCCATCATTCCCATTTTCACCCCGCTCCCCAGCGCCGCGCAGCTGACCGTGCGCACCCTGAAACAGGCAAAAGATGCGTATGAGGTGTTCGGACTCGACGCCATCGCCTACCCCGGCAACAGCGGCAGCCCTGTATGGCATCCCGACACCGGCGAAGTGCTGGGCGTGCTCAATTCGGTGTATGTGAAAGGCGCGAAGGAAGCCGCGCTCACCGCGCCCAGCGGGATCAGCTACGCCATCCCGGTGAAATATGTGCACCAGTTGCTGGAGCGGGCACTGCCGGAGACAAAATAAACGGGGCATGTGGAGTCAACAGTCGGGTGGAAATTCTCGGCTATCACAAGCTGTAAGAAGCCGAACAGGCTGCCCTCACCGAATTACTGGACAACCTGGAACTCGTTTATCTCACCCCCGCCTGCTACGAAATCGCCATCCAGTTGCGCCAACGACAGAAACTCACCCTGGGTCATCGCCGCGACCTGTCTTGAACGGGGTTACGCCCTTGCAACGGCCAACACCGGGGATTTTGGATGGATTGAGGAACTGAAAGCATTCAACCCGCTGGAAAGTCGTTGAGCCAATGGGATAGGCAAGGCCCCGCCCCTTGCCCAACACGCCGGAAACTGTCCCCAATGCTGAAAATACGACGAGGCCAGAAATGCGGCCATCGGGTTTGATGTAACGGGACGCTTGCTTTATGTGGTTCACATCGAGTTTGACGCGGCCTGTATCCGGATCATTTCAGCCCGCCGTGCAGGACCAGAAGAAGAGGAACGCTATGCTTACTGATCGCTTGAGAAAAAGGCTTGTGAAAGACTGTCCGCAAACGACCGTCACCATCCGCTTTCCGGTTGACGTGGTGGACTCCATGAAGGAGATCGCCCCACGCAAGGGGTTTTCCGGGTACCAGACCTTGCTCAAATCTTATGTGAGCGAGGGGTTGCGCAGGGATGAGGCCATGCTCTCACTCGGCAAGGAAGCCCGGCTGACTGAAGCCCTCAAAAAACGGGGCGTGCCCGAGAGTTTGATCGAGGAAGCCGAACGGGATGCATAACGCCGCAAGTGAAACGAGGAGGACGTCACCTCTATCAGCAAAGAGTTGTGTCTATTTTCCGGGGTGGCGTGCATCAAATCCAGACCCGACCCCAGCGCTCGGACGCGACCCCAGCGCTCGGACGAACAGCACCAGACCGACAACATCCAGAGGGCGCCGCGTATCGCCCCGGTAATCCGGCATGTGGCGATGCGCCAGCCACAGCGCCATCAGCCCCACCGGCACGTTGATGAAGAAGATGTAGTGCCACGACAGCCAGTGAACGATCAGGCCGCCGACCGTGGGCCCGAGCAGCGGGCCGATCAGCGCCGGGATGATGACGAAGTTCATCGCCCGCAGCAGTTCCGATTTTGGGAAAGTGCGGATGATCGCCAGCCGCCCCACCGGCATCATCATCGCCGCGCCCACGCCCTGCAGAATCCGCCCCGCTACCAGCATCGGCGCGTTCTGCGCCAGGCCGCACAGAATCGAGGCAACGGTGAACACGGCGACCGCGATGCTGAACACGCGGCGCGTGCCGAAGCGATCCGCCATCCAGCCGCTCACCGGAATGCACACCGCCAGGCTCAGGATGTAGCTCGTCACCACCGCCTTCAGGCTCAGCGGCGTCACCTGCAGCCCCTCCGCGATCGCCGGCACCGCCGTATTGACGATGGTGGTATCGAGCCCCTCCATGAACAGCGCCGCTGCCACGACCCAGGGCAGGTAGGTTTTGACCGTGGAGGGGTTCATCTTGGCCTATAAAAATTCGGATCCGGACAGCTCAATGTACGTTAGAAACCGCGTTGCCTGTCAGCAGGGGATGGCTTGACACTACTAACGCGAGACGTTAGTGTTGCGGCATGATCAAGCGATTCAAGTGTCGCGAAACACAGGCGCTGTTCGAGGGGAAGCGCTCCCCGCGGTTTGCCAATATCGCAAGCGTGGCGATCCGCAAACTGCAGATGCTACACGCCGTCGAGCGCCTGGAGTCCCTGCGCATTCCGCCGCAAAACCGGCTCGAAGCGCTCAAAGGTGACCGCAAAGGTCAATGGAGCATTCGCGTCAACGACCGGTGGCGCGTGTGTTTTGTCTGGAAAGACGGCGCGGCATGGGACGTGGAAATCGTCGACTACCACTAGGAGGCATCATGGCCAAACGTCAAATTCCGCTCGCCACCCCTGGCGAAATCCTGCTGGAAGAATTCCTCAAGCCGCTGGGCGTGACCCAATACCGGCTGGCCAAGGAAATCGGCGTGCCGCAGCGCCGCATCGGCGAAATCGTCGCCGGCAAGCGCAGCATCACCGCCGATACTGCCGCGCGCCTGGGCGTCTTCTTCGGCATGGAAGCCGAGTTCTGGCTGAATCTGCAAGCGCACTACGACCTGGCCCTCACGCGCGAGGTGCTGGCCGAGAATCTGGCGGCGATCCAGCCGCTGGCCACTGCTGCGTAGCCAACCGTCCTTTATCGGGCCGGCCCCATGGGCCCATTTGTTTCTGCATCCCTTTGCCTGGACGTTTCACCCCTCCCGCTGTGACCGACACGAATGATCCTGTAGTGAGCTGGACCGAAGCCGACGCCCCCCGCACGGCCCGCTGGCGTTCGGAGGGCGGCGCGCCGCCGCCCAAACGCGTGGTGGTCGCGGACGACCGCATCACCGCCGATGCAGCCTATCGCCTGGCCAGCGAGGGCACCGCGCTGCTGTGGCGGGGCGACTTCCAGAATGCGCGCCAATTGCTGCAGGCCATGGCGCGCCGCATCGACCGCAAGCCGCGCAAGGCCGCGTCATCGCCGCTTGAAGCCTTCAATTTCCATCGCCAGGCGCAGTCCCAGCGCGCCCGCACCCTGGGGATGCTATTGCTGCCGCTGGAGGCGGATTTCAGCATCCCCCTGCGCCGCGCGCCGAACATGAAAGAAGCCTGCGCCGAAGCCTATGGTGTGGGCGATGAACCCTCGGTGGTCTCGCTGCGCGAACTGCTCGGCGTGATTGGCGCCCACGAATGGCGCAAGAAAGGCGTGGACATTCCGGCGCTCGGCGAGCGCATCCACCCGCACTACGGCGTGTTTTCGCCGGTGCGCGGCGAGTATGTGCAGATGGTGGCCGAAGCGCCGCTGCCGGCCTCGAAGCTCGCTTTCGACATCGGCACCGGCACCGGCGTGCTGGCGGCGCTGCTGGCCAAGCGCGGCGTCAAGCATGTCGTCGCCACCGACCAGGACCCGCGTGCCCTGGCCTGTGCGCGTGACAATATCAAGCGGCTTGGCCTGCTGGGAAGGGTGGATATCGTCGAGGCCGGTCTGTTTCCCGAAGGACGCGCCCCCCTCATCGTCTGCAATCCGCCCTGGCTGCCCGCGCGCGCCAACTCGCCGCTCGAACACGCGATTTACGATCCGGAGAGCCGCATGCTGCTGGGCTTTTTGAACGGGCTGGCAGCGCATCTGGAGCCCGGCGGCGAAGGCTGGCTGATCCTGTCGGATCTGGCCGAGCATCTCGGCTTGCGCTCGCGCGAGTCGCTGCTCGCCGCAATCGACGCAGCCGGACTGAGCGTCATCGGGCGGCTGGACACCAAGCCCACGCATCCCCGCGCCGCAGATGCTACCGATCCGCTGCACGCCGCGCGCGCGGCCGAGGTCACCTCTCTCTGGCGCCTCGCGGCACGCTGAGTCGCAGAATTTTAATCCCCCAATTAACCCACTAGCCTGTCATTCCGGCGCAGGCCGGAATCCAGTGGATCAAAAAGCCCCGCGCAAGCGGAACAACATACGTCCTGTCTGCTTCGCAGTTTTTTTCATACTGGGTTCCGGCCTGCGCCGGAATGACGAAGGATAATCCCGTACCCATAACGCATCACGCATCACAGGAAACGCACCATGAACATGCGCCGTCATTTGTTTACCTCCGAGTCCGTGTCGGAAGGCCACCCGGACAAGATCGCCGACCAGATTTCCGACGCTATCCTCGACGCCTTTCTGGCCGAGGAACCCGAAGCCAAGGTCGCCTGCGAAACCCTCGTGGCCGACAACCTGGTGGTGATCACCGGCGAGTTCAAAACCGTCCGCAAGGAACTCTTCGACGAAGTGCGTGATCGCGCCGAAGCGATTGCCCGTCAGGTGCTGCGCGACATCGGCTACCGCGATGCCGAAACCGGCATCGATCCGAACACTTGCGAAGTGCAGGTGCGCTTCAACCACCAGTCGATCCAGATTCACAAAGGCATCACGCTGGCCGGCGGCGACATCGGCGCTGGCGACCAGGGCCTGATGTTCGGCTACGCCTGCGACGAAACCCCCGACCTGATGCCCTATCCCCTGTGGCTGGCGCATCGCCTGGTGCAAAGGCAGGCCGAGCTGCGCAAGTCCGGCGCCATGCCCTGGCTGCGCCCCGATGCCAAAAGCCAGGTCACCGTCGCCTACGAAGGCCAGCAAATGGTCGGCGTCGAAACCGTGATCATTTCCACCCAGATAGAACGCGGCCTCGACCCCGCCTGGGTTGCGCAGGAAGTCGCGCGCGAAATCGTCGATCCGCTGGTGCCGACGGCGCTGCGCACCCCGACCTTCAGGCTGTGGGTCAACCCCGCCGGCCCGTTCGAAATCGGCGGCCCCAACGGCGACACCGGCCTCACCGGCCGCAAGATCATCGTCGACACCTACGGCGGCTCCTGCCCGCACGGCGGCGGCGCGTTTTCAGGCAAGGACCCGACCAAGGTCGACCGCTCGGCCGCCTACATGGCGCGCTACATCGCCAAGAATCTGGTGGCGGCCGGCTATGCCAAACGTTGCCTGGTGCAGCTGGCCTATGCCATCGGCGTCGCCGAGCCGGTTTCCCTGCTGGTTGAAACCTACGGCACCGGCACCGTGCCGGATGAAAAGCTGGAAGACATGGTGCGCTGCAGCTTCAAGCTCACCCCGCGCGGCATCATCGACAGCCTCGACCTGCGTCGGCCCATCTATCGGAAGACCGCCGCGTACGGGCATTTCGGACGGGCCGAGCCGGAGTTCACCTGGGAGCGGGTGGATCAGGCGGAGAAGCTGGCGGGGTATAAAAGCTGACGCGGCGGTTTTCGAGTTTTCTTGGCTTTTGTGTAGGGCGCAATTGTTATTGCGCTGAATGAAACATCCGGTGCAATGCGCTTCGCTTATTGCCCCCTACGCGAGCTGACAGACTTGAGGGCATGGCCCTTAATGAGCGGCTTGCACATAAGCCAATTCAAGCCTGTGCGCGAGCGTGTCGAGGCGCTTGTCACGCGTCCAGAGCCGGGCGCCTTCGCTCAGCGCTGTAGCAGCCAACAAGTGCGCGTCGATATAGCCGATGCCGCATCCCATCAGGCCGTGGCGTTCGATAAAGAGCAGCACTTCCTGCTCTTGCGCCACCTTTGCCTGCGGCAAGGCAGCTAGCAGGCCCAGAATCTCGGCACGTGATTTCAGCTGCCCGCACGCCAGTTCGCCGATCACGAAGGGGTGCGTGAGCACCAGGCCGGATTGCAGAGCCGAGGCCACCTTCGCATCGCCTTGCCGCAGATGGTCGATCCAAACAGACGTATCCAGCAGGATCACGACGCGGCGCTGCGACGTCGGGGGATAGGCTTCAGTTCGGGTTCGCTGCCGCCCAGCCGTGCCAGCCGTCGCGCACTTTCGCGCTGAATCAATGCGGTCAGCGCCTCGCGCAGCAAGGCGGAGCGCTCATGCACGCCGGACAGCGATTGGGCGCGCTCAAGCAGTGCATCGTCGAGGTTGATGGTCGTGCGCATGGCTTTTCCGTTTCCAAGGATGATGCCCGAATATAGCATCATTTGATGCGTTATTTTGAGCGGATTGGCCGAGAAAATCGTGTCCGGCCTGAGGTTTTTTGTTTAAAGGGTAGCGTCCCCAATGGCACTACCTTAAGCAAAACCCTATAACAAACAACGAGATAAAGTTGGGCTGACGAACTCGACGCGTTACGATGCGGGTGTCGAATCCGTGTTGCATAACGCAGGAGGGTCAGCCCGAATGAATCATATCAAGCGGTGCGCGGTAGCTGGGCAAGTCAAACGATTTTGTAACCGGTTTGCCCAAGGGGCTGGTGCAGCACTTGGGCAAGTGATTCCTCGGCAAGACCTGCTGCGGTGGGTCGAAGAAGAAGCCGGGGACTACCGCGAGCGCATCTATAGTCCGCTTCAGACCCTGAGCTTATTCATCGAGCAAGTGCTGGGGGCGGATCAAAGCTGCCAGGATGC
>JAUYCF010000088.1 GCA_030692355.1 Thiobacillus sp.
GCGTCGAGGTTGACCATGGCCTGGTGCACCGCCTGGCGCGCGTATTTTTCCAGGATGTCGTCGGTGAAATAGCTGTAGTCGAAGCGGCCGCCACCGCCGCCGGAGCCCTGCTCGCGGCGCCCGTCCTGCTCGGCGATGACCTGCAGCGACAGCCGCACCAGCGGGCGCACGTCGGCCGCCAGGTGGCCGTCGGAGCGGGCGATAAAAATCACTTCGTATTCGGAGGCGAGGCTCGCCATGACCTGGGTGACGCGCGGGTCCATCGCACGGGCTTTCTTCTCCAGCCGTTCCAGCATTGTGACTTTGGCTGCGTCGTCCAGGCTCACCAGCGGATCGACCGCGTGATACAGCTGGCGGCCTTCGCCGCGCTGCGCCACGCCGAAGCTGCGATTCTGCCCGGCGCGCGCGATGGCGCGGGTGGCATCGGCGGCCGCGCCGAGTGCGTCGAGGCTGATGTCGTCGGAATAGGCGAAGGCGGTCTTCTCGCCCGAGATCGCGCGCACGCCGACGCCCTGATCGATGTTGAAGCTGCCGGATTTGACCTGGCCTTCTTCCAGGCTCCAGCCTTCGGAGCGCGAGTACTGGAAATACAGATCGGCGTAGTCGACGTCATGCGTCAGCAGGCGGCTGAATACCGGCGCAAGCTTGTCGGCGTCCAGCCCGTTCGGCGTCAGCAGCGTGGTCTCGGCGGAATGAAAAAGCTGTTCGGCGGTTTGAATGGGAACAAAGGCGTCGGTGGGGTTCATGGTGCGTCCTGTTTACTTGGTGGGCTCGCGCTTGGCCACGGCGCGGCGTTCGATCACGTCGACCTGGATCTGCTGGCACTGGATGAAGCGGTGCTGCAACGCGGGCAGGCTCTTCCTGAGGCTGGCCTGGTAGGCCGGGTTGATGTTGGCGATGACGACGCCGGAACCGCGCGGCAGGCGGTCGAGCACCACGCCCCAGGGGTCGACGATCATGCTGTCGCCATGGGTTTCCCGGCCCGACAAATGATAGCCGCCCTGCGCCGGGGCAATCACGTAGGCGAGGTTTTCGATGGCGCGCGCGCGGATCAGGGTTTCGAAATGCGCGCGCCCGGTGGTGGCGGTGAACGCCGACGGCACCACGATGATGTCGACGTCGGGCATGGCGCGGTACAGCTCGGGGAAACGCAGGTCGTAGCAGATCGACAGGCCGATGCGGCCGAACGGGCTGTTGACGACGACGGCCGTGTCGCCCGGCTCGATCAGCCTGGCTTCCTGATAGCGCTCGTTGCCGAGGTCGAGGCCGAACAAGTGGATCTTGTCGTAGCGCGCCACCAGCTTGCCGCGCTCGTCATACACCAGGCAGCTGTTGCGCACCTTGTTCGCCACGCTGGCCTCCAGCGGCACCGAGCCGCCAATCAGCCAGATTTTGTGTTTCTTCGCCATGCGCGATAGAAACGTCTGGATCGGGCCGTGGCCTTCGGCCTCGCGCGCCTTCACCACATAGGTATCCTTCATCGCCATGATGCAGAAGAACTCCGGCAGCACGACCAGGCGCGCCCCTGCGTCGACCGCCAGCTCGATGAGCTGCTCGGCTTCGGCCAGGTTGGCCGGCACGCTGGGGCCGGATGCCATCTGGATCGCCGCCACGCGCACGGTGCCGGCCTGCGGCGCGGATTTCTTGACCTGGGCGCCTTTGGGGCGCGCCACGCCGGGTCTTGCTGGTTTTTTCGTCGTCATGTAACAGATTCCACGATCAAGGTTCAGAGGTTCCAGTTTTGGCCCGAGCCAACTTTTTCACATCGGGTTCCTGCCACGCCCCGGTCACCATGTATTCCTGGCTGACGGCTTCCTCAAACGGGTCGCGCAGCAGTTTTTGAGCGGCCAGCGCGCCCACCCCGGCCAATGGCCCGCCGATCAGGGCGCCCGCCACGGCCAGGCCTTCGGACAATTTGGGGATCACTTTCACCCGCAGCTGCACCGATTCCTGATTGAGGTCGGCCAGTCCGGACATATTGACCTTGGCTGCCGGCCCGCGCATCCTGAAATCATCGCTGTAGACCACGCCGCGCGCGATGCGCAGGGTGGCGCCGATATCGTCGAAGGCATAGCCCTGATTGAAGATATCACGGAAATCGAAGCTCAGCCGGCGCGGCAGCGATTGCAGGCTCAGCACGCCGAGCAGCTTGCCGGCGCCGGGGTTGATCTTGAGAAACTGCCCCCCCCCGGCTTTAAAGTCGAGCTGCCCCGCCAGCGTGTCGAACGCGAAATCGGCGGGCGAACCGGTCCAGCTGGCATTGCCATGGATGTCCGCGCTGCCGCGCCGCAGCGTATCGGCATACCCGAAGCGGTCCAGAAACTTGCCGGCATCCAGCACGTTCAGATTCAGTTCGGCATGGGTTTCGCTCGGCGCGCCGGCGCGCCACAGGCCGCTCATGCGGAACACGCTGTCCGGGTGCGTGAGCCGCAGGCTGTCGATCACCAGCCCCTGCGGCGCGCCGTGCGCCACCACCTCCAGCCGCCCGAGCGGCCGTTCCTCCAGACGAAAGTCTTCCACCGTCATGTCCAGGCTCGGAAAATCCGCTGCCGTCATGTTCATGCCCTCTGCCTGACCGGTTGCGGGCGCCGCGGCCGGAATGGTCAGTTGCCTGAACTGCGCCGATACGCGGGCGGGCTGCTCCCTGAAGGACTCCGATCCACTACCGGCCGAAGCCCCTGTGGAATCGTCTGCGCCGGCCGGGCGATAGGTCAGCACGCCGTCCAGTTCGCGCCCGCTCACCTGGGTGCGCAACAGGCCGTTACGGGTGCGTCCCTGCAGGCGCACCGCCTGATAGCGCCGCCCCATCAGGTCGAGCGCATCGAAGCGGACATCGATGGCTGAAAGCAGCAAGGCCGGCTTGCCGTTGTCCTCGGGCAGCAGCGCCGCCCAGCCCGAAATGTCCAGGCCGCGCCCGCTGCCAGCCAGCCGCAGGCCGGGCTCGACCGGCATTTGCGCATCCCCGCCAAAGCGGATTTCTCCGCGGCCGAAGCCGCCTGCCGCGGTGCTGCGCCATACGGCGCTAGCGATTTGGCCCAGCCGCACTTCATTCAGCAGGCCGTCGCCCTGCGGCTGGCGGATCACCCGCAACGGCAGCGGCTGCGCGGCAGCCTTGGCCAGCGGCGCGGGCAGGCTGGACGCCAGTCCGACGAGATCGGATTCGATCTGGACACGCTCGCCCGCGGGCTCCAGATCGATCCGGCCGCGCCATGCGGCCTGCCCCGACAAGCGCTGGCCCCATTCCGCGCCGAGCCAGGGCGACACGCCCGCAGCGGTGGCGCGCCCCTGCGCCAGAATCTGCACCTGGCCATCGCGGGTAGCCGTGTCGATGCGCAGCGGGCCGCCGAGAAACTGCGCACCGAGGTTTCTCGCATTCAGGCTGTCCTCGGTGAAATCGATGTCGCCGCGCACCAAGTCGAGCTGCGGCAGTCCTGCCGGACGCAGGGTATCGCCCAGAAACGACAGCCGGCCGGCCAGCGTGGTGTCGTGGTTGTGGCGCAGCGGAATCATCAGTTTCAGGGCAAGTTTCATCGGGCCGCTGCCATCCACGTCGCGGGTAAACCCCCGCAGCTTGTCGCCAACCGGGCTGGCGTTGGCAAAGCGGATGAAATCCTGGATGGGCCCGTTGGCCTCGCCGTCGATATGCAGCTGCTCCTCGTGATGAATCAGGTCCGGAATGACGGCCCTCACCGGCGCCAGCGCCACCCCGTAGATCCGCGCCTGGCTGGAGGTCACCTCCATCGTCTTGCCCTGGAACAGCACGCGCCCCTGGATGCCCTCGATCCGCGGCCAGCCCGGCACATAGTCGATCACCGCATCCCTGGCCTGCACATCGACGCGGAATACGCCGTTGCCCTGCTCGAACGGGAACTGCGCCAGATCGCCTTTGAGGTCCAGCCGCACATTGTCGGAGTGCCCGGCCACGACGGCCTGCCTCACCCAGTCGACTGTTTGGTCGCCGATTTTTTTCGGGAAGTAGCGGTACACCGCGGTGCCGTCGGCGCGGTTCAGATGCGCGCTCAGGTCGATCACGCCTGGCTGGCCTGCAATCAGCTCATAGCGCCCCTTGGCCGTGCCCGCCATGTCCCGATTGGCGAACATCATTTCGTCCAGGGTCAGGCGGCGGCCGCGTGGCGTCTTCTTCCAGCTGCCGCGCGCCTGCACGCTGTCGAATTCGAACGACGGTTCACGGAACAGGCCGGGCAGGCTGAGGCTCAGCTGTTTCGAGTCTATTTCGAACACGCCCGCAGCCGCGTCTCCCTCGATGCGCCCGCTGAGATTGGACAGCCCGGGCTGGTTGCCGGCCGCCGTCACGCCGAGCCCGCTGAAGCGGGTCGCAATACTGAAGTTGTCCAGCCCGGGCTGCGCCCCGCGCCAGCGCAGGCGCAGGCCGTCGAGTCGCCCTTGCGGTTGCAGGGCATGCAGGCGCGCACGCAGCGCCGCATCCATCGGCAGGCTCGGCAATATCGATTGCCAGCCGCTCAGGCTGAGGGACTGTGCCGTGATTTCATGTGATGCGGCGTTCCAGGTCAGGCCCGCGCTGAACGGCGCCCCCAGTGCGGCGCCCGGCCGCGCCACGCGCAGGTTTTCAAACGCCACGCGCTGGCCGTCCGGATCCCTCTGCCACACGGCCCGGCCTTGCACCTCGTCCAGCTTCAGCGCGGGCAGGCCGTCCCCCAGGGATGTTTCGATCGCGCGCAGATCCAGTTCCGCGGCCACCCCGCCCAGCGCGCCGCGCACCACCTCGAATTTCAGCTTCAGCGCGCCCTGGCCTTGCCGGGGCTGATACGGCAGGGCCAGCCAGGCGCCCAGATGCGGAAACGACAGCGCCGCCATGCTGGCGTCGAGGGTACCGTTCCAGGTCTTGAGGTCGTTCGCATCGCGTGCGCTCAGTTTCGCGTCGACCGTCAGCGGCCGGGCCAGGCTGGCCGGCGGGACGGCATGCAGTTGCAGGCGGTGGGTGCGGCGCGCATTGGTCAGGGTGAAATCAACTGCGGTGAAAATCAGCGGCGGCGCGTTGCGCACCTCGTCCAGCCAGGTGAGCGTGGCGTGGCCGACGTGCACCCGCCCCTGCCGCAGCAGCCAGCTGGAAAAACCGCTGTCGGGATCGGCCGGGTTGATGGGAATGCCGCCGACGTAGAAATGGCCGTCGCGCGCGCGCCGCACCCCGAGCGTCAGTCGTTGCAACTCGATGCGGTTGAAGCGCGGCTCCAGAACCAGCAGCGAACGCCAGGCAAAAGCGGCCTCCAGTTCGGGCAGGTAAAGCGCCGGGCGGCCCTGCCGGTCGTACAGGCGCACACCCCGCAGGCGGAATTCGGGGCGCGCCTGCTGCCACACCCCCGACACCGCCTCCAGCGTCACCCGCTGGCCCAGCGCGCGCGACATCAGGTTGGCCACCGTGTCGCGGTGATCGGCGATATTCGGCAACACCCAGAAGAACATCAGCGCCGCCGCGGTCGCAAAGCCCAGTGCAGCCAGCGCAGCCAGGGCGGCCAGCCAGCGCGATGCACGGCGCAGGAACACGGAAAGCGATGAAGAAACAGTCATAAATGAGGATTCGCGGATGCCACGATTCTATGCGCTTGTCCGCGCCTCGCGGGGGATCCGGCAGGAAATTCGGCGCGATTCATTCGTCAGTGAAGCGGTGAATCAGACGCCGGTCGCGCTTGGTGGGGCGACCCTTGATCGCTGCCGCCGGACTGGCGGCCAGCTTGCGCTCGCTCGCCTGCTGCTGGCGCCGCGCGTGGCTGGCGGGGTCTTCTTCGTACAGCGCCTGCGCGATCGGCGCCGGGCCGCGCTGCATCGACAGCGCGCGCACCGTGACAGTCCAGTCGGCGTCGCCGACATGAAGATCCAGCCGGTCGCCCGGCCCGACCTCGCGCGCCGGCTTGACGCGCTCGCCGGCGAGCTTCACGCGGCCCTGCTCGATGGCCTGGCTGGCAAGGCTGCGCGTCTTGAAAAAGCGTGCCGCCCACAGCCACTTGTCGAGCCGCATTTTTCCGGCCCGGCCTGTGTCTGGCATGGCTTTGTCAGTCGGCATCGAGCACCTCCGCCAGCACACCGGGCTGCGACAGCGCCCGCGTCCACCATTCGAGCGCCCGCCCCGCTTCGCCGCTGCGCCAGGCCAGGTGCAGGGTCTCGTGCGGGTTGCCGCCGGCCCATTCGCACGCCACCAGCCGCCCAATGGCCACTTCGCGGTCGGCCAGCCAGCGCGGCAGCGAGCCCACCCCCAGCCCGGCCTGCTGGGCGGCGAGCTTGCTCGGCAAATCGGCCACCGTCAGGCGCGGCTGTTGCTGCAGCCAGCCCGCGCTGCGCAGCGGCAGGTTGCGCGCCGTGTCGGCGATCACCACCGCGCGGTGCGCCGCGATGTCGGCCTGATCGAGCGGCTTGTTGACGCGCGCCAGCGGATGCTGCGGCGCCACGCAGAACACGAATTCGATGCGACCCAGCGCGCGGGTGCGGAGGCCGCTGCCGGCAGGCGCATCGCCGCCGGCGATCACCAGATCGGCGCGGCCGGCGGCGAGCGCGTCCCAGCCGCCCGCCAGCACTTCGTGGCGCAGCTTGAGCTCGGTGGCCTGGCCCAGCCGATAAAACGCATCGAGCAGCGGCAGCAGCGGCGCCACCGGCACAACGCCCTCGACCGCAAGGGTGAAACCCGTCTCCCAGCCACCCGCAACCTGCCGGGTCTTGTGCGCCAGCGCAGTGGCTGCGGCCAGCAGGGCGCGGCCTTCCTCCAGCAATACGCGGCCGGCCGGGGTGAAGCGCGCACGGTGGCCGGAGCGGTCGAACAGCAGCACGTCGAGGCCGGCCTCCATCTGCTGCACCGCGTAGGTCAGGCTCGACGGCGCGCGCGCCAGTTCTTCGGCGGCACGGGCAAACGAACCACGGCGTTCGATGGCATCAAGAATGGTCAGCGCTTCCAGGGTGAGTGGCATGTTCGGAAAAATTGAACGAGTCGGTCGAATTGTGCCGGCTTTACACGGCAGAAGCCACGTTTATATTGAATTCAACGCTTGAACATTAAACTCGAAGGGGGTTTCCATGCTTACCGTGCGCAAATCGTCCGAACGCGGACACGCCCACCACGACTGGCTCGACAGTTTTCATACCTTCTCGTTTGCCGGCTACCGCGACCCCGACTGGATGGGCTTCGGCCCACTGCGCGTGGTCAACGAAGACCGCATCGCGCCGGGCGCGGGGTTCCCCACCCACAGCCACCAGGACATGGAAATCGTTACCTGGGTGTTGAGCGGCGCGCTCGAACACCGGGACTCGCTCGGTAACGGCGGCGTGATCCGCCCTGGCGAAGTGCAGCGCATGCGTGCCGGGCACGGCATCGCTCACAGCGAGTTCAACGCGTCGGCGACCGAACCGGTGCATCTGCTGCAAATCTGGATCGAGCCAGACGCGTACGGGCTGGAGCCGGACTACGAGCAGATTGCCTTTGCCCCCGAAAGCCTGCAGGGCCGGCTGCGGCTGATTGCATCGAGCGACGGCCGCGACGGCTCGGCGACGATCCGCCAGGACGCCGCGATCTACGCCGGGCGGCTGGCGCCCGGCGAGCACGCCACCCTCACGCTCGCACCGGGCCGGCAGGGCTGGCTGCAGGTGGCGGCCGGCCGGATCAAAGTGCGCGGATTGCCGCTGGACGCCGGCGACGCCGTGGCGGCTCGCTTCGAATCCGCCGTCGACATCGAGGCGCTGGACGCCAGCGAAATCATCAGCTTCGACCTCCCCTGAAACCGGCCGGTCTTGCGGCCCCCGAGGCGGAAGACCGATACAATCACCTCCTTTCCGACGCAAGGACACGCCATGCCCAAGATTCTCGCCTTTTCCGGCAGCATTCGCCGCGACGCTTTGAACCGCAGGCTGATCCAGGCGGCGGTGGATGGCACCCGGGCCGCGGGTGGCGATGTCACCCTGATCGATCTGGCGGACTATCCGCTGCCGCTCTACAACGGCGACCTCGAAGACCGCGACGGCCTGCCCGACAATGCGCTACGCCTGAAAGCGCTGTTCAAGAGCCACGACGCCCTGCTGATCGCCAGCCCGGAATACAACAGCTCGATTCCGCCGCTGCTGAAGAACACGATCGACTGGGTGTCGCGCGAATGGCAGGGCGAATCGGGGCTGGTGCCGTATCAGAACAAGGTGGCGGCCATCATGGCCGCCTCGCCGGGCCAGTTCGGCGGCATGCGCATGCTGCCGCACCTGCGACAGATCCTGAATGCGCTCGGCGTGCTGGTGCTGCCCGGCCAGTTCTCGCTGCCCGGCGCCGACAAGGCATTCGACGAGGAAAACGGCGCGTTGAAATCGCCGGCGCGGCTGCATGACCTGGTGCTGGAACTGGTGAACACCGCCGCCGCCCTGAAGCGGGCATAAAAAAGCGCCGGGGAACCGGCGCCTTTTGTGGGACTACCCGGGATCAAGCCGACTTGCGGCGACGCAATTGCGATGCAAGCCCAAACAGTCCGATTCCCAACAGCGCCAGCGTGGCGGGTTCGGGTACGGTCCCGTTACCACCGTTACCACCGTTACCACCGTTTCCGGTGCCGCTGCCGCTGAAGCCGCCGCTGCCGTAGTCGGTGCGGGTGGTGTCGCCGGTGTCGTTAGCGTAAAGGACGCAATCGTTGGCGATTGTGTTGCCATCCATCGTCACTGCGGCATTCAGCGCGATGGCTCTACCGCAGAGAATACTGGCAGTCGAATTCAGCGTGACGCTATCAAGCGCGAGAATATTTCCTGCGAACATTGTGCTGGAACCGAGTGTCGCCGACCCGGTGCCGGACCCGCCAGTGACGCCCATCAGCCAATAGACGCCATAGTCTGAAGCTAACGTGCCATTGGTTACGTTGACGACCGCTGCGGATGCGGTCGTGAGCGCAGTTCCGACCTGGAAAACGAAGAGCGCACTGGGGTCATTCAGGAAGTCAAGCGTAAGTGTTCCCGTCAATTGGGCCGTTGTGCCAAATGTGTAGACGCCTGGCGTGAGTGTGAGACCACCCAGATCCTGCCCCGTCAGGTCGTTAGTGGACGGCATGCCTGCCAGAATATTGTATGCCGTGAGGGCATCAGCCTGCGCCTGCTGTGCGACCGCATCGCCTTCGTGTACATACACAGCCCCCGTAGTCAGCGCAGGCTCCTCATTGATGGTGATGCTCTCCTGGCCCGTGATCGAATTGCCTGGGTAAACACCCAGATTCCCCCAGAGCGTGGTCGAACCGGTGTTAGTCACCGTTGAGGCACCCAGCACCGAGAAGCTCTCCGCCGTGCCCAGAAATGGCAAAGCCACTGCCGGAGAGGCGCCGCAGGCAAAAGCAACAAACAACGGCACTGCGAATTTCAATTCCTTAATGACGTTCATTTTATATCTCCTCAATTTCAGGCAGCTTTTGCCCAGGGTATTGACATTCTTTCCGTGCTGCACAAAACCAATACGATCATTGCTTGCAAGGAAATGAATGTAGGTCAGCATAAAACATGCCTAATAGTTTTTTCATAAAAAATCATACGCTTACAAATAAATCACGCCCGATAGAAATGCATTATGTAAAAAATCCCGACAAAAAAAGCACCCCGAAAGGTGCTTGGTACGTCACGCTGCCCCCTACAACCGGGGCATCATGCAATCACTGCGACTTCATGTTGTCCTTGGCAAGGAAATACTTGCGGGCAAACGCGACCAGCTGGGCGTCGCTCGGATGGTCCACGGTTTCCACCCCGATCACTTTATCGGAGACGCCCTGGTCGTGGGAATGGATATGCTTGATCAGCTCGAGCTTGGCCTGGCCCGGGCCGACGATCAGGATTTCCGCGGCGCCGGCCAGCGCCTCCACGACCTCGTGATAATAGTTCTGGTCTTCGGGCTGGCGACTGCCGCTGACCGAGCCGCGCTTGCGGTGGAGATTGCGATGCGGCGTGGCCGGGCTCACCACTGATTTTTCAACGTCATCCGGACTGATGTGCATGACGTTGGCTTCTTTGTGGTCGAGCCAGACGACGGCATGGTAATGGGACATGATTTTCTTTCGTGGTTGATGGTTGAACGGCTAATGATTCCAGTTAATGACACGCGCGAGAAGGCAAAGATATGGATTGACCCCGGATTGTTCATCAGGCGATTTATGGCACGTAGGGTGCACTCCGTGCACCGGTTGACACCCGAAGGTGCACGGAGTGCACCCTACGCAAAGCATCTCGCCCTAATGAACAATCCGGGTTGAACCACTTTCTCACCTGCCCCCACGCCGTTTATTTCACGGCTTCCTTCAGTTGCTCCAGAATCGCGGGGTTTTCCAGGGTGGAGATGTCCTGGGTGATTTCCTCGCCCCTGGCGATCGCGCGCAGCAGGCGGCGCATGATCTTGCCGGAGCGGGTCTTGGGCAGGTTGTCGCCGAAGCGGATTTCGTCGGGCTTGGCGATCGGGCCGATTTCCTTGCTCACCCAGTCGCGCAGCTCGGCGACGATCTTCTTTGCCTCGTCGCCGGTGGGGCGTGCGCCTTTCAGCACCACGTAGGCCACCACCGCCTCGCCCTTGATGTCGTGCGGACGGCCCACCACGGCGGCCTCCGCGACGAGCGGATTGGACACCAGCGCGGATTCGATTTCCATGGTGCCCAAACGATGCCCGGACACGTTCAGCACGTCGTCGATGCGGCCCATGATCCAGAAGTAGCCGTCGTCGTCGCGGTGCGCCGAGTCGCCGGCAAGATAGACCTTGCCGCCCAGTTCCTCGGGGAAATAGGTCTTTTTGAAGCGGTCGGGGTCGCCCCACAGGGTGCGCAGCTGAGAGGGGAACGGGCGCTGGATCACCAGATAGCCGCCCTGCCCCTTTTCGACTGGATGGCCGTGCTCGTCAGTGATCGCGGCCATGATGCCGGGTAGCGGCAGGGTGCAGGAACCCGGCTTGGTCGGCACCGCGCCGGGCAGCGGTGCAATCATGTGGGCGCCGGTTTCGGTCTGCCACCAGGTGTCGACGACGGGACAGCGGCCGCCGCCGATCACCTCGTGGTACCACATCCACGCTTCCGGGTTGATCGGCTCGCCCACCGTTCCCAGCAGGCGCAGCGAGGACAGGTCGTGCTGCGCGGGCAGGTCGGAACCGAGCTTGATCAGGCTGCGGATCGCGGTCGGCGCAGTGTAGAAGGTGGTGACCCGGTGCTTGGCGATGGTCTCCCAGAAGCGTCCGGCATGCGGCCAGGTGGGAATGCCCTCGAAGATGACCTCGGTCATTCCCAGTGCCAGCGGGCCGTAGGCGACGTAGGTATGGCCGGTGACCCAGCCGACGTCGGCGGTGCACCAGTAGACGTCGCTGTCTGGCTTGGCGTCGAACACCCACTCCATCGAGAGGATGGCGCCGAGCAGGTAGCCGCCGGTGGAATGCTGCACGCCCTTGGGTTTGCCGGTGGAGCCCGAGGTGTAGAGGATGAACAGCGGATGCTCGGCGGAGACCCACACCGGCTCGCAGGTCTCGGCCTGGGTCTGCACGAGCTCGTGCCACCACAGGTCGCGCGCGCCCCAGTTCACGGCGCCGCCTGAGCGGCGGTAGACGACCACCTTTTCGACGCAGGACGTGTCGCCCATCGCCAGCGCCTCGTCGACCGCGCGCTTCAGCGGCACCGCCTTGCCGCCGCGCATCGATTCGTCGGCGGTGATGACCAGCCTGGCCTTGGCATCCTCGATGCGCTCGAACAGGCTCTTGGCGGAAAATCCGCCGAACACCACCGAGTGGATGGCGCCGATGCGCGCGCACGCCTGCATCGCCACCACCGCCTCGATGCTCATCGGCATGTAGACGATCACACGGTCGCCCTTTTCCACGCCGAGCGACTGCAGGCCGTTGGCGAACTGGCAGACGCGCGCGTGCAGTTCCTTGTAGGTGACTTTCGTCACCGTGCCGTCGTCGGCCTCGAAAATCAGCGCGATCTTGTCGCCACGGGTCGCCAGATGGCGGTCCAGGCAATTCCAGGAAACGTTGAGTTCGCCGTCGTCGAACCACGTGTAGAACGGCGCCTTCGACTCGTCCAGGGTGCGACTGAACGGCTTGTTCCAGTCGATCGTCCGGCGCGCCTGCTCCGCCCAAAAGCCCTCGTAGTCGGTTTCGGCCTGGCGGCACAAGGCCTGGTAGGCCGCCATGCCGGACACGTTGGCCTGCTGGACGAAGACGTCCGCAGGCGGGAACACGCGGGTTTCGGTCAGAATCGACTCGATAGAAGCCATACGGTCTCTCCACTGATAGAGTGTTTGATACTGCAAATTCTAATCCATGCCATGAGCAATCCCGCACTCGACCGTGTTGTCCGCTGTTCCCGCTATGGCCGCCGCCTGCTGGCGGCACAACCCCTGCTGGCCGAAGCCGTGACCGGGCAACTCGACCAGGCCTTCACCCGCGACGCGATGCAGGCATTTTTGAGCGCGCCCGCGTGCGCCGACGAAGCTGCGCTGCATCAACGTTTGCGGCAACTGCGCCAGCGCGTGTGGCTGGTCGCCACCGCGCGCGACCTGGCAGGCAGCGCCGATCTGGCCGAAGTGACGGCGACTTACAGCACGCTGGCCGAGGTCTGCCTCGCGGCCGCGCTCGATTTCCACCACGCCGCGCTTGCCGCGCGCCACGGCGAGCCGCGCGACGAACACGGCCAGCCGCTGCAGATGGTCGTCGTCGGCATGGGCAAGCTCGGCGGCGGCGAACTCAACGTGTCGTCCGACATCGACCTCATCTACCTCTACCCCGCGGAAGGCGACACTACGGCCGACGAGGCTGGCGCCGCGACTATGTCCCGCAGGGATGGTATCCAGACGGGCAAGCCGATTAGCAACCACGAGTTCTTCGTCCGCCTCGGACGCAAGCTGACGGCCGCGCTGTCGGAAGCCACCGCCGACGGCTACGTGTTCCGCGTCGACCTGCGGCTGCGGCCGTGGGGGGATTCCGGGCCGTTCGCCATGGGCTTTGCAATGCTGGAGGACTATCTGGTCGCGCAGGGGCGGCCGTGGGAGCGCTACGCCTGGATCAAGGCGCGCCCGCTCACCGGCGGCCGCCACGACGAACTGATGGCAATCGTGCGGCCCTTCGTATTCCGCAAATACCTCGACTTCGGCGCGTTCGCCGCGATCCGCGACCTCCACGTGCAGATCCGGCGCGAGGTCGCGCGCCGCGAGATGGCCGACAACATCAAGCTGGGGCCGGGCGGCATCCGCGAGATCGAATTCACCGCGCAGGTATACCAGCTCATCCGCGGCGGCCGCATTGCCGCGCTGCAACAGCGGCCGACGCTGACCGTGCTGGGCGAACTGGTAAAAAACGAGCTGATGACGGCCGACGCGCAGCAGGAACTGGCCGCCGCCTACGATTTCCTGCGGCGGCTGGAACACCGGCTGCAATACCTGGACGACGCGCAAACCCAGCAGTTGCCGGAAGATGCCGAATCGCAGGCGATGCTCGCCGAGGCGATGGATTTCCCCGACTATGCCGCGCTGCTCGTCGCGCTTGAGCGCCATCGCAACAAGGTCACGCGCCATTTCGAGCAGATGTTCGCCGCGCCGCAAACCGACCAGGTGAGCCACCCGCTGACCGCCGTGTGCTGCGGCACGGCCGATGCCGAATCCACCCGCGCGCTGCTGGAAAACGCGGGATACGACGATCCGCAGCGGGTGCTGGCCACGCTTGACGCGCTGCGCCAGCACACCGCGCGGCTGGCCGAATCGACCCAGCTCAGGCTCAACGCGCTGTTGCCGCCCGCGCTCGAAGTCATCGGCAGCCAGCCCGATCCGGCAGCCACGCTGGAACGCTTTGCCGCGCTGATCCAGGCCATCTCGCGCCGCGCCACCTACCTGGCGCTGCTGGCGGAATATCCGGCGGCGTTGCGGCAGCTGGTGCGCCTGCTGGCGGCGAGCCCGTGGGCGGCGCAGGTGCTGACGCTGCAGCCGCAGTTGCTGGACGAGCTGATCGCGCCTCAATCCCTGATGAGCGTTCCCGACTGGGCGCAGCTTGCCGCGCAATTGCGCGACGAGCTCGACGCCCATCCCGGCGACACCGAAGCGCAGATGGATGCGCTGCGCCGTTTCAAGCAGGTGCAGACGCTGCGCCTCTTGGCGCAGGACGTGGCCGGCCGGCTGACGCTGGAAGCGCTGTCGGACCACCTGTCGGATCTCGCCGGCACGCTGCTCGCCGAGACACTCGACCGCTGCTGGGCCGGGCTGAAATCGCATCACCGCGACACGCCTCGCTTCGCCGTCATCGGCTACGGCAAGCTCGGCGGCCGGGAGCTCGGCTACGCCTCCGACCTCGACCTGGTGTTCCTCTACGACGACGGCGACGAGCGCGCGCAGGAAATCTACGCGCGGCTGACGCAGCGCATCAACACCTGGCTCGGCACCCTCACCCCGGCGGGCATCCTCTACGAAACCGACCTGCGCCTGCGCCCGGACGGCGCGGCGGGCCTTTTGGTCAGCTCGGTCGAGGCGTTCCGCGACTACCAGCTGCATCACGCCTGGACGTGGGAACACCAGGCGCTGACCCGCGCACGCTTCGTTTGCGGCGATGCGGCGATCGGCGCGGCCTTCGAGGCCCTGCGCCGCGAGGTGCTGTGCCTGCCGCGCGACGCCGAAAAGCTACACGAAGAGGTGCTGGCGATGCGAAAAAAAATGCACGCCGGCCACGTCAACGACAGTGAATTATTCGACCTCAAGCATGACAGCGGCGGCATCGTCGACGTCGAATTCTGCGTGCAGTATCTGGTGCTGCGGCAAAGCGCTACGCATCCCGAACTCGCCGACAACGTCGGCAACATCGCGCTGCTGCTGCGCGCGGGCGCGGCCGGGCTGGTCCCCGTCGAACTCGCGCAGGCCGCCGCCGACGCCTACCGCGAACTGCGCCGCCGGCAGCATGCGATCAAGCTCAGCGGCGCGGACTATGCGCGGGTGCCGCTGCCCGCCGTGGAAACCGTGCGCAATGCAGTCAAGATGCTGTGGGCGCAGGTCATGGGCGTGTCTGCCTGAGTCCCGCTCAAGGCTGGCGTCGCCGCGCCTTGCGGCGCTGCCAGGCGCGCACGATGCGCAGCCGCCAGGTCCAGTGCACGGCAAAATAAATCAGCACCGACAGGCACGTCGCCAGCGTCAGCAGGCCCAGCGCCAACGGCGGCCCCACCGTGTACAGGCGGTCCACCCACAGCGCCAGCCCGGTCGCGGTTTTGGCCGCGACGCGCTCAAGGTCGACCTCGGCCAGCGCCACATTTGCATGCCCCAGCATCCAGGCGCCCAGATGGTACGCCGCGTAGTACACCGGCGCGAAGGTGATGGGGTTGGTGATCAGGGTGCTGCCGACCGCGGCCGGAATGTTGGCGCGCAGCAGCAGCGCCGCCATCGCCGCGAAAAAAATCTGCGCCAACGGCATCAGCAGGCCGAAGAAAACGCCGATGGCCAGGCCCAGGGCGATCCCGCGCCGGTTGACATGCCACAGGCGGCGGTCTTGCAGCAGCGGCCCCATCCAGCGCAGCGCACGGTGTTCGCGCAGGGTGTGCGGGTCGGGTAGAAAACGGCGAAAACGCTTGGGTAGCATCGGATCAGGCGGCAGTGTGAGGGTGAGGTTCGTCAGGTATGACGGTCCGGTCGGCGGAAAGGTTTAATGCCTGTAGCGTCATCGCCGCTTTCAGCGCCTGCTCGGCGAGGCGGCGCATCCGGCTCAGGCGGCGCAGACACAGTTCCATGTCGTGGATATCGAAATCGCCGCGCGCGCCTTCGGCCAGCGCCGCCGCCTTGAGCGCGCGATAGTGCCGCTGCAGCTCGGCCTGACGCGCGTCCGGCTCCACCGCTCCCGCCTCGGCGTCCAGACTCAGCAAGGACTCAGCCTGTTCCATGAACACCATGATCCGATCGCGCAGTTGCGGCGAGCCAAGGGTTCCGGGATAAGGCATCGCCA
The DNA here is from genome assembly GCA_030692355.1 of Thiobacillus sp. Taxonomy (GTDB): domain Bacteria; phylum Pseudomonadota; class Gammaproteobacteria; order Burkholderiales; family Thiobacillaceae; genus Thiobacillus. Next base: position 15,914 of record JAUYCF010000088.1, read on the forward strand.
TCAGTTCGGCGGACAGTTCGACCACCGTATCGTAATAACGCGCCGCGCGCAGCACCTCGGGCAGGCGCTGCGCGCTCTCGGCCGCCATGCTGACCCGGTGCAGCTGCGCGATGAAGCGGGCGATGGCTTCGTTCAGCTGTGCCACCACCGCCTGCTCCGGCAGCGACGCCGGCGAGGCCGCTTGCTGGATCGTCCACACCCGGCGCGCGCCGCGCAGGGCGATTTCTCCCATGCGGCGCACTTCCTGGATCAGCGCGCCCAACGCCAGCGCGGGCACGGAGAGCACGTTGTTGTCGAGATGCCGCGGGCGCGCCTCGTCTTCCTCGGCGGTGCGGAAGCGGCGGGCGAGAAATTCCGCCAGGCGGGCGGCAAGCGGCCACATCAGCACCACCCCGAGCACGTTGAAAACCGTATGGAACAGCGCCAGCGTCACCGCCGGCGCAGCATCCAGTTCCAGCAGTTGCCGCAACCACTCAATCGCGTCGATCAGCCAGGGCAGCAGCAGCAGGGCCACCGCGCCGGTCAGCAGGTTGAACAGCACATGCGCCGCTGCCGCCCGGCGCGCATTCGGGGTGGCACCCAGCGCCGCCAGCAGCGCCTTGACGGTGGTGCCGATATTGGCGCCGATCACCACGGCGGCGGCGTCATGGATCGTCAGCAAGCCGCCCTGCGCCGCGGTCAGCGCCACCGCCAGCGCCGCGCTGGACGACTGCATCAGCACGGTGAGCACCGCACCGGCGCCGACGTGCGCCAGCACCCCGAGCACACCGCTGCCGCCCGGCAGCGCCATCTGGCTGCCAAGACCGGTGAAGGTGTCCCTCAGCACGTCGATGCCGAGGAACAGCACGCCGAAGCCGGCCAGCGCCATGCCCAGCGCGCCGCGACGGCGTCCCGCGCCGGTGAAGTGCAGCACCATGCCAAGGCCGATCATCGGCAGCGCCAGCGCCTCGATCTTGAAATCCACCCCGGCGATGGCGACCAGCCAGCCGGTCATAGTGGTGCCGACGTTGGTGCCGAACAGCACCCACAAGGCCTGCCCGAGCGTCAGCAGGCCGGCGTTGACGAAGCCGATGGTGGCGACCGTGACCGCAGAGGACGACTGCACCAGCGCGGTGATCAGCGTGCCCGAGGCGAGGCCGCGCAGGCGGGTGCCGGTCGAGCGCGCGAGGATGCGTTCCAGCGCCGGGCCGGCAGCGAGCTTGAGTCCATCGGTCATCAGCCACATGCCCAGCAGGAACAATCCGATGCCGCCCGCGAGTCCGCCCGCGACAGTAAATCCCGACATTGCGCATCCGTGTATTTAATGTGTGCCAGAATTGTAGGGCGCGCTGACACGAATTTCATATTTGAAAAAATCGTTTCAGCAAGACCCAGGCTGAATGCCGACCCCACCGGAGACATCGCTTGCAGACCAACGACGAACAGCCGACGCACTGGCACAGCCTGCCCGCCAGCGACACCCTGACCCGACTCGAAGCACCGCGCGAAGGCCTGAGCCCGGACGAGATCGATGCGCGCCGCGCGCAATACGGCGCCAACCGCCTGCCGCCGGCGCAACGCCAGCCTGCCTGGCAGCGTTTGCTGCTGCAGTTCCACAACGTGCTGATCTACGTGCTGCTGGCGGCCGGTGTCATCACCGCCCTGCTCGGCCACTGGCTCGATTCCGGCGTGATCTTCGGCGTGGTCGTCATCAATGCGGTGATCGGCTTCATCCAGGAAGGCCGCGCCGAAGAGGCGCTCGACGCGATCCGCGACATGCTGTCGCCGCACGCCATCGTCACCCGCGCCGGCGAGCGCCACGAAATTCCCGCCGAGGACCTGGTGCCGGGCGACATCGTTCACCTGGCCTCGGGCGACCGCGTGCCCGCCGACATTCGACTGATCGACATCAAGAGCCTGCGGGTGATGGAAGCCGCGCTGACCGGCGAGTCGCTCGCGGTCGACAAGCAGGTCGACCCGGTGGCGGAAGACGCCGCGCTCGGCGACCGCACCAGCATGGCCTGGTCGGGCACGCTGGTCACCTACGGCCAGGGAACCGGCGTGGTGACCGCCACCGGCACCGCCACCGAACTGGGCCGGATCAGCACGCTGCTGTCGACGGTCGAGAAACTCACCACGCCGCTCCTGAAGCAGATGGCGCTGTTCGGCCAGTGGCTGGCGGGGGTGATCCTGCTGCTGTCCGGCCTGATCTTCGCCTTTGGCGTGTGGGTACGCGATTACCCCATGAGCGACATGTTCCTCGCCGCGGTAGGCCTGGCGGTGGCGGCGATTCCCGAGGGCCTGCCGGCGATCATGACCATCACGCTCGCCATCGGCGTCACCCGCATGGCGCACCGCCACGCCATCATCCGCCGCCTGCCCGCGGTGGAAACGCTGGGCGCGGTCAGCGTCATCTGCTCGGACAAGACCGGCACCCTGACACGCAACGAAATGACGGTGCAGATCGTCATCGATACCGACGCCAGCTTCGAGGTGTCGGGCAGCGGCTATGCCCCGGAGGGCGGCTTTGCCCGCGCCGGCGAGCAGGTCGATGCCGAATCGCAGCCGCTGCTGCAGGAACTGGCGCACGCCGCCCTGCTGTGCAACGACGCCGACCTGCGCGAAACCGGCGACGGCTGGCAACTGACCGGCGACCCCACCGAAGGCGCGCTGCTGACCCTGGCGCTGAAGGCCGGGCTGGACCTGCGCCGCACCCGCGAGGCGCTGCCGCGCACCGACGTCATCCCGTTCGAGTCCGAGCACCGCTTCATGGCGACGCTCAACCACGACCACGCCGGCCACGGCTATCTCTATCTCAAGGGCGCACCGGAGCGGGTGCTGGCGCTGTGCGCAACGCAACGTGGTGCGGACGGCGACAGCGCGTTCGATCCCGAGCACTGGCACGCCCGCATGGAAGCGGCCGCTTCCCAGGGCATGCGGCTGCTGGCGCTGGCGGTACGGCGCAGCGACGACGCGACGACGCTCAACTTCGACGACATCGAGCGCGGCGACTTCACCCTGCTGGCCGTGCTGGGGCTGGCCGACCCGCCGCGCGAGGAGGCCATCAAGGCAGTCGCCACCTGCCGCGCCGCGGGTATCAAGGTCAAGATGATCACCGGCGACCATGCCGCCACCGCGCTGGCCATCGGCAAGCAACTCGGGCTGGACGAATCGGTCACCGCGATGACCGGTGCCGAGATCGAGACCTTCGACGACGCGCGCCTGCGCGAAGTGGTGGGCGAAATCGACGTGTTCGCGCGCGCCAGTCCCGAGCACAAGCTGCGCCTGGTCGAGGCCCTGCAAAGCCTGGGCGAGGTCACCGCGATGACCGGCGACGGCGTCAACGACGCGCCCGCGCTGCGGCGCGCCGATATCGGCGTGGCGATGGGCAAGAAAGGCACCGAAGCCGCCAAGGAAGCGGCGGAAATGGTGCTGGCCGACGACAACTTCGCCTCCATCGCGCACGCCGTCGAAGAAGGCCGCACCGTCTACGGCAACCTGAAGAAGGCCATCGTGTTCATCCTGCCGACCAACGCGGCGCAGGCCGGCATGGTGCTGATCGCGATCCTGCTCGGCATCACCCTGCCGATCACCCCGGTGCAGATCCTGTGGGTCAACATGGTGACGGCGGTGACGCTGGCGCTGGCGCTCGCCTTCGAGCAACCCGAACCCGAAGCCATGCGCCAGCCGCCGCGCAACCCGCGCGAACCGCTGCTGACGCGATTCATGCTGTGGCGCATCACCTTCGTCACGGTGTTCCTGGTGGCCGGTTCGCTCGGCCTGTTCCTGTGGGAACTCGAGCGCGGCGTGCCGCTCGACGCCGCGCGCACCGCGGCGATCAACGCCCTGGTAATGGGCGAGATCTTCTACCTGTTCAATTGCCGCCGCCTCACCGCGCCGGTGGTCGGCTGGTCGGGACTGGTCGGCAACCGGGCGGTGCTGATCGCCATCGGCATCCTGGTCGTGCTGCAGGGCCTGTTCACCCACCTGCCCATGATGCAGGCGCTGTTTGCCACCACCCCGCTCGACCTGGCCACCTGGGGACGCATCCTCGTATTCGGCTTCATCGTTTACAGTGTGGTGGAAATCGAAAAGGCCGTGATCCACCGCCGCCATCGCACCGCCTCGCGTTAAAACCATGGACCGCATCGAACACGCGTTCGCCCTGCTACGCCGGCTGCGCGCCAGGCGGCGCCCGGAGTAGGCCGCGTGGATTTCTTCAATCAACTCGTCCTCGCCGGCGCGGTGCTGCTGTTGCTGGCCATCCTCGCCAGCGCGCTGTCGTACCGCATCGGCATGCCGCTGCTGCTGGTGTTCCTGGCGGTCGGCATGCTGGCCGGGGAAGACGGCCCGGGCGGCATCCTGTTCGACGACAGCGGCATCGCCTACACCGTGGGCAGCGTCGCGCTCGCCGTCATCCTGCTCGACGGCGGCCTCAACACCCGCGCCGACAGCTTTCGCGCCGGCCTGCGCCCGGCATCGCTGCTGGCCACCGTCGGCGTACTCATCACCTGCGTGGTGACCGGCCTGTTCGCCGCCTGGATGCTCGGTTTCGGTCTGCTCGAAGGCATGCTGGTCGGCGCCGTGGTGGGCTCCACCGACGCCGCTGCGGTGTTCGCGCTGCTGCACGCCAAGGGCCTCGCGCTAAAACAGCGGGTATCGGCCACGCTGGAAATCGAATCGGGCAGCAACGATCCAATGGCGGCGCTGCTCACCATCGCCCTCATCGAGCTGATTCTCTCCGGTCAAAGCGCGCCCGGCTGGGAAACCCTCGGCCTGTTCGTCCAGCAAATGGGCCTGGGGCTGGTCGTGGGCCTCGGCGGCGGCTGGCTGCTGGTGCGGCTGGTCAACCGCCTGCCGCTGGAGCGCGGCATGTATCCCATGCTGGTCCTCGCCGGCGGCCTCGCGCTCTACAGCCTCACCACGGTGCTGGGCGGCAGCGGCTTCCTCGCCGCCTACCTGGCCGGCGTGGTGGTGGGCAACAGCGCGCCGCGCGAATCGACCAACATCCTGCAGGTGCACAACGGCCTGGTCTGGCTGGCGCAGATTGCCATGTTCCTCATGCTGGGCCTGCTCGCCTCCCCCAGCAGCCTGCTCGAACATGCCCCCGCCGCCCTGGCGATCGCGCTGGTGCTGATGTTCGTCGCGCGGCCGCTGGCAGTGGCGCTGTGCCTGTTGCCCTTCCATTTCCCGTGGCGCGAGCAGGTGTTCATCGCATGGGTCGGATTGCGTGGCGCGGTGCCGATCATTCTGGCCTTGTTCCCGCTGCTGGCAGGCATCCCCGAGGCTGCGCTGATTCTCGATGTCGCCTTCTTCGTGGTGCTGATCTCGCTGACCCTGCAGGGCTGGACCATCCCCGCCCTGGCCCGTCGCCTGCGGCTGCAGGTTCCGCCCGCGCCGACGCCGACCGAACGCTTCGACCTGGCGTCGGCACCCGCTGGCGGCCATGCCTTTTTTGGCTATCGGCTGAAAGCGGACGGCCAGTTCATCGGCCGCTCCGCCAGCGCGCTGCGCCTGCCCGGCGAGGCGCGCCTGCTGACCGTATTGCGCGATGGCCTGGCGCTGGTGCCGGATACGGCCGGCGAACTGGTCGCCGGGGATACGCTCTACGTCCTGGCAAATGAAGCGGACAGCACCGCGCTGGGCGATCTGCTGGCGGCACCCCGCGCGCCCGCCTATCTCGAGAAGCGCCAGTTCTACGGCGATTTCATCCTGAACGGCGAATCGATCATGGCGGATGTCGCCGCGCAGTATGGCCTGCCCCTGCCGCCGGAAATGTCCGACCTGACGCTGGAGACGTTTATCATCAGGAAGCTTCCCGGCGTCCCCGTGGTCGGCGACCGCGTCCGGCTGGGCAAACTGGAATTCGTGGTGCGCGCGATCGTCGACGGCCGCATCAGGCAGGTGGGCCTGAGAATCCCGACCCATCTGGTGGATGCGCCCTGAACGCGAACACGCCCGATCTTGTTCGGGGCCGTAAAGCCGGCCATCATGGTTCTGGCCCGCCAGCGATAACAACCGAAACAAAGAATCACACACAAAACGATGACGCAGCCTTTTGACGAATTTGCCCTGCTCCTGATCATCACCACCGTGCTGGGGGCGATCGCGGTGCGGCTGCGCCAGCCGGTCCTGATCGCCTACATCGCGGTCGGCATTTTGCTCGGGCCAGCCGGCTTCTCGCTGGTGTCGGCGCACGACCAGATCGACCTGCTGGCGCAGATCGGCATCACCGTGCTGCTGTTCGTGGTTGGGCTCAAACTCGATCTGCGCCACATCCGCCATATCGGCCCGGTCGCGCTCGCCACCGGCCTGGGGCAGCTCAGCTTCACCATCGTGTTCGGCTTCTTCATCGTCCTCGCGCTTGGCAAGGGCTGGCTGGAGGCACTCTACATAGCGGTGGCGCTGACGTTTTCCAGCACCATCATCATCGTCAAGCTCCTGTCCGACAAGCGCGAACTCGACTCGCTGCACGGACGCATCGCGGTCGGTTTCCTCATCGTGCAGGACCTCGCCGTGGTGGTGGCGATGATGGTGATGAGCGGGCTCGGCGGCATGGGCGAGGAAGGCGTCAGCGGCATGACCCTGGTGCTGACCCTGCTGGCGCGCCTGGGTGGCGCCGCGCTGCTGCTGTTCATCCTGATGCGCTATGTGCTGCCGCGCATCGTCGATACCCTGGCGCGCTCGCAGGAACTGCTGATGATCTTCGCCATCGCCTGGGGCACCGCGCTGGCGGCGGCGGGCGAATTCGCCGGCTTCAGCAAGGAGGCCGGCGCCTTCATCGCCGGCTTCTCGCTCGCCTCCACCGCCTACCGCGAGGCGATCAGCGCGCGGCTCACCAGCATCCGCGACTTCCTGCTGCTGTTCTTCTTCATCGACCTCGGCGCCAATCTCGATTTTTCCACCCTTGGCGACGAAATCAGTTCCTCCATCGTGCTGTCGCTGTTCGTGCTGATCGGCAATCCGCTGATCGTGATGGCGATCATGGGCTACATGGGCTACCGGAAAAGAACGGGCTTTCTCGCCGGGCTGACGGTGGCGCAGATTTCCGAGTTCTCGATCATCTTCGTCGCCATGGGCATCACCCTCGGCCACGTCGGGCCCAACACGCTGGGGCTGACCACCCTGGTCGGCCTCATCACCATCGCGCTGTCGTCCTACATGATTTTGTACTCGCACCGCCTGTATGCCTGGCTGGCGCCCTCGCTGGGACTGTTCGAACGCAAGAACCCCTTCCGCGAACTGGCGGTCGAGCACACCCCGCGCGACGGCGTGCGGCCCGACGTGGCCATTTTCGGCCTCGGCCGCTATGGCAGCCGGCTGGCGCATTCGCTGCTCAAACAGGACATTCATGTGCTGGGCGTGGACTTCGACCCGGAAGTGGTGAGGGCGCAGCAGCACCTCGGTCTGGATGCCCGCTTCGGCGACGGCGAGGCGCCGGACTACGTCGAGAGCCTGCCGCTGGCGGGGGTGCCCTGGGTGGTCAGCACCCTGCCCGACCGCGCCTCCAACCACGCCCTGCTCAATGCGCTGGCGGAACACCATTACAGCGGGCAGATCGCCATCGTGGCGCGCGACGAGGCCGATGCAGCCAGCCTGCGCTCGCTCGGCCGGGTCGAGATCATCATGCCGTTCAACCAGGCGGCCGATTTTGCCGCGCTCGACCTTGCGGCGCGCATCGCCGCGTCCGAATTGAACAAAGACAAGGAGACCGCATCGTGACTGCATCCCTATCGCTGCTCGCCACCACCGACTTTTCCGCCCCGGCGCGCCATGCGCTGGAACGCGCGGCGCAGCTTGCTGCCGCCCATCCGGGAGCACAGCTCACCGTGGCCCACGTCGTCAGCACCTCGATGCTGACGCGACTGCGCGGCGTGATGCGCGACGAGGCGCCGGCGATGGAAGCCCGCGTCGCCGACGAGACGCAGCAGGCCCTGACGGAACTGGCGGCCCGCCTCAGCACGCAGTACGCCTGCCCGGTCAACACCCGGCTCGCCCAAGGGGTGGCGCTGGACGCCATCACCGAGCTCGCCAATGAACTGCAGGCAAACCTGCTGGTAATGGGCGCGCGCGGCGCGCATTTCGTGCGCGAGTTCCTGCTCGGCTCGACCACCGAGCGCGTGCTGCGCAAGACCCGCCGCCCCGTGCTCGCGGTCAAGCAGCGGCCGCAGGGCGCCTATCGGCGCGTGCTGGTGCCGGTCGACTTCTCGGTCCATGCCCTGGCGGCCGCGCAGACCGCGCACCGCTGGCTGCCCGACGCCGAAATCGTCCTGCTGCACGCGTTCGAGGTCGACATCGAAGGCACCCTGCGCTTCGCCAGCATTGCCGAGGAGCAGATCCATGAGTACCGCGCCCGCGCCCGCGTGGAAGCACTCGACGCGATGACGCAGTTCGTCGACCAGCTGTCGATTCCGGCGGGCCAACTGACGCGCCTGGTCGTGCACGGCGCCCCCACCCTGCGCATCCTCGAACACGAACAGTCGCTCGACGTCGACCTCATCGTCATGGGCAAGCACGGCCAGTCAACGCTGGAAGAGCTGTTGCTCGGCAGCGTCACCAAACACGTGCTGGCCTATTCAAGCAGCGACGTCCTCATCGCCGGCCATCCAGCCTGAGCCATTCCGCCATGCCCAGCGCCGCCCCGACCCGCCGCAACCCCCACCTGTTCCGTTACCTGCTGATCGGCTTTCTCACCGTCGCGCCGCTGTGGGTGACCTGGCTGGTGTTCGACTTCCTGTTCGGCCTGCTGGCCGGCGCCGGCGCGCCCTTCATCAAGGCCCTGGCGCGTTTGCTGCGGCCGCTCTCCAACACCCTGGCTTCCTGGCTGCTCGATAGCGACGTGCAATACGCACTCGCCGCCCTGTTCACGCTGGCCCTGCTGTATCTGATCGGTCTGTTTGCCTCGTTCGTGATCGGCAAAAAGCTCATCGCCACCGTCGAATACTGGGTCAGCCGCCTACCGCTGGTGCAAACCATCTACGGCGCGACCAAGCGCTTCCTGCAAACCGTCAGCAAGCCGCCGGTGCAGGGGCAGCGGGTGGTGCTGATCAGTTTCCCATCGCCGGAAATGAAAGCGGTCGGTCTTATCACCAAGGTGATGACGGACGCCGACAGCGGGCAGGAACTGGCGGTGGTCTACGTCCCCACCTCGCCCAACCCGACCTCGGGCTATATCGAGATTTTGCCGCTTGCAGAAGTGGTGATGACCGACTGGACCATGGAGGAGGCGATGAGCTTCGTCATGACCGGCGGTACCAACGCGCCCGACAGCGTGCGTTTCAGCAATCCACCGCATGCCGTGGTGGAGGCCCCGCTGCGATGACAATCTCGCTTGCCGGCGTCCGCGCCACGCTCTGGCGCAGCGCCCTGTTCGCCGGCTTGTGGTGGGCGCTGACCAATGGCCGCGCCGACAGTTGGGGAGTAGGCGGTGTCAGCATTCTCGCCGCGGCGATCCTCAGCCTGCGCCTGCTGCCGCCGGTGCCCACCACCATTTCGCGCATCGGCCTGCTGCGTTTCCTCGGTTTCTTTTTTATCCAGTCGCTGCGTGGCGGCGCCCAGGTCGCATGGTTCGCCCTGCGCCCCCGCATGGGCCTGCGACCGGGGATCCAGGAAATCCCCCTGCGCCTGCCCGAAGGCATCGGCCGTGTGCTGCTGACCAACACGCAGAGCCTGCTGCCGGGCACCCTCTCCGTGGAACTGCGCGGCAATCGCCTGTGTCTGCATGTGCTCGACATCGAAGCGCCGACGGAGGCCGGCGTGCGCCATGCCGAAACCCGCGTGGCCCACATGCTGGGGCTGCAACTGGAGCAGCCATGAGCAATCTGACCCTGATTCTTTCCGTCTTCCTGCTCGCCAACCTGCTGGTCGCCCTGCTGCGTGTGGCGCGCGGCCCCACTCCGGCCGACCGCCTGCTGGCGGCGCTGCTGTTCGGCACCACCGGCGTGGCGATCCTGCTGCTGCTGGCGTTTGCCACAGCCAGCGCCGCCCTGCTCGATGCCGCGCTGGTGTTCGCCCTGCTGGCAGCGATCAGCGGCGCGGCGTTTGCCCAGCGCGCATGGCGCGAGGAACAAGCCGAGGCGATGCATGACGATGACTGAGATCGCAAGCTTCATTCTGCTGCTGACCGGCGCCGTGTTTTTCTTCGCCGGCACCGTCGGCCTGCTGCGCTTTCCCGATGTCTATACCCGCCTGCACGCGCTGGCCAAGGCCGACAATCTCGGGCTTGGTTTCATCGTGCTTGGCCTGTTGCTGCAAACCTCCAGCCCGGCGACGGCACTGAAGCTGATCCTGATCTGGCTGCTGGCGCTCGCCGCCAGCGCCACCGTCGGCTTCCTAATCGCCCGCCGCGCGCGCCAGAACGGCATCGTGCCGTGGCAGTCGGGAGACCGCCCATGACGCCGGCGCTGGCCTTCGACCTGCTGCTGATCGCGGCGCTCTTGTGGAGCGCGGCGCGCGCGCTCACCATCGCCGACGTGTTCCACGCGGTGGTGCTGTTCATTGTTTTCGGCCTCTTGATGGCGCTGGCCTGGGCCCGCCTCGGCGCCCCCGACATCGCGCTGGCCGAAGCCGCCATCGGCGCCGGACTCACCGGCGCGCTGCTGCTCGATGCGGTCGGCCACCTGCGGGCCAGACAGCGGGAGCCGGAACAATGAAAGCCTGGCTCACTGCGCTGACCGTCCTGCTCTGCAGCGGGCTGGCGCTGGCGCTCGGCGGGGCCATGCTGGCGCTGCCAGAATTTGCGGTGCGCCTGCCCGCGCAGGTGACGGCGAATCTCGACACCAGCGGCGTCTCCCACCCGGTCACCGCGGTGCTGCTCAACTTCCGCGGCTACGACACCCTGCTGGAAGTGGCGGTGCTGCTGCTGGCGCTGCTGGGGGTGTTCGCGCTCTCGCGTCATGCCGATGAACACGCCCCTCGCGCCACGCCCGCCCATCCCGTGCTGCAGACCCTGGCGCGGTTGCTGGCGCCGCTGATGGTGCTGGTGGCGGGCTATCTGCTGTGGGTCGGCGCGCACGCGCCGGGCGGCGCGTTTCAGGCCGGCGCGGTGCTGGCCGCCGCCGGGGTGCTGCTGCGCCTGGCCGGACTGCTGCCCGCCTGGGCGCAGCCGGGACGGCTGCTGCGCGGCGGGCTGGCGCTGGGCCTGCTGGTCTTTCTGGCGGTGGCCGTCGCCGGGCTGCCGCAGGGCAGCCTGCTGCACTACCCGGTCAGCATGGCGGGCGCGCTGATCCTGCTGGTCGAGGCCGGACTCACGCTGTCGATCGGACTCACGCTGGCTGGCCTCTATCTCGCCAGCGCAGGAGCGAAGCGATGAGCGCCGCGCTGCTCTATGCCCTGGCCGGCGCCGCGCTGTTCGCCATCGGACTGGCCGGTCTGCTGCTACAGCCGCATCTGCTGCGCAAGATTCTCGCCTTCAACATTCTCGGCAGCGGCGCCTTCCTGATCCTGGTGGGACTGGGCCAGCGCGACGGCATAATCGACCCGGTGCCGCAGGCAATGGTGCTCACCGGCATCGTCGTCGCCATCGCCGCCACCGCGCTGGCACTGGCGCTGGCGCGGCAGCTGCTCGACCTGACCGGCCAGATGCGGCTGCCGGAAGATCGGCCCGATACGGAGCCGGCGGATGACTGATTTTCCCGATCCCCTGCCGTGGCTGATCGTGCTGCCGCTGCTGTGGGGCACGCTGGCCTTCCTGCTCGGCCCGGGGCGCGGCGGCCGGCTTGCCATCGCGGCGATCGCATTGCAGGGTGTGCTTGCACTGCAGCTTGCCGGCCAGCTGCTCGATGACGGCAGCCGCGTCTACGCGGTCGGCGGCTGGGGCGCGCCGCTCGGCATCGACCTCATGGCGGACGGCCTTGCCGCGGTGATGCTGCTGCTGACGCAGGCAGTCGCCCTGCCGCTGGCGGTTTTTGCGCGCGGCTACTTTGCCGCGAGCCCGAAAGGGCGCGAGCTGTTCTGGCCGCTCACCGGTTTCCTGCTGGCCGCCCTCAACGCGCTGTTCGTATCGGCCGACCTGTTCAACATCTACGTCACGCTCGAACTGCTGGGGCTGGCGGCGGTCGGCCTGGTGGCGATCGCCGGCGGCAGGCAACCGGTGACGGCGGCGATGCGCTATCTGTTCGCCACGCTGCTCGGCTCCGGCGCGTACCTGCTCGGCGTCGCGCTGATTTACGGCAGCTACGGCAGCGTGTCGCTGGCGGTGCTGACGCCCCTGCTCACGTCCGAAGCCCCGCTGGCCGTCACCCTGGCAGCGGCGCTGATACTGACGGGCCTGCTGCTGAAAACCGCGCTGTTCCCGTTTCATTTCTGGTTGCCGCCGGCCCACGGCGGCGCGCCGGCGCCGGTCTCCGCGCTGCTGTCGGCGCTGGTGATCAAGGCCTCGTTCTACCTGGTGCTGCGGCTGTGGCTGGAACTGTTCGCGCCGCTCGCCACCGTCGCTGCGGCGCAGCTGATCGGTGCGCTCGGCGCGGCGGCGATCCTGTGGGGCTCGTGGCTGGCGCTGACGCAAACGCGGCTGAAAATGCTGGTGGCTTATTCCACCGTGGCGCAGGTCGGTTATCTGTTCCTGCTGTTCCCGCTCGCCACCCTGGTGCCGCTGGGGGCTGCCGACAGCGCAGTCCAGGGCGGGGTGATGCAGGCAGTGGCGCACGGGCTGGCGAAGGCGGCGATGTTTGCCGCCGCCGGCAGCATGATCGTCGCCACCGGGCGTGACGACATCGGTCGCCTGGGTGGCGTCGGCGCGCGCCTGCCGCTGACCCTGTTCAGCTTCGGCCTCGCCGGGGTGACGCTGATGGGGCTACCGCCCTCGGGCGGCTTTTCCGCCAAGTGGCTGCTGCTGATGGCGGCACTGGAAAGCGGCCAGTGGTGGTGGGTGGCGGTGATGATCGCGGGCGGCCTGTTGACCGCGGCCTACGTCTTCAAGGTGTTGCGCCGCGCTTTCCTGCCGGTGGCCGAAGGCGACCGCGTGACGCGGGTGCCGCGCACGCTGGAGTTCAGCGCCTTTGCGCTGGCGCTGGCGGCGATCCTGCTGGGGCTGTTCGGCGCGCCGCTGCTTGAACTGCTGGCGGTCGGGAGGGCGGCATGATCGACCCCTGGCTGCCCGCGCTGGTGGTGCTGAGTTCCTTCCTGCCCGGCCTCGTCATTTTCTTCCTCGCCGAGGAACGCATCCGCCTGCGCACTGCGCTCAACCTGATCGGCGCATTCGCCAAGATCGCGCTCATCGGCGTGATGCTGTGGGGTGTGCTCAATGACCACGAATACGTGTTCCGTCACACCGTGCTGCCGGGTCTCGACCTGGTGCTGAAAGCCGACGCGCTGGCGCTCTTGTTCGTCACCCTGTCGGCGGTGCTGTGGCTGTTCACCACGCTCTACGCGATCGGCTACCTCGAAGGCGCGCCGAACCGCAGCCGCTTCTTCGGCTTTTTCAGCCTGTGCGTCACCGCCACCGTCGGGGTGGCGATGGCGGGCAATCTGTTCACTTTCTTCCTGTTTTACGAACTGCTGACGCTGGCGACCTATCCGCTGGTGGTGCATCGCGGCACCGAGAAAGCGCTGCGCGCGGGCCATATCTACCTTGCCTACACGCTGGGCGGCGGCGCGCTGCTGCTGATCGGCACGGTGTGGCTGTACGGCGTCGCCGGCCAGGTCGACTTTGCTCCGGGCGGCACGCTGTCCACGCTGACGCCGGACACCGCCGGCCAACTCCAGATCATTTTCCTGTTGCTGATCGCCGGCCTCGGCGTCAAGGCCGCGCTGGTGCCGCTGCACGGCTGGCTGCCGATGGCGATGGTGGCGCCGGCGCCGGTGTCGGCGCTGCTGCACGCGGTGGCGGTGGTGAAAGCCGGCGCCTTCGGCATCGTGCGCGTCGTCTACGAAGTCTATGGCATCGAATTCGCGCAATCGCTCGCCCTGCTGCTGCCGCTGGCGATTGCCGCCTCGATCACCATCATCTGGGGCAGCCTGCGCGCGCTGTTCCAGGATGATCTCAAGCGGCGTCTGGCCTATTCCACCGTCAGCCAGGTCGCCTACATCGTGCTCGGCGTCACGCTGTTCGGCCCGCTCGGCACCCTCGGCGGCCTGGTGCATCTGGTGCACCAGGGCATCATGAAAATCACCCTGTTCTTCTGCGCCGGCAACTACGCCGAAACCCTCGGCATCCACAAGGTCAGCGAGATGGACGGGGTCGGCCGGCGCATGCCGTGGACCACGCTCGCCTTCACCCTCGGCGCCTTCGGCATGATCGGGGTGCCGCCGCTGGCCGGCTTCATCAGCAAGTGGTATCTCGGGCTCGGCGCGCTGGAGGCGGGCATGCCGTGGGTGCTGGCGGTGCTGGCGGCATCGAGCCTGCTGAACGCCGCCTACTTCCTGCCCATCCTGCACCGTGCCTGGTTCCGGCCGCCGTCCACCGCCTGGCCGCATGAGTCCATCCCGCAGCGCGGGCGCTGGGAAACCGCGCCGCTGCTGCTGCTTCCGCCGCTGGCCACCGCCGCTGCCACGCTGGTCGTCGGCCTGTTCGCCGCCAGCGATTTCAGCCCGCTGGACTGGGCCAAGCTCATCGCCGATCGCGAGTACCTGCAATGGACGCCCTGATCGTCGCCAGCCTGGCGGCGCCGCTGCTGGTCGCCGGGATGCTGTGGTTTCCGTCCAGCCGTGCGCTCGGTCTGCGGCTGGCGCCGTGGACGCCGCTGCCGGCGCTGCTGCTTGCGCTGATCGCGCCTGTCCCGCAGCAGTTCGATCTGCCCTGGCTGCTGCTCGGCACCCGCCTCGGCCTCGACGACACCGGCCGCGTCTTCCTGTTGTTCACCGCGCTAATCTGGCTCGCCGCCGGCTGGTTTGCCCGCGCCTGGCTGGCACATGATGAACGCCGCCACGGCTTTGCCGGGTTTTTCCTGCTGACCCAGGCCGGTAACCTCGGCGTCTGCCTGGCGCTCGACGCGGCGAGCTTCTATTTCTTTTTCGCGCTGATGACGTTCGCCGCCTACGGCCTCGTCGTGCACGATCGCAGCGCCGCAGCATGGCACGCCGGCAGGGTGTATCTGGCGCTGGCGCTGGCGGGCGAAATGCTGATCCTGTCGGGCCTGCTGCTCGCCGTGGCGGCGCATCCGCTTGCCGTGGCCTGCCTGATCCTCGGCTTCGGCGTAAAGACCGGGCTGCCGCTGCTGCACGTTTCGCTGCCGCCGGCGTATGCCGCCATTCCCATCCCCGGCGCGGCAGTGCTGGCGGGAGCGATGATCAAGGCCGGCCTGCTCGGCTGGCTGCGCTTCCTGCCGCTGGGCGAAGCGGCGCTGCCGGATACCGGCACGGCGATGCTGCTGGCCGGCCTGCTCGCCATCTTCTTCGGCAGCGTCATCGGCCTGACCCAGCGCCAGCCCGGCGCGCTGCTCGCCTACTCCAGTATCAGCCAGATGGGCTATCTCGCGATTGCCATCGGCGCCGGCCTCCTGGCCCCCGGCCTGTGGCCGCTGCTGCTGCCGGCAGTCATCCTCTACGCCGTGCACCACGCGCTGGCGAAAAGCGCGCTGTTCCTCGGCCTCGGCGTGCTGCAGCGACGCGGCGCCACACCGGGCGTCCTGCTTTGGATGGCGCTGCCGGCACTGGCGCTGGCAGGCGCGCCCTTCACCAGCGGCATGCTCGCCAAGAGCGGCCTCAAGCAGGCGCTGCATGGCCTACCGGCACCCTGGGCCGACACCCTCCCGCTGCTGCTGGCGGTCGGCGCGCTCGGCACCGCACTGCTGATGCTGCGCCTGCTGTGGCTGGTGCAGCGCCAACCGGCACCGGATGCCTCAGGCCGCGGCCTGATGGCGCCCTGGCTGCTGACGCTGGTTGGCGTCGCCGGGCTGGCCGCCTGGCTGGCACCCGCCGCGAGTTGGCAGTCCGCGTTGACAACGCCGGCCGTGCTGGCGGCAAGCTGGCCGCTGTTCGCCGCGCTGGCGCTGGCCTTCGCGGCCCTGCGCCTGAGACTGCGCGCTCCCGCCGTTCCCCCCGGCGATCTGCTGCTGCCGCTCGAACGCCTGCTCGCTGCGCTGTGGCGTCTGCGCCGCCACCTGCCGCGACCAGCGACGCCACCCGCGTTACCGCGTACCGCTGCGTTCCCCCCGCGACTGGAAGCCCAGCTGCGCGCCTGGTCGCTGGCAGGCGGGCTGTGGCTCGCCGGCGTGGCCATCCTGGCCGTCCTCCTCGCGCGCTGACAGGGCTTGGACATGGGCGCGGCCAGCCTCATCCTTCCCATCCTGCTGCCGCTGCTGATCGTGCCGCTGGTGCTGTTTTCCGCCAGCCGCGCGATGGGCTTGCGCCTGGCGCCGTGGGCGCCACTGCCGGGACTGATCCTGGCGCTCACGGCGCCGGCCGATTCGCATCTCGACCTGCCCGGCGTGCTGCTCGGCACCAGCCTCGGGCTCGACGCAACCGGCCGTCTGTTCCTGCTGTTCACCGCGCTGGTGTGGCTGCTGGCCGGCGGATTCGCGCACGGCTGGCTGCGCGACGACGCCGGCAAACACCGTTTCTGGGCGTTCTTTCTCGCCGCCCAGGCGGGCAATATCGGCGTGTGCCTCGCCATGGATGCGGCCAGTTTCTATCTGCTGTTCGCCCTGATGAGCTTCGCCGCCTACGGCCTCGTCGTGCACAGCGGCACCGTCGAGGCACTGCGTGCGGGCCGGGTGTATCTGACGATGGCGGTGCTGGGCGAAGCGCTGCTGGTGGCGGGCATGCTGCTGGCCGTCGGCGCGGCGGATACGCACCGACTCGTCGATCTCGCCGCCGCGCCGCTTGCCGGCCCCGCCGCCATACTGCTGATCGCCGGCTTCGGCATCAAGGTCGGCGTGCCGCTGCTGCACATGTGGCTGCCGCTGGCGCACCCGGTGGCGCCGGTACCGGCCAGCGCGGTGCTGTCGGGGGTGATGCTGAAAGCCGGTCTGCTCGGCTGGCTGCGCTTTCTGCCGCTGGGCACGCACGCCCTGCCGGAAGCAGGCGCGGTGCTCATGGTCGCCGGACTGGCGGCGATGTTCCTCGGCGTTGGCGCCGGCCTCGCGCAGCGCAACCCCAAAGTGCTGCTGGCCTATTCCAGCGTCAGCCAGATGGGTTTCATGACGCTGGGAGTCGGCGCCGGCCTGACCGCGCCGGCCTTATGGCCGCTGCTGCTGCCGGCGGTGGGGCTGTACGCGCTGCATCACGCGCTGGCGAAAAGCGCGCTGTTTCTCGGCGTCGGTCTGATTCGCGTGCGCGGCGCCCATCTCACCTATCTGGCGGCGCTCGCGCTGCCGGCGCTGGCGCTGGCCGGTGCGCCGCTAAGCAGCGGCATGCTGGCTAAAATCCAGTTGAAGATCGCGTTGGCGAAGCTGGCTGCGCCATGGCCGGATCTGCTGGCCGGCCTGCTGCCGCTGGCCGCGCTCGGCACGGCCCTGCTGATGGCCCGCCTGCTGTGGCTGATCCGGGACCAGTACGCAACAGTCGAGCCGCCCGCCGGCTCAGCACACATCGCAAGCAGACTCGACATCCCCTGGCTGCTGCTGGTGCTGGCATCGGTCGGGCTGGTCTGGGCAATGCCCCCGCACCCCCTGCTGCCGCAGGCGCTGAGTCCCGGCACCGTGCTGGACGCGGCCTGGCCGCCTCTGGTCGCGACCGCGCTCGGGTTTGCCGCGTTGCGCCTGCGCTGGCGCGCGCCGATGCTGCCGCCGGGAGACGTGCTGGTACCGCTGCTGCGCGGGCTGGCTGATCTCAGGCGGCACGCGACGGGGGCGTTGCCGAAATGGCGGATCGCGCTGCCGGTCGGCTCACGCACCGCGGCCCGCTCGCCGCAGCTGGAAGCGCGGCTGCGCGCATGGGGCACGGCGGGCGCCTTGTGGCTGGCGCTGCTGGCAGCGGTGATCGCACTGCTGGCCGGTGCGGGTTAGCCCGGTTTGCGCGGGCTCGGCGGTCTGCTGCAACCGTCGCAGCGGCGGCGGCACTGCCGTCTTAGCGTCGGGACTTCACCGGATACAAGCCAGCGCTGGCAGTGCTGCAATTTTCCGGCTATAGTCGTTGCTACTTTTGTAGCAATTCGCTTCGAGGTGAATCATGAGCATGCCCGTCCGCATCGACGACACCCTGTATGAAATGGCCCGTGCCCAAGCCCATGCCGAGCGGCGCACCATCGCCGGCCAGATTGAATTCTGGGCCATGATCGGCAAGGCCTCGCTCGACAACCCCGATCTGCCGGTCGATTTCGTGCGCGAGCTACTGATCGCCCGCGCCGAAGGCCCTACCCTGGCGACGCCCTTCATGCCCGAAGGCCGGCGCGACTGAAGATGCCTGGAATCCAGGTTCTCCAGAGTGCCGCCTTCCACCGCACCTACAAGCGCCTGCACCCGAACCAGAAAGCCGATGTCGATGATGCCGTGCAAGCCATTGTCGCCACGCCAGAAATAGGCGAAGCCAGGAAAGGCGACCTCAGCGGCGTCTTCGTTTACAAATTCAAGTGCGTCGGCCAGCTTGCGCTGCTGGCCTATGAATACGATCCGGCAACCCGACTCCTGCTCCTGCTCGGTTCGCACGAAAACTTTTACCGCGAATTGAAGCGCTAGGCACGTAGCCTCGTAAACGAACTGGAGAAGCCGACCCGGTGGCCAGAAGGAGAAAGCCGCCGGATGGATGCCGGAGCAACGGAAGTGGCGTCCATCGACTCCCGTGGCGCGAAGAACATCGGAAAACCGCACGCACGGCTCGGCGGGAGTGAAGGGCGAGCGCCTTTTTCTACCATTTCCGTTGGCTTGGCCAGCCCGCGCAAGGGCGCAATGTGGATCAGGCCAGTTGCTGCCCCCTGCTGCAGGACGATACCGCCCGGTCTTTCCCGCTCTGTTTGGCGGTGTACATGCGCTGGTCGGCGATTTCAACCAGCGTTTTCCAGTTGCCGGCCGTGTCTTCCATCCGCTCTGCGATACCGATGCTGGCAGTGATCGGCTTGTTGTCCGGCCTCAGGCCGAAGCCGCCTGCGCGAAGCCGTTCTATGGCGGTGATTGCATCGTTGCAGTAAGTGTTGGGCAGGATCAGGATGAATTCCTCGCCGCCCCAGCGCGCCAGCATGTCCCCGGTGCGAAGGGTGGCGCGGATTTGTTCGGCGGCGCCGATCAGCACTTGATCGCCAGCTTCATGGCCGAAACCGTCGTTGACGCTCTTGAAATTGTCCAGGTCGATGAAGGCCAGCGACAGCGGCGTGCCACTGCGGGAGGAAAGGATGAACTGGATTTCCAGCAGCTCCATTCCGCTCATGCGGGAGAAACATCCCGTCAGCGCATCGCGGATCGCCGTGCGCACCAGCGCGATCATGAAGCCGAGCTGGCTCATGCAGGAAAGCGCGGCCACGATTGCGATTAAAACCACTAGCCAGGAAGTGCTGATGAGCGTGGTCAGATTCAGGATGTCCGTGCCCATCAGGGCGGAAGCGACCTCGGCGATCAGCACCGGAGCTGCGTAGACCGCCACTTCCAGGGCGGTGAGGGGAAACATGCTCAGGCCCGCAACCATCACGATCGGCAGAAAAGCGTAGGTCGCGGCGATGGTTGCCGCCACTCCGTTCAGATAGATTCCGGACAGCAGCAGATAGGAAAACATGAAGAATGCAGTCGGAATGGCGAACAAGGCGCCGAGCGCCAGGTAAGCGTCGCGCATCCGGGTCGAGCCATTGAACGAAAGAGCCAGCCCGGCGAATGCGATGCCGGCCACAACGCGACCGATGGCCAGTTGCCCCCAGATCGGCCACGGCAGCACCAGCATGTCGGGAACGATGAACAGCACGGTAAGTGCGGCGAACAGGGCGGCGATCAAGCGCACGCGGGAGATGATCATCGAAGCGCGGCGCGTGGACAGCAGCGACATGTGCTTGCCGGGGAACAGCAGCCACAGAATTTCTTCACGTGGCAATTCGTTGAGGATGCTCTTGATGGCTGGATGTTCGAGTGGCTTCATTTTCTAAATAAGTATTCTTGTGTGATTGACTGGATTTAGAACCGCACTGCAAGCAACGGACTACATGGCGATGACAAAGGAGCCAGGATAGTTAATACATAAAAAATCAAGATTGTTAATGCTACTACGTTACGGTGACTTCATCTCATCGCGCAGCATCCGTGTTGACTGCCGGGTTGGACGAAGCCACTACGCGGAGGAGTCCAACTCGGGGTCAGGTCTAGAAACCAACTCCAACTCGAACCAACTCGGGGGCAGGTCTAGAAACTCGGGGTCAGGTCTAGAAACGATGTCTCACCCGCCCGCCCCTTCTGACTATTTTGCCCACCGTCGTGAAATGAAGCCCGAAATGGTCGGCAATCTGCTTATAGGAATATGCCCCTGTCGCATAGGCCACGACAATGGCCGCATTCCTGCTTTCCGCGCCAGCTACGATATCCGTCAGGGAAGGGGGCGGCGCGCGGCGCTGCACAGCGGGAATTTGGACATCCTCCCGTATCTCGGCTTCCATTCTGGCCTGCATGCGCTCGACGAATTGTTCATTCCCCAGAAACACCTGCCCGTGCAGGTTCAACCAGGGTGAAGCCGCCCTGACACCCTCCGCCACAAACTGCGCGTAACGCGTTTGCGCCGTGGCGCGCCGCTTCCCGAACATCGCCAACAAGCCATCCGCCGCCAGCCATGGCGCAGAAGGATCGAGTCCGACGCTTGCGCGATAGCTGCTCCATGACCAGTCCGCCGGGTCTTTCACCATGCCCGCACGAACGGGATTAAGCACAACATAGCGCGCCAACTCCAGCAGATAAGCGTCACTATCAACCAGAATGGCCTTGAAGCGTCCTTGAAACAGATGGCCCGCACGCTGGTGTCTTCGATTGCTGGCCTGGGTATAAACCCCATTGAGCTGGCGCATCCCCCTGGAAAGATTCCCGTCCGGCGTCTGGATCAGCAGATGGTAATGGTTATCCATCAGGCACCAGGCATGGCACACCCAGTTGAACCGGTCCACCACCTGCTCCAGTGTCGCGAGAAACTGCCGCCGGTCCTGGTCATCATCGAAGATGGCCTCGCGCCTGTCACCCCGCGCGGTAACGTGATAAAGCGCATCGGGAAACGCTATTCGAATGGGACGGGACATGATGGCAACGATACACGGGGAAATGGCACAAGGCTACAAGGCTAGACCTGACCCCCGCTCGCACTGCGGCCTGCATCTTTGTCGTAAGGAACTCACGACCCTCGATTACTCGAACGCCGCTCCTTCGTGCTACCAAGGCGTATGGACAATTCCTTGGACGGGACTTTAACCCGCTAGCTAAATTGCTGTTACTGCGAACACCTGACCCCGTCGTTCCGTGACCCCGTCGTTCTGCGTTCGTCGTTCAGAAACAAGTGCGCCCTGCCGGGCGCACCAAAAAAAACGGACTCCCAAAGGAGCCCGTTCAGCTTCGTCATTCAAACCGGGTTGCCCCGGCGCGAGATTAGAAGTTGTGGGTCATGCCCAGGTTCCAGCCGGAGATATCATCACCGCTGTCATTGTCACCGTTGCCGAACACAACAAAGAGGGTGGAACGCTTGGACAGGTTGTAATCAGCGCCCAGAGCCCACGCGTTCTGGTCCTTACCAGCGCCTACAGTCGCATGGTCATAGTCAACCTTGCCATACTGGCCCTTGAGGACGATCGCGCCCATGGAGAACGAACCAACCAGGAACAGGCTGTCGCGGTCGTTGCCGAGGTTGATATCTACATTTTCATAGACTGCGCCAAGCTTGGCAGCGCCAAAGGAGTAGCCTGCACCCAATTTCCATGCCCTGCGATTAGCTGCATCGATGTCTTCCCAAGCCATATCAACAGTCAGGGGGCCATTTGCATAGCCGCCGGCCAGGGAGATGGCATCAACCGTCTTGCCGTCATCCAGCTGGTCCATCGAGGTCACCACGGCGCCGGAGAAGGACAGGCCGCCCATGTTCGGGGAGATGTAGGCAATCGCGTTGCTGGCACGGCTGTGGCCGGTGATCAGCGCAACGCCGTCCAGGCGCGTGGCGGCGTAGTCAGCGATGGTGTCGGCGAAGACGTTGTACTTGGTGGTGGACAGCTTGTAGGGGGTGTCGTGACGACCGATCACCACGGTACCGAAGCCGCCGGACAGGCCGACGAAGGTGTTGCGCAGGCCGGAACCGCCGAAAGCGGTGTCATTGCTGCTGGTGGCATCGAACTGCTGCTCGATCTGCCAAATGGCCTTCAGGCCACCGCCCAGATCTTCAGCGCCCTTGAAGCCGATACGGCTGGCGTTGGTTTTGACATCCATGTCGACGCCGGACGCGTCGGTGTCTTCGATGGCGATGTGCATGCGGCCATACACGTCAACGTTGGCAGTAGCCGCAAAAGCGGGAGCGGAAACGACGCCGGCAACAGCCAGGGCGATCAGGGATTTTTTCATTGCTTTCTCCTAAGAAAGTAAAAACAGAAACCGTTATATGGTCGAAGCTCTGCAAAACTGTCCTGCACGGATATGTGCTTGGGGGACGCAATCGATTATCCAGACCCCGGGGCGACCGGCAAGCAAAGCTGTTGTTTTTTCTGTTTCCTGGCGGAGAAAGTGTTGTTTTGTTGCACAAAGGCAACAGCTTCAGTTACGCAGCGCCAGAAATTCGGATGGCGTGACGACGGGAACCAGGCTTTGTCTGAAATCGCGCGGATTGCGGGTGACGAGGTAATCGGCCTGGCACTGGGCAGCGGTGACTGCCTGCACGGCGTCTTCAAAGTCACGCCAGCCGAGCGCCAGTGCCTGCTGCAGAACCAGATTATCAACCGGCTCGACGCGGAGCAAAGTGGTCAGGTCGATCAGAACAGCGGCGGTCTTTTGTTGCCCTGGATGCCTGGCCAACAGGTCATGCAGGGTGGTGAGGGTGTGTGCGGCGATATGGCCCGATGCGCTGCCCTGTTCGATGTGTGCCAGCAAGCGCGCCGAATCGTCGAACCAGGGCTCACGTTGCGCCAGCACGTCGAGCACGACGTTGATGTCGATGAAGAGCCTCACAGCCCGTGCTTGCTGTGAAGATGGGCTTTGTATTCTTCGATATCCGTCTGCGGCGGCAATACCCCCGCCAGACGACTGACCCGGGGCGGCAACGCTTGCCGGGCATCGTCGGGCAGGCTGGCAAGGTATTGCGTCAACAGGCGCGACAGGCTGGTTCCATGCGCGGCAACGTAGCGCTTGGCTTTTTTGACGGTGTCGGCATCGATGCTGAGCGTGAGTTTGTTGGTGGACATGGCGAACCCCATTGCACGTATTGATTGGAGATCAATATACGTATCAGAATAAGATTTGCCAAGTCAGACTTTACGTGGCGTCAAATCCCTGCGGCCATTTCCGCGCGATGTGGAACACGCGAAGGCAACAAAACAAGCGCAAACAAAACCCGCCCGCAAAAGGCTTTAGACGCCCCATCTTCCCTCACCCGGGTTCGTCGACGTTGCCGAACGGGTTGATCACCTCAACGCCACTTGACGCGAAATGGCGCACATTGCGGGTGGCCACCTTGAGGTCGTGCAGCAATGTGGTGGCGGCAATCAAA
The DNA here is from genome assembly GCA_030692355.1 of Thiobacillus sp. GTDB lineage: Bacteria > Pseudomonadota > Gammaproteobacteria > Burkholderiales > Thiobacillaceae > Thiobacillus. The sequence goes on from JAUYCF010000088.1 coordinate 39,407, forward strand.
ATATCGGCACCATCATGCCAAAGCCGGGCGGATAACACCCCCCATCGACGCGCGACGGCCGGCGTGACAGGCAATACCTGCCTTCGTAGAGATGCGGCAAACGCTCCAGCCAGCGGGTCAGTGCGTCGGCGAATGCAGGCTCTGCCCGGCGCTTTTTTTCGATGCCACGTTCGATCTCTCCGATGCTCACCACGCTCAGGAACAAATCGTCATCCCGAACCCCCGCAAGCCAGTTCAGCAACGTCGGCGATGGCCGGCGTTTGCGCAATTCCGAAATAACCACCGTGTCCGGCAGGATCACGACAAGTCCCCGTCGCGCAGCGCCACGGGGATGCGCCCGACCGGCTTGTCGTCTTTTGGCATGGCCGGCAGGTGGGCAACGAACCCTGGCGCGGCGGCGCGCGCGTCCTGGCGCGGCGGCGCGCGCGTCCTGCCGCAACGACTCGAACGCCTGTTCCGACACCACCACCACAGCTTGACGGCCACGCCGGGTAATGTGCTGCGGTTCGCCGCGCAAGGCCGCTTCGACGACCTGGCTGAATTAAGTTTTGGCGTCTTGCAGCCGCCACTCGCTTGCCGGCATGCGTTTCTCCTGCTGGTCAGATTATCTGGTCTGACTTTGGCAGGCGAAGCAGTTTCCGTCAAATCCAGGGCGAAGGACCGAACGGAATAAATGGTCGCGGCGATACGGAGTTCGTTGATCCTGCCGACAACTTGTGCCCTCTGGGTATTCTGAATTGCTTCCCGCAGCGCCGCGCTCGCGGTCGCAATGACGAAATTCGTCTCCTTAGGCAGACCTGTGCAGTTGTTCAGTCCGCCGCGATCTGTTGCAGCAGCCGCAGCGGCGGCGCGCTGCCGTCCTTGTCCTGGCCGGCGTACAGGGTGAGGTGCGGATAGGGAATCTCGATGCCGGCGGCGTCGAAGGCCTTCTTCAGGCGGTACAGGAATGCGCGGCGGACCGTCCACTGTTCGAGCGGCATGACCTTGAAGCGGCAGCGGATGACGACTGCCGAATCCGCCCACTTGTCGACCCCGGCGATTTCGAGGTCCTCCACGATTTTCTCGCCCAGTTCGGGGTCGCTGCGCATGCCGGCGGCCACTTCGCGCATCACGGCGTAAACCTCGTCGACGTCCTCGCGGTAGGCCACGCCGATGTCGAGCAGCGCGAAGGCAAAGCCACGGCTACGGTTGGTGACGCTGGTGATGGTGCCGTTGGGGATGTAATGCACGCTGCCTTCGAAATCGCGCAGGCGGATGTAGCGCAGCGTCATCTCCTCGACCAGCCCGCCCTTGCCGGCGACCTCCACCACATCGCCCTGGCGCACCTGGTTTTCCAGCAACAGGAAGAAACCGTTGAAGTAGTCCTTGACCAGACTTTGCGCGCCGAAGCCGATGGCGATGCCGAGCACGCCGGCGGTGGCCAGGATCGGCGCGATGGAAATGCCGACCGCGGAGAGCACCAGCATGCCGCCGACCAGCGTGATGATCACGGCGGCGACATAGCGGAATACGCGTTCCAGCGTATCCAGGCGCTTGATCCGTTCGCGATCGCCGAGGTCCTGCTGCATGTGCGTCCGCAGCCGCGCCAGTCCCTTGCGCGACAGCCTGAGCAGGAGCCAGGTCAGCGCCAGAATGATCACGACATGGAGCGCGCTTTCCAGCAGCCACAGCCAGTCGCCCAGGGCCTGTTTCAAGGTGGCGAGCAATTCCATTCATGTCTCCTTTGAGAGAGTTGGGTACGCAGGCAATAGCCATGCGCGATGCGCGCATCTTGCGAGGGTCTGCGCGGCAGAGAACGACTGCGACGGGGCGCGGTCCGATTATTTGATGGGAAACAGCGACGGCATCACACGGGATAAGGCCTGAAATGCCAGCCTGTTGGTAGTGTGCAAGTTTAGTCCCATCGATGCCGCCTGCCAAATCAACTGCCAGGATGGACCTACAATATGGATGACCACGAATGGATACCACCATGACGACGCGCGATCTGCCTGCTTTTTTTCTGGCCCTGCTTGCGACATTTTCCATGCACGCCCTGCACGCCGCGGAACCGGCCCCGGCTGCCCAAATGGGCGCGTACTACGGCAGCAAGGCAACCGAATATCCCGCCTGGTTCAAGGCCAGCTTTCTGGATCTGCGGGAAGACATCGACGAAGCGCGCAAAAACGGCAAGCGCGTCATCCTGATGTTCACCCAGGACGGCTGCCCGTATTGTTCGGCGCTGGTGGAACGCAATCTGTCGCAGCGCGAGCTCGAGGCCACGATGCGGGAAAAGTTCGACGTCATCGCGGTCAACATCTGGGGCGACCGCGAGGTCGTCGGGCTGGATGGCAAGTCATATACGGAAAAGAGCTACAGCGCGGCGCTGAAGATCCAGTTCACCCCCAGCCTGCTGTTTTTCGACGAGGCAGGTAAAACCGTCCTGCGGCTCAACGGCTATGTGCCGCCGGCACGCATGCAGGCCGCGCTCGACTGGGTCGGCGAACGCCATGAAAGCAAGATCGCCTTCCGCGATTTCGTCGCCGCGCGCGAAGCGCCCAAAAAACAGGCCTCGGGCGAGATGATCGGGGAGGACTTCTTCCTGAAAAACGCCACCGACCTGCGGCGCCGCGGCAAGCCGTCCAGGCCGCTCGCGGTGTTCTTCGAGCAGAAGGACTGCCCCGACTGCGAGGTGCTGCATCGCCGCGTGCTGGCCGACCCGGAAACCCGTGAGGTCATCGCCAGGTTCGACAACGTGCAGCTCGACATGTGGTCGCGCGACCTCATCACCACGCCGGAAGGCCAGCGTATGGCGGTGCGCGACTGGGTGCGCCAGCTCGGCGTCAACTACGCCCCCGGCATCGTCCTGTTCGACCCGGCCGGCAAGGAAGCCATCCGCTGGGAATCGTCCTTCCGCGTGTTCCATACCCTGGGCATGTTCGATTACGTCGCGTCGGGCGAACACCTCCGGGAGGCCAACTTCCAGCGCTTTCTGTCCGCCAGGACCGAGCACATCCGCGAATCCGGGCGCGACGTGAATATCTGGCGCTACGCGGACGAACCGGTCGCCCCCCCCGCACCCTGAGCGGCGCCACGGCATGCCGGTGCCTGGCGATCCGCCACGCGCGAACGCTGGCCGACGCCTTGCCGGCATCCTGCGCACTTGCGACTAAACCGCGCAACGCACTGCCCATGCCAGGCGCAGACTCATGGCGGGGCAACTCACGTTAGAATGGCCGCGTTTTCCGCCGCACGCTGGACCCCATCCCGATTCCATCGATGACGCTTTTCTTCGCTGTACTGACCCCGTTCATGGGCGCGGCCCTGGTTGCGCTGGCGTCCCGCCTCGGACGCTCGCATTCCGCATGGGCGGCGGGCGCGGTCACGCTGGCGGCAATCGCCTGGCTGGCGCCTTCGCTGCACCTGCCGTTCGAGGGCGCCACGCTGATCCAGCAGCACGACTGGATGCCGGCCCTGGGGCTCAACCTCGCGTTCCGCCTCGACGGCCTGGCGCTGCTGTTCGCCGGGCTCATCCTCGGCATCGGCCTCCTGATCGTGCTGTATGCGCGCTACTACCTGTCCGAGCGCGACAGCATGGGGCGCTTCTACAGCTATCTGATGCTGTTCATGGGCTCGATGCTCGGCATCGTGCTGTCGGAAAACCTGATCCAGCTCCTGATCTTCTGGGAGCTGACCAGCCTGTCGTCCTTCCTGCTGATCAGCTACTGGCAGCACCGCGAGGAAGGCCGCCAGGGCGCGCGCATGGCGCTGGCGGTGACCGGCGCCGGCGGCTTCGCCATGCTGGGCGGCTTTCTGCTGCTCGGCCACATCGTCGGCAGCTACGAGCTGTCCGTGGTGCTCGCCTCGGGCGACCTGATCCGCGAACACCCGCTCTATGTGCCGACGCTGACGCTGATCCTGCTCGGCGTGTTCACCAAGTCGGCACAGTTCCCCTTTCACTTCTGGCTGCCGCACGCGATGGCCGCGCCCACCCCGGTGTCGGCCTACCTGCATTCGGCGACGATGGTGAAGGCCGGCGTGTTCCTGCTGGCGCGGCTATTCCCGGCACTGTCCGGCACCGCGGAATGGTTCTGGCTGGTCTCCGGCGCAGGGCTGGCCACGCTGCTGCTGGGCGCCTACGTCGCGCTGTTCAAGCATGATTTGAAGGGCCTGCTGGCCTATTCGACCATCAGCCACCTCGGCCTGATCACGCTGCTGTTCGGCCTGTCGACGCCGCTGGCGGCGGTAGCCGGCGTGTTCCACATCATCAACCACGCCACCTTCAAGGCCTCGCTGTTCATGGCAGCCGGCATCATCGACCACGAGGCGGGCACGCGCGACATGCGGCGCTTGAACGGCCTGTGGAAGTTCATGCCCTACACCGCGACGCTGGCGATGGTGGCTGCCGCCGCGATGGCCGGGGTGCCGCTCATGAACGGCTTTCTCTCCAAGGAAATGTTCTTCGCCGAAGCGATGCACATTTCCGAAGGCCATGTCGGCGGCTGGCTGCTGCCCGCGCTGGTGACCCTGGCCGGCGCGCTGGCGGTGGCCTACTCGATCCGCTTCATCCACGACGTCTTTTTCAACGGCGAGCCGGTGGACCTGCCGAAGACGCCGCACGAGCCGCCGCGCTGGATGAAGGTGCCGGTGGAAATCCTGGTGGTGCTGTGCCTGGCGGTCGGCATCGCGCCCGCGCTCACCGTCGGCCCGCTGCTGGCGGTGGCGGCACAGAGCACCCTGCAGACGCCGCTGCCCGACTACCACCTGGCGCTGTGGCACGGCATCAACCCGGCGCTGGTCATGAGCCTGATCGCGCTGGCCGGCGGCACGCTGATTTACCTGGCGCGCCGCCCACTGTTCGCCTGGCACGAGCGCGGCCTCGGCCGGCTCGACGCGCGCGTGGTCTTCAACGCATTGCAGGATGGGCTGTTCGCCCTGGCGCGCTCAATCACCCGCCTGATCGACACCGGCTCGCTGCAGCGCCAGGTGTTCTTCCTGCTGTCAGCCGCCCTGGTGCTCGGCGTCGCGCCGTGGCTGGGCGGCGGCACGCCGCTGGCCGGCGGCCGCGAAGGCCTGCCGCTCGACGCCGTCAGCCTGCTCGCCGCCAGCACCCTGATCGTCGCCACGCTGGCTACCGTGTGGCTGCACCGGCAGCGTTTCATCGCACTGGTGATGATCGGCGTGGTGGGACTGGTGGTGGCGCTGACCTTCGTCAAGTTTTCCGCGCCCGACCTCGCGCTGACCCAGCTGTCGGTCGAGATCGTCACCATCGTCCTGCTGCTGCTGGCGCTCTACTTCCTGCCGCAGCATGCCGCGCCGGAACAAGACCGCGCGCGGCTCTGGCGCGACGGCGCGATCGCGCTGACGGCAGGCGCCGGCACCGCCGCGCTGGCGTGGGCGGTGCTGACCCGGCCCTACGACACCATTGCCGGCTACTTCCTCGCCAACAGCGTGCCGGGCGGCGGCGGCAGCAACGTGGTGAACGTCATCCTGGTCGACTTCCGCGGCTACGACACGCTGGGCGAGATCACCGTGCTGGCGCTGGCCGGGCTCGGCATCGTGGCGATGCTGCAGGGCCTGTCGCTGAACGCGCCCAGCCGCGACGCCGCCGGCCGCAACTGGGATGCCGACGCCCACCCGGCCATCATGGCCACGCTGACCCGCATCCTGTTGCCGCTGGCGCTGCTGGTCGCGGTGTTCATCCTGTTGCGCGGCCACAACCAGCCGGGCGGCGGCTTCATCGCCGGCCTCATCACGGCGGTGGCGCTGATCGTGCAGTACCTCGCCAACGGCGCGGCCTGGACCCACCGGCGCATGGCCTCCGACAGCCATCCGATGGTCGCGTGGGGACTGGCAATCGCCGCCTTCACCGGGCTGGCGAGCTGGCTGTTCGGCTATCCCTTCCTCACCTCGACCTTCAGCCACATGGACTGGCCGGTCGTCGGCGAGTTCGAGCTGGCCTCGGCGATGGCGTTCGACCTTGGCGTGTTCCTCGTCGTCGTCGGCGCCACGCTGATGATCCTGGTCAACCTCGGCGGCCTGCATCACACCCTGCCCAAACACCGGGAAAAACACTGATGGAAATGTTGATTGCCCTGGTCATCGGCGTGCTCACCGCGGGCGGCGTGTTCCTCGCATTGCGCGGGCAGACCTTTCCGGTGGTGCTGGGACTCACCCTCATGTCCTACGCCGTCAACCTGTTCCTGTTCGTCATGGGCCGGCTCGCCATCGGCGTGCCGCCGGTGATCAGCGATGCGGCGGCAGGCTACACCGACCCGCTGCCGCAGGCGCTGGTGCTCACCGCCATCGTCATCAGCTTCGGCATGACCGCCTTCGTCATCGTGCTGGCGCTGAAGGCGCGCGCCGAACTCGGCAACGACCATGTCGACGGCCGCCACCACAATGAGGACCGGCACGCATGAACTGGCTCGATCATCTGCCCATCCTGCCGGTGGTGCTGCCGCTTATCGCAGGCATCGTTTTGCTGGGGCTGCGCAGCCGCAGCCTGGCGGTGCAGCGCGGCGTCAGCCTCGTCGCCGCCCTGGCGCTGATTCCGCTGGCGATCGCGCTGGTGCAAACGGCCAGTGACGGCACCCAGCTGGTCTACCAGCTCGGCAACTGGGCCGCGCCCTATGGCATCGTGCTGGTGGTCGACCGGCTGGCGGCGTGGCTGCTGCTGACGACGGCCCTGCTGGCGGTGTTCGCACTGCTGGTCGCAATCCGCGGCAGCGACACGCAAGGCCGCCACTTCCACGTGCTGTTCCAGCTGCAGCTGTTCGGCCTGAACGGCGCCTTCCTCACCGGCGACCTGTTCAACCTGTTCGTCTTCTTCGAGATCCTGCTGCTCGCCTCCTACGGCCTGCTGCTGCACGGCGGCGGCCGCCAGCGGGTGAAGGCGGGGCTGCATTTCGTCGTCATCAACCTGGTCGGCTCGACGCTATTCCTGTTCGCCGTCGGCACCTTGTACGGGGTAACCGGCACCCTCAACATGGCCGACCTCGCGGTGAAGCTCGCGGCCACGCCGCCGGACAACCTGGCGCTGGTGCAATCCGCCGGCCTGCTGCTGTTCGCCGTGTTCGCGCTGAAGGCGGCGCTGTTGCCGCTCTACCTGTGGCTGCCCGCCGCCTACGCCCATACCAGCGCGCCGGTGGCGGCGCTGTTTGCCATCATGACCAAGGTCGGCGCCTACAGCATCCTGCGTGTCTACACGCTGATGTTCGGCGACGACGCCGGACCGGTCGCCAACCTGCTCGACCCCTGGCTGGCGCCGCTGGCGCTGGCGACGCTCACGCTCGGCATGCTCGGCGTGGTGGCCAGCACCACGCTGCGGCAGCAAGCGGCCTATCTGGTGGTGGCCTCGATCGGCAGCCTGCTCCTGGCCTTCGGCCTCGGCAGCCCCGATGCAATCGCCGCCGGCCTGTACTACCTGCCGCATTCCACCTTCGCCGCGGCCGCGCTGTTCCTGCTGACCGATTCGATCAGCCGGGCGCGCGGCGAATTCGCCGACCGCTTCGAGTCCGGCCCCGAGATGCCCGGCGCGCGCGTGCTGGGCGGGCTGTTCTTTGTCGCCGCCGTGGCCATCGCCGGGCTGCCGCCGCTGTCGGGCTTCCTCGGCAAGTTCATGCTGCTCAAAGCCGCGCTCGACTCGCCGCTGATGCCCTGGGTGTGGAGTATCGTTCTGGTCACCGGGCTGCTGAGTATGATCGCGCTGGCGCGGAGCGGCAGCCTGCTGTTCTATCGCACCCACAGCCCATACGACTCCACACGGGCTTCAGCCCGTAGTGGATCGGAGTCCTTTAGGGCGCATGATGCGGCGTCGCTGACGCCGCCGTCGATGGCCGCACTGGCGCCCGTCGGCGGCCTGCTGCTGCTGGTCGCAGGCCTGGTGATCTGGGCCGGACCGCTGTCCGATTACGCCAGCGCCACCGCGGCGCAGCTGCTGGCGCCGCAGCAGTACATCGAAGCCGTGTTGGGGCGCACGCCATGAGACGCTTGCTGCCGCATCCCCTGCTGACCGTCTCGCTCGCCCTCCTGTGGCTGCTGCTGGTCAACCAGCTGACCGCCGGCCACGTCGTGCTGGGCGCGCTGCTCGGCTGGCTGATTCCCTTCGCCACCTCGAGCTTCTGGCCGGAACGCATCCGCATCCACCATCCGCTCACCCTGCTGCGCTTCCTCGGCGTGTTCGTCATCGACATCGTACGCGGCAGCTTCCTGGTCGCCTCGCTGATCCTCAAGGGCCCCAAGCGCCTGCGCCCGGCCTTCGTCGAGGTGCCGCTGGCGCTCGAAACCGATCTCGCAATCGGCCTGCTGGCCAACACCATCTCGCTGACGCCGGGCACGGTGTCGGCCAATCTGAGCGCGGACAAGCGCACCCTGATCGTTCACACGCTGGATACCGGCGACGCCGCCGCCCTGGTCGCCGAGATCAAGCAACGTTACGAAATGCCGCTGAAAAAAATCTTCGAAGAAGGGAGCGAATGATGCTGGAAACCGTCATCCCGATCGCCTATGCGCTGGTCAGCCTGGCCTTCCTGCTGAGCTTCTGGCGCCTGCTGCGCGGCCCCGACGCGCCCGACCGCATCCTCGCGCTCGACACCCTCTACGTGAACACCATCGCGCTCTTGGTGCTGCTCGGCATCCAGCTCGGCAGCGCGATCTATTTCGAGGCGGCACTGCTGATCGCGATGATGGGCTTCGTCGGCACCGTGGCGCTGTGCAAGTACCTGCTACGTGGCGACATCATCGAATGAGGACCGGGCAGCCATGATCGACATCCTGCTTTCCGTGCTGATTCTCACTGGCGCGATCTTCACCTTCATCGGCTCCCTGGGCCTGGCGCGCCTGCGCGACTTCTACACCCGCCTGCACGGCCCGACCAAGGCCACCACACTGGGCGTCGGCTGCCTTCTGATCGCCTCCGCCGTGTATTTCAGCGTGCGCGAGGAAGGCGTCAGCCTGCATGAAGTGCTGGTCACGCTGTTCCTGTTCATCACCGCGCCGGTCTCCGCGCACCTGCTCGCCAAGGCGGCGCTGCACCTGAAGGTCAGATCGCTCGTCGCCACGCCGCCGGACAACGACGCCCCGGCAGAGTGAACGCGCCCGTTATGTGCGCTATGCAACAGACGAAAGCAAGCAAGCCCACTATCCTCCTTTAAGCTAAAACGACTGCGGCGCATTCCGCTGCCGCATGTCAACCCAAAGGATTCACCCATGCGCACGCCCCTCATCGCACTCCCCCTGCTGGCCACTTTTCTGCTCTCCGCCTGTGCCACCAACGATCTGGGCGACTCGCGCGATCTCTCCAAGACCCAGACGGGCGCCATCATCGGCACCGCGAGCGGTGCGGCGCTGGGCGCGATCATCAACCACAAGAACCGCGGCAAGGGCGCGCTGATCGGCGCGGTCGGCGGCGGTCTGGCCGGAACCGGCGTCGGCTACTATATGGACACGCAAGCCAGGGACCTGGTCAAACAGTTGCAGCCGGAAATCCAGCGCGGCGAAATCAGCGTCGACAAACGCGCCAGCGACAACGCCGTGCTGGTCAGCATGACGGCCAACACCGGCTTCGACACCAACTCCTCCATGTTGAAGCCCGGCTACACCACGACGCTGAACAAGATTTCCCGCGTGCTGAACCAGTACGGAAAAACCACCGTCACCGTGATCGGCCATACCGACAGCGTCGGCTCCGACGCCGCCAACCAGGTCCTGTCGGAAAATCGCGCGCAGTCGGTGATGAATTACTTTGCCGGCCAGAACGTCAACCCGCTGCGCCTGGAAGCCTATGGCCGGGGCGAGTCCGAGCCGCGCGCCGACAACGCGACCGAAGCCGGTCGCCAGCTGAATCGCCGGGTCGAATTGTGGATCCTGCCGGTGGTCGCGAACTAAGCGATTCCGTTGCCGCCGCAGACCCTGCGGCAACGGCCCGGGGCGGGCCTCCTACAACAGCACACCCCTTGTAGGAGCGGCTTCAGCCGCGATGCGGGCGGGTAGCCCGCAAAGGTGGCGCGGCGAGACCCTGGCGAGTATTTTCCCTTTGCGCCTTGCGGCGCATCGCGGCTGAAGCCGCTCCTACGGCGGTGCCTGCGGGATGCCGAATGGCAGGGCTTCGCAGGATGGCTTTTTTCGGTCTAAAGTGAAGCCATGACCAAACTGCTTCGCTTCCTGTCACGCCTTGTCCTGCCCGCCTGCCTGATCCTGGGGCTGGCCGCGCCTGCCGGCGCGGCGATGGTGCGGGTGCTGACGGTGCAGGGGGCGATCAGCCCCGGCAGCGCCGACTATCTGTTGCGCGGCATCGACAAGGCGATCGAGGACCAGGCGCACCTGATCGTGATCGAGATGGACACGCCGGGCGGGCTCGACACCGCGATGCGCGACATCATCAAGGCCATCCTGGCATCGCCGGTGCCGGTCGCCACCTATGTTTCGCCCAAGGGTGCGCGCGCCGCCAGCGCCGGCACTTATATCCTGTATGCCAGCCACATTGCGGCGATGGCGCCGGCGACCAATCTGGGCGCGGCGACGCCGGTTGAACTGGTGCCCGCGGGCGGCGACAAGCCCGGCGCACCGGAGAAACCCGATGCAACCAAACCCGCCGACGCGCCGCCGGGCGACGCCAAGATGCGCAAGGCGGTGCACGACGCCGCGGCCTACATCCGCGGCCTGGCCGAGTTGCGCGAGCGCAATGTCGAGTGGGCCGAGCGCGCGGTGCGCGAGGCCGTCAGCCTGCCGGCGTCCGAGGCGCTGGAACTGAAGGTGATCGACCTGGTGGCGACCGACCTCGACGATCTTTTGAGGCAGGTCAACGGCCGCGTCGTCAAGATGAACGGCGACACGGTCACCCTGGACACCACCAATGCCGCCGTCGAGCGCGTCCAGCCCGACTGGCGCAGCCGCCTGCTGGCAGTGATCGGCGACCCCGGTATCGCCTACATCCTGATGCTGCTGGGCATCTACGGGCTGATCTACGAATTCTCCAACCCCGGCATGCTGTTCCCCGGCGTGGTCGGTGGCATCTGCCTGCTGCTGGCGATGTTCGCGCTGCAGGTCATGCCGATCAACTATGTCGGGCTGGCGCTGATCATTCTCGGCATCGTGCTGATGATTTCGGAGGCCTTCATGCCCAGTTTCGGCGCCCTGGGGGTGGGGGGGCTCATCGCCTTCATCATCGGCTCGGTGATGCTGATCGACACCGACGTCCCCGGCTACGGCATCCCGTGGGCGCTGATCGTTCCGGTGGCGGTCACCAGCGGGCTGTTCAGCTTCTTTGTCGTCGGCATGGCGGTCAAGGCACGGGCGCGGCCGGTGGTGACCGGCGCCGAGCAAATGATCGGCGCCCCCGGCGAAATCCTGGAGGACATGGAGCACGAAGGCTGGGCCCACGTCCACGGCGAGCAGTGGCGGGTGCGCAGCAAGGTGCCGCTGAAGCGCGGCGACCGGGTGCGGGTGCGCGCCCGGCACGACCTGACACTCGATGTGGAACCGGACCGGCAAGGTTCATAAAGGAGAATGATCATGTTTGAATTTGGCGGTATCACCATCGTCTTTGTAATCGTCGCGCTGCTGGCAGCCAGCATCCGCATCCTGCGCGAGTACGAGCGCGGCGTGGTGTTCATGCTCGGGCGCTTCTGGAAGGTGAAGGGGCCGGGGCTGGTGGTCATCATTCCCGGCATCCAGCAAATGGTGCGGGTCGACCTGCGCACCGTGGTGTTCGACGTGCCGAGCCAGGACGTAATCTCGCGCGACAACGTCTCGGTCAGGGTCAACGCGGTGGTGTATTTCCGCGTCATCGACCCGGCCAAGTCGATCCTGCAGGTGGAGGACTACATGAACGCCACCAGCCAGCTGGCGCAGACCACGCTGCGCGCGGTGCTGGGCAAGCACGAACTCGACGAGATGCTGGCCGAGCGGGAAACCCTCAACTCCGACATCCAGAAGGCGCTGGACGCGCAGACCGATGCCTGGGGCATCAAGGTCTCCAACGTCGAGATCAAGCACGTCGACATCGACGAAACCATGGTGCGCGCCATCGCCAAGCAGGCGGAAGCCGAACGCGAACGGCGCGCCAAGATCATCCATGCCGAGGGCGAACTGCAGGCCTCGGAAAAGCTTCTGGCCGCTGCCGAGATCCTTGCCGGCCGGCCACAGGCGATGCAGCTGCGCTATCTGCAGACGCTGTCCAACATCGCCGGCGACAGGACCAACACCATCGTCTTCCCGATGCCGGGCGAACTGATGAACCTGATGATGCGCGGCACGAAACCCGGCGAATAAGGGCACGCACCCGGCAAAAACCCCGATTCCAGCAAGGTTTCGGGTAGCAAGCCGGCCCGCATCACGGTATCCTGATACCCTATCCCGAACGTCTTCGGGAACCTGTGCCGGCAAACAGCACTCTGTACTGGCACTTCCCATTTTTAATTCACGTGAGGAAACCACATGAACCCGCAAGCCACCACCCTCGGCCGCAGCCAGTCTGCGGCGCTGTCGACCAACAAGGTCGTCAAGAATACCTACATGCTGCTGTCGATGACGCTGGCGTTTTCCGCGTTGACAGCCGGCCTGTCGATGTCGCTGAACCTGCCGCACCCCGGCCTCATCATCACCCTGGTCGGCTACTTCGGTCTGCTGTTCCTGACCACCAAGTTCCGCGACAGCAGCCTCGGCATCGCCTTCGTGTTCGCGCTCACCGGCTTCATGGGCTATACGCTCGGCCCCATCCTCAACGCCTACCTGTCGCTGCCCAACGGCGGCCAGGTGGTGATGATGGCGATGGGCGGCACCGCCGCGATCTTCCTCGGCCTGTCGGCCTATGTGATGACCACCCGCAAGGATTTCAGCTTCATGGGCGGCTTCCTCATGGTCGGCATCCTGGTCGCCTTCCTCGCCGGCATTGGCGCAATCTTCTTCGAGATGCCCGGCCTGTCGCTGGCGGTCTCCGCGATGTTCGTGCTGCTGATGTCCGGCCTCATCCTGTACGAGACCAGCAACATCATCAACGGCGGTGAGACCAACTACATCATGGCGACCGTCACGCTGTTCGTCGCGATCTTCAATCTGTTCACCAGCCTGCTGCATTTGCTGGGCTTCGCCAACAACGACTGAACGTTGATGGCAGCAGCAAACGAAACGGCGTCTTCCAGGGCGCCGTTTTTTATCGACACCCACTGCCATCTCGATGCGGCAGAGTTTGATGCCGACCGCGATGCCGAGTACGCGCGCGCCGTCGCCGGCGGCGTCACCACTTTAGTGATTCCCGGCGTCAGCCGCGAGAGCTTCGCCGCCGTGGCCGCCACCTGCGCGCGCCACCCCGGCTGCCTGCCGGCGTGGGGGCTGCACCCGATGTACATCGGCGTGCACCGCCCCGCGCACCTGGCGGACCTGCGCGCACAGATCGAGACGCAGCGCCCGGTGGCGATCGGCGAAATCGGGCTCGACCGCTTCGTCGACCTCGACTATCCGACCCAGGAGTATTTCTGCATCGCACAACTCAAGATCGCGCGCGAATTCGACCTGCCGGTATTGCTGCACTGCCGCCGCGCCAACGACGACCTGCTCAAACACCTGCGCAGGATCGGGGTGCGCGGCGGCATCGCCCATGCCTTCAACGGCAGTCCGCAGCAGGCGGACGCATTCATCAAGCTGGGATTCAAGCTCGGCTTCGGCGGCGCCTTCACCTGGCCGCGCGCCAACAACCTGCGGCGGCTGGCGGTCGACCTGCCGCTGGAGGCGATCGTGCTGGAAACCGACAGTCCCGACATGCCTCCGGTATGGGTCGGACGCGGACGCAATGCGCCCGGCGAATTGCCGCGCATCGCGCAGACCCTGGCCGAACTGCGCGGGATTGACCTGGCCACCGTGGCGCAGGCCACCACGCGCAACGCCCGCGAACTATTCGGCCTGGATTAAGGGTGCGTCAGCTGGCGCAACCGAAATCCCCCCTGCCCGCGGCGGAAATCGATGCCTGGCTTTGGGTAGGGTGCACTCCGTGCACCTTCGAACAACGATTGGTGCACGGAGTGCACCCTACGCACTGCAAGTCGCCTAATGGACAATCCGGGTTTAACTATTCGGCTGGGTTCAAGCCGACTCAATCGGCGCAACCGAAATTTCCCACCCACAGCCCGCGGCGGAAATCGATGCTTGGCTTTGAGTAGGGTGCACTCCGTGCACCTTCGAACAACGATTGGTGCACGGAGTGCACCCTACGCCCTGCGAATATCGGCGCAGGGCCTTACAGCCAGCGCCGCACCCGGGTTTGATACTCGCGGTAGGCGTCGCCGAAGCGGGCGCGCAGGTGCGCTTCCTCGTGGCGGATCACGCCATAGCGCAGCATGGCCCAGATCAGCGGCGCGAACAGCAGCGGCCATGCTGTGGCCAGCAGCAGCGACACCCCGGCGAAAATGAACCAGTCGCCGACATAGATCGGATTGCGGCTGAAGCGGAACGGCCCGCCGGTGCACAGGCTGGAGGCAGCCTTGTAGGGATTGACCGTGGTGCGGTGGCGCCAGAAGGTCGCCAGCGTCCAGATGAACAGCGCCAGCCCGACACCCACTAGCAGCCAGCCCAGCGGCCGCATTGCTGCGCCCCAATCCAATGGCAGCGCATGAACATTACGGTCCAGCCACCAGCCGCCAAGCAGCGCCGCGGCATAGGGCGCGGGTGGCAACACCCGTGTGGCCGGCTTGTGGGAAGGGGAAGCCATGCGAGAAGCCTCTAGTGTCGTGAATCAGAAATATCGAAACATAAAACGGCGTCTTTTTCCGCATGGCGGCGTTGCTCGTCGTTGCCATAGTCCGGGCTATGTCGCCTCCTCGCGCCTTGCCCTGCGAAAAAATCCATCCGTTTTATTTGTCCCGCTATTTCTGATTCACGACACTATCGCAAGTCGGACTGCGCCACCGCGCGCAGGAACTCGTTGCGCATCTGGTCGCTGTCGCGGAAGCAGCCGGTGAACGCCTGCGTGACGACGCGCTCGTCGCCGCGCCGGTCTTCGCCCAGCAGCAGGCACAGCTGCTCGGCCTCGACGATGCATGCCGCGCCCAGCGCCAGCCCGTGCGTCACCAGCGCCTCGGCGATGTCGCGCGTCATCCATTCCTGGTAGGTGAAGCGGTGGCCGATGGCGTCGACCATGCGCGCGATGCGGCCGAAGCCGTGCAGCCGCCCGCCGGGGATGTAGGCCACGTGCGCCACCCCGCGAAACGGCACTAGGTGATGCGGGCACACGCCGTGCACCGCGATGCCGCGCACCACCACCATGTCGTTGCCGTCGTCGGCAAAACCCTCGCCCAGCGCGGCGGCGGGGTCGATCGTGTAACCGCCGAGCAGGCGGCGCTGCCACAGCTCGCGCACCCGCTCGGCGGTGCGCCCGGTATGCACCGAATCCGGCGCCACCCCGCAGGCGACGAGCATGGCGTTGACCGCCTGCTCGAACGCCGCCGGGTCGAACGGCCCGGTCTGCGGAATGCCGAGGCTGCCGCCGCCGCGCGGCATGTGACAGTCGTCGTGGTCGCAGTCGGCCATTATTTGAGCGTCGCCTTGAGGAACTCCAGCGTGCGCGTCCACGAATCGGTATCGGCCGCGTTGTCGTATTTGAGCGGCAGTCCGAACTGCGCGGCGTAGCTGTCGGCTTCGCGGTTGGTGAAGGTGTGCTTGACGCCGGGGTAGGCCACGAACATGTAGTCGGCCTTGGCGTTGTCCATTTCGGTCTTGAACGCCTCGACCTGGGCGGGCGGCACGATGGGGTCGGCCTCACCATGGAAGATGCGCAGCTTGGTCTTGATGTCGCCCGGCTTGACCGATATGTCGGTCGCCAGCACGCCGTGGTAGCTGACCGCCGATTTCAGCGGCATGCCCGAACGCACCATGTTGAGTACCACGCCGCCGCCGAAGCAGTAGCCCAGCGCGGCGATCTCGCCCTGCTTCACGTTGGGCTGCTGATCAAGGAAGTTGCGCGCGGCATCGAAGCGCGCGTAGGCCAGCGGCGGATTCTTGTTGACGCTGCCCGCCAGCGCACCGGCGTCCTTCGGATTGTCGGCCACCTGGCCGTTGCCGTACATGTCGACCACCAGCGCCACATAGCCCTCGCTTGCCAGCATGCGCGCGCGCTTTCTCGCGTAGTCATTGGCGCCCCACCATTCGGGAACCACCAGCACGCCCGCGCGTTTGTCTTTGACAGCATCGTCATACGCCAGGTAGCCCTTCATGGCGGTATCGCCGGCCTGGTACGCGACATCCTTGCCGACCACGGCGGCGAGGGCGGAAGAGGTGAAAAACAACAATGACAGCGCAAGTGCAGTTTTCATGGGCGTCTCCGGGAGTGAGTGATCAAAGGATCGGGGTGCGTGGGTCCAAAAGCATACCGCGCCGGCACACGCAATAACAACCGCATTCCCATAACGGCCATGCGCCCGTGCTGTGTGCGTCGCCCGGACAGCGTAAACTCGCGGCTCCACCCGCACGCCCGACCGCCATGACCGAACCCATCCGCCTTGCCAAACGCGTCGCCGAACTGCGCGCCTGCTCGCGCCGCGAAGCCGAGCAGTTCATCGCCGGCGGCTGGGTGCGGGTCGACGGCATCGTGATCGAGGAGCCGCAGTTCCGCGTTACCGACCAGCGCATCGAAATCGACCCCCGGGCCAACCTTGCACAGGCCGAACCCGTCACGCTGCTGCTGCACAAACCGCCCGGCTATCTCACGATAGAGGGCGACAAGCCCGCATCGCAGTTGCTCACTCCCACCACCTTGTGGGCCGAAGACCTCTCCGGCCTGCGCCCATTGAAAAAACACTTCGCCCAACTGACTTTATGCGCGCCGCTGGAAACCGACGCCAGCGGCCTCGTGGTCTTCACCCAGGATTGGCGCGTGGCGCGCAAGCTGACCGAAGACGCCGCCACCCTGGAGCACGAAGTCATCGTCGAAGTCGCAGGCGAACTCGCCCCCAACGGCCTCAAGCGGCTGAACCGGGGCATCCCTTACCACGGCAAGACCCCGCCCGCCATCAAGGTCAGCTGGCAAAATGAAACCCGCCTGCGGGTGGCGCTGAAAGGCGCCCAGCCCGGACAGATCGCGCACCTGTGCGAAGCCGTCGGCCTGCAGGTGCTGTCAATGAAGCGCATCCGCCTCGGCCGCGTCCCGCTGGGGAAGCTGCCGCCCGGGCAGTGGCGCTACCTGTACGAGGATGAGCGGTTTTAGTAAAAACGACGCGCACCCCGCATGATTGAGTAAATCCCTCATCGGCGATGTACAAAACCGCGCACCACCGCCGATATCACGACACCCCGCCTCACGCGCCCGCAACCCGCATCAAAGGGTGCGTCGGCCGCAAAGCCCTGCATTACGCCAACATCGCAATTGATTCCCGCATAAATCGTTTGCTGGAACGAGTATTGCTGACCATGCAAATCATCGGCAACGCCCGCCTAGAGATTGCATGGAAAACTTTTTCACCCAGTTCGCTGATTTCGTTCTGGCATGGCGCTGGCCGTTGCTGCTGGCCGTGGCGGGGATATTTACCGTTCAAATTTCACGGGTGCCCGTTGGGCATCGCCGCTATACGGCGGCCATGACCCTGTATTTTTTTCTGCTGATTGTTGCTTTCTGGATCATGAAACCAATCAAGAAAGCGCTTTTTGTCGGTTATTACAAGACTCACGGTGGGTTTAATGGTTTGGAACCGGCCCAGATGGAGCTTCTGGCCAAGGAAACCAATATTTTATTGGCACTCGTAATGGCGCTGATACTGGTTTGGCTGCGCCGGCGTTTCGTAGCCCGCGGGTTTGGCCTGGCGGTCGCTCTGTTATTCGCGGCAGGTCTGGCGGCAATGATTCCACTCGTGCGCGAACCGGGCGAAGCCTCGGTCTGGGCGCTATATCTCTTTGGTGACGTGTACGTCAGCAGCATGGTCGCCTTGTTTTTTGCCACCCTGCACGATCACTCAAGCGTGGGCGATGCACGACACATCTATGGACTGATCGGCCTGGGCGGCGTCTTGGGCGGACTCGCCGGCAGCGTTGCGGGGGGGGACTGGATCGCGCCGTGGGCGTTCCGGGCGTGCTGGGCGTGAGTCTCACCCTGACGCTTTGCGTGGCGGCGATCGGGTGGCTGGTTTCCAGGAGCACTCCAATTCAGTGCGTCAACGCGGGATCCGGCAAGATAGACACGGAATCAGGCCGCGGCGGGCTGTTCAAGGGCGCACGCGCCATTCTCGATTCCCGTGCTTTGCTTTTAATCGCCGGCGTGATTCTGCTGTATGAAGTTGCGTCGGTCATCATCGATTATCAATTCACTGCCGCCGTCAGCCGGGCCGTGGACGCCGCTCAACTCAAACAATATTTCAGCGCGGTCTACACCTTCTCCAATGCCATGGCGGTGCTGGTCCAACTGCTTCTAACGACATGGATCCTGCGCCGCCACAGCTTAAAGCTGGCTTTGCTGGTGATGCCCATGGCCATCCTGCTGGGTGAATCCGCCTACCTGATATTTCCCGCTTTGCTCACAGCAAGCCTGCTCAATACGGCAGATGGCGCTTTTGCCTATTCCATTCAGCAAACCGCGCGCGAAGCCCTGTATGTGCCCTTGTCTCGAACCGAAAAATACGAAGCCAAAGCCTTCATCGACATCGTCTGGCTACGATTTTCCAAGGGTCTGGCTGTGATCCTGAGCCTGGCCTTGAGCCTGTTGATCCCGGATGGAGGAGAAATGCTGCTGGCGGGCGGGGTCATCCTGCTCGCGCTGGTCTGGCTGGCATTGCTGATCCCGCCCGCCGTTCATGCCGTGCCGCCTCGCCAAAAAACCCACATCCAACCTGTTCCTGTTGATTGAACTCCATGAAAACCAAAATGGAAACCAAAATGAAAAAGACGCAAAACAAGATCCGAAAGCTGTTTCCCGGTCTGATTCTGGCGCTCACGACCAATGCCAGTCTGGCTGTGGACAAGGAGCCGGTTGACCTGGCCCCGGAAGTCCTGACGTCGCCTTACCAGGAAAGCAATCCGGAACAATCTGTCGCATCGTCAACTTCAACGGTGCCGACGGCGCTTGCCACACCCGGCAGCTTCAATTTGACGCTGGCCGATATCGGCCATCGACAGGGACACTTTTTTGAAGGCGCCTATGGCGTGCACAGCAAGGATTTCTTCTTTCCCTTGCCACGAGGAGCGAGCCTTCGACAGGGCTCGCTTCGGGTCCATTTCCGCGCATCGCCCCTGCTAAACGCGGCTTCCAGCCTGCGGTTCGCAATCAATGGGAAACCATCCCGACTGCTCAGTCTGGAAAACCGCGAGCAGGCGACCTTTATCGATATTCCGCTGGATCAGGAAGCGATGCAGCGCGATGCCTTGCAGCTAACCGTCAAGGCGGTGCTGTCACATGGCGAAAACCGCTGTTTTGACGAGCGCCGGCTGGCATTGCATTTCGTACAGATTTTGCCGCAAACCGCTGTGACCATCGAACTTGATCCCGCAACCAACCTGGCAGCGGCGTGGACTTCGCTCCCCGCCCAGGTAAAAGTGGGGGTGCCGCAAACCAACAGCCCGTCGGTGACCGCTGCGCTGTTGCAGACAGCGGTTTTGCTGCATGGCATGGGGCGTCAAGTCAGTTTTACCGCCTCCACCCAAACGGCGGATGTCATGGTGGGGAGCGAAGCCGAATTATCACGCCGTTATCCAGGCGCGCTGCCGCAAGGCCTGGACAAGGACGGCGCACTGGCGCTCACGCACGATATCACTGGCAAGCCATTGATTCTGGTCACCGATCGTCTTCTGGCAAGTCCGCTGGCATCCCAGCCGCTTCATTTGGCGGGGCTGCTGCGCGGAAATCAATACCGCCATGGGCAAGCCGTCTCGCCGGCCAAAAACCGGGAGGTAGTGGACCTGATAGCGGCCGGCCTCGGCGAAACCCAGTATGTCAGCCGCAACATCGAATGGAGCATCGACCTGGCCGCACCTCTCACTCCGGCAGACAAGCGTTTGCAGCGTCTGGTGGTCAATATTGTGTCCGCCCCCCAGCCGAAGGAAGGCCAGCAGCTGCTGCAGGTTTTCCTGAATGGAATATTGCAGGAAGTTCGCCCGCTTGACCGGGATGGCAAACCCCACACGCTGCGTTTTGACCTGGAAACGTCAGCACAGCGCACGGGAATCAACAATCTGCGCATCGCGGTGCAACGAACGGATGTGCAAGGCGATTGCCAGGGCGTCTTGTCTGCTTTTCCGGTTCAGCTATTGCCGGGCACACGGATTGATCTGATCGATGCGGACATCAAACCAGCCAGCTTCAATGATCTGCGTGCTCATTTTGCCAAGGGCGTGGACATTTATCTGACGCCTGACAGCCAGGCAAATTTGCTGCGGGAACTCCAGATGGCGGCTTCTGTATTTGCCAACCTGGGGCTTGATGTTACGGAAGATCGGGTTCATTTCCTGAAGGCGGGAGAAGCCTTCAAGCCCCAGCATCCCTTTGTTTTAATCGGACGCGGCGTGGCACTGGAGAAAGCGGGGGTCCATCTGGAGCGTGGACGGGTCAAGGTGCTGGATGGAAACAACCAACCTTTGCTGGATCTGGACCACCTGCCTGGCGTTGGACTGGCGCAGCTGGTTTCCCAAAGCGGGAAGCTGGGATTGTCTTTGCTGACGCCGGCCGGGGGCCCGTTGCCCGCTTCCGGGAAACTGCATCTGGATCGCGACAATGTCGCCTTTATTACGGAACAGGGCGTGGCCCTCACGCTCGATTCCCGCGAACCCGCCATATCGAAGATAGCGTATCCGGACTATAGCGACTGGCTTGACTGGTTTGCGCAACACCGTTTCTGGGTGATCGCCCTGGGCTGGATGCTGATCGGCGCCACGATGGTCGGCCTCTATCGCAAAATCCGTGCGCACGGGAAAACCTGATGTCAGCTCAAATTCCCTTTGCAGTCCCACATGCCAATGCGCACATCGGCGACGCATTGGTTCGGGACGGCCTTTTAAGCCAGGCGCGCCTGGATGAGGCTTTGGCCCTGCAAGCACGCTGGGGAACCCGGCTGGGGGACATTCTGCTGGCCAAGGGCTGGGTGCGCGCATACGACTTTTACCGCACGCTGTCTGTCCAGTTCGAACTCCCCTTTGTCGATTTGCTTAAATCGCCCCCGGACGAAAGCCTGTTCGTCATGGCGGAACTCGATCAGTATGCCCAGTCCCTTTACCTGCCATGGAAGCAGGAAAATGGAAAATTACTGATCGCCGTCGCCGATCCCAGCGAGACCATGCTGGCCCAGCTTGAAGACCGATATGGCAAGTCTGTGCGATTCGTCATCACGTCCAAGTTCGACATCATCTGGAGTGTGCAGCGCGTCGCCAATGCACGCCTCACCGACAAGTCGGTCCTGGAGCTGGCTCGACTACGTCCCGACCAATCCGCCCGGCAGGTGTTTACCGGCCGACAGATTATCGTCATCGGCGTGCTGGCAACCTTGATATTGACCTGCCTGGTGCTATGGCCCGTCGTGACACTCATCGCCCTCAACGGTTTCCTGTCCGTTTTCTTCCTGCTCAGCTTCGGCTTGCGTACCGTGCTGACCTGGGTGGGCTCGCATCGCAGCATTGATCTCAAGGTCAGCGATGCCGAGGTCGCAGCACTGGAGGACCATGATTTGCCGGTTTACACCATTCTGGTACCCATGTACAAAGAACCGGACACCTTGCCCATCCTCAGCTCGGCGTTGCGGCGTATGGATTACCCCCTGTCCAAGCTGGATGTGAAGCTGGTACTTGAAGAGGACGACATAGAAACCATACAGGCAGCAAAAGATCTTGGCCTGGAAGGCATTTTCGAAATCATCCGGGTGCCCCACTCACAACCCAGAACCAAACCCAAGGCCTGCAACTACGCGCTCAATTTCGCGCGCGGCGAGTTGCTGACCATCTACGATGCCGAAGACAAACCCGAGCCGGATCAACTCAAAAAAGCCGTCATCGCGTTTCGCAAGGCGCCAGACAATGTGGCCTGTATTCAAGCTCGCCTAAATTATTTCAACTCCACTGAAAACTGGCTCACCCGCATGTTCACGCTGGAGTATTCCCTCTGGTTTGATTTTTACCTGCCTGCGCTGGAAGCCTTGAAGATTCCCATTCCGCTAGGCGGCACCTCCAACCACTTCAAGATGGACGTGCTACGGGAGGCCAATGCCTGGGATCCCTTCAACGTCACGGAAGATGCCGATCTGGGCGTGCGGCTCACCCAGCGCGGTTATCGCGTGGGCGTGGCCAACTCGACCACCTTCGAAGAGGCCAACAGTCACGTTGGCAATTGGATCCGCCAGCGTTCGCGCTGGTTCAAGGGATACATGCAAACCTATCTGGTCCACATGCGCAAACCTGTCGAGCTTTACCGCTCACTGGGCCATACGGGCTTCTGGGGTTTCCAGTTCTTTGTCGGCGGCAACATTCTCACCGCCCTTTCCCTGCCCTTTATGCTGGTCATGTTCGCTTACTGGCTTGCGACGCGCTGGAGCGGATTTGACATTATTTTTCCACCTGTTGTGCTGTATATCAGCTTGTTCAACCTGATTATCGGAAATGGATTTTTTGTCTATCTCAACATGCTCGGGGCATTCAAGCGCCACAACTTTCACCTTATGCCCTATGCCCTGACCGTACCCGCTTACTGGTTGCTGATGACGGTGGCCGCCTACAAAGGTCTCTGGCAGCTGATACACAACCCTTTCTTCTGGGAAAAAACCACTCATGGCTTATCCCAATTCAAACACGATGACATCGATCTACATCGCCAGCCGCAAGCCTAGGCTCCGGCTCCTCTCCCTGGCGGTGTTTCTCGCCCTGGGCTGCCTCTATATCGGCCTCAATATCTGGCTGGGCGGGAACGGTTTTATCAGCGATTTCGATTTGCATCGCTGGAGCAAGGCCGTTACGTCGATCGATGCCGACGAGTTCCGAATCGAACACATCGGTTTGCTCTATCCCCACGGACCGATATACCTGCTGGCCATGGTGCGTAGCGTGCCTGGCATCGACAGCGCGCTCGCTGGCGCTGCCCTGTCGGCAATCCTCATTGCGCTCATGTTCGGGTTATGGAATCGTCATTTGTGGCACAAGGGCTACCCGTTGTGGTCCCGTCTGGCAATGGTGGCGCTGCTGGCGCTCCATCCTTACAGCCTGTGGGCGGCAAGCTCCGGCCTTCACAACGCCCTGCTCCTGCTCATGTTCTACGTGTTCTGTTATGGCTGCTATCTCATCATCAGCATCCATGACCTGCGTGCCGTGGTGCTGGTCTCTTCGATGTTTGCGGTGCTATTTTTTGCCGACGAACGAACGATGCTGCTGTTTCTGGCACTGATGCCCCTGATCCCCATACTGGCGCCAAGCCGCATGTTGGGCAACTCGCTGGTCGGCATCTACAGCATTCTGGGTTTTCCGCTGATGGTCGCCGCGGGCGGCTGGCTATTTCTCAACTGGGTATTTCATGGCAATGCCTGGGGCTTTTTGCAGTCACCCGAGGCCAGTTTCCGCGGTGCGCTGAGCCATCCCGAAAGCTCGCCGTGGCTATCCGCGATGGGTGGCCAATGGCTGGCGCCCCTTGGCTGGGCTCTGATGTTTTCCGCGCTGGCCTTTCCGCTCCCGCTCTGGCTTGCCTGGCGCTATCGCCGATACCCCGCCAGGATGGCTGCGGCGCTGTCCCTGTTTATACATCCCGTGCTGGCGGTTGGACTGGGCACCCTGATTTTTTTCCTGCCGGATTTGTCCGGTTTCCTGTTCCTGCTTGTCCCGGCAACGATGACGGCAATCCTGCTGATGCCACGCTCGCGGAAAATCAATCTCATGCTGGCGATGCTTGTAATGGGCAACCTGGGCGGCTGGCTGGCATTGAGCTGGCAGCCGTCCCATGAAACCCATGCCTGGCAAGGCGCGCTTTCAGGCAATGTTCAACCCGCCAGGGATGACCAGATTGAAATGGGGCGGTGGCTTGGAGAAAATGCCCAACCCACCCTCATCGACGATCGCTCGCTTTATCGGGCCATTTCGGCCCGCGGCCATGCGCGCAACCTGATTCTGCCGTTTTCCCATCAGTTCAAGAATGAGATGAAACGGCCACAGCCGCTTACCCAGCAGATCGTCGTCGCCAACCCCGCCAGGCCAGCTGCGGCTCTGGATCGCGTAACCCAGCAGTTCCCGGAACTCTTCTGGAATGGCGCCCCGGGATACGACCTTGTCTATGACACGGGCGAGTGGCGCGTCTGGCGCAAACAGCCACAAACAGAGCCTTGATTGACGAGCACGCCCCATGAAAAGAATATTGACGCAACATCTCTTGTATATCCTGGCGATTCCGCTGGCCGCCAGCGCGGGCGGCCATATGCGAAGCGGCGGAGAAAGCTTCGCATCGCTAGGCCTGAGCATGGACCTGGGCGACCGTATTTTCGACAAGAGCGGAAATGCCCTCTCCAGCAGTTGCAGTCCAGGTCAATCTTTCAGCGCCTATGGCGAATATGGCTGGTCTTATTACACCACGCTGTTTGCGAGCGGATCCTTGCGCCACCAGAGCTGCGCCAGTGACGCAAAATGGGGGGTGGAAAGCGGCAAGATCGGGCTCGCACGCCGCCTCGATCCGTTTCGCAACACCTGGGTGTGGGAGACGGCCCTCTTGCTGCCGAGCCATCGTATCGGCAACCAGAGCGACAGCCGCGACGCCGTGGGCGTGACGGCTGGCCTGCACTACCATCCTCGCCCAAATCCCTACGACCTCACCAACGAAATCAACCCGTTGCGGCCCAAATGGGATTTTGGCGCGAACATCAAGGGCTGGTTTGACGGCTCGCCCCGGGAAGGCTCGGTCTATACGCAATACACCTTGCCATTGCAGGCAACCGACTGGAATCTTGGCATCGGGGGCTGGTCGGCTCAAGCGGGCCTTGAATACAGCCAGTCACTGGGCGGAACCCGGTCCGCGGCCCCGAATGCGGTGAACGACCAAGATGCCTTTCGAAGACTGGATGCCAGTCTGTCCCTGCAACACGCCATCGGAAAACATGAGAAGCTGGGTATGGCTTTGCAAACCAGTTTGACTGGAAAAAACACCCACGACACGAGCGCAATCAGAATCAGTTATGAAAAAACATTCTCTAAATAAGCTGCTGATCACATTTCTTATCGGTGTCACCCTGACCCAGGGTGCGCAGGCGGAAAGCACCCAGACGGCACCGGCCAAGCCGCACAGCGGCTTGAACAAGGATGGTCACATCCATGCACCCGCGCGACACTGGCCAGCTGACGCCACCGTGGCCGCTCAAGCAGCCGCGGTTCGGGAAGTGCCGCCATCCAGCGAGCCGGGAATTCAACCCCCCGTCGTTAGCCCTCCGGCTGCGGACTACGGTCTTGCAGGCGGCACACCGGTAGCGAGCAGCGAAATCCATCTGGAGATGGATGCACGGGATGCCGAGGTGCTTTTTCGAAAAGAGCCTTTCGACAAATCGGCTTTCCCCGTTCGCCTGAAAATCGGCAACGGATTGGTCGCAGGCGAGATCGCGGTCAAGGGCAGTTTCTCGCGCCGCTATCTCAAAAAATCCCTGTTGATCACCCTGCCCAAAGGACAGACCTGGCAGGGTCACCGCCGGATCGCATTGAACGCCATGGCCACGGATCCGACCCAGGCCCGCGAATGGCTGGCCTGGGATCTTGCTCGCGCATTAGGCATGCACATCCCCCGGACGGGTTACAAGAAGCTTTATCTGAATGGTCGCTATATCGGTTTGTATTTCGACATCGAGTGGATGGACGACGTCATGTTCGATCGACTGGGCCTCGGTCATGGCGAGTTTTACCAGCCAGACGACAGTACTTTTTGTGGCGATTTCATGCCTGCCAACGTTTCTCGCACAGCGTTCTGCTGGAAGAAAATCTTCCCCCAGGGGGGGGACATGAGCGCGTTGACCAATCTGGCAAAGGCGCTTAACGACACGCCGGTTGAAAACTTCGACACCTGGCTGGATGAACACTTTGACGCCCAGTCCGTCATCGACTGGCTGGTGATCAACACCCTCACCCAGAACGGTGACACCTACAACAAAAACTATTTCCTGCACTACGCGCCTGCCGAACAAAAGTGGCGGGTGATTCCCTGGGATTACGATCTGTCCTGGGGCCGGGTGGCGGATAACGCCCAGGCTTTCCCGAAGAATATTCATAACGAATTTTTCCAGTACCTTTACCCCCCGGTGGTCGGCGCGGAAAACCCGCTGAAAACCAAGATGCTCAAAAACCCGCGTCTGTATGCGCGTTTTCAGGCGCGCCTGAAAGAAGTGCTGACCCCCGGCGACACCCCGGCTTCCGGATGGTACGAACCGACCGGTTTCCAGCGCCGGCTAGCCGATATCAAGGCACTGGTCGAACCGCTACTCGCCCATGAAGCCTACCCCGCCCAGCAGCCGGGCGCCGCGTCAGCCCATTTTGACGCCCTGGCCTTTTTCAACGAATGGCGCTACCACACCCTTAAAGGCCTGTTGCTGGATCCTTCGCCCTTCGACACGCCACGCTGGCTGCCCTATACCAGCTATACGCCCTTAACGCCGCTTACCCCGGAAAGCCTTAAACAACGCCGGACGCAACCCATGGACTTGATGGCCAACGAAGTCCTGGCCGCCCACGGAGAGAAAACCCCCTTCATGGAAAAACTACTGGCGTACCCTCTGGCTTTCGCCACCTTGCGGGAAGGACAGGCGCCCGTAAGGCTGACCGTTGAAACCGACCGTGAAACGCCTCCCAGCAGTCTGCCGCCAGGAAAATCGGCTTCGCAATGTATCGAGCGCACCTGGTTCGTCACGTTGAAAAGCGAGCAACCCGCCCGCGTCGATCTGCAATTCGACTATCTGCAGGAAAGCTCCACCCGCCACGAGTTGGGCAGCGCCATCAAGGACGAAAGCCGCCTCACCCTATGGCGGCATGACGGCAAAACCTGGCAGCAGACCCGCGCCGCAGTCAATCCCGTAGCCAATTATTTCAATATCGCAGCGCAACCGTTGGTGCCAGGAATTCTGAATCGCTACGTGGCATGCCAGGAAAATTAGCCGTGTAGCCGCCCTGCCTGACTCGATGCCGATGCGGAAGAAACACTATTGATCCGGCCAGATTTATCCGTGAGTTCGTTCGTGCTGAGCCTGTCGAAGCACAGCCCTTCGACAGGCTCAGGGCGAACGGTAGTCATGTTTAATTCGTGCCGGATCAATAGTGTAGTGCTGCATTCTTGACGGCAC